>CAYSJU010000007.1:0-79263 GCA_964431495.1 uncultured Planctomycetia bacterium
CTTCCCTCCCACGCCCTGGCCCCGTGGCTGGCTTCCCAGTCCCCTGTCGTAAAACGGGAAATACATGCAGCTCTTCAAAGAACGCAAGTTGTATACGCGGAATCTGAAGATGCCAAACGGCTGTTAGACGTGAATCATTCAGATGCGTTACTTCTCTCTTCCGGAAAATATCTCGTGCGCAAGGAGGTCGCTGATAATGACATCCGGCTTATCCGGGCTATCATACACGAAGACGTTGAGGCCCTGATGCAGATACTGCAGAAGGAAAACAAATACCGCTATGACGGAATAAAAGACCTTGTCCTGGGAAATAAAGAGATAAAGCAATCCTACTATGATCTCTGCCACAATGGGGAAGAACCCTTCTATTTATCCCCGGAGCTCATGCTGAACGACATTGTGGCAAAGGCCTTGGAGGTAATGTTTATCAGGGAAAATGGTCTTGTTGACCGGGAAGACTATAGAACAGAAGCCGGGCAGAATAAGGAAGAGCGGTTTTACGCGGCCATAAACCCCCTGATAATGGAATGCCGCCACAACTATTTCAGGGAAGGTCTTTTTATCTCATCCGATGACTCGAGGTTAAGGGGAGAAAAAATAAGGGCATCCCTGAACAAGGGTTTTGTCTTTTATCAGGCGGCCGAAGCAGCTCCAAAAGAGGATACAGAAGAAAAGATACCCTCTGTCCCCGCTAAAGAATTCCAGAATTTCCCCTTCCAGGATTCTAAACATACGACCATACAATCGCAATTAACTGTTTCTAAAAACAAACGCGTCCCGGTTTTTTCAGGTATCCGTCCGGTGCCGGTCAAAGCCCCGATCCGCAGCAAGGTCAAAGTTATTGCAAAAAAGACCACAAAAAACATATTTGAAGTGACTATTGTGGGCAATAAAAACAATCTTCTCTACTCGGGTTCTTATATCAGATATCTGAACGATGAGACGGAAGAGCCTGAACAGATAGAACAAAAAAGAATGTACAGAACAAAGGACCACCTGCGTCTTTTTATGTATGAAAAAGTCGATACAGCTCCAGAGGGGGCCGTGCGCCTGACTACCCACGAACGCGAGGCCGGTATATTTATGAGACTTGCTAAACCCGTGAAAAAGGTCACCTTGTATCTCCCCGCGGAAGATAAAACGGTCTATGCAAGAGGGATTATTGAAAATGGCAAGCGCCTACTCTTTTTATTTTCGAACGCGACAGAGACCAGCAAGCAAAAAACAGTGGTGGTAGCAGAGTTTGACAAAGACAATCACAAATTCATAAAATTAGCGGAAAACGAAAACGGAGATTGGAACCCCTTGCCGACAATGACCAAAATCGGGACTACCGTATGGCTGAGAAACGTGGTCAAAGGCCTGCTTATGAGCAGAAAACGGCTGGAAAGAGGCTATAAGATAAGCAGATACCCCCGGAAAAAAATGATCTATATGTTCAGCGATAAAAATGATACAGGCTATGCTTCTATTACGCTTCAACGCGATCAATATGAAATGTTCCATAGCAATGATATCCAGGTCAACAATGTTCCGGAAGAACCGCGCAGGATCGAAATAAGGAATAAAGGGGCTTCCGGCATGCTTGATAACAGCGAAAATTTTTCTTTGCCGGCGATTATAACCTTTTATGACCGGGGGGATTGTTCCTTTAAGATCCGTTTCCCAAGTGAAGTAAAAGAAAGGTTTACTCGCTGGATGTCCTCTTCAGGTGAAGAAGATGAAGAGACGGTTTTCCCCAACCCGTTAGTATGGCATCTGAACAGTTTCGGATATCTTGGACTCGGAAGAATAAATGGGGCCAGGATCAGTATGAGGAGCGAAACCCATCCAAATGAGCCTGTATTCGTGGAATTCAAACGAACACCTGAAAATCATAAAGGTGTTTCTGTATATGTGCTTGATGAATCGGGAAATCCTCTAAGCCTGTTACGTAAGGGATATCTGGATGAAGGAACGGGCAACTTTGTATGGGTCAGGCCTTTTGGAGACAGGCCCCTGTCAGATGCTGAAAAACAGGGATTGGAGGACAGGCTATGGGCGTTCGGGTATAAACCCGCGCCAACAAACGTCCGGATGCTTTTCAATCATATAAAGAATAACAGCGAAAGTATCGTTTCCGCTCTTTCAGCTCTTCCCGAAGAAGTGAACGCGGTCGATCCTGACATCCTGAAAAGCGCCAAAAATCTTCTCCTGGATCTCGCGCTCTTAATAGGAAAGGCTAAAGGATGGCTTAATATCGACGAACTGATAGCTGAATCCGTGTCAGAACTATCAATAAGGGAGCGTAAAAAACTTATCTTAATGCTCGCGGATAAAAGTCTATTTGAGCGCACTTCTGAAATACTTAATGAAACAGGATTAAGCCCTGTCCACCCTATAGCACAGACCGCAAGGGCTCTGGATTTTTATCTCCACACCCTTATATACACCCCTTTTGATGTTTCTACGCCATATATGGAGAAAGCAACTTCCCTTTTCACCGAATTAAATTTCCTGAAAACTGTTACTGGCGATAATAGAATCGACCGACTGGCCTCATTATTGAACACAGACGATAACAGCAGAACCACCGCTTTCAGGAATATTGTTATATTAAAAGCCATAAAAGAGCAGCCCTCATCGCACAGGGCTGCTGCTGCAATAGGAAAGTTCTTCGCTTATGCTTCTCCATATATCGCAGAAACTTATACTGCCCTGGCTGAATATTTTTCATCCCTTATGCCGGAAAGGCTGCCGGCCGAAACAATACCGCAGGCACGCTTTACCGACGATATGACATCGGAGGGCAAGTATCTGGCGCAGATCTCCTGTTATCATCTGCTTTCACGGGCAGAAGAGATCGGCCTGGCGTATAGAGCCCGCCAGGGGGACCAGGCCGCAAAAAGAATGCTTATTGAACACAACCTCAGGCTCGTTGTCCCCATTGCAAGCAGGTACACGAAACTTACAGGAGCCCCTTTCCTGGACCTCATACAGGAAGGGAATATAGGGCTTATGCGGGCAGTGGATGGATTTGAATATGAAAGGGGCTATAAATTCGGCACATACGCTACGTGGTGGGTAAGACAGGGCATAACGCGTTTTCTCGCTGAGAAGACCCGCACCATAAGATTACCCGTTAGTACGACCGAAAAGATCAGCAAAATGAACAGGATCGTCCGCCACTATGTCCAGAAACACGGAAGTGAGCCCTCTTTGGAAGAAATAGCTGAAGCCATGGGATTATCCGTGCTCCAGGTCAAGAATCTATTAAAGATATCGCTGGGGACAATATCCCTGCAAGCCCTTATCGGAGAAGAAGACGAGGGGACCTTAGAAGACCTGGTAGGAAGACCCGACATAAGGATGCAGGATATGGTGGATATGGAGAGCAACTACGCGCTTGCAAAGGAAACAGAACGCTTAATAAGAAACAGGTGGAAAAAATATCCACAACGGCTTGAAAGGAATCTGGAAATTTTTGAATTAAGAGTGCTGCCCCTGCTGAATATAGGCGATGGGGAAACGCTTGAAGGGACAGCGGAAATCCTCAAAGAAAAATTTGGCAGGCTATCAAGAGAGAGGGTGCGGCAAATAGCATTGGTTTGTCTAAAATTATGCAAAAAAGCAGCGATGAGACTCAAGATCGACTTACCACCCAAAGTGAAAAAGGAGCTGGAAGAATTTGCTCCCAGAGGCGGCCCGGGTGAAATACTCAGAAAGATCTATCAAAGGTGCGGATTTAATCCTTTCATAAAAAGAGAGATAGTTGTTCTATGTCAACCCTACTCAAGTGGAACTACCGGCGCGGGGGTAACTTTCCTTCAGAAAACGGGTATTCTTATCAAGGCGGGCAGGGCAGGGAAAGCGACCGCCTACAGAATAAACCCGGTTCTTGAAGGTCCCACCAAAGAAGAAACAGAAGACAATGTCGCGACTATATATAACATGGAATTGCAAACCGGCGTGAAATCCAGTAAAAATCCATTGGATGTTTTCACCATGAAAAGAAATAAAAGACCTGCTGTCCGGGGAAGGGTGAAAGTGGAGCTATTGCACAGATATTTAGAACTGGCAAAGAAAGATGTTCAACAGGAAGAACCCTGTATTATCAAGGCATGGAAAGGTTACACGCCGCCCGGCCGGGAAGATATGCTCACGCGTATAAGCAAGGTAACGCGGGGCAGCCCTTATGAGGTGGATTTCCGGGAAGAAGACCTGGAACAGCTTGTTCAGTTCGCGGCCAGTGATAAGAACAAAGGCAATGACCATATTGTAACAATACTCCCGTATGACAGATTGACGGACACGCAGATCGACAGATTGGCAAAAGCTGAAGCGCGTGTCATCTTCATGGATCTTGAAAAAGAAGAATTAAGCGCGGATGAGGTGAGCCACATCGGGGGCATTATTGCCGCGGGTATCGCGTATCTGAACAATAACGACTTCGCGTTCACGAACATTTATAAGCTTCTCACTGATGATTACGAACAAAGTCCGATCAGCGTGGAAGAATTCAAAAAAGACCCCTCAAAACTGAAATTCATGCTCAAGCCGATCGAAATAAAAGACGCTGAAGATCTGAGAAATCTATACGAAAGAATGGAAGAGTTGCTTGTAGCGGCATAACACTTTCTGTTTATAACAATTCCTCGAGCACTTTGATTATTTTCTCCGCGCCTTCGGTCTTTTCAATAAATGCGTCTGATTTCCTGTCGTATATTGAGCCCCTGTAATCAGTATGTCCCGTATGGATTATGATCTTGGACGCCGGGGAAATCGAGCGGATGGTCTCAAAAACAGTTATACCTCCCCTCTCAGGCATGACCAGATCCAGGATCACCGCATCAATATCCTGGTTTTCTTTCAGATACGTGATGAGCTCAAATCCGTTATTGACCGCATCCACCTGGTATCCTTCTCCTGCCAGCACTTCCCGGATCAGATCACACAGATCAGAATCATCATCGGCTATAATAATCTTTTTTGGATCATCCCCCATTTGTTATTTTTCCTTTATTAAAAGCGATACTTCTTCCTGCATCTTCTTCACTGTTCCGGCAATGTAAAGTATACCTGAGATCATGGCTCAAATCAAAAAGCTGAACCTTTAATATTATCTTAACCCTTTGTTCTTGGGTTATCCAAAACAGTTTTTGCCCAGATTTTCTTACTTTTTGTTTTATAACGCTTGCATCTTTTTATATATAAAAGGGTTCTTTAATTGGTGTAAATGTGTCTTTTTCTGGCTTTTATTAATATAACAACGTGGTTTTTTACTTCCCCTTTTTCTGCTCTCCCAAAAGTTGCTATCGAAGTATATTATGCTATACTTTTTTATGACGATGCAGGAAGGGAATAGATATGGGTCTTTTATAGCTTTTCTTTCCCCCTTCAAAAATAAAAGGTGAAAAGGTTAAAGAAAAGCTACTTTTTTTATCGAGCAACCTTACCGGGTTGCTTTTTTTATAAGTAAGCTCCTTCCCGGAGTTTCTAAACGTCGTCCTTACTTATCTCCGCGGACCATGGGAACAAACCGGACAGGCAATAATCTTTCCTCCCTGAAACCGGAGTAAGTGCGCGTGATCAGATATAGTTCCTGAAAAAATTCCCCGACAGGAACGACCATTCTTCCCCCGACTTTCAACTGCTTTTTAAGTTTCTCGGGAGCCTGCGGCGGCGCGGCAGTTACTATGATAGCATCATAGGGGGCGAATTCCGGCCACCCGTTATACCCGTCCCCGTGTTTGACCTTTACGTTGCTGTATCCCAATCCTTCCAGGAGTGAACGCGCGGAATCGGCGAGCGGCCTTATTATTTCGACAGTGTAAACCTCTTTTGCCAGCTCAGCGAGGACCGCTGCCTGATAGCCGGAGCCAGTCCCTATCTCCAGGATCTTGTCATTCGGTTTCACCCGCGCGGCTTCTGTCATGTACGCGACAATATACGGCTGTGATATCGTCTGGCCGTATCCGATAGAAAGCGGATAATCCTCATAGGCTTGATGCCGCAGGTCTTCCGGAACAAAAAGATGTCTTTTGACCTTTTCCATGGCTCCGAGCACCCTTTCATCGGCAATGCCGCGTCTCCTGATCTGCCTGTCCACCATGTCCAGCCTTCTAATAGTAAAGTGGTCTTCCTGCGCTGATAATTCCGCCGTTCCATCAAAACATATGAATAGAAAAAAACCAATAATAAAAAGGCGCCTCATAAGCTATCTTCCCCTTTTTCGGCGACGGTCAGTATCCTGTCGCATACCTTCATGAAATCGGAAGACCTGCAATTAAAATCCACTATCCCGGACAACTTCCCGCTGGAAGAATTAAAAGCGATAGAATACCCCGCGACGCTTGCCATTGGCACGTCCCCCTCGCTGTCCCCTACAACCACCATCTCATGCGGTTTCACCTTGAAGCGCCTGAGTATCCTGTTCAGGGTCTTGCCTTTTGCACCGTGGCTTATGTTGATGGTGACCCCACCTGTCAATCGTCCGTTGCGGGTGTTCAGCCGGTTGCTGAGCGCGTAATCGAATCCGAGCTCTTCTTTTACGCGTTCCGTGATGAACTGCAGGCCCGTGGAAAGCGCTGCCAGCTTAAAGCCGTTTCTCTTGAGTTTTTTGACGGCTGTCTTCACGTTCCTGGCGTACCGAACCTTTTTGAACACAGTGAACAACTTCTCCTCTTCTATTCCCTTCCAGTGCGCCGCGTCAAGCTCGCAGAATTTCCGGTAACTTATTTTCCCGGCGAGAAACTGTTCCTGATACTTCTTCGCGAGAACATCCCATAATCCCAGTTTTTCATGAATATATCGCCAGCTGGAAACGTGACGCGTGATCGTTCCGTCAATGTCAAAGACAACAAGCTTATATTTCATCCTTCGCCCCCCTGAGTCTTCTCTCTCCCGCCTTTCTAACGGCCAGCTGGCCGCAAGCGGCCAGAATATCCTCTCCTTTTGGTTCCCTGACGGTCACGGGCACCCTCTCTCTTCTCACCTGGCTCCCGAACTCTTCCATTTTTTTTCCGTCGGCATAATACTTTTTGTCAGCTGTTCCGGGGTTACACGCTATAAGATTGACTTTGGCCTTAAGCTGCCTGGCCATTTTCCCCAGCCTTTGCGCGTCTTCCGGTGAATCGTTCTTCCCCTTTATAAGAGTATATTCCAGCGTGATGATCCTCCCTGTGGTCCGGACGAACTCCTTGCATGCCGCCATCAGTTCCTCCAAAGGATACTCGCGGTTGACCGGCACCAGTTCATTCCTCAGCTTATTGTCCGCGGCGTGCAGGGACACGGACAATCCCACCTGCAATCCTATTTTCTTCAACCTCTTGATTCCGGGAACGATACCGCATGTTGATACGGTGATCTTCCTGGCGCCTAAATTAATGCCCGCCGGATGATTGATGATACGTATCGCCTTCTCCAGATTATCATAATTATCCAGTGGTTCTCCTATCCCCATGAACACGACATTGGTCGGCCGGCACCTTTTTATCTTCCGGACACACAGGACCTGATTCACGATCTCCGAGGATTCCAGGTCCCTTATAAGCCCCCTGGATCCGCTGGCGCAAAAAGGACATTTGAACCTGCATCCCACCTGCGTGGACAGGCATACCGTCCTTCTGCTTCCCGCCCTGATGAGGACCGTCTCGATGTGGCGTCCGTCTTTCAGTTCCCACAGGAATTTTTCTGTTCCGTCTTTCCTTGACACAAAATGCGCCTTGCGCGAAAGCGTACAGATAACAAACCTTTTCTCAAGTTCCGCGATCAATTTCCCGGGGATACCGTGGATCTCTTTAAATTCAGCGGCGCCTTGTTTGTTTATCCAGGAAAATATCTGCCGTGCCCTGTATGCGGGTGCGCCCAGTCTTTTTATCTCTTTTCCCAGCTCTTCCGGGGTATAGTTCAGTATTTCCTTCTTCATATATATACAAAATATACAAAATTGAGGTAGTTTACAATCTAAATTATAAGATTATCCTTAAGTTTTATGCTATAATCAATTATATGCGAAAAGAACATCCTGGCAAGCTGATAATTGTCTCTAACCGTCTCCCCTATTATAAAACAATGAGCACCGGGGGAGAAGCACGGTGGGAAAAATCTCCCGGAGGGCTGGTTAACGCGCTGGATCCCATACTTAAAGAAAAAAACGGTCTCTGGATCGGGTGGGACGGGACATTCTCCGGCCATTCCAGCCGGGAACAGACCGAGGAGATCCACAACGTTGCCCATCTTGGGTTTTCCGGCACAAAGAAATCTTATAAAATCCTTTCTGTCCCCTTGAGCAAAAAAGAAGTCGAACAATATTATACCAACTTTTCCAATAACACCCTGTGGGGACTTTTTCATTACTTCTTCGAAAAGTCGTCTATAGATTACTCGTCATGGGAGGCTTACAAAAATATCAATAAAAGATTCGCTTCATATATAAACAAGGTCGCCGGGGAAAAAGATATTATCTGGATAAACGATTTTCATCTTTTTTTATGTCCTTTCTTCCTGCGCAGGATCAATCCAAAATACCAGATACATTTTTTTCTGCATATCCCCTTCCCGCATGTGGACATCTTCTCCACTCTGCCCTGGGGAAAGGATATCCTGAACTCCCTGGCATGCTGTAATTCCATCGGCTTTCAGCACCGGCAGCACATGAAAAACTATCTTGGCGCGGTCCACGCCCTTCTCGGCCCAAAAAAAGACAAGGCCTCCTACAAAAGGCTCCCATTCGCTTTCGTAAACCCTATCGGTATTGATTTCAAAAAGTATGACAGTGCTTCCAGAAAAAGCAATGTCATAAAAAGAAAAAAGGGGCTCATGAAACAGAACCATTACGTTAAGATGATCCTCGGGGTGGACCGTCTGGACTATTCGAAGGGCATCAAACAAAAGATGCTGGGAATAGAAAACCTCCTGGAAACGTATCCAGGGCTGGCGGGCGAGTTCTGTTTCTATCAACTGGCGGTCCCCAGCAGGGAAGCCGTTTCCGCCTATCGTCTCCTGAAAAAGGACGTCGACGAGATCGTCGGGAGGATTAACGGAAGATTCTCCACCGGGATATGGCATCCAATACAGTACATGTACAGCAAGGTGGATTTTGACGCCCTGGTCGCTCTTTATTCAGCGGCTGACATAGCTCTTATCACTCCTTTAAGGGACGGGATGAACCTGGTCTCTAAGGAATATGTCGCTTCCCACTCTGATGAGGAGGGGATCCTCATCCTCTCTAAGTTTGCCGGCGCAAGCGCGGAACTCAGAAACGCCATATCCGTCAATCCCTACAGCATCGAAGATATTTCGGGCGCGCTCCTCAAGGCTTTTACGATGCCCCCTGGCGCTATCAAAACAAGGATGCAGCGTATGCGCGCGAACGTCAGGACGAACGATATCCATGCCTGGCTTAATAAGTCGCTTTCCGTTTTTGAACGGACCAAAAAGGAGGGAAAACGTGTTTGACGACCAAAGTCGCCACTATAAAAATCAGTTCGTTCCCTTAGAAGCTGTGAACGTGGATCTGTACAAGAAGTTCGCGGGGGACAGGGCCATTGAAGAGCTGAAGTGGCTGGCCGACCCCCTGAAAGGCAAAGTCTGGGCGAACGTCAATTCCACCTTCGTCGGAGGAGGCGTGGCGGAAATGCTGCGAAGCGTCGTCCCTTTTGCCAAGGGACTGGGTATCAGGTGCCGGTGGTTCGTAATAGAAGGAACACTTGAATTCTTCACCGTGACCAAAAAATTCCACAATATGCTGCAGGGAATAAAATCAAAGATCACAATGGAGGAGATCTTCCACGCTTATCTGGAAAATATACGGCAAAACCTGAAAAAAACCACGATCCCCGCCCATATGGTTATCGTCCATGACCCGCAGCCGGCCGCGGCCATAATGAGCGGCAATATCTTCGGATATGTCCTCTGGCGCTGCCACATAGATACTTCTGAGGCAAGTCGGCGTATATGGCGGTTCCTTCTCCCTTATGTAAATCACTATGACGGAGCGATCTTCACCTGTCCCGAGTTTGCCAAGCCCGGCCTGAACATCCCCGTGTATTCCATATCCCCGGCCATCGACCCTTTGAAGCAGAAAAACAAACAATATACCCGTGAAGAAGCCTTATCCATCGTCGCACCCCTCTTCGCGAAACATAAAATAGATCCTGCCCGTCCTTTTATCCTGGCTGTTTCCAGATATGACATCCATAAAAATCAGCGGTCCATAATTAAGGCTTTCAAAAAACTGAAAAAAGAGCTTTCGCGGGAGGTTCCTTCGCCGATGCTGATCATAGTGGGCAATATGGCCTCCGATGACCCTGAAGGCGAAAAAATGTATAAAACAATACTTAAAGAGATAGGCAATAACAAGGATCTCCTTCCGCTGCTGAACATAGAAGACAACGATCGCATCATCGGAGCCCTTATGAAGCTTGCGACCTGTTTTGTCCACGTCTCTACCAAGGAAGGCTTCGGGCTGGTCGTTACCGAGGCCCTGTGGCAGGGAACGCCTGTCATCGGCAGCTCGGTCGGCGGCATCAAAAAACAGGTCATAAGCGGGACTACCGGCTTCCTCGTGGAGCCTTTTGAAATAGAAAAGATCGTCAAGCATATGCTCTTTTTCCTGCAGAACAAGAAAGAAAGGGATACCCTGGGGAATAACGGCAAAGAGCACGTAAGAGAAAACTTCCTTCTCCCCTCTCTGGTAAGGAAGTACATCCTTCTCATGCGGTATTATCTGGAAATCGACAATAAATTCCCTGAGTTCAGGATAAACGATATTACTTATTCGGAGATTAAAAAAGCCGCTTATGGGAGGTCTGTCTGGCCGTTCTCAAGAAAAGCGCTGCATGAAAAGATCGAGACTCTGTGGGAGGAACTGGAAACTCAATCCGGCAACTGAACAAAAAACGGGAACCGGCCCTTTTTACCGCTCTTCTCTTTCCACAGCACGTCGCCGTTCACGTAAAGTAGGTTCTCTCCGCCGCCAGTGTGGTTCTCGCCTTTGTCCCGCACAAGAACCTCCCTGGATGGGTCTTTTACGGATAAGCCGGCCGTATATATATAATCCGGGTCTTCCGGTGTCCCCGCATGTTTAGTCCCGGGGCAATCCATAAACCTCGCGTCCGCCAAGTATTGCTCGTCGTAAAGCGTTTTCAATGAGGGAGGGAATTTGCCCCTGTTCTCACGCGCGTAAACATACAGGGCCATGCCTATCTCCCTCATGTTGCCGGCGCAAGCGCCTTTTTCCCATCTTGCGTGGATCCGGCCGATAAAAGGAAATGCCAGAAAAATAGTCAAAGAAACGATAAGAAAAACCACTATAAGTTCCCCGATGGTAAACCCACCGTTGCCAGGAATCCTCTTTTTCATGCCTTCAGTCTCTCCACTTCGTCCAGTATGATTTTAGCGCATTCGTCCTTCGTGACTTTTTTCAGCTCCCTCGCATTAAGTTCCCTGTCGAGCAGCGTAAATGTCTTTTCGCCTCCGCCAAAAGGATCTTGCTGCCGCCCTCTCATGGTCGCTACTATAATATCCAGGCTTTTTCCGTTCAATTTGTTCTTCGCGTTCTCCAGCAGGTTATCGGTCTCCAGCGCGAACCCCACTTTCACCAGGCCTTTCCGGTGTCCGATTTCCTTAAGAATATCCGGGTTCTCGATAAGGTCCAGTGCCAGTTTTCCGGTCTTCTTGATCTTCTGTTTCTTTACTTCCGCCGGGCGAAAATCACAAACCGCCGCGGTCATTATCACACAATCCGTATTGTCCAGTCTCTCAAAGATCCTGTCCCGCATCTCGCGGGCCGTGGTCACATTTATCACTTCCGCTCCGTCGGGCGGGGATAATCGCACCGGGCCGCTTACGAGACACACTTTATTCCCTCTTCTCACGGCTTCCGCGGCTATTTTATATCCCATCGTACCTGTGGAAAAGTTGGAGATGTATCTGACAGGGTCTATCGGCTCAATGGTAGGACCTGCTGTAATGAGGACTTTGTACGGAATATTATTTCCCCCGTTCACTCTAAAAGACTTTCCACTCGTTCGATTATCTTGTCCGCCGGGGCCAGGTGCCCCATGCCTTCATATCCGCAAGCCAGGCGCCCCACTACGGGACCCACAAAATGGTATCCCTTTCCACGGAGGTAGGTTATTCTATCCTGAATGATCGGGTTGTTGTACATCCTGTCGTTCATGGCCGGCGCGAAGACCACCGGACATCTGGAAGAACATACGGCGCATGTTAAAATATCATCACATATCCCGGAGGCTGTCTTCGCGATAATGTCGGCCGTAGCAGGCGCCACCAGGATGATATCCGCTTCTTCCGACAGGGCAATATGCGCGGGCTCCCTTGTCGCCGGCAGGCGGAACATGTCCTCCGCGACCTTCTCTCCCGTCAACGTCTCGAGCGTCAGAGGGGTAATAAACCATTTCGCGTCTCTTGACATCGCGCATTTTACGGCAAACCCTCTTTCCCGGAAACGGTTTATCAGATCGCACGCCTTATAGCTCGCGATGCTGCCGGTGACCCCCAGAAGTATGGTTTTTTGTTGCTTCCTATTTGCGTTCCTTGAGCTTGACTTTGTCATTGGCTATTTCCCTTATAGCTGTTGTCGTCGCTTTTTCGTTCGGGTCCGCTTCGACCAGTCTTTTCATCCCGCTGTTCAGCTCCATAGCGCGCATCGCCGCCATATTTGTCAACTTATAAAGACTTCCCGCTTTTTTTAATAGATCTTCCAACGCGATCTTCTCCATTTTCCCTCACTTTTTTAGTCTCATCCTGCGGTTCTCTCTTTCCATCTCTATGATGGATTTAAGCTCCCGCACGGCTTCGTCCAGATCATCATTTATGATCATATAATCGTATTCGTCCGCGGATTCTATTTCTTTCTCCGACTCTTTTAAACGCACATTCATCTGCTCTTTCTGCTCCGTTTGCCTTTTTTGCAGCCGCGTGGTCAACGCTTCCCTGGAGGGCGGCATTATAAACACGCTCACGCTCCCCGGGAACCTTTTCTTGACCCGTTTGGCCCCTTTGACATCTATGCACAGAACAATATCTCTTCCAGCGGACAGGGCCTCTTTTACCTGTTCCGAGGAAGTCCCATAATGACACCCGAAGACCTCTTCCCATTCAAGAAGTTCGTTGTCCGCGATTTTCTTTTTGAACTCTTCTTCGGAAATGAAAATATAATCTTCCCTGTCTTTTTCTTTCGACCGGGGCCTGCGGGTCGTGTAGGAGACAGACTTCAGCATGCCTTCGATCTCTTTGAGCAGTTTATTGACTATCGTGGTTTTGCCGCCTCCGCTGGGCGACGAAACAACGACGATAAGAGGGTCTTTCTTGGTTCCCGGTTTTTTATTCAATGTTCTTCAGCTGTTCGCGTATCTTTTCTATTTCGCTTTTTATATCAATGACCTGCCTGGAGATCAGGTAATCGTTTCCTTTCGCGCCTATGGTATTGGCTTCCCTGTGCATTTCCTGGGCGATAAAATCCAGTTTTTTCCCCACATCTCCTTTTACCCTTTTCAGAACGAGGATATATCCGTCCAGATGATTTTCCAGACGGACAAGCTCCTCTGTTATATCACAGTTCCTGGCGAACAAGGCGACTTCCTCCTCCAGCTTTCCCTTGTCTGTTTCTTCCTTTGCCGCGGCCATCTTTGTCATCCTGAGCAGCCTTTTCCTGTACCCTTCTATGGCCTGCTTCTCGCGTTTTCTTATGCTGTTTATGGCTTTTCGTATTTTCCCAAGGCGCTGGCTGAAATCCTTTGCCAGCTTCGCGCCTTCCCTTTCACGGTATTTTATGAGATTCTTCAGCGCCTTTTCCGCGGCCCTCTTTATGAACGGCCACAGCTTCTCTCCCTCTTCCCCCACATCCTGCCGGATCACTCCCGGAAAGCCCATCAGGTCCTGTATCTTGAGCTCTCCTTTCAGGGCAAGGTCCTTCTGGATCGTTTTGATCCTGCTTGCGTACTCTTTTATCATATGCTCATTTATATGTATCTCTTCCAGGAGACCCTTGTTTCCTTTCTTCTCCCTGGATATCTTGACAAAAACCTTTCCCCTGGCCAATCTCTTCGCGAAAACATCTTTAAGTTTTTTTTCCAACAGAAAAAATCCCTCAAAGGACGCGAAATCAACGCTCAGGTGCCTGTGGTTCAAGCTCTTGATCTCCGCGATTATGTTGCCATAGGGGCTTTTCTCCGCGCCCTTTCCAAAGCCGGTCATGGACCTTATCCGCGGTTTTTTCGTGCCATTGGTTTTGCCTGTTTTTTTCCTGCCTTTTTCCTTTTTTCTATCCATTCTCTCACCTTAACGGTTTTTTGTTTTTCCTCGACCGGATAAATATCAACGATTATCTCGTCCGGCTCGAACCACATCTTTATCTCCCTTTCCGCCTCTTCTCTGTTAGCCGACGCGTGTATTACGTTCTCGTAAACGCCTTTTGTGGTGATCCTGCCGTAAGCCCCCCTTATTGATACCGCGTCCGCTTCCTCCGGATTGGTCTTACCGCTGATATCCCTCACCTTCCGGATGGCGTCCTCCCCCCAATATACAAGGGCCATGACTTTCTTTTTGTGATATTCTCCCGTGATATATTTGATCAGGTCCTCAAAAAAAGGCATATCTTTCAAGTGCGCGTAATGCCTCTCCGCCAGTTCCCGTGAAACCTCCACTATCCTCGATGCGACTATGTCCAGCTTTGTCTCGGATAAGCGTGTGAGGATATTCCCTGTAAGAGATTTCTTCAACCCGTCAGGTTTTATCAATATGAGGGTCTGCTCTATCATGGTTTATCTCCTGATTTTTCGGGTTCGATAAATCGAAACCCTGCATTTTAATTTTAGCAACTAGCCTTGAAAAGTCAATATCTTTGCGTTTTCCCGGCGGTTAAAATATCACTATAAATTCGCCTCGAGGTTTGCTTTCCGCAAAATGTCCCAGATGCTCCTCCGCGGCCCCCCTTCTTACTTCCTCGAATTTCTTGGTCAGCTCCCTCGCCAGTATTATCTCCCTGTTCCCCGCGACATCCATGAAATCCTTCAAAAATTTTTCGATCCTGTGGGGAGATTCATGAATTATTACGGTCCTCTCCTCCTTCGCCAGTTCTTCCAGCTGCTTGCGCCTGCGCGATCCTTTGCTTGACAGAAACCCCTCAAAAACAAATTTATGCGAGGGTTTTCCCGATAAGACCAGCGCGGCTATAAACGCCGTGGGTCCGGGGACTGCCGTCAGCGGTATCCCCTTTCCGATACATTCCTTTATAAGGACATGGCCGGGGTCCGATATTCCAGGCGTGCCGGAATCCGACACAAGCGCCACATCCTTTCCCCTCTGCAGCATATTGACGATCTCGGAGGTCTTTTTCATCCCGCTGTATGAATGAAAGCTTGTGACCGGGGTCTTTATGCCGTAGGCGTTCAATAATATCCTTGCCTTTCTGGTATCTTCCGCGGCTATAATGTCCGTTTCTTTCAACACCCGGACAGCCCGCATGGTGATGTCTTCCAGATTCCCTATCGGCGTACTTACAATGAATAATGTCCCCACCATTGGTACTCTTTTCGGCCGCAACGACGGAACTCTTTGTCACTTTCTTACTCGACGGTCACCGACTTGGCCAAGTTGCGCGGCTGGTCTATATCATACCCGAAGTCCGCGGCTACATAATATGCCAAGAGCTGCAGCGGGACAATGACCAGAACAGGCGAAAAGATCTCGGGAACGCGGGGTATCTCTATGGCGTAATTTATGCTTTTGTCCCCCAGCAGCCTGTCGCCTTCCGAGACGACCGCTATCACTATCCCACCCCTTGCTTTGATCTCCTGGATGTTTGACAGCATCTTATCATGGGTCTGCGCAGCGGTCGCGATGCAGACTACCCAGGGATTTTCGTCTATCAAAGCGATGGGGCCGTGTTTCATCTCTCCTGCAGGATACCCCTCCGCGCTTATATACGAAATTTCCTTCAGTTTCAACGCCCCTTCCAGGGCGCTGGGATAGTTAATGTTCCTTGCAAGATAAAGAAAACAGCTCTTGTTGTTCCTCGCGAGATAATATTTATGGAACTCTGCCGCATAGCCCGCGATCATATTATGGGTGGAATGATAACTCTCCAGCATTTCCTCAAGATAGCCGGGGATCTTCCTGAGCTCCGCTAAAAAAGCCTTTTTGCCCTTGCTCGCTGCCCCGTTCCTGTCCCCGAGATAATGCGCGAAAAGGTGAAGGACGGTGATCTGCGCGGTATAGGCCTTTGTCGAGGCGACGGCTATTTCCGGACCAGCGTGCGTGTAGATCACTCCATCCGCCTCTCGCGCGATAGAACTACCGAGGACGTTGCATATGGCCAGTACTTTGGATCCCCTCTTTTTCGCCTCCCTTAACGCCGCCAGGGTATCCGCTGTCTCTCCGGACTGTGATATCACTATAGTCAGCGTGTCTTTGTCCACCAGCGGATCCCGGTACCGGAATTCGCTCGCCTGGTCCACCCAGACAGGGAGCCTCGCGATCTTTTCTATAAGATATTTCCCTACCACGCCGGAGTGATAGGCCGTGCCGCAAGCGACTATAGCGACCTTTTTTATTTTTTTCAGGTCCCTGTCCTTTATGGCCAGTTCCTCGAACTCTATCTTCCCCTTTTTTATCCTTTCGTCTATGATCTTGCGCAGGATCTTCGGCTGCTCGAATATCTCTTTCAGCATAAAATGCCTGTATCCGCCTTTTTCCGCCTCGGAGAGATCCCACTCGATCCTTGCCGGCTCCCTCTCAACGATCTTCCCGCCCTTTGAGTATATCTTGATCCCTTTTTCTGACAGGTCCACGACTTCCCCGTTTTCAAGATAGATAACGTCCCTGGTGTACTCCAGGACAGCCGGGATATCGCTGGCAAGAAAATATTCTCCCTTGCCGACCCCTGCGATCAAGGGGCTGTCCCTTCTCGCTCCCACTACCCTTCCTTTTTCCCCTTTATGGATGACCGCTATCGCGTAGGACCCCTCCAACTTGGCCACGGCCTTTCTTACCGCTTCACAGAGGTCGCCCGTGTAGCAATCCGCGATAAGATGAGCGATCGTTTCCGAGTCGGTCTCTGAAGAGAATTTGTATCCTTTTTTCTGGAGCTTTTTCTTGAGTTCCTGATAATTCTCGATAATGCCGTTATGGACTATGGCGATGTTCTTCTTCGAGTCAAGATGTGGATGCGCGTTAATGTCGTTCGGTACACCGTGGGTGGCCCAGCGCGTATGCCCTACACCGGTCTTCCCCCTGAGGTGCCTGCGTTTCAGCTCGTCCGCGAGAACGGAAAGCTTGCCCTGCTTCTTCTTTATCTGGATGGTCCTATCATTGATAATGGCTATCCCCGCCGAATCATACCCGCGGTATTCCAGCCGGGACAACCCTTTTATAAGGACTTCCTCAGTATCTCTCTCTCCTGTGTAGCCGATGATCCCGCACATGCTTTTTCCGCCTTTTTCCGCCGATTAATCGTCCTTGTACATCCTGTTCAACAGGTTCATGATATCTGTCCGGGCGCACCGCCCTGCAAGGGAAGCTATATAGAAAAACAGGGAAAACTGCCAGCAGTCTTCCGGGCCCACCACGAGCGCGGTGCTGACGTTCTCTTTTCTTTCCAGACGTTTTTTGTGCTTTGCAACGCTTTTTGCAAGGGAAGCTTCTTCCAGGTCAAGTTTATACACGATATTGTTGTATTTGAGCGACGGGAACCTGATGCCCCTCATCAGGAAAAACGTCTGCACAAGTTCCTGGCTGACGTTCAGTTCTTCCTCAAGATCAAACCCCTCGAACTGTGGCATGTCCTGAGGGAGAACGATCAGGGGTTTCTCAACGATGATCCTGCCCTTCCGGACCACGGTATTTCCTTCGTTCACGGCAGACTCTGCCAGAAAAATATACGAGACCGCGGTCTGGCTGAAGGTGGAAAGACTCTTCACCCTTGCCCTGATGACTTCCGTCTTCTCCCTGGCCTTTTCCCAGAGCTGTTCTATGTCGCCCATATTGTATCCTCGTTGACTATCAGATTAATTTAAAAATTAAAAACGTAAAACTATAGTGTTTCGTTTCCCCTTTTTACTTTTTTCTTCTATATGGCGACCCCACGGGGATTTGAACCCCGGTCGTCAGAATGAAAATCTGATGTCCTAGACCAGGCTAGACGATGGGGTCGCTCAAAAATGCGGTTTTTAAACGTTTTATTTTATATAAACATCCTTCTTTTTGCAACTTAAAAAATGGTATCGGGGGACCTTGTCATCAGGTTGTGGGCATCAAGATACCCGGATATCAGGCGCTATCTCTAATCCCCTGATATCCTTCTTTGTCCCTCTTCAGCTTCTTCCGGTTCTTCCTCTTCCTTGATGACCTTAGCTATGGCGGTAAGGGTGTCTTTGGCCTTGATCCTGATGACCCTCACTCCCTGAGTGGCCCTCCCGGTCCTGTGGATCCCTTTAACCGCGACCCTTACGACCATGCTCTGCTTGGAAATCAGCATTATATCGTCTTCTTCGCGAACAGTCTTTATCCCGACAACGGGACCGTTCTTGTCGACTATTTTAATGTTGATTACGCCGCTTCCTCCGCGGGACTGCAGGCGATAGGCGTCAAATTCCGTTCTTTTCCCGAATCCTTTTTCCGTAACGGTCAAAAAGGTGCCATCCGGGTGCACCTTCACCATCCCCACTACGCTGTCTTTTTTCCCGCGGGCTATCCCTTTTACTCCCTGGGCGCTCCTTCCCATCGGCCGGATATTCTCCTCTTTGAACCTTATGGCCTTGCCTTTCTGGGTCGCGAGGCATATCTCATCGTCTCCGCCAGAAAGCAGCGCTCCTATCAACCGGTCTTCTTTTCCCAGAGTGATGCCTATTATTCCGCCTTTGCGCGGGGTACTGAACTGCGCTAAAGTCGTCTTCTTTATTTTTCCCTGCTCCGTAGCCATCACGACATACTGCCCATCTTTGAATTCCCTTACCGGAACCACCGCCGTTATCATCTCTTCCTTTGATACCCCGATAAGGTTGACAATGGGGCGTCCCTTGGTCCTGCGGCCGGCCTGCGGGAGCTCGTGGACCTTCAACCAGTGCACTTTCCCTTCACTGGTGAATATCAGCATATAGTCATGCGTGGAAGCCACGAAAAGGTGCTCTATAAAATCCTCTTCCCGTGTTTCAGCGCCGGTGACGCCTGTCCCGCCTCTTTTCTGCTTGCGGTAGGCGCTGACCGGGAACCGCTTGATATACCCGGCATGACTTACGGTTATTACCATGTCCTCTTCGGCTATCAGGTCCTCTATGTCGAGCGCTTCTACCGCGCCGGTTATTTCCGTTCTGCGCTCATCCCCGAACTTCTCCTTAAGCGCGAGAGATTCCTCTTTTATAATGCCGACTATTTTCCTTTCGCTCGCTAGTATGCCCTTGAGCTTTTCTATCAGCTTTATCAGCTCTTTGTATTCGTCTTCGATCTTTTTCGTTTCCAGATTTGTCAGCTGCTGTAGCCGCATCGCAAGTATGGCCAGGGCCTGCTTCTCGGAAAGGGCGAATTTCTTCATAAGGCCCACTTTGGCGGTCGCCGGGTCCTTGGATCTCTTGATCAGTTTGATCACCTCATCCAGGTTCTTCAGGGCTATCTTCAACCCCTCGAGGATATGCGCCCTTTCCTCCGCCTGGGCCAGTTCATATTTTGTCCTCCTGATAATGATCTCTTTTCGATGCGCGATGAAGAAGTCCAGCATCTCTTTAAGGTTCAGGACCCTGGGCTGGTTGTTGACGAGCGCCAGCATGATAACCCCGAAAGTGTCCTGCATCTGGGTATGCTTGTACAGCTGGTTCGTTATGATCTCGGTGCTGGCCCCCTTGCGTATGTCCAGGACTATCCGCATGCCGTCTCTGTCCGATTCATCGCGGATATCAACGATCCCCTCTGCCTTTTTGTTCTTGACAAGGGCAACTATTGATGTGATCAGCCTGCTTTTGTTTGCCTGATATGGGATCTCCGTTATGACAATAGCTTCTCTTCCCTGTTTTTTCTGTTCCACGTGGACCTTTGCGTGCACCTTGAGGCTGCCCCGGCCCGTGCGGTAGGCCCTTGTGATCTCTTCCTTGCCGCAGATGAGAGCGCCTGTCGGAAAATCCGGCCCATTGACGATCTTAAGCAGATGGTCCACGGTACACTGGGGGTTGTCGATAATGTAACAAAGTGCGTCCACGATCTCCGAAAGATTATGCGGCGGGATGTTAGTCGCCATGCCCACGGCTATGCCGCTTGACCCGTTTATAAGCAGGTTCGGCAGAACCGAAGGAAGGACCTTGGGTTCCTGCAGCGATCCGTCAAAATTCGGCTGCCATTCAACGGTCTCTTTTTCTATGTCCTGCAGCAGCCAGTTCGTTATCTGATGAAGCCTTGCTTCGGTGTATCTCATGGCCGCGGCGGGATCACCGTCAATAGATCCGAAATTTCCCTGCCCGTTCACCAGCGGATACCGCAGCGAGAAATCCTGGACCATCCTTACAAGCGCGTCGTACACGGCCGCGTCCCCATGCGGGTGGTATTTACCAAGCACCTCTCCGACTATCCTCGCGCTTTTTTTGAACGGCCTGTTGTACAAAAGCCCCATGTCCTTCATGGCATAGAGGATGCGCCTGTGTACCGGCTTGAGGCCGTCCCGCACGTCCGGCAAGGCCCTTCCCACGATCACGCTCATTGCGTAATTGATGTACGAATCCCTCATCTCGTCTTCTATGTATACAGGTATGATTTTTTCGTTCATTGTGTACATGTTGTCTCCAGTGTGATCTACGATACTTTAAAATTCAAAACTTGCTGTTACCTTTAAACTCAAAGTCTTTTGCTTGATCTCTGTGCCAGCACCTTTCCTTGGATAATTTTTAATTTTTTGTTTTGATTTTTAGTTTTTCGTTTTTACTTTTACATTTTTATATGTCCAAGTTCTTAACTTCCCCCGCGTGCGTTACTATGAACTTCCTTCTTGACTCGACGTTATCCCCCATAAGAACAGTGAACATGGTATCCGTTTCGACCGCGTCCTCTATCGTCACCTGCTGGAGTGTCCTTCTCTCCGGGTCCATTGTCGTCTCCCACAGCTGTTCAGGGTTCATCTCTCCGAGGCCCTTGTATCTCTGTATGGTCATTCCTTTTTCTCCCTCGCCCAGGATGTGGTCCAGAAGGTCCTTCAGGGAAAATATTTTTTCGCTTTTATTGAGCAGGAACAGGGGCTTTCCATCTTTTTTCTTTTTCTCTGTTTTTTTCTTGATTATTTCCTCTTCTTCGTCTGTTTCATAATCCGCTATGTCGAGGTCGAACTTGGCGATCTCCTTGGTTATCTTTTCAAGCTCCCTTGCCTCGAAAAACTCCTGGACTTCCACGGCCGAACCCATTCCCTCCTCTTCCTTCCCGGGCTTGGTGCCCGCCATCTCGAGCTCTTCCTCCGATCCCTTAAGGGCGGCCAGTTCGTCGTCCGTGTATAAATATTTTTCTTCGCCTTCTATTGTTACTTTGTACAAGGGCAGCTTCTTGGTCTTTTTGTTCCTGAGCCTTAAATATTTGCTGAGTTTTATCCCGCGCCTTTCTATAGCGTTCATAAGTCTCTCCAGCCTCAGCAGCAGCTCCATAAGCTCCTTGAGTTTCTTGTCCGTCAGGGTCCTTTTTTCTTTGCCGTGTTCGACCTGCAAAGACTCGATACCCTGGTCTATCAGGAACATCTTCATCTCCTGCTCGGTGCTTATGTACTCTTCTTTTTTCCCTCTTTTCAGGCGGTATAACGGAGGCTGCGCTATATAAACCCTTTCTCCCTCCAGGAGCCCTTTCATCTGCCGGTAAAAAAACGTCAATAGAAGCGTCCGTATATGCGACCCGTCGACATCGGCATCACACATGAGGATGATCTTTCCATAGCGCAGCTTTTCAACATTAAATTCCTCGCCGATCCCGGCGCCAAGAGCCATGATTATGGTCTTGATCTCCTCGTTGTTAAGAACCTGAATCGTCCTGGCTTTCTCGACATTCAAGATCTTTCCCTTGAGAGGAAGGATGGCCTGGTAGCGCCTGTCCCTTCCCTGTTTGGCCGAACCGCCGGCGGAGTCCCCCTCGACCATGTACAGTTCCGTCAGTTCCGCGTCCTTCTCCGAACAATCCGCGAGCTTTCCGGGAAGAGACCCGCTCTCGAACGCCCCTTTCCTCCTGGTCAACTCCCGCGCTTTTCTTGCGGCTTCCCTGGCCCTGGCTGCCATCACGGTTTTCTTTATCACCTTGTTCGCGACATCGGGATTTTCTTCACAGTACGCGCCGAGCGTTTCGTTCACCATGGCCTCGACCATGCCTTCTACTTCGGAATTCCCGAGCTTTGTCTTGGTCTGGCCTTCGAACTGCGGGTTGGGGATATTGACGTTGATCACAGCGGAAAGCCCTTCCCTCGTGTCGTCCCCGGAAAGCGCATCGCCTTTAATAATGCCCCGGCTCTTCCCATAAGCCTTGAGCGTCCTTGTCAACGCTGACTTGAACCCGGTAAGGTGGGTCCCCCCTTCTATAGTGTTGATGTTGTTAACGAATGAATATATGTTCTCCGCGTACCCTTCGTTGTACTGCATGGCGATCTCCAGCCGCGCATCGTCTTTCTTCTTTTCAATGTATATTATTTTCCTGTGCAGGGAGGTCTTGTTCTCGTTTATATATTCGACAAAAGAGACGATTCCGCCTTTATAATAGAATTCCGCCTCCTTGTCGGTCCTTTCGTCCTTGAGCGTGATCTTAACTCCCTTGTTCAAGAAGGCCAGCTCCCTTAATCTTGTCGCAAGGATGTCATAGCTGAAATTCGCCGTCTCTTTAAAAATACCCTCGTCCGGCTTAAAGGTAACGCTGGTCCCGGTTGTCTTTGTCTTGCCGAGCCCTTTCAATTTTGAAACCGCTTTTCCTTTGTTGTATTCCTGATGATATATCTTCCCGTCCCTTTTTACCTCCACTTCAAGCCATTCCGCGAGAGCGTTTACCACGCTTACCCCGACCCCGTGCAGCCCCCCGGATACTTTATATACCCTGTGGTCAAACTTTCCTCCGGCGTGCAGGGTGGTCATGACGACCTCTACCGCGGGCTTTTTAAGCTTCGCGTGCGTCTCCACGGGGATCCCCCGGCCGTTGTCGGTGACGGTGATGCTTTCATCGGCATGAACAGCGACCTCTATCTTGTCGCAGAACCCTCCCATCACTTCGTCGATGGAGTTGTCAACGACTTCATATACCAGGTGGTGCAGCCCCCTTTTGCCCGTATCTCCTATATACATCGCGGGTCTTTTCCTGACAGCGTCCAGTCCCTCCAACACCTGTATCGTGGTGGAGTCATATTTGACCGCTTTTTCCTCTCCCTCTTTTTGGGCCGTGCCCTCTTTTTTTTCTTTCTGGCCCTTTTTCACTTTTTCTTTCTTCTCTTTCTTTTTTACCATTTATGCCTTCCTTGCTTCTTGGTAGGGGTCGGATTTATCAAACCCCTGCATTTTCCCTTGCCAGGGTTATCTCTCGGTTTTTCCGACCCTGAACCGGATATCGGTCAACTTCTGTCTGCCTGTATAGTTATGGTTAAAACCGGTTATGATCTCCCTTTTTCCCATGGTCATTTTATAAAGCCACGTCGAATTTTCTACGATCACCATCAACATCCCTTTTTTAAAGCTCACCGCCTGCGCATGCCCTGCCGCCTGGCTCCCGGCCGCGGTCGCCCATGCTGCCCGGACGGCGTCTCCTTTTTTTCTCTTCCCTTTTTCCCATTTCCGGATAAGGCCGCTTACTATTTTCTCGAGGTGTTCTGGTCTCTTTCTCGTATTCACCTTCTATGTAATCACCTGCATGGGCAACACCACATATATGTATTCATCGCCCTTTCTTATCACGCCGGGCTTGTCGCTGTCATTTACTTCGAAACATATCTCCTCTTCTTCCATGTTTCTCAGGACATCGATGAGGTATCTGGGATTGAACCCTATTTCCAGTTCTTTGTCTCCACTGTAGTTTACCCTTACATCCTCTTTCGCTTCTCCAAGATAAGGGGTGTTCTTGGACAGCGTCATTTTTGTTTTCTGTATGTTCATCTTTATCGCCTGCGAGTCCTGGTCCGTAAATATGCTTACCCTTCTGGCGGCCGATAAAAATTCTTCCCTTGAGACCGTAATCTTTTTGTCTCCCTTTTGCGGGATCACTTTCTCATACTCCGGGAACTCCCCTTCTATGAGCCGGGAGATAATAAAGGTGGAAGAGAAAGAGAACAGTGCCTGGTTCTCGTTAAACTGTATTTTTACTTCCCCTTCGTCCCCCAGAAGCCTCTTTGCCTCCTGTACCGTCTTCATCGGTATGATCGCTTCTCTTTCAATGAGGGTTCTCTTGGGCAGCTTCTTTTTTATAATGGCCATCCGTCTGCCGTCCGTTGACACAATGGTGATATCATCCCCTTTAATAACGAACAAGACGCCCGTGAGAACCCGCCGCGCATCGTCCTTGCTCATGGCAAAGTCCGTAAGGTTCAGCATTTCCTTTAACGTTTTCTGCGGGATGGTAATGGGATCTTTGTCCTCAAATAAGGGCAGTGAAGGGAACTCTTCCCTGGGGATACCTATTATCCTGAACTGCGCTTTTCCGCTTTTTATGGCTACGGCATTGTTCTTCTTCACGGACAGGCTTATCTCTTTGTTCTCGGGCAAAGACCGGATTATATCAAAAAACTTTTTCGCCGGGATGGTAATGGCCCCTTTCTGTTCGGAAGCAGCGGGAAGCATGGAGCATATTCCTATGTCCAGATCCGTAGCGGTTAACTTGATCTCCTTTCCGTCAGCTTCAAGCAGTACGTTTGACAGAATCGGAAGGCTGCTTTTCTGGGTAATTGCGTTTTGAACGATTTGTATGCTGTTAACCATCGGTTCTTTTTGAATTGTTAACTCCATTCCTTTCCCCTCCTTCTTATAGTTTCTATTATCTTAGATTATTTAGTAGTTGTAATAGTAGAAAGACCCCTGAATAGTGTGAATATCTCCGTAACTTCATATAGCCTGCGATCTTTCATCTGAGCTTAGTGTGGATATCCTGGGATGAAAATGTACACAAAATGCCTCAAAAGCGAAAAGTTATCCACAGCTTATTAACAAACCCCTATGCCCGGTCATTCCTTATTTGATTTGTAAATTTTTCTATAAGACTCCGGGTGCCTTCTTTCTCCTTAAGTTCTTTATTTATCTTATCATACGCGTGTAAAACCGTTGTATGGTCCTTCCCCCCGAAATATCCCCCTATATCGGGCAGGGAATGATCCGTCAGGTTGCGGCACAGGTACATCGCGAGCTGCCTTGGATAAGCAACGGCATGGGTTCGCCTTTTTGATTTTATATCCGCCGTCGTTATATCAAAATAGGCGGCAACGGTATTCTGTATAAGGGGAATGCTGATCTTTCTTTCCTCTTCTATCATCCCCTTGAGGACCTTCTTCGCGAGGTCCACGGTAAGGTCGCTTACCATGATCTTCGCGGACGCCACGACGCGGATAAGGCCCCCTTCCAGTTCGCGGATATTGGTCCGGATCTTATCCGCCAGAAAGAACAGGACTTCTTTAGGGACCGGGACGGCTTCGGCTTCGCATTTTTTTTCAAGAATCGCGATGCGCGTTTCAAAATCCGGAGCCTGGATGTCAGCGATCAGGCCCCAGGCGAAACGGGAGACAAGACGCTCCTCCAGTGTCGGTATGTCCCTGGGAGAACGGTCGCTGGACAAGACTATCTGTTTATGAGCGTCGTACAGGGCGTTGAAAGTATGGAAGAACTCCTCCTGTGTGGCCTCTTTCCCCGCGATAAACTGTATGTCATCGATCAAAAGGATGTCGACGTTCCTGTACATATTACGGAACTTCGTGGTGGCCTTGGTCCGGATGGCCTGTATCAGCTGGTTGGTGAACTCTTCGCTGGAGATATACAAGACCTTCGCTTTAGGATGGTTTTTCAGCACCTGGTGGCCCATCGCCTGCAGCAAATGCGTTTTTCCAAGGCCGACTCCTCCGTGAAAGAACAACGGGTTATAGCTTTTCGCCATATTTTCGCAGACAGCGAGAGAAGCGGCGTGCGCGAACCTGTTCCCCGGGCCAACGACGAAATTCTCAAAAGTGTACCTGGGGTTCAGGCCGATCTCACGGTATCGGCTTTCGGGCATCTGATGGGTCCCGGTGAACACGGTTTTGAGCCATTCCATTGTTCCCTGTTTTTCCGCCGCTCCCGGCGCGGCCTTTTCTTTGACAACAGCGGGAGTGTTCTCTTTTTGGGGAAGAGATTTTTTTTCGGGTTCGAAACGGATGGCCAGGGCCTTGCCGGAAGCCTGGAGCAATGCGGTCTTGATAAGGCTTATGTATTTTTCCCGGATCCAGTTTTCAAAAAACTTATTCGGGACAGTAAGCGTGATGGCGGAATCTTCCACAGAGCCTTGTTTGATGGGAAGAAACCACACGGTGAAGACCTGCTCGTTCACTTCTGATTTCAGGAAAGAGAGAGCTTTGTCCCAGACGTTATCCATAATTATCAACAAGAAAACAACAGCTTTTCAAGGAGAACAGAACAAGATATCAACAACTTATCCACAGCGAATAAGTAAAAAAAAACCCCGAAGAACACGTCGAGGAATTAACCGGAATTTATTATATACATTCGGCCAGATCAATGCAAGGAGTTTTTTCAAAGCAAGGACAGATATTAAATACAAAAATCGTCGAACCAAGGACTGGTTCTCCCCGGCAACGAGAGAAGCCATGGCCTGGGAGCAAGCTGCTTATTTTCCCTCCATCCTGGCTCTGCCACGCAAGTTATAGGGGGCCAAGAAATTTCTTGACTTGCCGATAACGTATGCTATAATCATCTATTCTAAATTTGGATATTATAGGACGAGGAGCGTTTTGTGAAAAAGAACCTTACATTAAAGTCGAATATAAAGCGTAAAAGAAAACATGGCTTCCGCAAAAGAAGCAAAAGCCGCTCCGGAAAGGCCATTTTACAAAGAAGACGGAGCAAAGGACGGTCGGTTCTTTCTGCGTGAAAACAGGACGAATAAGAAAGACAAAAGAATTCCAAGACATCCTGGCCAGCGGAGAAAAACAGCGGGGCAGGTATATATTTTTGTATTGGAAACAGGATAAAAGCAGGAAAGATCCAAGGGTAGGGACGATCATCACGAAAAAACTCGCTCCCAACGCCACGCAGAGGAACTATATCAAACGAATAATATACACCTTTTTTGACTCCCGCAAACAATCTATAAAGCCAGGGACCGCAAATATTATAAGGCTTGTCAGAAACGTTCGAAATATTAACAGAACAAGGCTCGCAAAGGAGATCAGAAAAGAGCTGGAAAATGTCGTTATAAAAGCCGGGATAATAGAGTGAGACGATTGATATTATTTTTGATCAAAGGATACCAGAAAGCCATAAGCCCGTATATTGCCAGAAGTTGCAGGCATGAACCCTCGTGCTCACAATATGCGGTCGAGGCGCTGGAGGAATATGGCGTTATCAGGGGCGCGATGCTTTCTGTTTGGCGAATTATGAGATGCAATCCTTTTTCCCGCGGAGGATACGATCCGGTAAAAAAACACAAAGGAACAACAGGGTAGGGCCCATGCAGAAAAGAATGTTTCTTGCACTAATTTTATCTTTGGCGGTTTTGCTGGGTTTCCAGTATTTTTTCAAAGTTTCCCCGACCAACACCGCCACGCAAAAGAGCTATGGACAAAACATAGAGGAAAAAAGGATAACGTCCGAAGAAAGAAGAGCGGCAGAGGTTCTTCCGACAAGAGAAAGTAAATCTTTTCCTGAAGAAGAAATGTTTATTCAGACAGAGAAGTACGAAATAGTTTTTTCCAATGTCGGGGGATCAATAAAAAAATGGCGCATGAAAGAATTTGAAAATGCGCCGGAACCGGAACTGGAACAGGAAGAAAAAGAGATACTAATAAACACAAAAGTTCCGGAACAGCAGTTATTCGCGATGCAAAGCCAGATGTTAAAGGGGCTGGCAAGCAAGAGATTTAAAGGCCGCCAGGGACAGGATTATCTGGAATACGCATATGAAAAACCCGCGACCTTTCTAGTAACAAAAAGATACACTTTTCATAAGACCAGTGATTATATAGATTTAACAATTATAATAAAAAACCTTTCTTCTAAGAGCACGCCCTTTTCATATCAACTTACAGGACCAGCGGGATTACAGGAGACCGGTGCGGTCCGCGGCCGGAGCTTTTTGCAGGCAGAAACGCTCATAGACGATAAACTCATCCGGAAACATTCCGTAAAAGATATGTGGGCCCAGCAGGGCAACATTTCATGGATCGCTTTAAAGAACCGGTATTTTGCCGCCATCCTTAAGCCGTTTGAAAATCCAATGTATGCCATGATCCAGGGGGACAGAAAGATAGGGTTGGACACCTTTCTAAAGACCAGGGAATATGCGCTTTCCCCAGGTCAGACTATCGAAGAGGATTATTTGCTGTATGTGGGACCGATCGATGGAAAGCGATTGAAAGCAATGGGATACGGGATGGACCAGGTCGTAGATTATGGCTGGTTTGGCGCCATAAGCAAGGTTCTTTTAACAATACTGCGGTTTTTCCATAAATGGGTGAAAAACTGGGGTCTAGCTATAATTCTTTTGACCCTGGTGGTAAATATCCTTACCTACCCTCTCACCAGAAAAAGCTTTATGTCCATGCACCAGATGAAGAACATACAGCCGCACATGCAAAAGCTGAAAGAGCTTCATAAGGACAATCCGCAGAAATTGAACAAAGAGATGATGCAGCTTTACAAGACATATAATGTTAATCCTTTCGGAGGATGCCTGCCCATGTTATTGCAGATCCCTATTTTTATCGCGCTTTACCAGGGGCTAATTCGTTCTGTTGAACTGAAAGGAGCGCATTTTTTATGGATAAAAGATCTGGCAAAGCCGGATGCCGCGCCATTACCGTTCACTTTGCCGGTGATCGGTAATCATATAAATATTCTGCCATTGTTAATGGCCGGGATGATGTTCCTGCAGCAAAAGATCACCCAGGGAGCGACTTCCGCGGCAATGACGGACGATCAGGCCAAGCAGCAAAAAATGATGTTACTGATGATGCCGCTATTTTTCGGATTTCTTTTCTACAATATGCCTTCCGGACTGGTCCTGTACTGGCTGACCAATACGATCCTGATGAGTTCAGAACAGACCATTTTAACAAAAACCATGAAGTAAGAAGCTCCCGCCGGATTGTTGATTTCCTGTGGATAACTCGACAAAGCTACTAATTGTAAGAAGTTACAGCTAATAAATACGCCTATAAGCAAAAAAGGAACCAAAATTCTTTCCCCCAAGCAAATTCTCAACGTCTTTTATTTCGTTTTTGAGAGGGCATGGCAGAACCCACCCCCCGTGCGTGGGGGGCGGGTTCTGCCATGCTTTTCGTATGCTGATGCTTACAAAGTAAACCTCTCAAAAGCTCATAAAAGACTAAATTTCTTGGCCGCCATGAGATAGCTTTGAGCCAGGGAATCTTCTTATAGCCTCGTGGGCTCGCACGGTTTGCAAGGGGGACCCCTTTGAATTTTGGTTCCTTTTTTACTTATAGACGGTTTCCACGTGGAAACCGTGCGCTTAATGGGCTATGTTAAGGTTCCCTGGGTCAAAGCGATAAGTTGTCCTCCAGGAACCCGTGCTCTTAATGGGCTATATGAAGGTTCCCTGGTTCAAAGCGATAGGTTGTCCTCCAGGAAACCGTGCGCTTAATGGGCTATGTTAAGGTTCCCTGGGTCAAAGCTATAAGTTGTCCTCCAGGAAACCGTGCTCTTAATGGGCTATGTTAAGGTTCCCTGGTCCAGAGCTATATGTTGTCTTCCAGGAAAACTGGAAAATAATTTCTCATCAAACTTGACACGGCAGGCTTTATATGATATATTTTTGACCAAAGACATTTCTAACAAGTTTCCACGTGGAAACCGTGCTCTTAATGGGCTATGTTAAGGTTCCCTGGTCCAGAGCTATATGTTGTCTTCCAGGAAAACTGGAAAATAATTTCTCATCAAACTTGACACGGCAGGCTTTATATGATATATTTTTGACCAAAGACATTTCTAACAAGTTTCCACGTGGAAACCGTGCGCTTAATGGGCGATGTTAAGGTTCCCTGGTCCAGAGCTATAAGTTGTCCTCCAGGAAACCGTGCTCTTAATGGGCGATGTTAAGGTTCCCTAGTCCAAAGCTATAACTTGTATTCCAGGAAACATTATCCAGCATGAAAAAGATCGCTATATGTAATCAAAAAGGCGGCGTTGCAAAGACAACAACAGCCGTCAATGTCGCTTCTTACCTTGCACTTAAAGGCAAAAGAACACTTCTCATTGATATTGATCCCCAGGCAAATGCGACAAGCGGGCTCGGGCTCAAAAAAAACGAAATCGAGAACAGTATCTATGATGTCCTTCACGAGCATATAAATTTAGAACAGGCAATAAAAAAAACCACAATAGAAAAATTATCCATTGTCCCATCAAATATAAGCCTTACCGGCGCGGAAGTTGAGCTGGTAAATGTTATGGGACGTGAATACAGACTAAAAAAAGCCGTTCAGGAAATGAAGAGCGGCTTTGACTTTATCATAATCGATTGTCCGCCGTCTTTGGGGCTTTTGACCATAAACGGGTTAACGGCCGCTGATTCAATCCTCATTCCCATACAATGCGAATATTACGCGTTAGAAGGCCTTGGACAACTAATAAACACGATTAAGCTTATAACCGAAAACCTCAATGATAAACTGGCTATCGAGGGCGTTTTATTGACAATGGCGGATTACAGAACAAATTTGACAAAAGAAGTCATAAACGAGGTCAAAAAATTTTTCGGCGATAAGGTCTATAATACGATTATCCCGCGGACAATAAAGCTTACGGAAGCGCCGGGGTTTGGCAAGCCCATTGCGCTTTATGATGAACATTCTCCCGGCGCCCAAAAATACGAAGCGCTGGTCCATGAAATTTTGGATATACCTTTTTTTGAAACCAAAACAAAAGATAAATAACTTGGAGGGCGAAGATGGAAAAGAGATTGGGTAAAGGATTAGAGGCGTTGATTCCCGAAGACGCTAGTAAGCCCAAAGAAAAGGTAGCAAGCCTGAACTTAAATGAAATAGTTCCAAATCAGTTTCAGCCAAGAGAAAAATTCGGGCCGGAAGCGATGGAAGAATTAAGAAATTCAATTAAAGAAAAAGGGGTAATACAACCCGTGTTAGTCAGGCTAAAAGATGATGTGTATGAACTTATCGCGGGTGAACGAAGATGGCGTGCAGCCAAAGAGCTTCAAATGGGAGAGATCCCAGCGATCATTAAAAGGGAGATAGATGATGTTTCAAGCCTGGAGATCTCCCTGATCGAAAACATCCAGCGAGAGGGACTTAATCCGATCGAAGAGGCCAAAGCATATAAGAGGTTCACCGAGAGGTTCAGCTATACGCTTGATCAGGTCGGCCAGATGGTCGGAAAAGATAAAACAACGGTTTCCAACAGCTTGCGTTTATTGACCCTGGACCAGGAGACACGGGATTATTTAAAAGCAGGAAAGATCACCACTGGCCACGCAAAGGTCCTGTTATCGATACAGAACGAATACAAGAGAAAAAAAATGGCGCAAACCATTATCAAGCATGGACTTTCCGTAAGACAGACTGAGCAGATGGTCAAGGCAAGGGCAGAGACGCGGAAAAAGATCAGCAAACAGAAAGACCCGGAAATGCAGAGAATAGAAGACGAACTTCAGCACCGCCTCGGCACAAAAGTAAATATCCGCCACGGGAAAAAGAGGGGGCGGATCGAGATCCAGTATTTTTCCAACGAGGATCTTGACAGGCTTCTGAATATTATTCTTGGATAGGCCCGACCCCTTATATTGCTTGACAAATATTCAAAAAAGTAGAGAATATAACATTAGAGTCAGTAGATAAACCTTTTAAATTGGTCCTGCGAGGCCGAAAAAGGAAGAAAATGGAGAAGCAAATAACTGTATGCGAAAAGCCTGCTTGTCAGTATGACAAGGAGGCTTTTTTAATAGGGAGGGCAATATCGCGGGGATAGAAAAATGAATGAGAAAAGAAAAAGAAAAATATTGGATAAAGAAGGAATAGAGAGGACCCTGAAGAGGATCGCCCACGAGATAATAGAGCAGAACAGGGGAACAAAAAATCTGGCCATAGTGGGCATCAGAAGCAGAGGCGCTTTTCTCGCGGAAAGAATAACCGCCAGGCTCAGGGAGATAGAAAAAGCCGAGATCCCCGTCGGGACGCTGGACATAACTTTGTACAGGGATGACCTTACGGAGATCGCGGAACAACCGGTATTCCTCGCCACGGAAATAAATTTTGACATAAACGGTAAAAAAATAATCCTCGTGGACGACGTGCTTTTTAGCGGACGAACGGTGAGATGCGCGCTGGACGCGCTGATCGATTTCGGCAGGCCCGCGAACATACAGCTGGCGGTCCTTATAGACAGGGGACACAGGGAGTTGCCGATCAGGCCGGATTACGTGGGAAAGAACATCCCCACGGCAATAAACGAGATAGTGGAAGTCCGGATCAAAGAGATCGACGGCGTTGAAGAAGTGATCATTTTTGAAGCCGGGCAGGAGTGAAAAAATGAAAGAAACCGCAGCATGGACAAAGAAACATCTTCTTGGCACAGAAGATCTGAGTAAAGAGGAAATTCAGCTGCTTCTCGATCAGGCAAAAGGGTTCAAGGAGGTCCTGGAGAGGCCCATTCCCAAAGTTCCGACGCTCAGGGGCAGGACCATTGTCAACTTTTTTTGTGAGCCTTCCACCCGGACGCGTACCTCTTTTGAGCTTGCCGCGAAAAGGTTAAGCGCGGACACCGTGAATATTGTCGCGGCATCTTCAAGCTTTCTCAAGGGGGAGACCCTGAAGGATACGGTAAGGAACATAGAAGCGATGAAGGTCGACATGGTAATAATCCGTCATTCCTGCGCGGGCGCGGCGCTTTTTCTTTCCAGATGCGTCAATGCGTCAGTGATAAACGCCGGAGACGGGGCGCATGAGCACCCCACCCAGGCCCTTCTGGATGTTTTTACGATACAGGAAAAGATCGGGAACGTCAAAGGGTTGAAGGTCAGCATAATAGGAGACATAGCCCATTCAAGGGTGGCCCGGAGCAATATATGGGCGCTTACAAAACTTGGCGCGAATGTTACGGTATGCGGCCCAAAGACAATGATGCCGGTTGAGATAGAGAGACTCGGGGTAAAGGTAACGTATGACATCGGAGAAGCTCTCAGGGACGCGGATGTCCTTAATGTTCTGCGCCTCCAGCTGGAACGGCAGAAACAACCTGTGTTTGCGGGCACGCGGGAATATATCAAGTGTTTCGGGATAAACAAGGAGAAGCTGAAGGAACACGCTAAAGAGGACGTGCTGATATTGCACCCTGGACCGGTAAACAGGGGCGTGGAATTGAGCCAGGATGTGGCGGACGGGAAGTATTCGGTAATCCTAGACCAGGTTACCAACGGTGTGGCTGTCAGAATGGCGGCACTTTTTCTGCTCAGCATGGTAAAAACGTAAAAAACAGGCAAAAAAACGGCAAAAATTAAAACAACAAAAGCACAGATAATGGTTTCCCAAAAAACACCGAAAAATAAGCCAAAAGTGGAGCAAAGAATGAAGATATTGATAAAAAACGGGCGAATAGTGGATCCTTCGCAAGATATAGATACGAAGAAAGATATCCTGTTGAACAAGGGCAAAGTGGTCAAAATAGACAAAGATATCAAGGAAAAAGATGTTAGGATAATAAACGCTGAAAACATGATCGTAGCGCCCGGCCTGGTAGATATGCACGTCCATTTGCGGGAGCCGGGGCGGGAGGACCAGGAGACAATCGAGACAGGGCTCAGGGCCGCTGTTGTGGGCGGGTTTACCACAGTATGCGCGATGCCTAACACAGAGCCGCCGTGCGACAGCCAGGCCCAGGCAAAATTCCTGATCGAGAAAGCGCAAATGACCGGAATAGCGAACCTCCTCCCGATCGGGACAATAACCAGGAAGCGTGAAGGAAAAGAGATCGCGGAGATGAAGGAACTGAAGGATGCGGGGTGTCCGGCGGTGTCTGATGATGGAATGCCTGTTGAGGATTCAATACTAATGCGAAAGGCCCAGGAATACGCCTCAATGGTCGGACTTTTGGTAATATCTCATTCTGAAGACCGGTCTCTTTCCGGGGAAGGGGTCATGCATGAAGGATACTGGTCCACTGTTCTGGGACTGACTCCGATACCGGCTGTGGCGGAAAGTACGGCCGTGGAAAGGGACATACAGATAGCGAAACTGACCGGGGCGAACCTGCATATAGCCCATGTGAGCGCAAAGGAAAGCGTTGAAATAATAAGGCAGGCCAAGAAGAAAGGCATTAAGGTAACGGCGGAAGTCACTCCGCATCATCTTACGCTTAAGGACGAAGATCTGGCAGCGTATGATACAAACATGAAGATCAATCCGCCGCTGCGATCAAAAGAAGACGTAGAAGCGCTCAAGAACGGCCTGAAGGACGGGACCATAGACGCGATCGCGACCGATCACGCGCCGCACCTGGAAAACGAGAAGGAAAAAGAGTTTGATTACGCGCCCTTCGGCATGATAGGGCTGGAAACAGCGCTGTCCCTTTGCGTGATGGAGCTGGTGGATAAAGGACATCTGGACTGGCCTGGCCTCATACGGAAAATGTCGACCAACCCCTGCGGGATACTTAAATATGAGAGAGGAACGTTAAAAGAAGGAGCCGAAGCGGACATAGTTATCATCGATCCTGACAAAGAATGGGTCTATGATAAAAAGGAAATACAATCCCGTTCCAGCAATTCTCCTTTTGTCGGCAGGAAGATGAAGGCCAAAGCGGAGTATGTTATCGTCGGGGGGAGGATCGTTGTCCGGGAAGGGAAAGTAGTTTAAAAACAAAATATCATTCCGTGCTTGGCACAGTCTGTTCGCGGGGATGACAAATGAGATGGCCATGGGAAAAGCCGTTTTTATCACAACAAGGGAGTTGGGCAAACTGGCAAAATGGTTAAGGGTCCTGGGATACGACAGTGTCTACTACGGCGGCACAAAGGAAAGCGATCTTATCATACAGGCCATCAGGGACAGGCGGAACCTTCTCACCAGGAGCGAGAGGCTGACAAAATACAAAGGCATTCAGGTGATCGTGATAACAAGCGATCATGTTGAGGAACAGATGGAGCAGGTCGTCAGAGAACTCGGCCTTGCTTTGGACGAGGAAAAGCTGTTCACCCGGTGCGTGGGATGCAATTCCGAGCTGTCGGATATCGAAAAACAGGCTGTGAGGGGAAAGGTCCCGGAGTATATTTTTAATACCGAGGAAGACTTTAAGCAGTGCCTGAAATGCGGGAAGATCTTCTGGAAAGGGACCCACTGGGACAACGTGGAACGCAAATTCCGGGAATTGCAGGGGAGATCGGAGGTCGGATAAATTCGACCCCTACAATGATGAAAACAACAAAAAAAATAATAAAAGCGGAGATTCTATCCAACAGAATGATCGCTCCTGATCATTATGTCATGAAGATCGGATCGCCATGGCTGACCAGGAACGCTAAACCCGGGCAGTTCGTGAACGTCAGGGTTCAGGAAGGCGTGACAGATCCCTTGCTCCGCGTACCCCTGGGCATCCACAGAAAGGATAAAAAAGGGATATCTCTTTTATACAAGACCGTGGGTCCGGGGACAGAACTCCTGGCTCGCAGGAGAAAAGGCGAGATCGTAGATGTGCTGGGCCCTCTGGGAAAAGGATTTGATATTTCCCCGGTAACAGGGGGAAAAGGCACTACGGCGGTCATTGTGGCGGGAGGACAGGGGGTAGCGCCTCTTTTCGCGCTCGCGGAGGCGATATTATCAAAAAAAAAGAAGGTCGATCTCTTTTTAGGAGCAAGGAGCGGGGAGCATATTGTGTGTGAAAAGGACCTGAAACGGCTCGGGGCAAAGGTATATGTTGCCACGGAGGACGGCAGCCGCGGAAAAAAAGGACGCGTCACGGATTTCCTGAAAGAACACCTTAAACGCACGACGCACGACGCACGACGCACGACGATATTCGCCTGCGGGCCAAAACCCATGCTGGCAGCCGTCGCGAAAGAGGCCGCGAGATACGGGATACCCGCTCAGGTGACGATCGACGCCTACATGGCGTGCGGCATAGGCGCGTGCCGGGGTTGCGCCGTGGAAACGACCGAAGGGATAAAGCTGGCGTGTGAAGACGGGCCGGTCTTTAACGCGGGGATCATCAAGTGGGACGCGGAGCGACGGGGGATGTGTGATGAGTGATGAAGAAATGTCCGAGGAATCCATGGAGAAGATGGACCTAAAGGTAAAAATAGGAAAGACGGTATTTAAAAACCCGATATGGGTCGCCTCGGGAACGTTCGGTAACGGCGAAGAATTTCAGGAGTTTGTAAACCTTGATAATGTCGGCGCGGTCATCACAAAGACGGTTACCCTCTACGAGCGGGAAGGGAATCCGTCGCCGAGATTAGTCGAAACCCCGTCGGGATTATTGAATTCCATAGGGCTTGAAAATAAAGGCATCCGAAAATTTAAAAAAGAGAAGCTGCCCTACCTTAAGAGACTCAAAACAAGAACCATCGCAAGCGTTGCGGGAGAGATAGAAGAGGAGTTCGTCAGATGCACGCAAGAACTGACCGGCATGGAATGCCCGGACGCGATAGAGCTTAACCTTTCCTGCCCGAATGTGGCGCATAAAGGAGGGGAAAACCGTTTGTTCGCGCAGGACCCCGCGGTCACGGAGAGGATAGTATCAGCCGTCCGCCGCAAGACCACGTCCACATTGATAGTAAAACTCACGCCCAATGTCACGGACATCAGTGAAACGGCAAAGGCGGCGCGGGCCGGAGGAGCTGACGCAGTATCGCTTGTTAATACATATTTGGGGATGGCCGTGGATGCCGAGGCGATGAAACCATGCCTGGGGAACGTGACCGGGGGAGTGAGCGGTCCCGCGATAAAACCAATGGCGCTGAAAGCCGTGTGGGATGTTTATAATAATGTGGACATCCCCGTAATAGGGATCGGCGGCATAATGACCGGGCGGGACGCGGCTGAATTCATGCTGTGCGGGGCGAGTGCTGTCCAGGTGGGCACGGTCAATCTGGTGGAACCAACGGCCCATGAAAGAATATTGAAAGAGTTTGTCGCGTATTTGCGGAGGAAGAAGATAAAAAGGGCGGGGGCGCTGGTAGGGAAACTTAAAACGCGTAGAAAGAGCTGATCAGTCCATGGTCGATAGTCCATAGTCCATCGATAGGAAAAGGAAAGAATGAGCGGGAAAAACAAGTTGATTGTAGCGCTTGACGTAGATAGTCAAGATAAATGCCTCGAAGTGATAGACATCCTCTCCCCCGAGGTCGATATCTTCAAGGTGGGGATAGCCCCTTTTACGGATTTTGGACATGCTATCCTGGACAAGCTGAAAGAAAAAGGCAAAAAGGTCTTTTTAGATCTGAAATTTCATGATATCCCGAATACTGTCAGGAACGCTGTTTGTGTTGCGGCCCGCAAAGATGTTTTCATGATGAATGTTCATTGTCTCGGGGGAAAAAGCATGCTGGAGCAGGCGGTAAAAGGCGCCGGGCAGGGGGCTTCGGGAAAAGGAAGGCCACTGTTACTCGGGGTTACCATATTGACAAGCATGGATGAAGAAGGGATAAGGGAGATCGGACTGGCAGGCACTGTAGGGGACAGGGTTACAGGCTTCGCGGAAATGGCCAAAGACGCCGGCCTGGACGGCGTAGTTGCCTCGGCAAAAGAAACAGGGATGATAAAGGAAAAACTTGGCAAAGATTTTATCGTTGTTACCCCGGGGATACGGCCCGAATGGTCTTCTGCCGGCGATCAGAAAAGAATCGTAACGCCGAGGCAGGCGATAGAGAACGGGTCCGACTATATCGTTGTGGGGCGGCCGGTCATACAGGATAAAGATCCGCTGGCCGCGGCGAAAAAGATAATTGAAGAGATAGGAGGATAGGGTCAGGCACCGTCATTCCTGCGGAAACAGGGGCAGGAATGACAATTTTGATAAGGAGAGACCATGCAGGAGATGGAAATAATGGAGATATTCAAAAAGAGCGGTGCGTACAAGCAGGGGCATTTCAAGCTTTCCAGCAGCCTTCATTCAGGGGTGTATCTGCAGTGCGCGTTTATCTTCCAGGACCCGGTCGTTTCGATGCGGATCTGCGGGGCCCTGGCAGAGAAGTTCAAAGCCGACAAGCCGGATGTGGTAATAGGTCCGGCCATGGGAGGGATAATTTTCGCGTACGAGATGGCCAGGGCGTTAGGGGCCCGGGCCATGTTCACTGAAAGGAATGACGAAGGAAAGATGGCCATGCGAAGAGGTTTTATCGTGAGCCCCAAGAACAGGGTGCTTATCGCGGAGGATGTGCTCACCACGGGGAAGTCCGTAAAAGAAGTCATGGACCTCCTGAAGCAGGACAGTGTAATTCCTGTGGGCATAGCAAGCATCGTGGATAGAAGCCTTAAAAAGACAGATTTTGATGGCGTTAAACATGAAAGCCTGATAAAATTTAATATTCCGGTTTTTGAAGAAAAGGAGTGCCCGCTTTGCAAGGAGGGTATTCCGGTCGCGAAGCCGGGATCGAGGAGAAAGTAGATAATAAAAGAGTCAATAGTCTATAGCCGATGGCCGATGGACTATAGACCATTGACTATTGACCGAGCAGGCCTATAGGGAGGATTAACCAAGGAGACCATTATGCAAATGGACCTGAACAATGTGATAACGCAGATAAAAAAAGAAGGCGTTGAAAAGGCCGAAGAAGAGGCCGCTAACATCATAAAAGACGCCGAAGCCAGGGCAGCGGGAATAGTCGCATCCGCGGAACAGCAGAAAGAGGACATCATAATCCAGGCGAAAACAGCGGCTGATCAGTTCAGGGCCAGCGGGGAAGAAGCGTTGAGGCAGGCGGCCCGGAACGTGGTCATCGCCCTCAGGACCCAGCTGACAGTGCTTCTGGACAGCATTGTGAAAAGAGAGATCCAGGAGCAGTTCACTCCCGAAGTCCTGCAGCAGATACTTGTCAGCCTGATAACTCATTGCAAGGCGCAGGAGGATTTTAATCTCGAGATACTTCTTAACGAGACCGATAAGGAGCGCTTGAGAAACTTCTTCGGAACCACCCTGCAGCAGGCGATCCGGAAAGGCGTTACGTTCAAGGCATCTCCATCGATCAAAAAAGGTTTCCGGGTGGGGCAAAAAGGAAAAAACCTCTATTATGATTTTTCCGATGAGGCCATCGCGGAGGCTTTTGATCTGTATCTTAACAGGAAGCTCAAACTGATCTTAGACGCGGGATTACAGGATGTCCAATAAATATTATTACCTGGTGGCGTCACTCCCTTATCTGGAGTTCGGCGAGAAGGCGGGCATATCCAGGGATGCGTTCGTCCAGGAGTGCGAAAAATGGCTGAGCGGGGAGGACCTTGGCATGATCCTCGGCATAGACATAAAAGAGCCGTATATAAAGGATGGGGAAGCGCCGCTTGTAAGGGAATGGAAGGAGTTCGACCTGGGATTAAGGACGATCATCGCCGGTACCAGGGGGGGGGAGGAATATGTATCAAAGGATGTCCCGTTCGAGATCAAGGACGCGATCGACCAGAGAGACCCACTGCGTACGGAAAAGGCCGTAGAAAAGATCAGGTGGGGGTTTATTGAAGGAGAAGAACCCAAATATATGTTCGACACGAACTGGCTCATCCTTTATTGTATCAAGATACAGTTACTGGAAAGACTGGAGCAGTTTGAATATGAAAAGGGTAAAGGAATATTTGATAAGGTCTGCGAGGTAAAGTATGAATATGAAAAGAAAGAACGGTAAGATAGCAGCCATCAACGGGAACATGATAACCGTTGAGTTTGAGGACAACGTTATACAGAACGAGGTCGGGTATGTCATAAAAAGGGACAGAAGGCTCAAGGCAGAGGTTATCAAGATAAAAGGGAACCAGGCCTTCATGCAGGTTTATGAATACACGAAGGGGTTAAAAGTAGGAGATGAAGTGGAATTTTCCGGGAAAATGCTCTCCGTACAGCTGGGGCCCGGGGTGTTGTCCCAGATATATGACGGCCTGCAGAATCCTCTGAACGAGCTGGCTGAGCGATTCGGGATGTTCCTTCCCGTTGGAGAAGAGCTGGACGCGATTTCCATGGAGCACCAGTGGGATTTTACCCCTGTAGCTAACGAACAGGACAAAGTGACGGCCGGTGATATTCTCGGCACTGTTCCCGAGGGCATATTTGAGCACAAGATAATGGTGCCGTTCTATCTCCGCGAGGAATATGAGCTGAAGGACATCGTCGGCTCCGGCAGATATCCCGTCAAAGAAAAGATCGCCACGCTGAAGGACGGGAACGGGGACACAATAGACGTTACCATGATGTTCGAATGGCCGGTCAAGATACCGATCACGGCTTACAAGGAAAAGTTGCAGCCGCAAGACCCGCTGGTGACGAGGATCAGGATACTGGATACCATGTTCCCGGTCGCAAAGGGAGGCACGTATTGCATACCAGGTCCGTTCGGCGCCGGTAAGACCGTTCTTCAACAATTGACCAGCCGGCACGCCGAAGTAGATATAGTCGTTATAACCGCCTGCGGGGAGAGGGCGGGAGAGGTCGTGGAGACCTTGAAAGAATTCCCCAAGCTGATAGATCCCCGCACTGGGAAGTTCTTGATGGAACGGACTATTATTATATGCAATACCTCATCGATGCCCGTTTCTGCCAGGGAGTCTTCCGTATATACCGGAGTTACTATCGCGGAATATTACAGGGAGATGGGCCTTAATGTCCTTCTTCTGGCCGACTCTACATCGCGATGGGCGCAGGCAATGAGGGAGCTTTCCGGCCGGCTCGAAGAGATACCCGGGCAGGAGGCCTATCCGGCATATCTTGAATCCCGTATCGCGAGTTTCTATGAAAGGGCCGGGGTTGTCAGGCTCAACAACGGAGAGATAGGAAGCCTTACAATAGGCGGAACAGTAAGTCCCGCCGGAGGAAGTTTTGAGGAACCCGTGACACAGGGGACGCTTAAAGTGGTAGGCGCGTTTCACGGACTGTCCAGGGAGAGGTCCGACGCCCGCAAGTTCCCGTCGGTAGACCCGCTGGAAAGCTGGAGCAAGTACAAGAGCTTTATTAAAAAGGACCTTACCAGGACCGCGAGAGACATACTTTTCGACGGAGATAAAGTGGCCCAGATGATGAAGGTCGTCGGGGAGGAGGGGACCTCCCTGGCGGATTATATCGTCTACCTGAAAAGCGATTTCCTGGACAATGTGTATCTTCAGCAGAACGGTTTTGACGAGGTCGATGCCGCGACGACAAAAGCGCGCCAGGAATACGTGTTCGCGAAGGTCGTGGGAGTCCTGAGGGGAAAATTTTCCGGGATAAAAGATAAAAAGGAAGCGCGGAACTTTTTCTACGATCTCAGGCACCGCTTTATAGATTGGAATTATAAAAAATGGGATACGGATGAATTCAGGGAGCAGGAACGGGAGATCGATCAATTATTGAAAGGTGAGGGATATGAGGAAAGTTAGTACCAGGATCCTGAACATAGTAGGCGATGTAATAAGCGTAAAGGCTGACGGGATCGCCAATGAGGAACTGGCCGAAGTGATAACGTCAAAGGGGAAGTCCCTGGCCCAGGTGATCAGGCTTGATGGAGATATGGTATCCCTCCAGGCATTTGCCGGGTCAAAGGGGATCTCCACCGGCGACGAAGTCAGGTTCTTGGGCCATCCCATGCAGGTCGGGTTCTCCGATGACATGCTGGGCCGGATATTTGACGGCAGCGGCAAGCCCAGGGATAACGGCCCTGCAATAACGGAAAACCTGATAGAGATCGCGGGTCCGCCCGTGAACCCCGCGAACAGGATCATCCCCAAGAACATGATACGGACCAATATCCCAATGATAGATGTCTTTAACTCCCTGGTCGAGTCGCAGAAACTGCCGATATTCTCTGTTTCCGGCGAGCCGTATAACGAGGTTCTGGCGCGGATAGCCCTGCAGGCCGAGGTCGATATAATCGTTTTAGCCGGTATCGGGCTGAAATTCGACCAGTACACTTATTTCAAGGATACCCTGGAAGAAGGAGGGGCTTTGAGCCGGTCAATATTTTTTATCCACACAGCCGCAGACCCTGTTGTCGAAGGACAGATGGTCCCGGATCTCGCGCTGGCAGTGGCCGAAAGATTCGCGCTGCACGGGAAGAAGGTCCTGGTCCTTATTTCTGACATGACGAACTTTGCCGATGGCCTTAAAGAGATAGCAATAACCATGGACCAGGTCCCTTCGAACAGGGGGTATCCCGGGGACCTGTACAGCCAGCTCGCTGCCCGATATGAGAAGGCCGTGGATTTCGCCAAGGCGGGTTCCATAACCATCCTCAGCGTTACTACAATGCCCGGGGACGATGTTACGCATCCCGTGCCGGACAACACCGGCTACATAACAGAAGGCCAGTTCTATCTGAGAAACTCCAGGATCGAGCCGTTCGGCTCTTTGAGCAGGCTGAAACAGCAGGTAAACAAGGACACACGCAAAGACCACAGGGCCATCATGAACAACATGATACAGCTTTACGCTCAGTATAAGGAGACCGAAGAAAAGCGAGCCATGGGATTCAGGATGAGCGATTGGGACGAGAAGTTATTGAAGTACGGTGATCTTTTTGAAAAAGAGATGATGGACCTTTCGGTCAATGTCCCGCTGGAAAAGGCGCTGGATAACGGCTGGAAAATAGTGGCGGAATGCTTTAAGCCGGAGGAGACGAATTTCCGCACGGACCTCATAGAGGAATTCTGGCCCAAATAAGACATGGCGAAAATAAGACTTACAAAAAGCGAACTGAAAAAGCAGAAAGAGGAACTGAAAAGGTTCGTCCAGTATCTCCCCACCCTGCAGCTCAAGAAACAGCAGCTGCAGATGGAGGTGAACAAGATACAGAACAGCCTGGAAGATGAGCGGAAGAACATGGAATCGTTCGCAAAAGAGACGGACAGGTGGGTAGACGTTTTTGGAGAGGAGGTCGGGATAGAAACCATGGTCCGCGCGGAAAAGATCCTGACGGATGAGGGCAATATTGCGGGGATAGATATCCCGATATTCCGGGACGTGGAGTTCAAAACGGAAAAATACGATCTTATCAGGACGCCTTTATGGGTCGATAAGGGGACAGAAGCCATAAAAAAGGGAATGATCCTCAAGGTCAGGGTCCAGGTCCGGGAGATACAGCTCGCGCTGGTCCGGGAAGAATTAAGGACCACAACGCAGAGGGTCAACCTTTTTGAGAAAGTGAAGATACCCGAGACGCAGGAAAACATAAGAGTGATACAGATATTTTTAGGAGACCTTGATGTCGCTGCCGTGGTGACGGGGAAGATAGCGAAAGAAAAGATACAGAAAAAGGAAAGCGCTCCCGTACAGTCATGATAGAGAAGATGAAAAAAATAACGCTCCTGGTCTCAGTGAAGGAAAGGGACCCCTTTCTTTCCGCCTTAAGGAAAGCGGGCGTTGTGCATGTCGGCCAGGTGAGTGAACCTTCCGTGGGGGACCTGCCTCTTATAGAAAAACAGATCACAAAGGTTGGGACAGCGATAACAGCGCTTTCACTTTATAAGGAAAGCAAAGCAGCGGAGCAAGTGAAGCCCGGAGAGCAGGAGCTTCTGGAAAGGGCCGGGAAGATAAGCGAGTCATTTCACGACAAGGAAAGATTCGAGCAGGAGATCATGGACCTGAAACACAAACTTGCGTGGTATGACAGATGGGGGGAATTCGAGCCGGAAGAGATAATGGCGCTCAAGAAAAAGGGAGTGAACGTAGTATTATACCGTCTAAGCAGGAAACAGTTTGACGACGTCAAGGATAAGGGGCTGCTTAAAGAGATATACAGTGAAAAGAGGGATGTATACGCGGTCGGGATAAACCTGGATGCTGAAGAAAAGCTGGAGTATGAAGAGATACTTTTGCCGCTGAAAGGACCGGGTGAACTGAAAAAGGAGAGCAGTTACCGGGAACAGAAGCTGAAAGATATGGATCTCTTTTTAAAGGAGAACATAGGCGCGGCCGAGGCTTTCAAAGAGCTCAAAGATTCCCTTGAAAAGAAAAGGGAGTTTCTTACCGTGAAATTCGGAATGCGGGAAGAAGGGATCTTTACCTGCCTCCAGGGGTTCTGTCCGGCAAAATACGTGCCCAGGGTGCTTGGCATGGCAAAGGATCACGGGTTTGGTTATCTGGTGGAAGATCCCGATGATCCCGAGGAAACACCCACTCTTATAACAAATCCCCGGTGGATAGATATAATCAGGCCGGTCTTCAGCTTTATGAACACCATTCCGGGATATGAGGAGTTTGACATAAGTTTTGTTTTCATGGTGTTTTTCAGCCTGTTTTTCGCCATGCTCATTGGAGACGCGGGATACGGTATTATTTTCGCGGTTATAACGTATCTCGTAAGACGGAAAGCGAGGAAACTTCCCCCGCAGCCGTTTTTCCTGATGTATCTTTTAAGCGGCGCCACGATCGTATGGGGAGCCATAACCGGCACCTGGTTCGGAGCGGAGAGAATAGCGCAATTGCCTTTATTGAACAGCCTTGTCATAAACAAGATAAGCAGTTTTGCCGGCGATAACCAGAACTTTATGATGTTTATCTGTTTCGTTATAGGCGCGGTCCACCTGACCATCGCGCACCTTACCAGAGGAATACGGCTCATAAATTCACCCGTTTCCCTCGCGCAATTCGGATGGATATCGATAATCTGGGGCATGTTCTTTACCGCGGGCACGCTTGTCATCGGGAGGCCTTTTCCGCATTTTGCTTTTTATTTTCTGGGCGCGGGGATCCTGCTTGTGCTTGTATTCGCGAATTTTCAGAAGAACATGTTTAAAGGCATGCTTATGACTCTGGCGCAGCTGCCGCTCAATGTGATAGGCGCTTTTTCAGACGTCGTATCGTACATAAGGCTTTTCGCGGTAGGTTACGCGACCGTGATCGTTGCCCAGAGTTTCAATGACATGGCCATAGGAGAAGGGATAAACAGCGTTTTAGGAGGCCTGGTAGCGGCGCTTATCCTGTTTTTCGGCCATACTTTGAATATCATGTTGGGATTGATGGCTGTTGTAGTCCACGGGATAAGGCTGAATATGCTGGAATTTTCATCCAATCATCTCGGGATGCAGTGGACCGGCAGGAAATATAAACCGTTTTCTGAATAAAAAGGAGGACAGGATGGTTCAAGGGTTTGGAGACATGGGACTTTCTTTGACCATGGCGGCGATAGGATCTTCTTTAGGCACAGGCGCGGCAGGCATGGCAGCGATAGGGGCGTGGAAAAGGGCCTTCATGAAGAACAAGGCGGCGCCTTTTATTTTGATAGCTTTTGTAGGGGCCCCCTTATCCCAGACTATTTACGGTATGATCTTAAGAAACGCTATAAAAGCCGCGAATCTGCCCCCGGAGTCGTATACCTATCAGATGATCTTGGGTTTAGGCGCGGGCCTGGCCATGGGTTTTTCCGCCTGGTTACAGGGAAAAGCCGGAGCGAGCGCTTCGGACGCCCTGGCGGAAACAGGCAAGGGGTTCGGGAATTACATCATGGTCATCGGCGTCATCGAGACCGTGGCCCTCTTTGTTATGGTGTTCATGATGACGGCCCTGCCAAAGGGATGATTTGACAGCGCCGGAGGCATCGGATATAATTTACGGATCACAACGGGCGAGTAACTCAGCGGTTTAGAGTGCTTCCCTTACAAGGAAGAGGTCACAGGTTCAAATCCTGTCTCGCCCACCAGTAAAAAATAGGGACAGCGACCATTTTCTTGCCTATATATCAAGGGGAACAGAAAATAGTCGCTGTCCCTATTTTTTGCCCCGGCCGAGGCTTGAAATCTGTTGACGAACAAGTTATACTATGCTATAAGAAGTTTACTTTTTACTATTCTTGTTTTATATGTGGGGCGGTAGTTCAGTTTGGCTAGAACGTCGGACTGTCGATCCGAAGGTCGCGGGTTCAAGCCCCGTCCGCCCCGCCATTAAAAAAGGTCTACCGGTGCAACCCGCTGAGTAGACCTTTTTTAGGAGGGGAAATAGGGACAGCGACCATTTTCTCGCCTATTATCAAGGGGAACAGAAAATAGTCGCTGTCCCTATTTTTAAACCTTCCCTGTGCGCTCCGGAGAAGGTATACTCTGAAAAAGAAGCAAAGGGAGGAATGGTGAAGAGAATCATCTCTTTATTATTATTAAGTTTTTTTATTTCAACGGTCTGGATGACTGCGGCTTGTCAAGCAGAGGAACTGCAGGAATATCAGGAATATAAGAGCAAATATACGACGTTGAAGGGAGGGTGCCTGATCACCCGATCAAGGGATGACCTGGCCTTTGCTTTAAGGATGCTGAAAGAGGGATGGGGCACAAAAGTCGCCAGAAAGGTCAAAAGGGGCGAGCTTGACCTTACAAAAGAGGGCGATAAGGTATATGTCGCGGACGTGGACCCGAAAAACGGGATAGCAAAGGTCATGCCGGAGGGGAATCCCGCGGTTTTTTGGACCGAGACCAAGGCCCTTGGGAACGAATATTCGAACGATCCGTCGGTGGATTATTATAAAATGAAAACGAAATAGAATATGGGATTAGGCACACTTTTATTCAAAAATCCGCTGATGTTCTTCATCCTGGCCGTACCGCTCCTTTATTCCGTGATCGCTCATGAGGTGGCCCACGGATGGGTCGCTTATCTTTTCGGGGACGATACGGCCAGGCGGTCCGGCAGGTTGTCGCTTAATCCTTTGCCGCACCTTGACCTGGTGGGGACGATCGCACTCTTTATTGTGGGCTTTGGATGGGCAAAGCCGGTGCCGGTTGATTTCAGCAGGTTGCGCAATTTTCGGCTGGGGCTGATCTGCGTTTCCCTGGCCGGATGTTTGATAAACATAATTATCGCGGCTATCGCGATATTTTTGCTGCAGTTTCAGAATATAAGGGCCAATCCGTTCGCCGCGACCGTGCTTTTTGTCGTTGCGCGGATAAATATCATCCTGGCGGCCTTAAATCTGATCCCCATCCCTCCATTGGATGGTTCAAAAGTACTTATGGGGTTTCTTCCCGATAAAGCGCGACGGGGTCTGGCCGCGCTCGAACCTTACGGATTCTTTATCCTGGTCGTTTTACTCTTTACCGGGCTTTTGAATCCCGTGATCGTCTTTATTCAGAACATAATAGTCGGTTTGATCGGAGGATTAGTGGGTCTGTTCAGATGATGCTTGTTTTTTGTCGCGGGAACAAAGAAAGGCGGGAATCATGTTGCGGGCAATAATTATTATTATGCTGGCGGGGATGATGGTTCTGCATTGCGCCAGCGGGATAGCGCAGGGAGTGGGAAAAGAGGAAATGATCACGAGGCCGGATAAAGGAACAGAGATCGCCGTGATGCAAGTTCTGGACGATTATAGTCAAGCCTTTGAAGCAAGAGACGCGGACGCCGTGCTGGCGCTTTACGCGTCGGATCCCAGCCCGGTTGTTATAGGCACGGGAGAAGATGAGAAGCGCATTGGAAAGAAAGAATTGAAGGCCCAGATCGAACGTGACTTTGCTCAAACAGGAACTATGGTCTGGGAGTGGGGCTGGCACCGTGTTTCAATGGCAGGTCCGGTGGCACTGGTAGCGGCCGACTTCGTGGCGCGCGCGATTATTGATAAAGAAGACAAGGTTTATCCGGGGAGACTTACTGCCGCGCTGGAGAAGCAGGGAGACAAGTGGCTGATCGTGCAGTGGCACGCGTCCATGCCAGCGGGCGGACAGGCCCCGGGCGAGTCTTTTCCGAGAAAGGGAAAGGGACGATACTGAGCGGGATAAGGCAGGATGAGCCGAAAAAAGGCTTAGACCGAAAGATCCGATCAGATACCCTCATTATCAACATCGAACGGCCCGGAATTAAAGGGGGAGGATGTACAATACAATAAGAAATCTTGATATAGAGGGCTTCCGGCTGATAAACCAGGGGTGCAGTAATCCTGTTCTGGATCTTCTGATGCCATGGGTGACCAGGTTTGGAAGCGGCTGGCTCTACTTTTTCGTGGGGGTAGCGCTGGTCCTGTTCCTGAGAAAAAAGAAGAAGATAATCGGTTTTCTTCTCCTGGCCGGAGTAAGTGCCAGTTATTATTTTGTCGCCATTCTGAAGGATCTGATAGCAAGACCCCGGCCTTCTCTTGTATTGGAGAACGTCAATACGCTTATTACGGCAAAGCATTTTACGTTCCCTTCAGGACATACTTCCATGGTTTTTATGGCGGCATTTATAATTGCAGCTTATTTCAAATGGGGTTTTTTATTATATCCGGTCGCCATAGCAGTGGCTTTTTCAAGAGTTTATATTGGTGTTCATTACCCTTCGGATGTTATTGTGGGGGGAATTATTGGCTTGTTCCTCGGGTATGTGATAATTAAGGTCGCAAAAACCGCGGGGATTTTCCCGGAGGATGCCATCCAACCGAACACTATATAACATAAGCAGATACATCCAATCAAAATCCTCATCATCCCCGAAAACCCGGCAAAAACAGCATTTAATTTGACTTAACATATTTTGTTTGATATAATTAGGCAAACCAAAATCTTGACAGGAGAATAATGTTCAGCCGCAAAAACATACACAACATTAAATTCATATTTATAGTGATACTCTGCCTGTTTCTTTTTACTGATATCATTTATGGGCTCGCGCCTTCATCAAGGTTCAACCCCATTTGCGAAGTAGTAAGACATGAGGACGGCTCGCATGAGATCGTTGTGGATGAAGAAGGGCAAAGGTTCCAGGATGAAGAAACCGTAAGAAGCGTGCGCGCCGGAGAAACTCTCGGGAGATCCTTCCGCAACAGGGTCGCTTTCCGCGATATAAGCATGATCATAGGCCAGTGTCTCCATCTCGGTATATCAGAAGAAACGCTTATCCAGGATATCAAGAGCCATGTGAACAAAGCCGAGCTTGCCATGAGCAAATACTATGATGACGCGCTTCTGGCAGGCTATGAGATCGATGAGCTTCATTATGACGAAGAAGAGAGAGCATATTGCCTGCCGGTATATAGAGAGGGGTTCAGAGTTTTTCACTATAAATACTACATTGATAAAAGGCCTGATAAAGAGCCGGACATGACTCTTCCTCTTGGGGACGGGACAGAAGTTTATGTAAGGGCAGAGCCTGTTGAGAGCAAGGACCTTGCCTCAAGGACCACTCTCTACAGATTGTTCACAAAGCCATTATTCACAATTACAGATAGAGTCCTTCCCGAACCCCAAAAAGTGTCTGATCTTAAACCGGAGAAGGATGTTTCGAAAAATCTCCGTTTTGATAAGCGTGTAGAAGTTTTTCAGGGAGAAGTAGCCATTGTCGAGCTGGAGGACGGGGAAGAGCTTATGACAGAAAACTTGCAGGTCTGTTCGGCTTTTCTCGGCAGGGGGAAAAGGAAGGATGGCCGGAATGTTTACGTTTTAGCCCATCTGGTAGACCTTAAAAAGGAAGAACAGATGGAACTTCTCACACAGACCCTGAGGGAACAGTCACTGAGAGAAATAGAAATATATGTTAACGGTCCTGCCAAGAATGAAGAATTCTTTCAGGTAAGATTGGCGAAATTAAAAACCGAGTTGCCCGGGACGAAGATAATTTTAGATAAGGACAGAAACGCATGGCGAAGTGTTGTCTCCCAAACTCCCGGAAGGGCGACCCTTAAAATGAAAAATTTTATTTACGAGCACCGGTATGATAAGGAGAAGAGTAAGGAAAAGATAGCACACTGGTGGAGAAGCGCCAGGGGACGCAGCGCGGATATAAAAGAGACACTCGGCTATGGGCCGGATGCTCCGGATCCTTCGATAGAGACATCCATCCATTCAGATTCATACGGTTACCATGATATTATAAGAACGGCAAAAGCCATTTATCAACAAGGAGAAGTAGGACAAAGATTCAGATATTTACTTAGAGAGATAATTGCCGGAAGAGCGGTAATTCAGCCTCCGGGACAAGCTATAATGCGCGATCTGAACAAAGAAGAAGACAGAATAGCCGGGTTCTTTAAAGAAGTGCTTGAACCGCATTATGGTAAACCCTGGTATGGAGAAGGGGCGCCGGACATTTCTTCACTTATCCTTCTTGATTACATTTATTTTTTGGCTGATCTGAGCGTAGAACATTGTCAGACAGGCAGTGATCCTTACATAGGGATGAATATGGACAGAGTAAAAGCAGGAAGAGAATACCTTCAGGACAGATGGGATGCGATCAAAGCTGACGATACGGAAGTCGAGACCCTGGAACATATGCTGAAAGACATCCTTTACGGGAATAAATATGAAGGTGCGATGGATGTTACAGAAAAGGAGTTACGCATTATCTCTGACCATAGAAGACAACTGGCCAAGCTCATATTATCTGTCGGGCCTGAAGGTATTCTTGATCTGTTTGTCGATAATGTCGGTCCGGAATTAGCGGCAAATTTGAGACTGGTAGATTGCCTTGTCAGGGACAAGAAGGTCAGAAAGGTAAGGATCCATATAAAACCCGCGCCGTTCGTCATAAGCGATGTATGGGGGACAGAGGACGATCCGATGCAGCCTTATATTGCCGCGACGTTAGAAAATTTCAGGAAATTCGGAGGTAAAGAACTTGAACAGATGGCCGATAGGCTGGAAGGATTTATCAGTGATAAAAAAGTGGAACTGAAGAGGGATGAATTTTTGACATATAAAGCCGATTTCATGGAAGCCGCGGAAGAACTGAATGAGACTTTAAGCGATTCAAGCTGCGCTATATTCATCGGCGAATACCTGTACAGGAAGCTTCTGGGGCACCGCAGATGGCCGCATACAGAAGACCCGAACGTCTTAGATTATATACTGAATTATATAAAAGTCCCGGTCGGGATAATAAGGATGGTCAAGTCTGATATCAAGCTGGGTATTCCCGCTGACACGCCCGCAGACGGGACCATTGGAACGGTCCAGGTCAAGCTGGTCAATAAAGAATACGTGTACCCGACCCCGGGAACAGAAGAACGACACGCGAAGAATTTCTCGGACAGGGTTAAATGTATCCAGGCAAAGGAAGATGACCGCCCGGTTATCCTTGCGCTCGGCACGGGCTGGATAAAAGGATACGAAAAGGGCAGGTATCTTCAATATGATGCGCTTAATCCTCTTATTACATCTATACGGGAGTTCTGCAAGGAAAAGGGCATAACCTTTGTTGACAGGGACGACGCTGAGTTACTGGATGCCATTGAAAAGGCAAAGGACGGAAGAACGAACGCCAGGGTCATAGTGTTAGCGGGCCAGGAAACCGTTGAATCCCCTGAATTCAAGGCCCTCAGGGAAGACATGAACAATTTCCTCGTGGGGGTCAATAATGAAGAGCTGACGGTTGACAGCTACATGCGGCTTATGGAAATGATGACACTGACACTGAATCTCGCGTTTGACCGGGAGGTCGACCTTGACAACCCGAATATCATTATAAGGAAACATAACAAATTCCCTAATATCTATATATTTATCCCCAAAGCGGAACCCATGGATTACGAAATCCTGAAAGAGATCTACAAAATACAGACCTTCGCGTAATTTTCGCCCCGCTCTTATATCATTGACAATGCTTTCAATGAAAGGCATAATAAAGCAGCATTTCATATGACCACGAGGGGAAATATACCCTAACGATAAGGAATATAAATGGCCAAGACAAAGGTCGTTGCGACATTAGGGCCTGCCAGCAGCAGTTATGCCATGATACGCAAGATGGTAACGGCGGGATTGGATGTTGCCCGTCTCAATTTTTCTCACGGCTCGCACAGGGAACATCTGCACAGGATGGAGCAGATAAGAACGATCAACAAGAAACACAAAAAACGCGTGCGGATCATGCAGGACCTGGAGGGCTTCCGCATAAGGGTCTGTGAGCTCAAAAAAGGCAAGAAGGTCCTCCAAAATGGTAAGACCGTCTGGCTTACCGCAGGTTCGGATACAGGCGATCCGCGAGTAATCCCGTTTGATTATGAGGGCGATCTGACGGGGATAGGCGCGGGGCAGAAGGTATACATAGACGATGGGAACATAATCCTTGAAGCAAAAAGTTCCACAAAGAAAAAAGTAAAGGCCGAAGTGATCGAGGGCGGTATCCTGAAGGAGAGAAAAGGCGTGAACATGCCGGGGGTCCGTATCCCGTTCGGGGGGGTCACGGAAAAGGATAAAGACGACCTGGAATTCGGGATAAAGCACAAAGTGGATTTTGTTTCCCAGTCCTTTGTGCGCACTAGAAAAGACATTGACATTATAAAGAAACACTTAAGATCGACGCTGCCCCGGTGCCGTGTTGTGGCTAAGATAGAAAGCCGCGAGGCCATAAAGAATATAGACTCGATAATCGAGGCTTCCGACGGCATAATGGTGGCAAGAGGAGATATGGGAGTCGCCGTTCCTATATATATGATCCCTATCATACAGAAGATGATCATCAAAAAATGCAACCGGGCGAAAAAATTCGTGATCACCGCGACACAGATGCTCGAGCACATGACGGAACACAGGCGGCCCACGCGTGCGGAAGTCACGGATGTGGCTAATGCCGTGCTGGACGGGACCGATTACGTGATGCTCTCGGAGGAATCCGCGTCCGGCCTTTATCCCGCGGAGTCCGTAAGGATGATGCAGAAGATAATCGATTATACCGAAGCGCACAGGAACCTCTTCGGGGTCAGGTAAGAGAAAGGCAGGTCCTATGGCTGTAGTATTTTTTGTGATAAAGATGTTCTTATATGCGTTATGCCTTCTTATCCTTCTTGCGGTCGGGGCGCTTCTGCGGCTGATGGTCTCGCGCCGGAAATATGAGCAGAAAGAAATAGATATGGGCAGATTAAGAAAAGGCGACGTGATATTGACGGGGACAAATAAGAACATAACCGCATTTCAGATAAAAATATCCAATATCCTCACCAACGGGATAGACAGTAAATACTGGACGCACGCGGCACTGCATATCGGAGGCGGCAAGCTCATAGAGGCGGAGCCGAAGGGGATCGTCTATAATTCGGTAGGGAAGTATTTGAAAAAAGGAGAGGTGGTCAAGGTATACCGTAACCGATACATAGGGGACGAAGGAATATTGGATAAGGTAATAGACTTTTGTGAAGAAGCAAAAAAGGAAAAGTTCAGCTACGGCTGGATAGGGCTGATTTTTTATGTGCTGGCAACTTTCCTGCCGGTAAGCGTCAATTTTATTTTTGACAATAAGCTGATAGATAAGCTGTGCAATCTGGATCAGGCGTATTTCTGTTCAGAACTCATAGCGGACGCATATAAAGAAGCGGGGTATAAGATCACGCCGTTTGACAGCTGGCGTATAAAACCTTCCGATTTCATAAAGAGTCCTTTTTTCAAGGAGATCTATTGAATCGGAAGAGCAACTGTTAACGAAGAAAGGGAGGAAAAACATGCCGTATGACAGTAGTCTGGATGAATGTTTGTTCGCGAAAACACTGGAGAGCGACACGGATCGGTTGACCGTTAGCGTTTATTCCTACAACAAAGGGCAGAAAAAACTGCAGATCACAAGAGAAAACCGTAACAGGGAGGGTGAACTCAGGTTTGCCAAGCTGGGAAGGATGACCAAAGAGGAAGTAGAAGCGGTTCTTCCATTGATGCAGGATGCAATAAAAGCCATGGATTAAGTTTCCGGGGAAAGGAGCAGCATGGACCCCATGATACTTTTGGTCGGTATTCTGTTATTTCTGCTCGGAGCGGGCATTGGCTGGGCCGCGTCCCGCCTGCGCGTCGAGGCCCTGCAGCGCGAGAAAGCTGTCGCGGAGACCAAAGCGGAAGAGGCCAATAAAAGAATAGAAGAACAGAAAAAGGTCCTTGAAGAGGCCAGGGAAAAGATGACCATGACTTTTCAGGCCCTTTCAGGCGAGTCCTTAAAGAGCAATAACAGGGCTTTCCTGGAGCTTGCGAGGGAAAGCCTCGAGGTCATCCTGAAAGAAGCCAAGGGAGAGATAGACAAAAAAGAAGAATCCATCCGGACCGTGGTCAAGCCACTGGAAGACGCCCTGAAAAGATATGAGCTGCAGATAGGGGAACTGGAGAAAAACAGGGCCGAAGCGTATGGCAGCCTTGGAAGGCAGATACACTCTTTGATGGAAGCCCAGCAATCCCTCCGGAAAGAGACCGGTAATCTTGTGACAGCTCTCCGGAGGCCGGAAGTAAGGGGCCGGTGGGGAGAGGTCACGCTTAAGCGGGTCGCGGAGCTCGCGGGAATGACGGCTCACTGCGATTATACCGAGCAGGTATCTGTTGAGACCGAAGAAGGCAGGTTCAGGCCCGATATGATGGTGTACCTGTCGGCGGGCAGGGAAATAGTCGTGGACAGCAAGGTATCGCTTGACGCATACCTTGACGCCGTATCCGCGGACACTGAGGAAAAAAGAAAAGAATTCATGAACAAGCACGCCCAGCAGGTAAGGAAGCACATGAAGTCCCTTTCAAGTAAAGCTTACTGGGCCCAGTTCCAGAAAGCCCCCGAGTTTGTCGTGATGTTTATCCCGGGAGAAGCGTTTTTAAGCGCCGCTGTTGAGAACGATTCCGCGCTCATCGAGGACGGGATGGAAGCCAGGGTGATAATAGCGACTCCCACCACTTTGATAGCTCTCTTGCGGGCCATTGCCTATGGCTGGAGACAGGAACAAATAACCAAGAACGCCCAGGAAATAGCGACCCTGGGGAAAGAACTGTACGACAGGTTCCAGCCTTTTTTAGACCATGTCAACAAGACCGGCGGGTCCCTGTCCCAGGCCGTCGAAGCTTTCAACAGGATGGTCAGGTCCCTGGAAGGCAGGGTCATAGTAAGCGTCAAGAAATTTCAGGAGCTGGGAGCCGCAGGAGATAAAGAGATCTCGGAGATCAAACAGGTGGAACAGATCCCCGTGAAGGCGCGGGATCGCGAATAAATAGAGGAAAGGAGATATGCCATGGATGAAAATTTCAGAACACCCGAAGACCTTTTCAAGGAAGGCAGCAAGAAAGTGAGCCAGGTGAGTAAAGACTTCGCCAAATATGTACCGGCTATCATAATCATTATTTTTGTACTCGCCTCCCTGAAGACCCTGATATACTCTATCGGCCCTGACGAGGTCGGGATTATTCAGAGGTTCGGAAAATATGTCCGCACGGCAGGGCCGGGCCTGCATACAAAGATACCCTGGGGCATCGAGAAGGTCTCGCCGGTGAAGGTGAAAAAGATATTCAAGGAAGAGTTCGGTTTCAGGACAGTACGGGCTGGCGTGAGGACGCAGTATTCCGTGCAAAAGTATCATGAAGAATCCATAATGCTTACCGGCGACCTGAACATACTGGATGTCAGGTGGATAGTGCAGTTCAAGGTAAAAGATCCCGTAAAGCTTCTGTTCGCGACAAGGCATCCCATAGACAATGTAAGGGATATGTCGGAAGTGGTGATGAGCCGTCTTTGCGGGGATTACAGGGTGGATGAACTGCTCACGACAAAGAGAGAAGAGGTGGACCACGAAGCCCAGCTGGAATTACAGAAGCTGCTGGATAAATATAACACGGGGATCAAGGTTGTCACCGTAAAACTCCTGGACGTAAATCCTCCTGACGAAGTAAAGCCGGCGTTTAACGAAGTGAACGAGGCCAAGCAGGAGAAGGAGCGCATGATAAACGAAGCCTGGGAAGAATACAACAAGATCATCCCCCGGGCAAAAGGTGAAGCGGAGCGGACCATCAGGCAGGCTGAGGGATACGCGCTTGACAGGGTCAACCGGGCCAAGGGAGAGGCAGAGAGGTTTTTAGTTACCTGGGAGGAGTATAGAAAGGCTCCGGATGTGACCAAAAAAAGGCTTTACCTTGAGACCATGACAGGAGTGATGTCCAAAGTGGATAAGAAATATATTATAGATCCCCAGCAGAAGTCCATATTGCCGCTGGTGAACCTCGACAAGGAAGGAGGGGCAAGATAATGAAGACAGTTATTGGAATGATCGCGGCCCTCGTAATAATCGCGGCCCTGAGTTTTGTTACCGGTGCCGTTTATCTCGTTTCAGAGATCAACCAGGCGGTCATTACGCAGTTCGGTAAGCCTGTCGGGGATCCTGTTTCAAAGGCGGGGCTGCATTTTAAAGTGCCATTCATCCAGCAGGTCCATTATTTTGACAAGCGGCTCCTTGACTGGGACGGCGACCCGAACCAGATCCCCACCAGGGATAAAAAGTATATCTGGGTCGACTCGACCGCCAGGTGGAAGATCTCCGACGCCCTGAAGTTTCTCCAGTCCATGGGTAACGAACTAGGGGCGCACGGGAGGATCGATGATATTATCAATTCAGCCACCAGGGACGCTGTCACGAGTCACCTGCTGGTCGAAGTTACAAGGGATTCCAACCGTGTCCTTGATGAGAAGGAAGAGGAGGTAACGATCGGTTTCGCGGAAGAGGCGCTTGAGCACATCACGAACGGCAGGCAGGCGCTGGAAGGGCAGATACTGCAAAGGGCGCAGAAGCTCGCGCCGCAGTACGGTATTGAACTGGAGGACGTGCGCATAAAGCACGTCAATTATGTCGAGAACGTGCGAAAGAAGGTCTATGAACGGATGATAGCGGAAAGGAAACGCGCTGCCGAAGAATACCGCTCGGAAGGAAGAGGTAAAAGCGCCGAGATCAAGGGAAAGATGGAAAAGCAGCTGAAATCCATCACTTCAGAGGCGTATAAAACAGCGCAGGGCTTAAGGGGAAAAGCGGACGCCGAGGCCACCACGATATACGCCGGGGCGTATAACAATGACCCTGAATTTTACTCCTTTTTGAGGACGCTGGAGACCTACGATACCACTATAGGCGGCGGCACCACCATGATCATTACCACGGACAGCGACTATTTCCGGTACATTAAGAAGATCGATTGAGAAGGTTGATCCAGGAATGGAGATCAGGACTATCGGGGATGTAAAAATAGCTGTTATGGAATCAAAATTTGATTCCTCAATAGCTAAAGATGAGGAAGCGGCGCTTATAGGCTTGATCCAGGGCGGCGCCGGCAAGGTCATCGGTGATCTTTCCGGGACCGAATACATATCCAGCGCGGGCCTGAGGATCCTCCTTTTAGGTGCCAAGACTTTACAGGCGTCAGGAGGCAGGTTCGTCCTTTGTTGCCTCAGACCTTACGTCCATGAAATATTCGAGACAGCGGGCTTCACCCGGATTTTTGATATCTATGATTCAGAGAAAGATGCTTTGAAAAGTTTTGGGAAATGACGCAAAGGTTTTACTTGTATGAGAAGAATAGTAAGTATATTCTGCGTAGCTGTTCTTTTTCTCGCTTCCTATGAGGTCAGCGCTGAAGACAGGCCTCTGAAGAAAGTCACTTTTCTTCCTCAATGGGCCCCCCAGGCCCAGTTCGCCGGTTATTACGCCGCTCTTGACAAAGGAATTTATCAAAAATACGGACTCGATGTAACGATCCTGGATGGCGGGCCGGAACAGTTCGCATGGGATTATCTGGCGGACCACAAGGCGGATTTTGTCATTATGCAGCTTTTTGCCGCGATCCAGGAATGGGACCAGGGAGCGGCCATCGTCAATATCGCGCAGATAATCCAGGAAACAGGGGTGATGTTCGTTGCCAAGAAAACCAGCGGGATACGAGAGCCCGCTGATATGTTAAACAGGAAAGTGGGGCTATGGGATGGTCATGCCCAGCCCATAGCCTTTCTGAAGAAATATAACCTTAAAGTGGAGATCATTCCCCAGACCTATTCCGTAAATCTGTTTTTGCGCGATGGCGTAGATGTAGCATCCGCCATGTCATATAACGAATACCACACGATCATCAATTCCGGATATGACCCGGATGAGCTGACCACATTCTTGTTTTCCGAACACGGCTTGAACTTCCCCGAGGACGGCATTTACACGCTTGAAGAGACATTCCGGAAAGATCCCGCTCTCTGCGCCGACTTTGTGGCGGCTTCGCTGGAGGGATGGGAATACGCGTTCGAGCATCCCGAAGAGGCGGTAGATATAGTCCTGAAGTATATGGAAAAAGGGCATCTCCCGGCGAACAGGATGCACCAGATGTGGATGCTGAAAAAAGTGGAAGAACTGATACTGGTCGACGGTCCCGGCCGATTGACGGGAGGGCTTAAGCCCGACGCCTTGCGCGAGGTGGCGGAAGAGATGAAGAAAAACGGGATGATAGAGAAGATCCCGGATTACGGAACATTTTATAAAAAGCCGGATATTCATGCTGCGAAATAGAGGCATAACGTTCAAACTTGTCTTTTTTATCCTTACCAGCTGCGTTGTTATTTTCGCGCTGATCTTTGGCCGCAGCTATCTGGTCTCCCGCAGGATAATCACAACCAACATAGAAAATAACGCGAAGAACCTCGCGGAACTTACGGTCAACAAGATAGAGGTCGTGCTGCGCGCGGTTGAAAAAGTGCCGAAAAACTTCGCGCGTTTCAGGGTGGGCGAAGATGTCGAACGCGCCCCGGATACGATAAAGGACCTGCTGCGTTCAGTGATCAAGAACAATACCGACATATACGGGACCACGATCGCTTATGAGCCGTACGCGTTTGACGAGGGATCACTGTATTTCGCGCCGTACTTCTGTAAAAGTGCAAGCGACAAAGAGATAAAATTCAAATATCTGGGAGACGACCGGTACGTGTATTTTTACTGGGACTGGTTCCAGATCCCGAAAGTCCTCGGCAGGCCCATATGGACCGAACCATACTATGATAAAGGCGGCGGGGATTTTATAATGACCACCTATTCGGTCCCCTTTTACGACGATGATGACAAATTCATGGGCGTGATGACCGCGGATATCTGCCTGACCTGGCTCCAGAACCTCATTTCATCCATCAAGATCGGCGAGACCGGATACGCGTTCATGATCTCCGGGAACGGGACATTTGTCACCCATCCCGACGAAAAGCTCATCATGAACGATACGATATTCAGCATGGCCGAAGCCGTGCAGGATCCGCGGATGCGCGGGATAGGCAAGGATATGATAAAAGGGAATTCCGGATTTGTCCCTTTCAGGAGCATCGTCACCGGCAAGGAATGCTGGATGGCTTACGCGCCCGTGCCTTCCAGCGGGTGGTCCCTGGGCGTTCTATTCCCCAAGGAAGAACTCATGGCTGATATCAACAGGCTTAACAGAACGGTGTTCATTCTCGGGATATTGGGTTTTCTGGTCCTTTTCGCGATAATTGTCGTGATCTCCGGTTCAATTACAAAACCGCTCAGGATACTGGCCAGTAAGACCAGGGATATTGCCAGGGGCGATCTGGATTTTGAATTGACGCCCGTAAGGTCCGGGGATGAGGTTGGAAGGCTCGCGGCCGCGTTCATCTATATGAGGGAAGCCTTAAAGCGCTACATAAAGGACCTGACGGATACCACGGCGAAAAAAGAAAGGATGGAAAGCGAATTAAATATCGCGCACAACATCCAGATGTCCATTGTGCCGAAGACGTTCCCGGCTTTTCCCGATAATACGGAATTTGACATTTACGCCGTGCTGGATCCGGCAAGAGAAGTCGGCGGGGATTTTTACGACTTTTTCTTTATAGACGACGATCACCTTTTCTTCGCCCTTGGTGATGTGTCAAGCAAGGGAGTGCCGGCGGCCCTGTTTATGGCAGTGGTCAAGACCCTGCTCAAGGCAACGGCAATGGAGACCGGGGATCCTGACGAGATCATGGAGAAGGTGAACAAAGAGGCTGCCAAAAATACTTCCGCCATGTTCGTCACGATTTTTTGCGGGGTGCTGAACATAAGGACAGGGGAAATCTGTTACGCGAACGCCGGTCATAACCCGCCTTTGATCATCCGAAAAGGCGAAGGGGTTGAATTCCTGCGCCCGGACGGCGGCATTGCCGTCGGCGCCTTTGACGGCGCGGTCTATAAAAAAGAGGAGATTATCCTTGGACCGGAAGATACCATCTATATCTACAGCGACGGGATCACAGAGGCCTTTAACGGTAAACAGGAGATGTTCTCGGAAGAAAGGCTGAGAGAGCACGTGACTGCTCACCGCCAGGACGATATCAGGGAACTGGTCGATAGCACGTTGCGGAGCGTCAGGTCCTTTGCCGCAGGCGAACCCCAGTCAGATGACATAACCGTTATGGCGTTGAGGTTTTTTCATGCCGGAAAAAAGCGAGAAGGATCCGTGGGAAAGGCCAGGACTCTTACCCTGAAAAATGACCGGTCCGAAGTCCAGAAACTGTCGCACGCTGTAAACGAATTTGGAAAAGAGAACGAGCTGTCCGGCAGGATCATAAACCAGGTGAACATGGCCATTGAAGAGATAGTCATCAATATTATCGCTTACGGATACAGGGATAAGAAGGAACACCGGATAGACGTTCACATGAGGGTAGAGGACGATGACCTGCTCCTTATGATAGAGGATGATGGCAGGCCCTTTGATCCTACGGTGGTCCCGACACCGGATATTAATAAACCGATCGAGGAGAGAGAGATAGGAGGACTTGGCGTGCACCTTGTCCGCAGCCTGATGGAGGAACTGGAATACAGAAGAGAGAAAGGAAAGAACGTTTTAATAATGAGGAAGAAACTAAGGAATTCGAAGGGCCGGTCCGGCAAAGAAAGGAGAAAAAAATGAAACTGAACGTAAAAGCTTTTGCCCTTGCGGGAGGTATCTTGTGGGGCGCATCCATGTTCATCCTCACCTGGTGGGTGATGATGTTCATGGGCAATACGGGAGATCCCACGATAGTCGGGAAGATGTATTACCTCGGTTACTCTGTAAGCCCGGTAGGCAGTGTTATAGGCGCGATCTATGGTTTTTTCGACGCCGGTATCGGATGCGCTGTTTTCGCGCTTATTTATAACAAGCTGGCGAAGTAGCCAGGCCGCGTTTTTTTGCTCGGCTTCTTGTAAAGCCTGCCCGTTAGCGGTAAAATAATGGTGGCAGGGGTAGTATTTTTATGCCCGGGAAGAAGAGGACACATAAGAAGGAGGGGAGGTCGTTATGAGGAGATTTCTAGTTATTGTAATAATGTTGTGCCTGGCCGCCGGCTTTACGGTTATCGGGTGCGGTCCCAAAAAGGCCGCCACAAGCCTGGAGGCCATAAACATATCAAAGACACTGGCCCCGGTGGATAAAAAGACAAAATACCTTCTTTCCCAGGCCTGGGGGTTTTTGAATTCCGGGAAGCTGCGTGACGCGATCAACACGTCGCAGTATGTCATACGGAACCTTGACAAGAATTCCTCGGAAGCTCAAAGAATACTCAGGAAATCGCAGGATGCGATGGCTGTCCAGCTGCAGAAAGCGGCGAGAGAGGCCAGGGGAGCCGCCCGGAAGTAGAAAGGGGAAGATTATGCCGTTCAAGATGGATATCAAAGAGCAGAAGGAAGGGATCTTTGTGGCCAGGATGGAAGGGAGCCTTGATACGGAGACAGCTCTTTTGTTCGATGAAAGTGTGAAGCCATATCTCGCGCCGCCCACAAAGGCCCTGATACTGGACATGAGCAAGCTGGCTTATATAACAAGCATGGGGCTTGGGTCGATATTCCAGGCCAGGAAGGCTCTTGAAGCGGGAGGGGGAAAACTTATCATAACAAATCCTCAGCCGCAGATAAAAAAGGTGTTCGAGATCGTAAAAGCTCTGCCCAGAAGCCTGATCTTCGAGAGCATAGAAGAGATCGACAGGTACCTGGATGCCATGCAGAAGAAAGAGATTAAATAGGGACAGCGACCATTTTTGTGTTTTCAAAAAATGGTCGCTGTCCCTATTTAATTACACCCCCGTTATTACAACGCGATATGTATCCTCAGTCCGTAGGCGAATACAGGATCATCAGGGCTGTTACCGTCGCCGTTCGGGTTCCATACAAGCTGAAAGTCAGGGCTTATAGAAAATACCTTGTTCAGCTTATATCTGTAGTATATTTCAAAGTGGCCTTCGGGAAGGCCGGGGTTCCCGGCCTTTTTGTATTGTTCGCTCGGCACGTCCTGGCCGACCAGGAAAGCGAACACGTCATTTTCTCTTTTCCAGTATTTGCCGGTCATCCTGGCGCCGGCCAGCCATGCCATATAGATGGGCGCGCCTCTTCCGGCCGGGATCACATCGGGGCGCTGCCATCCCAGGCGGCCGAACACGGCGAACACATCCGTGATCATCTGGTCAGCGGTGAAACCGTAGCCGTAATTCATCTCTTTGGTCCTTGAACTTTGCGCCTGGCCTTCATTGGTAAGTTTGCTATGGAACAGGGTGTTCATGAAGCCGTAAAGCTTGTAATTGCCGTCCCATTGTTGCGGGTCCAGATCAAAGAGACAGGCCGGTTTCAGATTGATCTCCCATGTGTACATGCCATTCTTGAAGATCCTTTCCCAATCGGCGTCAGCCTCGAAAAAATTGAATTTAAATTCAAAGAAACGCGCCGCATCGGGACGTAATATCGAATAGATCGTAAAACAGTAATCCTCGGGCCATTCTATTGCCGGGAATTTATCGGCCAGATAGGTGAGAAACTGAGTGTCATCATCCCACGCGTATATAATACGGCCCAGTTCATGTTCCGGGATCGTTTTTCCACATTTGATTATAAGTTGCTTATCGAATAAAAATTGTTCATACCAGAATTTGCGCGCGCGGATATTTCCCCCGACATCGTAGGCGTTATAATTCACGTCACTGAAAAGATCCATATCGTTGTTAACTGTGTTCCCCACGCCCGTTTTCAGCTGTATAGCCGCGACCCCCCAGTCGCCGAATTCCTTTTTCATATCCAGATACAACACCCATGAATAACCGAATTTGCCGCCTTTTGCGTTATTGGGATCGGGTGAGCCCTGGAGGAGAAAGGTGGAAGTCGGTGTTATGTAAAAATCCAGGGCTTCTACCGCGATGCCTTCTCCCGGGGTGTATTCCACCCAGCTGGCAGACCCATCAAGCTCATCAGCTCGCACCAGGGAAGGGAGCAGGGTCAAAAAAAGGCAAAGTGACAGGACCAGGAGGACCGGCTTTTTCTTCATGTTCAAATTATACCTGATAAATAGGGACAGCGACCATTTTTTATTCTTACTTTCAGATAGAGAAAATGGTCGCTGTCCCTAATAAATTCCTTGAAAATATCCAGATAGGGGTATATAATTTGCTATTGTTGACAATTTAGAAAAATTGAAAGTAAGGAAGAAATGGAAAGCAACCCCATATCCGCTGAAATAGAGACCAAGATGATAGAAGGCGAGGCCCACCTTTTCCTTTCCCAGGAAAAGTATTACGAGGCATTTGTCGCTTTCAGGAAAGCCGGGCATATCCACAAAAGGCAGGGGAACAGCAAGCAGGCCGCGTTATGTTTCGCTTCAGCGGCAAGCAGCTGGAGCATGAGGTCCGGAGAGAAAACATTCGCCCGCGGGGCAGCCTCTTATTCGGAAGCGGCTAAAGAAGCGGAAAAGAGCGGTGACCTGGAATATGCTTCCCTGCTCTACAAGTACGCGGCCATAAATTATGAGAAAGATATGGAATTTGACAATTATTCACAGTGCTTTTACAGCTCAAAAGAACTCTACAGGAAATTTTTGCTCCGTTCCCTTATTACTCCCGGAAAGATCCATCCAATAGCGGAGAGCCAGGAAGAAAAAGGCCCGAAAGGCGTCCTGAAGCGCGTTTTCCTGTGGTTTGTATTGACGTTCTCATGTCTTGTCTGGGGGCACGGCGAAAGGGCCTCAAGGACGTTTGTTTCAGGCACGGCCGTGGTCTTACTGTCGGCATTTTCCTTTACCTGGGGTCAGGTAGTGAGAGAAGGAATAGTCCTTAAGCCAGCCTTCCTCGAAGCCCTGTATTTCAGCGTGATAACGTTTACCACCGTGGGTTACGGCGATATTATCCCCGCGGGCTTTACTAAAGGCGTGGTAATGGTCGAAGCGATCTGCGGGCTATTCCTTATACCCCTATTCATAATCGGCCTCGCCCGCAAATACCTCAGGGCGTAAAATTCCCCAGCTGTTCCAGAAAATTACCCCGGGCATGACCGCATCTTATCATGCTAAGCATTTTTTCCTTGATCTCATCTTCCAGCGGCTCAGGACGGGTATCCGCCAGCGGTGTTCCCGGCAGAGGTATGAAATAATGCAGGTTCAGCCTGGCTTTATGCTTTTCCGCGAGCGACCCCATGAATTTTAATGTATCAAGCCTGTCCTGTCTGGTTTCGCCGGGTATCCCTAAAAGCACGTCAACGATCGGCGTGAAACCGTTCCCCTTCAGTATCTTTACGGAATCCGTTATATCCTCCACATTGTGGTCCCGTTTCATGATCCTTAAGACATTTTCACTCGCGCTTTGTCCTCCAATGAGTATCTTTGTATTCCGCACGTATTTTTTTAGGATCGATGCGGCTTCAGGGAACCGGACAAGCTTGCGTGGAGATACCTCGGAAGGGAAGTTCCCGAGATTTATCTTTACGCCGGTCGAGCGCACCTCTTTCAGGAGGGATTCAAGCCCGGACAGATCAACGTTATTATTTTCAGAGCCGTAGGAAAGAGCGTCAGGAATAAGAAAATATATTATCTCCCTTCCGGCTCTTTTCATGTGATTGGCGGTTTTTTTTACGTATTCGATGCTTCTTTCCCTTATACATCCGAACATGCGGGGTGTCTGGCAGAATGTGCATCCTGTTTTGCAGCCCCTTCTTATCTCCACCGGAGTAAGGAAACCTATTTTGTAGGCAAAAGGCGGATAACTGTCAAAGTCTTTTAATGGGAGTGGATATATTATCCTTTCCTTATATTTACCGCCTGTTTCATAAAGCGAATTAAGAAAATGTGGCAGGGATTCCTCTGTTTCCCCTACAAAGGAGAAGTCAGCGCCTGCCTTCAGAACGTTTTCGGGCAGCGCGCTTGTATGCGGACCGCCACAGATGATGATCACCTTGGCGCCGAGGGTTTTTCTTATAAGTTTGATCTCCTTTTTTACATTGTTGAATTGGGGGGTGCAGAATGAGTAGGCCAGTACAGTTATATCACTGTCCGCCCTTGATTTACGTATAGCCGCCTCAGCCGTATCCGCGGTATCTATAACGAATTTTCCCGGGACCATCCTTTCCTGCAACAGCCCTATAAGCACTGCCAGGGTATATGTATTATACCCGGACCACCTGAATATTATTCTCATCTTTCCTATTATAGCAGGTTCCCAAAATAAACACAAAACTGTCCTTTTCACAGCGCCGTTTTCCTTATTTGCAAAATTTTTCTTGACAAATCATCAAAAAAGACGTATATAGGTCTATATGGGTTTCGTTAATTATCAAATAAAATTTGATAAAAAACAAAGGAGGGTAAAATGATTTCCTTTAATAAAGCAAAGATGGTCCTGAAGATGATCTCGGTCATGGTGGCCGGGGTTTTTTTATGGCAGCAGATCACTTGGGCGGGGGAGCCGGTCGGATATCACGCGAACACGATCACAGATAACGGGCATGTCCCGACAATTCCGGGCACTTCACAGGAAGGCTTCCAAATCCAGAAAAACATGAAGGAGTCTCTTATCACCGGCAAACAGGAAATCGAGGATTCTATCAAAAGAAGGGATACGGGAAAATGCACCGATAAAGGCATAGCTGTCATAACGACGGATGCTGAAGGTGTGAAACGCGCTTTTGACAGTAACGGGAAACTTATTTCAATAGAATTAAATGACCGCGAAGAGACAAAACTGACTTTTAAAGATGACGGCATCTCAAAGATAGAGACCAACGGCGCGATCCTTGAAGATATCTCATTTGACCCCGACGGGAATATCGATTTCGCGAAATTGATAAAAGCAGACGGGTCTGAATATTTTTTCGCTGACAGCGCCATTACGGCCTTTATCAGCGGCGAGGACGTTGAGTTTGAGATCGATGAAGCCGGAAAAATAACGGAACTGCGCCGTAAAAACACAGGGGAGTCGTTCAATGCCACGCATTCAACCGATCTTGAAGGTATCGGATCGACGATTTTTACATCTACATTGAACGGGACGAAATATGTTTATAAAAACGGTCTCCTGTCCAATATTTCTGATACAGCGGGGTTGGAAGTGAATTATGAATACAATGGGACGGAGCGCCCCAAAAAAATTGAAATTTCATATTCAGGCACGGAAAGGGCAGCATATTCTTACGAATACGCGGAAAACGAAACGGTCATCACGGACGACCTAGGAAACAAGCGGACCTATAACGGCAGGAATGAGATCGTCAGGTCAGAGACGCCTTACGGCGAGACATACCTCTATGCTCATGACACCGGTGAAAATGGCGAGCGCGTTACAACCGTAAATTACGCGAGTAAGTACAGAAACGACGGCGTTCTGATCGAATATTTAAAAGGGAATATAACGAGGATCACGAGGCCTGACGGGTCGTGGATAGATAACGTGGAATTCGATAACGAAACGCGGGAACTAAAGGGGTTTGTTTTACATAGTGTTAATGGAAAACAAAGTAAGGTGATCATTGAAGGAAAATTCGTTCAATTTGTGATGCCGGATCATACCCGTCTTATATTTCATGAAGACCGGCTGGTCGCTTATGCGTGTTCGAACAGGATAGTTTCTTTATATGATATAGAAGGGCTGGACAGCATAACGTTGGAGAGTGATAACCCGTCAACGGGGGAAAACGAAGCCGATGAAAGAAGCCCGGTCGACGACTTGTATTACAGGCTCGGCATCTCGCGCGATCTTGACCTGTTAGACGGGGAGGGTGAACAGATAGCAGTGGAAAGGGACCTGAAAGGGATAGCAAGAGCGCTTGCGGATGGCCCATCCGGTATAGCAATGGGATTTCTGTTCCATACAATAAAATGGGAAGTGGAGACAGGGGACCCCCATAAAAGGGGTATCAACTCAGTTTACAGGGAGGTCGACAAAAAAGGCGTCTTCAAATATAAAGACATTCTTTTTAACTCAATGTCAAGCTTATTGGGGAGGAGAAACTCGACCGACTTGATCGTAAATACCCGTTTTTCATCGACGAACAGCGCCAATAGTGAAGGTGAAATATACTTCGATGTCAGAAAACTTGATGCCGTCTGGGATAAGCCGATGAACCTTACGGTAAGGCCGATAAGGATGGAAATAGCCGTTCCGCAGGGGATGAAAGGTTCCAGGGAAACGCCCAACACATCAAGGTTATTCGTCGAAGACATTGACGGTAACCGCCAATACGGCCCCTCACTCGCCCTAAGTGGCAACAATGGCGGGTGCCAGATGGAGATTATTCCCACCTTTGGAGAAATACCCTCGGGTTTCACTGACGATGGGTTCGACCCCAGTAAGATAATCAAGATTGGCGTCAATATCGCCATTCACCCGAGCTCAAAAACCGATTTTGAAGGTCAGATACGGTTAAGTTTTGCGGCGGAACTGTCTTTTTATAGCTCCGGGAAGAAGACGGGAAACATGTCCTCGTATATGGATTCAAGGCACATAAACGGATATCTCGCGGATAAACACGGGAATCCCGTTAATTTTCGCGGAAGGAAGACTTCCAGCGGTTTTAGGAGGTACCTGCAGAAGAGTCGCAGCACCATTTATGGCGATGGATCCATAATGGCGGATATTAACCAGCTTATAGCAGAGATCCCCTCATGCCGGTTGCCTGACGATCTTGCCGCGTTTTCAGTATATGACAAACACGGAAAAGTTTCCCATATTACCAGGCCGACCGGCATGACGACCTGGTTTGATGAAAACGGCAATACGGATCATATCACTCTTGAGAACGGCGATATCTTTGTTGATTACACCTATGACAAAGAAGGGGATCTGACATGCGCGACCATGGTAAACGCGAGGGAAAGACTCGTCTCTTCCGTCAAAGCCGCTGTAAGCCAGGCAGAGAACAAGATAGAGGATGCGTTACTTCTTCTTGAAGAAGAGAAAAAACTGATGGAAGAAGATTTGATGAACAGGGCCAGTGAAGCAAAAGGCGCCTTTTCCGGCACCAGAAGAGAAATCGGGAACCAGCGCTATCAGAGGCTCAAGCACAATACTCTGGGTTTTATATGGTACCAGACAATAGAGAATCCCGGAGCAGGGGGAGCCATCGCGGAAATCAACCGGCAGGAAGCCGATTTTGACCGTCAGATCGCTGAACAGCTTGCAATGCTTGAGGCTCAAGTCCGGGCTAAAAAAGAGTTGCTGTGGATCGAAAAGGAAAAAATACTCGAAGAATACGCCCGGCAGGAGAAGGAGATGCTCCTCAGCATAATAAAGAAAGAAGCAATACCGGTAATTCATTATTATTACCGAAAAGCACTCGGCAGGGACGCGGGCCAGGAAGAGATGTTAACGATATTCAGAAGGATCGACGCGGATAACGGTTTTGACGGCGCTGCTTTAAAACCCGAGCTGATGTCCTTATCAGAATATCAGGAGAGGATGCGATTCAAGGAAAAGGTGACTGATTCGGTAATGACTTTCCTCAAGGAGTACTGCAGTAATCCCGGATCAAGGGAAACGTTTCTTGCGGCGTTGGGTTTATCCGAAGATGAAGCTATAGATACCTCCGGAAATTTTCTGGGATCGCTTGAAAAATGGCTGGAAGGACAGGATATCCATTTCGGCAGAAGCGCGTTCGGGGCTTTGATGAAGATGCTCGATGATAAAGGAATAGATGTCCCCCTGGAAGAGATAGCTAAAGAGGCGGTCCTGATAGATATATTTTCAGGCGCCAGTGTTCCACAGGTGGATAAAAGATTAGAGATATCAATGTTCGCCATGAGGCGCGTTTTGGCCTTACACGGGCTTGAGGCGGATAACGTCCGCCTGGAATATAACGATATCCTGGAGATAAAAAGTCCTTTTGTGACCCTTATAAACACCAATCATTACATAACGGTCCTGTCTGTCACCATGGCCGAAGTCACTTACTGGGAGCAGAACCTGGGCGCCGACGGCGGCATAATGACGGTCAGCCGCCGAGAGTTCGAGGACAACTGGCATGGCAATGTGATAACAACTGAAGAAATACATGGAGGAAGGATCCTCCGGGAGAGGGAGACGAAAAAGATCAAGGGCGCGTTTTTCGGGTGTCTTATAGCGGCGGTTGTTTCAGGGATCATTACGGCTCTCGGCGCTGTAGTGACAGTAGCCGTGAACGCGATAGCCGCGGTCGTAGCAACGCTCGGCACGCTGATCGGCCAGATAACGGTCGGTCTTGTCCAGGCAGTGCTCAACGCGGGAAGCGTTCTATGTTTTGCCGGTAAAGTGGTCATGGGCGCGTTAGGGATCAATGGGATGGCTTCTGCCGCGATGTCGGGTTTTTCTCTGGACACACTGGTCCACGGCGCAGCTACGGCGCTGATAAACATAGGCGTGAACTACGGAGCGAGCGTGGGACTGGAAGCCCTCGGGGTGGATCCGGTAGTTTCCGGCATCGTGTCAAGCATGGTCACCGGCGGTGTCCATGGTTTTCTCTCCGATGGCAGTCTTACCGGGATTTTTAAGTCGGCAGTACGGTTCGGTGTCTTTACCGGAACGAGCCTGCTGGGCCGGCATTTTGACCTTGAGCCGGTTATAACGGGGATCATGTCGCTTACAGCTACCACGCTGACAGGCGCGGGCCTTGACCCCGGCATATCATTTGAAGAAGCCTTAAAGGCGATCAGCGCCAGGGTCGCCGGTGATTTGTCCTATTACGGTGTTCGATCCGCCGGCAACGCGATGGGTATAAATCCTTCGCTTTCCTATCTCGCGGGGATCGGCATAGGGAGCAGTCTTCGGGCAGGGCTTGGGACTTTTGGCGCGGGCGGCTTGCCTGAAAAAAAAGGTTTTCTGGGCCGGCTGCTGGAAGGATTATGGCAGGGGTTAAGGCGGGGCGGCACGAATATCGGTTTAAGCCATCTAAACCGTAATATGCGAATGGACCCTTTAACGTCAAACGCCGTAGGTTTAGCGTTAGGAGGCGGGATAAACGGTTTGTTTAAAGGAGATCCCGTCCGGGGTGTTGTAGATGCCTATGGTGGCGCCATGTTGAACGCGGCTTCCTTCGGTTTGGCTGGCAGGGATCCCATAACCGGGGAGATAATCGCGGCTCATACCGCTGCCGAACAGAATGCCGTCTATATCTCAAGCATAATGGAAATAACGGACAGCCTGAAAAGAAAGGGTTTGCAGCGGACACTTCGTGATTATTCGGCGGAAATTTTGCGCTATGAAACAGTTGATGCTTTTGCCGGGCCAGGCGGTGTTTATGATATAATAGAAAAACGAGTATTGAGCCGGAATAAAACCTCGTTCAGGATAAGGTATCGGGGTAAGGGTGTAAGCGAGATCATAGACAGAAGAACCGGTGAGATAATAGGGAAGTACAGGAAAAATGGCAACGTCATAACACTTGAGACAGGTAAATATAAGGTTGACCCTGAAAACGGAGAAAAAAACTTTACGGCCGGGCGAATAACTCAGATCAGCGGGAATAATACAGCGGTATATGAGGTCGAGGACGGTAAAGTGAAAAAGATGACTCTGTTGGATGAGAAAAATGACGCGTCCGTGATACTTGAGGGAATGAACGGCAACGCGATCGATAAAGAAAACTATAAGGTCGTGGGCACGTCAAAGCACAGTGCGTTCGCCTGGTCTAAAGAAGTGGAGGATGGGCAGATAATGGAAGGAAGCGATAAAAATTTGTGGGAAGACGATACTCCCGAGGCTAGATATAAGAAAGACTATAAAGAGAATTATGGCAAGGAGATAATAGAAGAAGGCTGGAAACAATACCGTGAACCCCCTGATGACAATGACGACAATTCACCGCCGTCAAATATAGAGACATTATTGGCCAGGGTCTGGGACCAGATGCGGGGGTCGCCGTCACGAGTGCTTATACTGCCAAGGATATAGTGAATTATGAACATTTTTAAAAGATTGATCATTATATTCATCTGTTTTGCGTTTGCGGCATTATTGCTCAAAGGCGGACATTTTGTATTTAAAAAATATGTCTTTGATATAGAAGAACCATATTATGCTAAAGTGGTTGAAGTTAAAGGACACATTCTTCGTTTTGATAATAACGAAATAGCATTACTCGCAGGAGTAGAAATACCTTGGGGGAAAGGTACAATTAATCATATCCCCAAATTATTAGAGACTTCGGAACGCATTTTGCTTGATAAAAAAGTTAAAGTCGAAATTGTTGAACGACCAAGAACAGGGGCGTATCATAAACACGATTTGGTGAGGATATACCTTGAAGACGGGACCTGTGTTAATGATTATCTCCTGGAAAATGGCCTGGCTTTTTTCAGCCATGGATACTACAGAGGAAAGGACCGGGCTTTTGAATTAGAGGCAAAAGCGAAAAAAGAGAAAAAAGGCATCTGGGCGAATAAAGACAAATTAACCTTACTGTATGTCGGGAGCAAGCATTGGGAGGGGGTCCATTACCCCGAATGTCCCGAAGCCAAAAAAATAAAACCAGAAGACAGAATAGAGTATTATAACAGGTTGCCAAAAGTCCATTGGTATAGAGATGGGTATCCGGAAGGCTGCCCATACTGCGATGAAATAAGGAAAACAAAGCCGGAACACCTTAGATAATTTTCTTAATTCCCGGGGACACAACACTCAATTATTTAAAATTAAGTATTGTGTCCCCGGAACAGGACAAGTAAACTATTATTATACATTCAAGGAAGGGGATAAAACATGAAGAAGTGTCCTTATTGCGCGGAAGAGATACAGGATGACGCCATCAAGTGTAAGTTTTGCGGGGAGATGCTTGTAAGATCAAAAGGGGATGCGAACATGCTGGTGATGTGGTGCCACCTGGGTGTTTTTGCCGGGTTCATTGTCCCTTTCGGTAATTTTCTTGCTCCCTTGATAATATGGCTTGTAAAAAAGGACGAATATCCTCTGGTTGACGACCAGGGCAGGGAATCGATGAACTTCCAGGTCAGCCTTTTTATATACAGCATGATCAGCCTTATCCTTACGTTCGTATTCATAGGTTTCATTTTATTGATCGCCGTAGCGATCTTTGGTTTGGTCCAGGTGGTTATAGCGGGAGTCAGTGCTGGTAAAGGCATAAGGTACAGGTATCCTTTATGTGTCAGGATAATCCCGGAGCCTGAGAAAGGATAATATATGGGAAAGATCATAATAGTTTTATTGCTGGGAATATCGCTTGTCATCGGAGGGCATGTCGTTTCAGCAGAGGACGGCAGTGAACAGGGAAGACTTGACGCTGAAAGAGATGTTAATAGCGGTGTATTCAAGATATACGCCACAGGAAGGCCCGCGCCGTACAGGAAATATTATGATGAGATCATGTTGAATGATTATGGCGTGGAAATGGTCAGAAAAGACAGAGTGGATTCGCGAGAAGAAAAAGCATATATGAGTGCATACAATAATGTTTCCGTGAAAGCCGTTATAGACAAGCACGGAGGGGATATTTTCGCGAATGCCGGCGGCGAGGCAATGAAGCGATATAGAGAAGAAGCAAAGAAGTAGACAGGGAAAGGATCCTCCCACAAATTTACCGGCCCATATTTGTATTTCAGGAAAATATGGTATACTATTTTTACTATAGATCTTAATTTCAGGTACACGGAGATAAGGGAGGGGAAGCCGTGGAAAAGCGAATTTTAGTGATAGATGACGAAAAAGAAGTGTGTAAACTTCTGGAGGATTTTCTGACAAAGGAAGGCTTCCACGTAACAACGGCATTTTCAGCCAGGGAAGGCCTGGAAAAACTCCGGCAGGAAAAGATAGAGGTCATTCTGTTAGATATCAGGATGCCTGAGATGAACGGAATAGAGGCGATAAAGCGTATCAGGGAGATCAACAAGACCGTCGGTATAATAATGACCACCGCGGTCATGGACCAGAAAGTAGCCGAGGAAGCCATGAAGTTAGGGGCCTCAGAGTACATAGTAAAACCGTTTGATCTGAACTATTTGAAAAATAGTTTGCTGGTAAAGATCGCGATGCTGGAATAACCGGCGCTTTCCTCGTAACCCATTAATTCTTCTCAGTGATCACTCATGGTCGAACACGAATTTTACATGAAACAGGCCCTTGCCGAGGCGCGCAAGGCGTTTGATGAAAATGAAGTCCCGGTAGGAGCTGTAATAGTCCATAATAATGAGATCATCGGCAAGGGACATAACCAGATAAAGACCCTTAAGGATCCTACCGCGCACGCCGAGATGATAGTCATCACCCAGGCCTCATCCCACCTGAAAAATGAGAGATTGAGCGACTGTATCCTTTATGTTACGATTGAACCCTGTTCGATGTGTTTAGGCGCGTCGATACTGGCGCGGCTTAAGACAGTAGTTTTTGGCGCGTGGGACCCCAAAACAGGGGCCTGTGGTTCGGTGATAGACCTTACAAAACCGGGCCTGTTTAACCATACGATCGATATTATAAGCGGCATCCTGGAGCCGGAATGCCGGACGGCCGTGCAGGAATTCTTCCTGGCCAAACGAGGATAGCGCGGCCGGCTTGCTAAACCTCACCAAAGACGTCCCAATTTGTATCTATTTGTACCAGTCTTGTCTATAGTAACTTTTGATCCCAAGTTATATATATCTTTAATTTAGAATTTTATCATTGTATAATAATTACTCCAATTCAGTATAGATCCATAAAAATAGAGGAGTATAAAATGATATCTAAAATTAGAGTTGCGATCATCGGAGTCGGCAATTGCGCTTCTTCGCTGGTCCAGGGGGTGGAATACTATAAGAATGCAAAGGATAAAGATTTTATACCGGGACTGATGCACGTTAACCTGGGCGGTTATCACATAAAAGATATAGAGTTTTCAGCTGCTATTGATATTGATAAAAATAAGGTAGGCAAAGATCTAAGCGAAGCTATTTATGCGAAACCTAACAATACTGCTGTTTTCGCCAAAGTTCCCCGTCTTGGAGTTAAGGTCCACCGTGGGATGACCCATGATGGGCTTGGCAAGTATGTATCGAAGATAATTAAGAAAGCCCCGGGGAAAACCGATGATGTAGAAGGCCTTCTGAGAAAAACAAAGACCGATGTGGTTATTAATTATTTGCCCGTGGGTTCCGAAGAAGCTACAAAATGGTATGTCGAACAGGTATTAAATGCAGGATGTGCTTTTATAAACTGTATTCCTGTTTTTATTGCAAGAGAAGGATACTGGCAGGCGCGCTTCAAGAGAAAAGGCCTGCCGGTCATAGGTGACGACATAAAGTCACAGGTAGGGGCAACGATCCTCCACAGGATCCTGACAAATTTATTCTTGGATAGAGGCATGCCCGTAGACCACACCTACCAGCTTAACACCGGAGGCAATACGGATTTTCTTAACATGAAAGAAGAAGAGCGCCTTACCTCAAAAAAGATATCAAAAACAAATGCAGTTATCTCTCAGATACAGAATAGGGGCATGGCTATAGATGAAGATGATGTTCATATCGGGCCGAGCGACTATGTACCGTGGCAGAAAGATAATAAGCTTTGTTTCTTGCGCATAGAAAGTAGACATTTCGGAGATCTTCCCATGAATTTAGAATGCAGGCTTTCGGTGGAAGACTCACCCAATTCCGCTGGAGTCGTTATAGACGCGGTCCGCTGCGCGAAAATTGCACTGGATAACGGAATTGCGGGCGCACTTTTAGGCCCCAGCGCATATTTTGAAAAGTCACCCCCCGTCCAGTATGATGACAATACAGCCCGCGAGATGGTAGAGGATTTTATCGCGACTTACGGCAAAGGGAAGAAGAAAAGGGCTAAGACAAAAAGAGTTAAGGGTAAAAGGAAAGGGACTAAGGGGTAATTTGAAATGTCCGATCCAACAGGGAAACTCATTCGGGTAATTGCGCAAGGTCCGGGCAATCTTTTAGCAAAGACAAAAATAACTCCAAGCCAGGTAACCTTCCTGGGGCTTTTAGTTAACTGCCTTGTCGCTTTTTTTATTGCTAAAATTGCTAAAGGTGAACTTGGTTATTTGATTATAGGTATACTTATCTGGGTCGCCGGTTTTTTTGATGCCCTTGATGGTAGTGTAGCCCGGGCTACAGGCAAGACTACAGTTTTCGGCAATTTTTGGGATTCCGTAGTTGATCGTTACGCGGATTCGGTTATTTACTTTGGGATATTACTGCACTTTTTAAAGCTGGGAGAGACGGATTACGTTATATTGGTTGTAATTGCAATAGTGGGATCTTTGGCCGTGAGTTATACCAGGGCCAAAGCAGAGAGTCTGGATCAAGAATGTGAAGTCGGACTTATGCCCCGGTCAGTCAGGATAATAATACTGGGGGCCAGCTTTTGCATAAACCAGGTATTTTGGGGACTGGTAATAGTCGCCGTTTTTTCCCACCTTACGGTGCTGCAGAGAATATCTCATGTTTACAGAAACCTCAACAAATAGATCATGCTCAAACTAATATTTGCCTGTCTTTGGTATTTATTGCCGGCTGCCCTGGGTAACCATAACGCTTCTTGTGGTAACCGGCTTCCCTTACCCGAAGTACTTAGAAGACCCCTGGAGAAGCTCGCGATACCTATTGATTCCGGAAAAACATTAAATGGGCATGAAATTTTCGGGAAAAATAAAACATGGAGAGGGCTTGTGGTCGGGGTTATAACGGGAATACTTGTAGCCGGCATTCAGGCTCTTTTGTTCTTTAACAGTGATTTTTTAAAAAACAACACCGTAATCGATTATGGGCGGTTTAATTTTATCTTAATAGGCGCTTTAATGGGCGGAGGGGCCCTTTTGGGAGATTTAATAGAAAGCTTCATTAAACGCAGGCACGGCAGGCCGTCCGGGAAACCCTGGTTCCCCTGGGATCAGGCAGATTGGATTATAGGCGCTATTCTTTTAAGCTCGATTGTGTATGTTCCACCCGCGGGAGTCGCGGTAGTCACGATTCTTTTGTACATAGGTGTTCACTTATGTTCTGACCGTGTTGTGTGCCGGCTGGGCATAAAAAAGAGAGAGGAAGTGAATTGATCGAGATATTCAGATTTATTTACAGCGCTGTATTCTGGGTTTTTATATGCTTCTCCAGCATAATCATACATGCTGTTTCTTGTGTAGTTGCTTTATTTATAAGAGATGAAGATAAGAAAAAATTATTTTATCAAAAGGCGGCAATACTCTGGGGCTCTCTTATTCTCAAAGTCTCACTTATCAGGGTAAAAGTTTCAGGCCTGGAAAATATCCCACGTGACACGAATGTTATTTACGCTCCGAATCACCAAAGTTATATCGATATATTTATTTTGCTAAAATATTTGCCCTTCCCTTTTAAATTTATCATAATGAGGAAATTGTTCAAAGTTCCTTTAATAGGATACCATATTACGAAGGCGGGTTTTCCTTCTTTAGACAGAAAAGACAGGAAAAAGTCGATCAAGACGATCCATAAGATAATAGACCTCTTGAAAGCGGGCAGATCCTTTATTATTTTCGTGGAAGGGAAGTTGACATTAGACGGGAATATAAATGAATTCAGAAGAGGAGCTTCTATTATCATCCAGCGCTCTAGAAAGCCCGTAATTCCGATAGCGATCGATGGGACCTTTTCTATTTTGCCTAAAGGGGCCTGGAAGCTCAAGATCCCGGGAGAAGTTAAGGTAACTATCGGCAAACCCGTTTATTTTGAGGATCATTATGATACTATTAATAAAGAATCCTCCATGGAAGTGGGCAGAAAACTTAGAGATATTGTTACGGAGTTAAAGGGATAAGGTGAAGAAACTCATAAGGATCATACATTCAGCAATATGGTGGATAGACTGGGTAGTACTAGTGCTAGTAGGCATTGTTCTTGATTCCGTCATCTGTCCTAAGAATAAGGAGATGCACAGAAAAGCTGAGCGGTTCTGGGCCTGGACACTCATAAAAATAGGCGGTATCAAACTGGAAATCACGGGCCAGGAGAATCTGCCTAAAAATGAAACCGTGGTATATATGGCCAATCACCAGAGTGATCTGGACTGGCCCATTATTTTCAGGGCCATTCCGGGCCGGTATTTATTTTTGGCCAAACAGGAACTTTTTGATGTTCCGATCTTTGGAACATATATGAGGCTCCAGAAATACATCCCAATAGAGAGAACCAATATAAGAAAGTCATTAAAAACGTATCAGTTTCTAATAGAGCTCATAAAAGCCGGAAATTCGATTGTTTTATACCCCGAAGGCACACGTTCTTATAATGAAAAACTGCAGAGATTTAAATCTTTTAGTTTTTCCTTTCTTAAGGAAGCAAAGGTCAGGGTTGTTCCCATAGCGATTGACGGGAGTATAAATATCCAAAGAAAAGACAGTAAACTTATCCATCCCGGAAAAGTAAAAGTAAAGATCCTGCCCCCGATCAATTTTGACGAACTTTATCCTCTGGAGAATAAAGAATTCTCTTTAGCGGCAGCGAACAGGGCAAGAGAGGCTTTACTGATAGCCTTAGAAGGCAGAAAAGGGACCACCCCGGGATCGGTGGTAAAAAGGCAATAGTCAAATATGGTAGAGAGGCTTTTCAGACAGTCAACAGACGATATTTTTATACAGGTGTTCCGCTATGTCTTGTCGGGTGCTCTTGCGTATGGAGTAGATTATTGCTCGCTGATCGTATTCGTAGAAATATTCAAGATCTACTATTTAACAGCGGCTTTAGTGGCATTTTCACTAGGATCAATTACAGTCTATATCCTGAACGCTAGATGGGTCTTTGACAAGCGCACATTCAAAAACCGATACTTTGAGATCTCGATTTTTATCATTATCGGAGGCGTGGGGCTTATCCTGAACCAGTATATTATCTGGTTTTTTACTGAAAATGTGAATTTCCACTATTTGTTCTCGAAACTGGTCGCCTCGATGATCGTTGTTATCTGGAATTTCTTCTCAAGGAAATATATATTGTTCAGGTAAAAAAGATCTAACGCATTAAAATAACTGATCATGAAGAAACGATTTATACTATCACTATGCTTTTTTGTGCTTGCTGGAGCAATCCCTGTTTTCTCTATAGTGGAAGATGCAGTGAAGATGGGTTATGTATGCCGCGATATGGAAGGCGGCAAGCGGTGGGAGGCCGAGACCGAGATAAGGAAGAAAGATGACGATGTATATATACTGACGGAGAAGGGTGAAGGCGTGTATTCCAGTTTCGAAGGGTCGATATCCTGGGTTGCGGAGATGGAGTTTGAAAGCACCGGTGAGACCGTTAAGCCTTTAAGTTTGGAAAAACGTGTATTTGACGAAGAGGGAAATCCGCTCAGGGTTGAAAAGCAAAAGTTTGATCTTACTGAAAAAATCGCCGCATGCAGCCATGAGGATATTCCGAAAAATATCATACGCACGAAGAAATTCAGGTTTGATAAAGACATCGTAAACCGGCTACTTTTGGGGCTCTATACCAAGAAAATGCTGGAAAACGGGAAGAAGTCTGCAAGGGTGCAGATGGTAAGCGAGGAACCAGGGTTTTATAATATAGAACTCAGCATAGTGGATAAAGAGGAAATAGAAGTTAACGGTCGAAAAAAATGGGCGTATAAGCTGTGCATCGATCCTAAGCTGGGATATCTTGATTTTGTGAAGATTTTTTTCCCGAAAGCCTATGCCTGGCATTCTGCCAAGCCAGAATTCGAATGGCTCAGATATAAAGGCTTAGAAGGGGACATACGTTCCGTGAAAGTGGAAGTGACTACCAAGGACTAGAGCAGATCAAAGTGCAGATTTTTTTGCTTATATCTATGACTCGCTCTTGTATTGTTTTGCGGAGAGTGATAAAATAGCACCCACATATTGCACATCTTATAAGCGCGGAGAGGTCGCATAGTTGGCTTAGTGCAACGGTTTGCTAAACCGTCGTAGGGCTTTAACCCTACCGAGGGTTCGAATCCCTCCCTCTCCGCCATTGTTGACGCTCAGTCGAACCCTGTTCCTCAAGAAGGAGCGGGGTTCGCTGTTTTTGGGGTTCCTTCAGCGGTAAGTTCTGCACGAGTTCACCGTCCGGTTCGTTTATAAACATTTCCATCTTCACATGGTCGTCATAAACCTTGA
>CAYSJU010000008.1:0-77272 GCA_964431495.1 uncultured Planctomycetia bacterium
CCATAAGAGAGGGCGGACATACGGTGGGCGCTGGCGTGATCGCGGAGATACTGGAATAACGAAAGACGAAGGCAGAAAAGCATGGCGAAGAAGAAGACAGTTGTGGAGAATGTGATATTGCAGTGTGAAGTCTGCAAAAACAGGAATTATACGACACAGAAGAACAAGAAGAGCAATCCTGACAGGCTGGAACGCAGTAAATATTGCCCGTTTGATCGAAAGCATACCAAACATAAAGAGATAAAGTAGGTGAGTAGCTCAATTGGCAGAGCACCGGTCTCCAAAACCGGGGGTTGCAGGTTCGAGGCCTGCCTCACCTGCCATGCGATAAGGGCTGTTTTTTATTCCCCGATAGTAAGTTTTGAAAAAAAGGTGTAAAGCGAAATGATGAAAATAGGGAAATTCATAGGCCAGGTAAAGATCGAGATGAAAAAGGTCGCCTGGCCGACACGGTCTGAACTGATAAGTTCCACGGTCGTCGTGATCATAGCGACCATTATCCTGGGGTTTTTTATCGGTATCTGCGATCTGGTGCTGTCTCGCATTATTAATCTGTTAATCGGCGGGGTTTTCTAATGGCAAAAAAATGGTATGTCATACACACTCAGACAGGCAAGGAGAAGGGCGTAAAGAAAAGCCTTGAGAACCAGCTGGAACGCAACCCGGAAGGGAAAAAATTCATAAGTAACGTATTTATACCCACTGAGAAGGTTTCAGAGGTCCGCGGTGGCGAGAAGAAGATCAGTGAAAGGAAATTTTTTCCGGGATATCTTCTGATCGAAATGGAACTGAATGATAAAAGCTGGTATCTTATCACGAACACTCCCGGGGTTACGGGGTTCGTCGGTACCAAGACAAAACCCGTGCCTTTGGCGGAAGAGGAAATCGCTGAGATAATGGAGCAGACCAAAGAGGCGAAAGCCAAACCCGTCCCCAAATTAGTGTTTAAAGATGGGGAAGTGGTCCGGGTAAAGGAAGGACCGTTCAAGAATTTTTCCGGCACTATAGAAGAGACGAATCTGGAAAAAGGCAAGATAAAGGTCATGATATCGATATTCGGCAGGGCTACGCCGGTCGATCTGGAGGCGTGGCAGGTCGAAAAAATGTGAATAATAGAGGTTACATATGGCAAAAAAAATCAAGACAATGATAAAACTTTACTGTCCGGGAGGGCAAGCCAATCCGGCGCCTCCGGTCGGCCCCGCATTAGGTCAGCACGGCCTTCCCATTATGGAATTTTGCAAGCAGTTCAACGAACGCACTAAAGACAGACAGGGGCTGATCCTGCCATGCGTTATAAGCGTTTATGAGGACAGGACCTTCTCTTTTATAATAAAAAGCCCGCCGGCGAGCGTGCTCTTGAAAAAAGCGTGTGGTATAGCCAAAGCCAGCGGTAACCCGAAAGCTGAAAAGTGCGGAGAGGTGACCATGGAACAGGTGAAAGAGATCGCCAAGGAGAAGATGGAAGACCTCAATGCCGCGGATATGGATAGCGCTGTAAGAATGATAGAAGGTTCAGCCCGCAGTATGGGGATAGAAGTAGTGGAAGCGTAGACAGGAATGCTAAAAAGAACAACGATACAAATTCGAAACACAAATTTAACTTGCAGTGTGGCGTTGATTTGTGTGAGCTTGAGTACAAAAAAGGTGCGTTTCTTATGACAAAATTGAGTAAGAGAAAGAAGAAGATAAACAAGCTTGTGGAAAAAGGCAGGGAATACGGGCTGGACGAAGCCGTTGATATATTAAAAAAAGGCCCTGAAACAAAATTCGATCAGACCGTTGAGGTTTCGATGAAACTCAATCTTGAGCAGACGGTTACTCCTGTCCGCGGAACGGTCAGCCTTCCCCATGGAACGGGAAAAAAGGTAAAGATCGCGGTTTTTTGTAAGGGTGACTTTGAGAAGAAAGCCAAGGAGGTCGGCGCGGAGTATGTCGGCAGCGATGAACTGATAAAAAAGGTATCGGATGGGTGGTGTGACTTTGATGTGGCGGTAGCCACCCCTGATATGATGAAAGACCTTGCAAGACTGGGTAAAATCCTGGGCCCGAGGGGTCTTATGCCGAATCCCAAGTCAGGGACAGTGACTACGGATATCGAGAAGGCTGTCAATGAGCTCAAAGCCGGAAAGATAGAATTCAGGATGGACAAGCTGTCAGGGATAAAAGGCCCTGTAGGCAAATTGTCATTTGAGAATAAATTGCTTGTCGAGAATGTCCAGGTATTCATAAAGACCGTGCTGAACAGTAATCCCAAATTGCAGAAGGCACAGAATATAAAATCCATAGCTGTTTCTTCCACCATGGGACCTGGGCTGAGGCTGGATAAAGGACAATTCAAGTGAAATTCGCACTTATGATTTACGGATACTTCGTGTCCGTAAATCATAAGTGCGAATTTCATCCCGAGCGAACGAACGACCGAGGACGAAATGTCCGAGGAAGTGCCGGGTCCTCCGGGCGAGGCCGAAGCGAGCGACCCTAGGGACCCAAAAAAGTGAGGATATTAAGATGGCAGTAAAATACGGTAAAAAAGTTCGAGAACTCATGATAAAGGAGATAGAGGATCTTTTAGCGAATAAGGGTCTTATTTTCTCCAACTTTGAGAATATAAAAGCAACGGAAATGGATGCATTCCGAAAAAGGGTCAGAAAGTCAGGGGCAAGGCATCTGATACTCAAGAAGCGCATGAGCAGGATAGCAATGAAAAATGGGGGTCTCTCTGAATTCGAAGGCATTCTACGGGAGCAGAAGAACATTGGAGTAACCGTTATCGAGAACGATCCCGTTGCTATCGCCAAACTTTTGATGAGATTCGCCAAGAAGAACAAAAATTTCGTTGTGACAAACGGATATCTGGAAGGCCGGGTATTAGAAGCCGATAAGGTCAAGGAATTCTCGGAGTTACCGGGTCGCGAGCAGCTTCTGGCAATGGTTGCCAGCGCGATGAATGCTCCAGTTGCCGGTTTTGCCGGAGTTCTGGCATCCATGTTGAGGAGTGTTTGTTATGCTTTGAACGCGGTTAAAGAGAAAAAAGAAAGCGGGAAATAAGGAGGACTTAAAATGGCAGAGGAAACAAAGAACCAGAAAGATACGGAAGCCAAGGCTGCGGAAAAGCCGAATGAGGAAGCTTCAAAAGGCGCTGAGTCGCAGGCTGCGGATAAACCTGCTGAAGGACAAAATCCTGAGCCTGCCGAAGAAAAGGCCGAAGTAGCGGCTTCTGAAGGACAGGCGCAGACCGCGGTAGCTGAAGAAAAGGGCGACGCAGCTAAGGATGAGGAAAAGCCCAAGGTGCAGCTTTCCGAGAAAATGGAAAATCTGATCAAGACGGTCGAAGAGATGACCGTTCTTGAACTATCCGAGCTTGTAAAAGCGATCGAGGACAGGTTCGGCGTCAGCGCCGCCGCCCCGGTTATGACTGTTGCGGCCATGCCAGGAGCTGCTGGTGCCGCTGGTGGTGCTGAAGTGGAAGAAAAGAGCTTATTTTCCGTTGTTCTCAGCGAGATCGGTTCCAACAAGATCCAGGTCATCAAGGAGATCAGGGCTTTGACGAGTCTCGGCCTTAAAGAGGCCAAAGACCTGGTGGAAGCCGCGCCTAAAGAGGTCAAGGGGGATGTGCTCAAGGAAGACGCCGATAAGATGAAGAAGCAGCTCGAAGCAGTCGGCGCCAAAGTTGAACTCAAGTAAATGAGACCACAATTTATGGAACGACCGAGGACGAAATGTCCGAGGAAGTGGCGAGCCCTCCGGGCGAGGCCGCCAGCGACCGAGCCGAAGGATCTAAAGGATTCCCGCTTTTGCGGGAATGACAAATGCAGCGAAGCGAGGGATCTAATAATAGATTCCTGCTTTCCTGGCCATCCGTTAACGCTGAGGCCAGGGAACCTTGATATAGCCCAGTGGGCTAACACGGTTTCGCAGGAATGACAGTAACGTAGGAAAGGAAAAGCCAATGGTAGTGAAAAGTCGGCGACATAGTTATGGCAGGCTTAAGGATACCTATAAACTTCCGAACCTGATCAAGATCCAGCTGGATTCTTACGCGGATTTTTTGCAGATGGATGTGTCGAAGACAAAGCGAAAGAACCGCGGGTTGGAAGCTATTTTCAGGGGCGTTTTTCCTATAATAAGCCTTGGCGGTGTATATAAGCTGGAATACCTGTACTATGACCTGGGGAAACCCAAATATAACGTGGATGAGTGTAAGAATCGTTCCATGACCTATGGCGCGCCTTTCAGGATAAAGTTAAGGTTGAAATCAGAGCATGAGATAAAGGAGCAGGAGGTCTATGTCGGGGAAGTACCGCTTATGACCGATAAAGGGACATTTATCATCAACGGCGACGAACGTGTCGTAGTAAACCAACTTCACCGTTCGCCGGGTATCTCTTTTGAGGAGACCGGTTCTACTGCAGGCAAGATGACGTTCACCGCGCGTCTTATCCCGGACAGGGGAGCATGGATCGAGTTTTTTTATGACAGGAACGAGCTCTTATATGTCTATATCGACCGCAAGAAAAAATTTCTTGCCAGCACATTTTTACGGATTTTTGGATTGTCCAGGGATGAGGATATTCTCAAGGCTTTCAGCGGGGTCGAAACGGTAAAATTGACCCGGCAGAAACAGTGCGAGGAACTGAGCGGAAGGGTTTTAGCCGAGGATATCGTGGACGAGGTTTCCAATTCAATACTTGCCCAGAGGACCGAGAAGATCACGGTCACTGTCGCGAAGCGTTTATGGGAAGGCAAGGTCAGGAAGGTAAAGGTCTTAAGGAATGTTCCGAAAGAAATAGTCAATACGCTTGAACATGACGGGACAAAGACAAAAGAAGAGGCCTATCTGGATGTTTACAGGAGGCTGAGGCCCGGGGATCCGCCCACACTGGAATTTGCAAAAGAGCTTCTTAACCAGATGTTCTTTGATAAGAGGAGATACGATCTGCGCGACGTTGGTATCAGGATGATCAACCGGAAACTCGGCATGGACCGTCCTTTGGATATCCAGTTATTGGACGCCGAGACACTGGTCAACGCAATAAACTACCTCCTGGCGATAAAGGCCGGAGAAAGGGGTATCGACGATATAGACCATCTCGGCAACAGGCGGGTCAGGAGTATAGGCGAACAGCTTGTAAACCAGGTACGTATAGGTATGGCACGGGTTGAGAGGGTCGCGAAAGAGCGGATGAGCGTTTACGACATGGAAGACGTGATGCCTCATAATCTTGTTAACACCAAGCTGATAGCCGGTATCATCCATGACTTTTTCGCCAGGGGCAGATTATCCCAGTTCATGGACCAGACAAACCCCATTGCTGAATTGACGCACTTGAGGCGCTTGAGCGCTCTTGGTCCGGGAGGCTTGAACAGGGAACGCGCGGGATTCGAGGTCAGGGATGTCCATTATTCGCATTATGGAAGGCTGTGTCCCATTGAAACGCCGGAAGGGCCTAATATCGGCCTCATCAATTCCCTGAGCACGTATTCCGGGGTTGACCGTTTTGGTTTTCTGGTTACGCCCTATCGCAAGGTCGAAAACGGTAAGGTCCTCACTAAGATAGAGTATCTTTCAGCTGATGTGGAAGACAATTATATTATCGCGCAGGCTAATTCAGAGACTGATGTGAGGGGATTTTTCAAGAACCCCAAGGTCTTTTGCCGTCTTAAGGACGATTTCATGCTCGCGAACGCGAAAGACGTCCAGTATATGGATGTCTCTCCCATGCAGCTCGTGAGCGTGTGTGCCGGGCTTATTCCCTTTCTGGAGCACGATGACGCCAACAGGGCCTTGATGGGGTCGAATATGCAGAGGCAGGCTGTCCCGCTTCTGAACCCGGAAGCCCCACTTGTTGGGACGGGACTGGAACACCGCGCTGCAAGAGATTCCGGGGCGCTGGTCCTTGCCAAGAAAAGCGGCAAGGTCACCAAAGTCGATGCCCATGAGGTAGTGATAAGCGGTGAAAAGCACGTGTTGAAGAAATTCGAAAGAACGAACGCCAGGACGTGCGTAAACCAGAGGCCGCTTGTAAAAATCGGGGATACCGTGAACGAAGGCGACGCTATCGCGGATGGCGGGGCCACGAAAGACGGGGAGATAGCGCTCGGGAGGAATGCCCTGGTGGGTTTTATGTCATGGAGGGGGTATAATTTCGAAGACGCGATCCTCATAAGCGAGATAATCTTGAAGGATGACGCATATACTTCGGTGCATATCAACAGGTTTGAGATAGAAGCGAGGGACACCCGGCTGGGGAACGAAGAGATCACCCGTGATATTCCTAATGTCAGCGACGAGGCGTTGAAGAACCTTGATGAAGGCGGCATCGTCTGTATAGGGGCGGAGATAAAACCGGGCAGCATATTGGTCGGGAAGGTCGCGCCCAAGTCCGAGACGGAATTATCGCCGGAAGAAAAACTTTTGCGGGCCATATTCGGGGAAAAAGCTGGTGATGTCAAAGATGTTTCATTACGCGTACCTTCAGGGGTGGAAGGCATAGTCGTGGATGTCAAAGAACTTTCCCGCAAGTCAAGCAAGACACTGACAAAGGAACAGAAGAGACAGGATGCGAAGGAGCGCAGGATAGTAAGGGATGGGTATGAGAATATCATCGCCCGCCTCGAGGAAAAAAGAGCGGAGAGGGTTCACCAGAAGCTTGTCGGCAACAGGCTGATAAGCGACCTGGATGATTTAAAGACTGGAAGGGTCCTTATTAAAGCGGGACGGAGAATAACCGAGGCAGATCTTTCCAAGTTCAAAAAAGCCGATTTTGACGATCTATGCGTGGAAGGTGATGAGAAGCTGCAGGCAAAGATAAACAGCATCATCATGACCATAGACGGACAGATCGAGCAGGCGTCAACCGAGAGGGAAAGGGATCTTGACAGGATAAAACACGGTGATGAGCTCCCTCCAGGTGTGTTGAGGCGCATTACGGTTTTCCTTGCCAGTAAAAAGAAACTGCAGGCGGGAGACAAGATGGCGGGGCGTCACGGGAACAAGGGCGTTATCGCCAAGATCGTTCCGGAGGAAGATATGCCGTATTTGCCCGATGGGAGGCCGCTTGATATTGTGCTGAACCCGCTCGGTGTGCCCAGCAGAATGAACATAGGGCAGCTTCTGGAGACCCAGCTCGGCTGGGCGGCCAGAGTTCTCGGGACGAAGGCAACCTCGCCTGTTTTTGATGGCGCGACCGAAGAAAATATAGAGGAAGCCATGAAAAAAGCGAACTTACCGATGACGGGAAAGATCGTTCTGCGCGATGGATTTACCGGCAGGCCGTTCGATCAAAAGGTCACTGTTGGGTACATATACCTTATGAAACTGGCCCATCTGGCGGATGATAAGATGCACGCCAGGAGCATAGGCCCGTATTCGCTGGTGACGCAGCAGCCCCTTGGCGGTAAAGCGCAGTTCGGCGGGCAGAGGTTCGGAGAAATGGAAGTATGGGCGCTTGAAGCCTACGGGGCAGCCTATACTTTGCAGGAGCTTATGACCGTGAAAAGCGATGATGTGGTCGGGCGCACCAAGATCTATGAGGCTATTGTAAAAGGAGAGAACATGCTCCAGACAAGTACTCCGGAGTCGTTCAATGTCTTGATAAAAGAGCTGCAGAGCCTGGCTCTAAATGTCCAGCTGGAACAGCTTGAAAAAAAAGAAAAAGTGACCATATAAATGAGGAATAATATGATACAGAACGTGAACCGATTTGACAGGGTAAGGATACAGATCGCGTCGACCGATACCATAAAAGCATGGGCTACCCGGAGAGTGGGGAATAAAAATGTGCTTTTCGAGGTAAAAAAGCCGGAGACAATCAATTACCGCACCTTGAAGCCTGAAAGGGACGGACTTTTCTGCGAGAGGATCTTCGGTCCAACCAAGGATTATGAGTGCAATTGCGGCAAGTACAAGAGGATCAAGCATAAGGGTATCGTCTGTGACCGCTGTGGTGTTGAAGTGACAAAGTCCAGCGTACGACGCGAAAGAATGGGATGTATAAAACTGGCTACTCCAGTATCCCATGTCTGGTTTTTTAAAGCTATACCCTCCCGCATGGCGAACCTCCTGGACATGAAGATGCGGGACATGGAAAGGGTTCTTTATTACGAACAGTATGTCGTGGTCGATCCCGGGGACACGCCGTTGAAAATCCAGCAGATGCTTACGGAGGACCAGTACCTGGAAGTAAAACAGAAATACGGCAGCAAGTTCAAAGCTCTTATGGGCGCCGAAGCCGTCCGGGAACTTTTAAAAGGCATGGACCTGAACGCTATTTCCAAGGACCTGAAAGTGAAAATGGGAGAGAAGAAAGACATCAATTCCAAAAAGCGGTTGATAAAAAGGCTCAAGATAGTAGAGTCTTTCAGGAAAAGCGGGAATAACCCCGAATGGATGATCCTTGACATAGTTCCCGTTATTCCGCCTGACCTGCGGCCACTTGTCCCGTTGGATGGAGGAAGGTTTGCGACAAGCGATCTTAATGACCTTTACCGGCGGGTCATTAACCGCAACAACCGCCTGAAGAAGCTCCTTGAGCTGAAGGCGCCAGAGGTGATCGTGCGTAATGAAAAACGCATGCTACAGGAAGCTGTTGACGCTTTGTTCGATAACGGCAGGCACGGCCGGGAAGTCCTGGGTTCGGGAGGGCGTCCGCTTAAATCTTTAGCGGATATGCTGAAAGGCAAGCAGGGCCGCTTTCGCCAGAACCTGCTCGGCAAGCGCGTGGATTATTCGGGCAGGAGCGTTATTGTCATCGGTCCGGAACTGAAAATACACGAGTGCGGATTGCCAAAGATCATGGCGCTGGAACTTTACCAGCCGTTTATCATCCGGAAGCTGCGGGAGAAGGGTTTTGTCCATACCATCAAAAGCGCGAAGAAGATGGTCCAGCAGGAGAACCCGGAAGTGTGGGACATACTGGATGAGGTCATAAAGGACCATCCGATCCTGCTCAACAGGGCGCCTACGCTTCACAGGCTTGGAATACAGGCGTTCCAGCCCAAGTTGATAGAAGGAAAGGCTATACGGATCCACCCGCTTGTCTGCGCCGCCTTTAACGCGGACTTTGACGGCGACCAGATGGCGGTGCATGTCCCCCTGTCCATGCAGGCCCAGATGGAGGCCCGCCTCATAATGAGCGCCGCCAATAATATATTTTCTCCGGCGAGCGGCCGTCCGATCACGATCCCGTCGCAGGACATAGTCCTCGGCGTGTACTATCTTACCAAGATGAAGGCGAATGCCACCGGCGAAGGAGGGATGTTCGCGGATACGGAAGAAGTCATCATGGCTTTTCAGAATGAAGAGGTTGATAAGCACGCCAGGATAAAGGTCCGGATAAAAGGAGAGACGATCGAGACCACGGTTGGAAGGGTTATCTTTAACGATCTTCTTCCCGAGGGCCTGCCATTTTACAACGAGCCTATGAGCAAGAAAGCGGTCAGCCAGGTCATCTCGGACTGCTACAGGCTGAATGGTCACCAGGAGACAGTCTATCTTCTTGACAGGCTCAAGACTATCGGTTTTGAGGAATCGACCCTTTCAGGCGCTTCCATGGCAGTGGCTGATCTGGGTGTTCCTGAAGAGAAAAAGGAAAGAGTTGGAAAGGCCCGGGTGGAGGTGGACAAGATCCAAAGCCAGTATCAGCGGGGACTTATAACCGATGGTGAGAGGTATAACAAGATAATCGATATCTGGACCCATGTAACCGAAGATGTCTCAGATCTGGTTTTCCGCCATCTTGATACGTTTAACCCCATGTTTATGATGGCCGATTCAGGCGCGAGAGGCTCGCGCCAGCAGATCCGGCAGCTCGCGGGGATACGCGGGCTGATGGCAAAGCCGTCGGGCGTGATCATAGAAACTCCTATAATCGCGAACTTCCGCGAAGGGCTGACAGTGCTGGAGTATTTTATTTCCACCCATGGAGCGCGCAAGGGGCTGGCCGATACCGCGCTTAAGACCGCTGATTCGGGATATTTGACAAGAAGGCTTGTTGATGTCGCGCAGGAAGTGATCATTAGCGGGGATGACTGCGGGACGCTCAACGGGATAACGACTTCGGCCATCATCGAGGGGGATGAGGTTGTTATTTCCCTGGCGGAACGCATCGTGGGCCGTGTTGGCCTGGAGAACATCGTGGATATTATAACGGATGAACTGATCGTAAAAGCCGGTGACATCATAACCGAAGAGAAGGCCAGGCGTATCGAACAGGCTGGAATAGAAAAGCTCCGCATCAGGAGCGTGCTTACCTGTGAAATGAAGAAAGGCGTATGCGCGAAATGTTACGGGAGAAATCTTGCTACTGGTAAGAAGGTGGAGATCGGAGAGGCCGTAGGGGTCATAGCGGCACAATCTATCGGTGAGCCGGGTACCCAGCTTACCATGAGAACGTTCCATATTGGCGGTACTGCCAGCAGAATAGTCGAACAATCTTTCTATAAAAGCAAGGAAGAAGGGTTTCTCAGGTATCATAACCTGAGGGTAGTGGAGACAGAGAGCGGAACATACGTTGTGCTTAACAGGAACGGACAGATAAGTATTAACGAAGAGGACGGCCGGGAGATAGAAAGACAGGCAATACCACAGGGCGCATATATGTTCTATAAGGATGGCGCGCCTGTCAAGAAAGGCGCGAAGTACGCGGAATGGGAACCTTACACGGTCCCGATACTGACCGAGGTTCCGGGCAAGGTGCAGTATGAGGATATCAAGGAGAATGCCACCGTAAAGGTCGAAAAGGACGAGTCGACCGGAGTAAGCAACCTTGTGGTCCTCGGGCAGAAGGATGATTACCATCCGCAACTCCTGCTTATAAACGAGGCAAAGGAAGTCGAAGCCATTTATCCGCTTCCGGTCGGCGCTCATATAGTGGTTGACGACAAGCAGAAGGTCAAGGCGGGAGATGTCCTGTCAAAGACGCCGCGAGTGATGACCAAGACAAAAGATATCACAGGCGGGTTGCCCCGTGTGGCAGAGCTTTTTGAGGCCAGAAAGCCGAAGGATCCTTCTATAATCAGCGAGATCGACGGGAAGGTGGAATTCGGCGAGACCAAAAAGGGGCAGAAGCGCATTATAGTGGAGAACGAAACAGGCATGCGCAAGGAATATCTTATTCCCCATGGCAAGCACCTGAACGTATATCGCGGTGACACGGTAAGCGCCGGTGAGCAGCTTGTGGACGGCCCTGTGGTCCCGCAGGATATACTGAGAGTCTCGGGAGAGCAGGAATTGCAGGAGTATCTTGTGAACGAGGTCCAGCAGGTCTACCGGTTGCAGGGCGTGCAGATAAACGACAAGCATATAGAGGTCATCGTCAAGCAGATGCTCAGGAACGTGAGGATAACCGATTCCGGGGATACTGACTTTCTGGTCGGGGACAAAGTGGAAAAGCGTACGTTCAAGGAAGAGAACGAGAAGATGATAAAAAAGAAGAAAAAACCCGCGGTTGCCGAACCGATCCTGCAGGGGATCACGAAAGCGTCGCTTACGACGGAAAGCTTTATTTCCGCCGCAAGTTTCCAGGAAACTACAAGGGTCCTGTCAGAGGCGGCTGCCATGGGCAAAGTCGACACGCTGAACGGGCTTAAGGAGAACATAATCATGGGACACTTGATCCCGGCCGGGACCGGGTTCGAGATTCATAGAGACGTTGCCCTGGACCGCGAGATATTGAAGGCGGTTGAAGAAGAGGAACCCGAAGAAGGGGAGACGGAAGAATAAAGGGAGGAACATGCCTACGATAAACCAGTTAATAAGGAAGGGCAGAAAACAGATAAAGGAAAAAAGTAAATCACCGGCGCTGGTGGGATGCCCCCAGAGGAGGGGGGTATGCCTTCAGGTAAGGACCAGGACGCCAAAGAAACCCAATTCCGCTCTCAGAAAGATCGCCAGGGTAAGGCTTACCAACAGCATAGAAGTCACGGCGTATATACCGGGTGAAGGGCACAACCTCCAGGAGCATTCGATCGTAATGATCAGGGGCGGCAGGGTAAAGGACCTGCCCGGGGTCCGTTATCACATAATAAGAGGGACGCTTGATGCTTCGGGAGTGGACTCCAGGAGAAGAGGAAGATCAAAGTATGGGGCGAAGGCTCCGAAACAGTAACAAACAAAGGCAGGAGTAGTGTCATGCGGAGACGAAGAGCGGAAAAGAGAGAGGCGTTGGCTGATCCGAAGTACAACAGTAAGCTTCTGGGAAAGTTCATAAACATGGTGATGGAACGCGGAAAAAAGTCCGTGTCAGAGCATATTGTCTACGGCGCGCTGGACATTATAAAGGGAAAGATCACGGATAAAGACCCGCTGGAAGTTTTTACGCAGGCCATTGATAATATCCGTCCGCTGTTAGAGGTCAAGTCCAGGAGGATAGGAGGGGCCACTTACCAGGTCCCGATCGAAGTGAAGGTCGAACGCGGCCGGTTCATGGCGATGAGATGGATAAGGGACTTTGCCAGGACGCAGAAAGGCAGGCCCATGCGCGTAAAACTCGCTGATGAGATGATGAATGCTTATAAAAGAGAGGGGCCTTCCATGAAGAAGAGAGAGGATACGCACAGGATGGCCGAGGCGAACAAGGCGTTCGCGCATTACAGATGGTAAACGAGCACATGATTTATGAACACCAGAGTGTTCATGAATCATAAGTGCGAATTTATCCCGAGCGAGGGATCTGAAAAATAGGTAACAATGGAAAACATTAAAAATTTAAGGAATATAGGGATAATAGCTCACATAGACGCGGGTAAGACCACGGTCACTGAAAGGATACTTTACCTCACGGGAAAGACCTACAAACTGGGCGAGGTCCATGACGGCACTGCTGTTATGGACTGGATGGAACAGGAGCAGGAAAGAGGGATCACTATTACCAGCGCTGTTACTAATTGTTCGTGGAACGATAAAAAGATCAACATCATTGATACCCCCGGGCACGTGGATTTTACCATAGAAGTAGAGCGCTCCTTGAAGGTCCTTGACGGGACGCTCGTTATCTTCTGCGCTGTTGGCGGGGTTCAGCCCCAGACCGAAACGGTCTGGCGGCAGGCAGATCGCTATGAGGTCCCCAAAATAGCTTTTATAAACAAAATTGACCGTACCGGAGCTGATTTTTTTAAGGTCATCATAGATATGCATAAAAAACTTGGCGCGAACGCAACACCTATACAGATCCCCATAGGCAAGGAGGATGATTTTCGGGGGGTGATAGATCTTGTGACCTGCAAGGCGCATATCTTTGGCGATGAGGGGGATTTAGGGGAGATCCAGGAGCAGGAGATCCCGGAAGACATGAAGGATATTGCCAGCCACTGGCGGCATAACCTTATTGAAAAACTTGCCGATGTGGACGAGGAAGTCGAGAAATCATATCTCCTGGACAAGGGAATATATCCGGAAGAATTAAAGAAATACATAAGAAAAAATACGATTAACAACCTTTTTGTGCCGGTCATATGCGGTTCCGCGTTGAAGAACAAAGGCGTGAAGTTCGCGCTTGGCGCCGTCAGTGATTATCTTCCGTCGCCCCTGGACGTCGATCCACCAAGGGGTGTTAATACCAAAACGGACGAGGAAGTGGTTATTAAGCCGGACGAGGGGGCGCCTTTGTGCGTCTACGCGTACAAGGTGATGACAGACCCGTTCGTGGGGAACGTGACGTTCGCGAGGATCTACTCCGGCAAACTGGCCTCCGGGACATATGTTTACAATACCACTTCTGGGAAAAAGGAAAGGATAGGACAGATACTCCGGATGCACGCTGACCAGAGGGAGATCATACAATCGGCCGTGGCGGGCCAGATCGTGGGATTGGTAGGACTTAAATTCACAAAGACCGCGCATACGCTTTGTAGCGAGGCCAATCAGGTCACCCTGGAAAGGATAAAATATCCGGAACCCGTAATCTCCATGGCTATCGAGCCTGATACAAGAGCTGACCAGGACAAGCTGGGCATGGCGCTCAAGAAAATAGAAGATGAGGACCCTTCTTTCAAGGTCAGTTACAATGCGGAAACCGGCCAGACGCTTATCAACGGAATGGGTGAGCTGCACATGGAGATCATTGTTGACAGGATGAAGAGGGAGTTCAAGGTGGCAGCCAAGACCGGCAGTCCACAGGTCGCATACAGGGAAACGATAACCCAGCAGGTAAAAGCCACTGGAAAATTTATACAGCAGACAGGCGGGCACGGTCAGTATGGCCATGTCGAAATCCAGATAGAGCCTGTGTCAGCCGGAGAAGGTATACAGTTCGAGGAAAAGATAAAAGGAGGGGCTATCCCAAGGGAATTTTTCTCCGCGATTGAGAAAGGCGTCAGGGACGCGGCCAGGAGCGGGGTGCTGGCAGGATACCCGGTCACGGATGTAAGGGTCACTCTTTACGACGGTTCTTTTCATGAAGTCGATTCTTCGGAAATAGCGTTCAGCAACGCCGGGGCCATAGCGTTAAGGGTAGGGCTCCGCAAAGCCAGGCCGGTCCTTCTGGAACCTATTATGAAACTGGAAGTGACCACGCCGGACGAATACCTCGGAGACGTGATAGGGGACATGAACATGAGAAGGATAAAGGTGGAGAGCATTTCCCAGAAGGGAACGACGAAGATAATAACCGGGGCCGCTCCTCTTGCCCAGATGTTCGGATATGCCACGGCGCTAAGAAGCTTGACACAGGGACGGGCAACATATACAATGGAGCCTTCCTATTACAAGGAAGTGCCAAAAACAGTGATGGAGAAGATTGTTCCGGGGATTGTGGTCTAAAAACCTAAGGAGGGAATGATGGCGAAGGCAAAATTTGAACGAACAAAACCGCATTTGAATGTCGGGACCATAGGACACGTCGACCACGGCAAGACCACGCTTACAGCGGCCATAACCATGTACCTCGCCAAGAAAGGCATGGCTGAAGTGCGCGAGTTTGACAGTATCGACAAGGCCCCCGAGGAGAAGGAGAGGGGAATAACCATAGCTGTGGCGCACGTGGAGTACCAGACGGATAACAGGCATTACGCGCATATAGACTGCCCCGGGCACGCCGATTACATCAAGAACATGATCACGGGCGCCGCGCAGATGGATGGGGCGATCCTGGTGGTCTCGGCCGCGGACGGTCCGATGCCGCAGACAAGGGAACATATCCTTTTGGCGAGGCAGGTGAACGTCCCGGCGATCGTGGTATTTCTGAACAAGATAGACCAGGTGGACGATTCGGAGCTCCTGGACCTTGTGGAGCTTGAAGTGCGGGAGCTTTTAAGCAAGTATGAGTTTCCCGGTGATGACACGCCGATAATAAAGGGCAGCGCGCTCAAGGCCATGGAAGCAGGGGGAGCGGTGGACAGTCCCGACTGCGCGTTCGTTGCCGAGCTGCTGGCGGCGGTGGATTCGTTCATACCGACGCCGGTTAGGGACATTGACAAGCCGTTCCTGATGCCGATAGAGGACATATTCAGCATAACGGGCAGGGGAACTGTAGGGACAGGCAGGATAGAAAGAGGCCAGGTAAAAGTGGGAGAAGAGATAGAGATAGTTGGGATAAGCCCTACGCAGAAGTCGGTAGTGACGGGAGTGGAGATGTTCCGCAAGATACTTGACTCCGGGCAGGCTGGAGATAACGTTGGAGTGCTTTTGAGGGGTATAGAGAAGAAGGACCTGGCAAGAGGGCAGGTCCTGGCCGCACCCGGGTCGATCACGCCGCACACGAAGTTCAAGGCGGAGGTATATATATTGACGAAGGAAGAGGGTGGCAGGCACACGCCGTTCTTCACTGGATACAGGCCGCAGTTCTACATCAGGACGACTGATGTGACCGGGGTGGCGAATCTTCCCGAAGGTGTGGAGATGGTAATGCCGGGAGATAACGTGACCATGCAAGTGGAGCTGATAACGCCGGTAGCGCTGGAGAAGGAGCTGAGGTTCGCCATAAGAGAGGGCGGACATACGGTGGGCGCTGGCGTGATCGCGGAGATACTGGAGTAGATAAAACATGACGAAAAAAACTAAGCAGCCGCAAAAAATAAGGCTTAAGTTAAAATCGTTTGATCACAAACTGCTGGACGTCTCCATGGAAGAGATAGTGGCGACAGTGAAGAAGACCGGCGCGTCTATAATCGGGCCGGTTCCTTTGCCGACAAAAAAGGAGATCTACACTGTGCTGCGCTCTCCACATGTGGATAAAAAGTCCAGAGAGCAGTTTGGACTGAAGACCCATAAGCGGATCCTGGATATAATGGAACCTACAGCAAAGACCATAGATTCGTTGCGCAAACTGGATCTTCCCGCAGGCGTGGATGTCGAGATCAAGTAAAAAGGAAAAAATGAGCACGGGTATACTGGGCAAAAAAATAGGGATGACACAGGTCTTTGGCGAGGGCGGAGAACGCATATCCGTGACCTTGCTGGAAACAGGGACCAGTGTCGTGCAGGCCGTAAAGAACGAAGAGCATCACGGGTATAACGCTGTCCAGCTTGGGTTCGACGACACAAAGGAAATGCGGATCAAAAAGCCCCAGAGGGAATATCTAAAGGCCAAAGGGCTTAAGCCGAAGAGATTCGTCAGGGAGATAAAATGCGATGAAGCGCCTGAAGCCGAGGTGGGGGATAAACTAACGAATTCGATCTTCCAAAAAGGTGATTTCGTGGATATTACGGGTATTTCCAAGGGGAAGGGGTTCCAGGGAGGCATGAAGCGCTGCGGCTGGGTAGGCGGAGGAGAGACACACGGCTCCATGTCGCATCGGGCACCGGGGTCCATAGGCGCGAGTTCTTTCCCTTCGAAGGTTGAAAAAGGCCATCCTATGCCGGGGCATATGGGCAATGAAATGGTTACTGTTCAGAACCTGGAGGTCGTTGTCGTTGACAAGGAGGCAGGGACTATAGGGATAAAAGGGGCTGTTCCCGGAACGAAGAGCAGTTTTCTCATAATACGTTTTGCCAAAAAGAAGCCGTTCGCGCCAAGAGAAGTAAGGGAAGAACAGGAAGCGGAAGAGGCAAAAGAACAGGGTGCAGCTGAGAAAGAGGAACCGGAAGCACAAGCAAGTCAATAGTCGATAGTCTATTGACTAAAAATGCGATAATACAGAGGCTAAAAATGCCGGAGAAGAAGAAAACAAAAAAGAAGACAAAGAGTAAAAAGACGAAAGAGCTCAATACCAAGTTATCCGTATATGGCCTGGATGGCAAGGTCGTTGACAAGGTCCAGCTGGACAAGCATTTATTTGACGGCACTGTCAACGAGACGCTTCTCTATGAAGTGAATAAAATGTACGAGGCGAACAGGCACAGGGGAACGGCCTCTACCAAAGGGCGAAGCGAGATCTCCGGTGGCGGGGCCAAGCCCTGGAGGCAGAAAGGCACTGGCCGCGCCAGGGTAGGTTCATCAAGGAACCCGTTATGGAGACACGGGGGGGTCATTTTCGGCCCTAAACCCCGCGATTACAGCTATTCCATGCCGAAAAAGGCCATGCGTAAAGCGCTTTTATCGAGTTTGAACGCCAGGCTTCTGGAGGACTCGATAAAGCCTGTGGTGCCGATCGAACTGGAGGAAGTGAAGACCAGGGCGTTCAAGTCGATACTGGATAATCTTAAGATAGAAGGCAAGACCCTTGTAGTGATAGACAAGGTCAACCGGGAAGTCGGCTATTCATCCCAAAATCTTAAAGAGATCACTTTAAAGGAAGGAAGGAACATAAACGCAAGGGATGTGCTCCTGAACGAAAACCTTGTGATAGAAAAAGACGCTTTGGTAAAGCTGATGGAGAGATTGAAATGAGAACTTCGCATGATACCATAAAGAACATGATCAGGACCGAAAAGGGGTCAAGGATCCTTAAGGAAAACAAGTATCTCTTTAAAGTGGATAAGGGTGCTAACAAAATACAGATAAAAAAAGCTGTCGAAGATATATATAAAGTAAAGGTGGATGCGGTCAATATAATGAACATGAAAGGCAAAAAACGAAGAGTCAGGTTCCGTGAAGGCATGACAGCTTCATGGAAGAAGGCAGTGGTGACCCTGAAACCTGAGAACAGGATAGAGGTAACGTAAAAAATGGGTATCAAAAAATACAGGCCGGCTACACCGGCAACTCGTTGGGCGAGCAGATTGACCTTTGAGGAGATCACCAAGGACAGGCCGGAGAAGTCTCTCACAAAGCCGCTGAACAAGACCGGTGGACGCAACAAATATGGAAGAAAGACCGTGGGGTCGAAAGGCGGCGGGCATAAGAGGCGTTACAGGGTCATTGATTTCCGCTACTCCAAAAAAGGCATGTCCGCTGTGGTCGAAGCCGTAGAGTATGATCCGAACCGTTCGGCAAATATAGCGCTTATCCGTTATGAAGACGGACACAAGGCCTATGTTATCGCAGCCATGGACCTCAAAGTCGGGAGTACCGTTGAGTGCGGCTCCAGGGTAGGTATCGAGGTCGGCAATTCAACGGAGCTTAAGAATATCCCTTTGGGAACCATGGTTTACTGCGTTGAATTACACCCGGGTAGAGGGGCTAAAATAGCACGGGCGGCCGGGATGAGCGTTATTGTAGCCGCGAAGGACGAAGGCGATGTCCACCTGCGCCTTCCCAGCGGAGAGATCCGGTTAGTGAGCGAGAAATGCTATGCTTCTATCGGCAAGGTCGGGAATATCGATCATGAGAAGGTGGTCCTTGGCAAGGCGGGGAGATCAAGATATCTGGGCCGCAGGCCGAGCTCGCGGGCCGTAGTCAAGAACCCTGTTGACCATCCCATGGGCGGAGGTGAAGGTAAATCTTCGGGCGGCAGGCATCCTACAACGCCCTGGGGTAAGATCACCAGAGGGTTGAAGACCAGAAAAAAGAAAAAAGCGTCGGACAGCAAGATCATAAAACGGAGGAAATAAGGTATGTCCAGGTCAGTAAAGAAAGGGCCTTTTGTTGATGAAAGCCTGATGAAGAAGGTCCAGAGGATGAGAGAGGGCGGCCAGAAGAAGCCGATCAAGACATGGTCAAGAAGATCCATGATACTGCCGGAGTTTGTTGGGATTACACTGATGATACATAACGGGAAGAAATTTAACTCGATTTTCGTTACCGAGAACATGGTGGGGCACAAGCTGGGGGAATTCGCTCCGACGAGACAGTTTCGCTCGCATGGCGCGGCTACAAAGATATCCATGGACAAGACGTAGTGAATTCCTAGTTCGGAGACAAAAGTAAGAGCATAGTTTTTTAACTACGAACTACCAACCACGCACTCCGAACTAACTAGTAGTTAAAAGAGGGAACAAAATGCTGGCAAAAGCGAAAGCAAAATATATAAGGATATCACCTAGAAAGGTGAGATTGGTGCTGGACCTGATCAAAGGCGAGACGGTAGAGAAAGCCAATCATATCCTGGATAACGGGAGCAAGCGTGCCGGTGGGATGGTGAAGAAGGTTATAAACTCGGCTTTTGCGAACGCGAACTTTGGAAAACAGAAAAAACTTCTGGCAAAGAATATTTATATTTCAAAGATAAAAGCCGATGGAGGTCCGATGCTGATGCGTTACAGGGCGGCTACCATGGGAAGGGCTACTCCTGTCCGGCACAGGACCGCGCATATATATGTTGAACTGGACATGGTGCAAGATGCACATCAAGAGAACGGCGAGGTGGAGAGCAAATAATATGGGACAGAAAGTTAATCCAATAAGTTTTCGTCTGGGCTTTAACCGCGGTTGGAATTCCCGGTGGTACGCCACTAAAGCTGATTTTGCCAGGAATCTGGCGCAGGACGCCAAGATAAGGAAGTTGATCCAGAAGGAGATAACCTCCGGTATGGTATCCCGTGTGGATATCGAGAGGACAAGCAAGCGTATAAGGGTGCAGATCTACGCGGGCAGGCCCGGTATGATAATAGGACGCCAGGGCGCGCAGATCGAAAGATTAAAGGAATCTATACAGACGGTGATCGGAGAAGGAAATAAGCTGCTTGTGGATATTAAGGAAGTATCAAATCCCACCCTTGATGCCCAGATAGTTGCCGACAATGTCGCTTTCCAGCTGGTGAGGAGGATGGCTTTCAGGAGGACGATGAAGAAGGCTCTTCAAGCTGTCAAAGACGCTGGCGGTGAGGGGATAAAGATAAGATGCGCCGGACGCCTTGGCGGGGCCGAGATAGCCAGGGCCGAAAGCTACAAATTCGGAAAGATACCCCTGCAGACCATACGGGCGGACATCGATTACGGGTTTTCGGAAGCAAGGACTACCTATGGAATAATAGGGGTAAAGGTGTGGATATACAAAGGTGAAAAGTTCGCTAAAAAAGTGAAGAAAACCGGAACCGGACCGAAAGAGGTAACAGAGGGAAGCAAGGAGTAAGCATGGCTTTGATGCCGAAGCGGGTCAAATTCAGAAAACAGCAGAGGGGCAAACGCAAGGGGATAAGTTCGGCCGGGAGCGTCCTGCATTTCGGGGAGTATGGTTTAAAGGCCCTGGAGAGTGACTGGGTCTCGGACAGGCAGATAGAGGCCGCCAGGGTAGCGATCATGCGAAAGACCGGAAGGGCCGGAAAACTGTGGATAAGGATATTTCCCGATAAGCCCGTGACCAAAACAGCCGCTGAGACCAGGATGGGCAAGGGTAAAGGATCGCCGGCGGGATGGGTCGCGAGCGTGAGGAAGGGGCGCATAATATTCGAGATGGAAGGCGTCCCTCTTGACATGGCAAGGTCCGCTATGCGTCTGTCAGCGCATAAACTTCCGATAAAGACTAGATTCATCATGCGGGGAGGGAAAGTTTGAAGCCGGCTGCAATAAGGAACATGACGGAGGCTGAAATAGAGCATACACTTCTTTCTTTGAAGGAGAAGCTTTTTAACCTCAGGTTTGAAAAGGTGAGCGGCCGCCTTGAGAGACCGCAGCGTTTGAGGGAGATGAAGCGTGATATCGCGAGATGTTACACTATATTAAAGGAGAAAGAGAAGTGAAAAATAGTGTCAGAAAAAAAACTGTAATCGGTACGGTCGTAAGCGATCAGATGGACAAGGCTGTTACGGTCCAATGGGAGACGCGGAAAATACACCCTCTTTATAAAAAATTCGTTACCAAGCACAAAAAGCTAAAGGCTCGTGACGATAATAATGAAGCGGCAAAAGGCGATGTGGTGAAAATAATGGAGACGAGGCCCCTGGCCAAGGACATATGCTGGAGGATCGTCGAGGTCGTTGAAAAGGCCCAGAAGGAATAGCTCAAGATGATTATAATGCGCAGTATTTTGGACGTTGCCGATAACACGGGCGCGAAAAAAGTCGCCCTGATAGGAGTTATCGGAAGATCCGGCAGGCGGGTAGCGGAGATCGGAGATGTCGTGACCTGCAACGTAAAAGAGTCCGCCCCGACAGGCGAGGTCAAAAAGGGCGAGGTTGTGCGCGGGGTTATAGTCCGGACGGCGTATCCCATCCTTAGGGCGGACGGGACAGTACTCAAATTTGACAGGAACGCCGTGGTAATTATCGATAAGGACGGCAACCCGCGGGGGACAAGAGTGTTCGGTCCGGTAGCGCGGGAATTGAGAAAAAAGAACTTCATGAAGATAATATCTCTGGCGCCCGAGGTCATTTAAGGAGGTTTTTATACATGCTTAGCATAAAAAAGAACGACATGGTAAAGGTTCTTGCTGGAAAAGACAAGGGGAAGACCGGAAAGGTCTTGAAGGTCTTTCCGGTGAAGCACAGGGCCATAGTGCAGGGCGCTAATTTCGTAAAAAAACACCTCAGGCAGAAAAGCCAGGACCAGCAGGGTGGCATCATCCAGCAGGAGGCGTCCATTAATGTGTCCAATTTGAACGTGATCTGTAAAAGATGCAATCGGGTTACGCGCACGGGAGTGGACATCCTGAGCGATGGCAGCAAGTCCCGCTATTGCAGAAAATGTCACGAGATTCTTTAACGGGGAGATACGATCAGATGGTGCAGTTTAAGGAGTTATATATAAAGACGATAGTTCCGGAACTGATGAAGACGTTCGGGTATTCGAACACCATGGAAGTTCCATGTATTGACAAGGTCGTGGTTAACGTCGGCATGGGGGAAATGGCCCATACCAAGGAGCTGGTTGAAAAAGTGCGTGATGAGATAGCGCTTATTACCGGACAAAGGCCCGCTTTGACCAGGGCCAGGCAGTCGATCTCCAATTTCAAGATAAGAGAGGGCTCTCCAGTGGGCTATAAGGTGACCCTTCGCAGGCAGCGGATGTATGAGTTCCTGGACCGGCTTATTAATTTCTGCATACCGAGGATCAGGGATTTCAGGGGCGTGCCACGTTCGGCATTTGACGGGCACGGGAATTATACGCTGGGATTAAAGGAGCAGACCATATTTCCGGAGCTGGACCTGGACAAGATACCAAGGCCGCACGGTATGGACATCTGTATTGTAACTACGGCTAAGTCAAAGGAAGAGGCCATGGAACTCTTGAAGGGGTTTGGCATGCCGTTTAGTAGAAAGTAAGTTGACGATTAGTTGGTTCGTAGTTCAGAGACAAAAGTAAGAGTATAGTTTTTTAACTACGAATTACCAACTACGAACTAGACAAGAGGCCCTATATGGCAAAAACAGCGCTTATCGAGAAAGCAAGACGTAAACCGAAATTCAGCACCAGGGTTATTACCCGGTGCCAGATCTGCGGCAGAAAAAAAGGATACATGCGGCGTTTCAAGCTGTGCCGTATCTGTTTCAGGGAGCTGGCATCCCGTGGTGATATACCCGGCATTCACAAGGCGAGCTGGTAGTGCAGTTCGTAGTTCGGAGACAAAAGTAAGAGCATGGTTTTTCAACTACGAACTCCGAACTAATAAAGGAGATCATAAATGAGCGTTACGGATCTGATAGCCGATCAGTTGACAGTGATAAGAAACGCCATAATGTCAGGCAAGAAAACCGTGATAATAAAGAGGTCAGGCACACTCGAAAGCATCATCGGTCTTATAAAGAGGGAAGGATTTATCGAGGATTATCAGGTTATCGAGGATAACATGCAGGGTAAGCTGAAGATATATCTAAAAAGCCTTGAAGACGGGACCCCGGTCATGGAGAACCTTAAGAAGAAATCAACGCCGGGCAGGCGCGTTTACGTTCAGGCAAAGGATGTGAAAAAGGTCCTGGGAGGTGTAGGCGTCGCTATCATCTCTACAAGTAAGGGGCTGCTGACGGATAAAGAGGCAAAGGAACAGGGCATCGGCGGCGAGATCATCTGCCAGGTATGGTAAATGAGCACATGATTTACGGACACGATAGTGTTCGGAAATCATAAGTGCGAATTTATCCCGAGCGACCGAGGACGAAATGTCCGAGGAAGTGCCGAGCCCTCCGGGCGAGGCCGACCCGCCTTAGGCGGAGAGCGAGGGATCTAAAGACACAAGATGGAAGAAGACAGATTTCTAAGGATGGATAAAGGACGGGAGATGAGGGACGAGATCATTGATCATCTTTCGGTACTTATTTCCAATCGAGATAAAGGAGAAGAAGATGTCCAGGGTTGGAAGGAAGCCCATAGAGATCCCAGATGGGATAAAAGTTGAAACAGAGGACGGGAAGGTCAAGGTCGAGTCTAAGGGCAATGTTGTCGAGTACGGGGTTCCCGCAGGATTTGCGGTAGATGTCAAGGACAACACGGTCACGGTCACGAGGCCTTCGGATTCCCGCAGAGACAGGGCTTTGCACGGGACTACCAGGAGCCGCATCAATAATATGATTGTGGGGCTCAAGGACGGGTTCAAGAAGAAACTCGAGATCCAGGGTGTCGGTTACAAGGCGCAGATGAAGGGCAAGGTCCTGGCCATGGAAATAGGTAAATCCCATACTGTTAATTTTGACGTGCCGGAAGGGATAACCATTGAGACCCCGGACGCGAGGGCAATAGTCGTGAAAGGGATCGATAAACAGAAGGTCGGAGAGGTGGCGGCGGAGATAAGAGCGCTTTATCCTCCGGAACCGTACAAGGGTAAAGGCATACGTTATGTGGGAGAATACGTCCGCCGCAAACAGGGGAAGAGCATCGCGTAAGGGGCATGGCGCATGGCGCATGGCGCGAAGGATAGATAGAGGAACAAAGATGAAGAAAAAAGAAGCAAGAGCACGACGGAAAAAATCAATAAGGAAAAAGATTTCCGGGACAGGGGAGAGGCCGAGGATGGCCTTCTATAAAAGTCTCAGGAACATATATGTCCAGATTATAGATGATATTGAAGGCAGGACTTTATGCGGCCTGTCGTCTCAATCGCAGGCGGTCGGCGGCAGGGTCAATGGTTTGACCAGAAAGAGCGTAGATGTCGCCACTATGCTCGGTGAAGAGATAGCAAAGATCGCGGGTTCAAGGGGGATAAAAAAAGTGGTATTTGACCGTTCGAGATACCGGTATCACGGCGCGGTCAAGGCTTTTGCCGACAGCGCCAGAAAAAACGGACTGGAATTCTAACAGGAGGCTGTATGCTGGAGGAGAACAAGAAAAATAGCGGTGAGAAATCAGTTGCCGAAGGAGCGAGCAAGCAAACTCCTAAAGAAAAGAAGGACACCTTTTTCGGCGAGAAACGGCACGGCGCCGAGACCGCCGAAGAATGGGTAGAACGGGTTGTAAAGATAGGCCGGGTTTCCAAAGTCGTAAAGGGCGGGAAGAATTTTTCATTCAATGCGCTGGTTATTACGGGTGACGCAAAAGGCAGAGTGGGTATCGGGTTCGGAAAATCCAATGAAGTCGTGGGAGCTATTACCAAGGGGACCGCTGAGGCGAAAAAAAGCTTAAAAAAGGTAAAATTGAGGGGCGATACTATTCCTCACGAGATCATCGGGAAGTTCAAGGCGACCTCAGTGATGCTGAAGCCCGCGGGGCCAGGCACGGGTGTTATAGCCGGCGGAGCCGTAAGGGCGCTTTGCGACGCCGTGGGCATAAAGAACATTCTGACAAAAAGTCTCGGCTCAAGAAATCCCGTGAATGTAGTTAAAGCCACAATGGACGGATTTTTGAAGTTAAGGTTGAAAAGAAGAGGATAAGATGGTCTTTAAGATAGAGAATATAAAAAAGCCGGACGGTGTGAAGAGGAACAGGAAGATTAAAGGCAGGGGCATCGGTTCCGGACGCGGCAAGACCGCTGGCCGGGGGCACAAGGGAGCAAAGCAGCGTTCAGGAGGAGGGACTTATACACCCGGTTACGAGGGAGGGCAGATGCCGTTGGTAAGGCGCGTTCCCAAGAGAGGGTTTACGAATAAGTTCAAGAAAGAAAGGAACATTATCAACATCGACGTCCTCGAGAACATGAAGGCGGTTGAAGACGGCGCCGTGATCGACAAGGAGTTCCTTTTGAACAGCGGGGTCCTGAAAAAGAAAAGACTGGAGCTGAAGGTGCTCGGGGACGGCAAACTGAGCAAATCCATAACCGTTAAGGCCAATGCTTTTTCAGAGAGCGCGAAAAAAGCGATCGAAGAAGCGGGCGGTAAAACCGTAATTATATAATTAAGGAGTTTTGAAGTGCTGGAATCCTTTAAAAATATGTTTAAGATCCCGGATCTGAAGCGAAAGATACTGGTCACTTTCGGGCTCATAGCCGTTTACCGGATAGGAGCGTTCATACCCACGCCGGGAATAGATGGCATGAAACTGGCCCAGTTCTTTGACAATATAGCGAGAACGCAGGGCGGGACGCTTTTCGGGCTGATGAACATGTTCTCCGGTGGAGCTATGAGACGCCTTACCATATTCGCTCTGGGGATAATGCCGTACATCTCTTCGTCTATTATTCTGCAGCTTTTGACGACCGTAATCCCGGCCTTGGAACGCCTGGCCAAGCAGGGTGAGGAAGGGCGTAAGAAGATAACACAGTTAACCAGGTACGGCACGATCGTGCTTTCGATAATACAGGCGTTTTTCATAGCCCTGTGGCTGGAGAACCCGGCGCGTTTCCAGGGCATGCAGATCGTCGCAAGCCCGGGATGGGGGTTCCGTTTACTTACTGTTATCACGCTTACCACTGGCACGGCTTTTATTATGTGGCTGGGGGAACAGATACAGGAGAAAGGCATAGGTAACGGGATATCGCTCATAATCACCGCGGGTATCGTCTCAAGACTCCCGGCAGCCGTGTTCCAGGTCATAACCCTGCTTACTCCGGGCACGAGTGGCGAGACCAGCATGGACCCGTTCAAGCTGATATTCCTGCTGTTCATGTTCGTCGTAGTGGTCGTGGCGGTCGTGGTAATAACGCAGGGGCAGAGAAAAATACCGATCCAGTATGCTAAAAGGGTCGTGGGCAGGAAGATATACGGAGGGCAGAGCACCTATATTCCTTTAAGGGTTAATCAGGGCGGGGTTATTCCCATAATTTTCGCACAGTCCATAATAATGTTCCCGGCGACCATCGCGGGGATAGTTCCCAACAGGGCCATACAGGGCGTGGCAAGTTCCCTGATGATGGGCAGGCCACTTTACTACGTGGTTTATTCGTTCATGATACTGTTTTTCGCGTATTTTTATGCCGCCATAACCTTTAACCCCATAGACATGGCGAATAATATGAAACGCTACGGAGGATTTGTCCCTGGAATCAGGCCGGGCCGGCAGACCGCGGAATACCTGGACTTCATCATGACACGGATAACGCTTCCGGGTGCGGTGTTCTTAACGATAATCGCGGTCCTGCCGACTGTTATTAACACCAGGCTTGGCATCCCGTACCTTGTGGCCAGTTTTTTCGGAGGCACGGGACTTTTGATCATTGTCGGTGTTATGCTTGATACCATGAGACAGATCGAGTCTCATCTTTTGATGAGGCACTATGAGGGATTCATGAAAAAAGGAAGAGTAAGGGGACGGTTGGCATGACGGAAGCGAAGCAGGTGAACATGGTCCTTCTGGGCCCTCCTGGAGCGGGCAAGGGCACGCAGGCCGCGCTCCTTATTGAAGAGTTCGGCCTTCTTCATGTTTCAACAGGCGATATGCTCAGGGAAGCCGTGAAAGAAGGCAATGAGATAGGACAGAAAGTGTCCGGGTACATGAACAGCGGAGAGTTGGTCCCGGATGAAATAGTCACGGCACTGGTGATCGAAAGGATGAGCAAGCCAGACGCCAAAAGAGGAGTTATACTCGATGGATATCCGCGGACCCGAGCCCAGGCAGAATCCCTTGATTCATCGCTGGAAGGATCCGGCAAGTCGCTGACGGTGGTCCTCTATTTCAAGACCTCTGAGGATACGGCGGTCCAGAGACTGTCCGGGAGGAGGGTGTGCAGGGCCTGCGGCAAGAATTATCATGTGACGAATATGCCGCCCGCGAAAGAGGGTATATGCGACGCGTGCAGCGGCCGGTTGTACCAGAGGGAAGACGACAAGCCTGAAACAGCGAAAAAAAGGCTTGTTGTTTATAATGAGAGCACTAAAGATCTTATTGAATATTACCGGGATAAGGGCCAACTGAGAGAGGTTGCCGGCGATATCCAGGCAGAAAAGCTCTTTGAAGACGTAAAAGCTCTTTTCCGGAAAGAGGACATGATATAGATGACTATTTTGACGGACGAAGAGAGCATCCGGAAGATCCGGGAAACGGGGAGGATCATACAGGGGATATTTGAATGGCTCCGGGGCCATATCCGGGAAGGGATGTCTACTGCCGCCATTGACAGGGAAGTGGAGTCGATCATACGGGAACAAGGCGGCGAGCCGGCTTTCAAGGGATATAAAGGATATCCCGCTTCAATATGCGCATCGCCGAACGAGGTAGTCGTCCACGGTATCCCGTCTGATGATATCATCCTGAAAGATGGCGATATCATCAGCATAGACGTTGGCGTAAAAAAGAACGGTTTTTTTACGGACAGCGCCAGGACCTTCGCTGTCGGCGAGATCAGTGAAGAGGCCCGGGACCTGATCAATGTTACTAAAGACAGCCTGCGTGAGGGAATGAAGGAAGCGTTCGAAGGCAACAGGGTGTCGGACATCTCGAACGCGATAGAACAAAGGGTCAGAAAAAGCGGATACGAGGAAGTAAGGGCGTATGTCGGCCATGGTATCGGGCGTGCGCTGCACGAATCTCCGGAAGTCCCGAACTGGGGTGAAGGAGGCAGTGGCCCGGTGTTAAAAGAGGGACTTCTGCTGGCGATAGAACCAATGGTGAATATCGGTACACGTGAAGTAAAGGTCATGCAGGACGGGTGGACCACTCTTACAAAGGATGGAAAGCTGTCCGCCCATTTTGAGGATACCGTTATTATCGGAAAGGAAAAAGCGGAGGCGTTGACATGAGTCCAAAGGAAGAACCTATTGTCGTTGAAGGAAAAATTGCCGAGGTTCTGCCGAACGCGATGTTCAGGGTCAAGCTGGAAAGCGGGCATCTTGTGCTGGCCCATGTCTCCGGAAAGATGAGGATGTATTTTATACGTATAGTTCCCGGCGATACCGTTACAGTGGAGTTATCGCCCTACGATTTGAACAGAGGAAGGATTATCAGGAGAAATAAATAGCCATGAAAGTCAGATCCAGCGTGCGGGCGATATGTCCAAAGTGCAAAATAGTGAAAAGAAAAGGTGTGGTCAGGGTTATTTGTAAAGACCCGAAGCACAAACAGAGGCAGGGGTGAAGAAGTCTATAGTCGATAGTCCATAGACGATAGGCCATCGACCATTGACTATTGACTAATAGGCGTTAAAGAGGAGAAAACAATGCCGAGGATAATAGGGATTGACATACCGAAGGAAAAAAGGATAGAGATAGCTTTAACCTATATTTTTGGTATAGGCAGGACCATGTCCAACAGGATACTGGAAGAAGCCGGGATCTCTCCAGATAAAAGAGCGAAGGACCTTGATGACCAGGAAGTAACGACTATTACGCATATCATACAGGAAAGATACAGGGTCGAGGGAGACCTTCGCAGGGAACATCTTGGCAACATCAAGAGGTTGATGGGCATCGGTACTTACCGGGGCATGCGGCATAAAAAAAACCTTCCAACAAGGGGGCAGAGGACCCGGTCGAACGCCAGGACGCGCAAAGGCCCGAAAAAGACCATAGGGGTTGCCAGGGCTAAGACGACCAGAAAAGTGATGAAGCCGGAATAGAGCATGGCGCATGGCGTCGGAGCTCGAAAGAAGAAAGATAAGGGAGAAATAAAGTGCAGAAGAAAGCAAAGACAAGAAGGCGTAAGAAGATACTGACAAAGGTCCCAAGCGGGATAGCATTTGTGCATGCTACGTTCAATAATACCATTATTACAGTGACAGACCAGAAAGGCAAGGTCCTGTGCTGGAGTTCAGCTGGCACGTCCGGCTTTAAAGGGTCAAGGAAATCTACCCCTTTCGCGGCCAGCATAGCGGCAAGAGACGCCGCGAAGAAGGCAAGAGACCATGGTATAAGCGAGATAGCGATCCGTGTTAAAGGCCCGGGCCCGGGCAAGGAGAGCGCCGTAAGAAGCATACGGGCCGAGGGTTTCAATGTGAAGGGGATTATGGATGTTACCCCTGTGCCGCATAACGGCTGCAGGCCGAAGAAGCGCCGCAGGGTCTAATGAGTTCGCAGTTGGGAGTTCGTAGAAGAACTGACTCCGAACTATGAACTACGAACTGAAAAGGAAAATAAATGGCTAGAAGATTGGGATCGTCATGCAGGCTATGCAGAAGAGAAGGCGAAAAGCTTTTTCTGAAGGGGATAAGATGCACTACGGACAGGTGTGCGATGATGAAAAGAGGATACGCTCCGGGACAGCATGGCAGAGGGAGGAGACGGACCAAGACATCCAACTACGCGTTACAGCTGAGGGAAAAGCAGAAGGCGAAGAGGATTTACGGTCTGCTGGAGCGCCAGTTCAGGAATTATTTTAAAAAGGCCGAAAAGGCAAAGGGTGTCACCGGAGAGGTCCTTCTTCAGTTGCTGGAAAGGCGCCTCGATAACATGATTTACCGGGCCTGCTTCGCTGAATCGCGGGCAAAGGCCAGGCAGATTGTGATGCACCGCTTTGTCAAGGTTAACGGCCGCAAGGTGGACATACCCTCCTATCTTGTCGGTACGGGGGACAAGATAGAGATGACGGGGAAAGACGAGCAGATCAAGGCCTTCCGCGAGACTTTCAAGGTTTTAGGGGACCGTGGTATCCCGGAGTGGATAGAAGTTTCACCCGAGGACCTCACGGTCGAGATCAAAAAGCTTCCGGAAAAGAAAGATATCGGTATGGTCATAGAGGAAAGCCTTATTGTCGAGCTCTATTCCAAATAAACAGGAGGATACACGAAATGGCTGTGAAACTTAAAAGCTTCGAGTTGCCGAAAAAGATCGTTTTTGAAGAGGGAACATATTCCCCGACCTACGGGAAGGTCATAGCGGAGCCCTTTGAAAAAGGGTACGGGATCACGATCGGGAATTCCCTCAGAAGGATATTGCTTTCCTCCATAGAGGGGACGGCAGTGACCAAAGTGAAGATTACCGGTGCGCTGCATGAATTCTCGGCCATTCCCGGTGTCCTGGAAGATACTTCCCAGATCATTATGAACATAAAAGGGATAGTGCTCAGGTCACATTTCAAGAACCCGAAGCCGATGTTCCTTTCAGTGAGCAAAAAAGGAGAAGTGACGGGCAAGGACATAAAGACCGATGAGACGGTCGAGATCGTTAATCCCGGCCACCATATAGCGACATTGACCGAGGACAAAAAACTGGAGATCGAGATGACAGTTGACCGCGGGCGCGGCTATGTCCCGGCGGAGAGGAACAAGACCGGAGATGAAGCGGTCGGTGTCATAGCCATGGATTCGTTGTTTTCGCCCGTGAAGAAAGTGAATATCGATGTGAAGGATACCAGGGTGGGTTACATCACCGATTATGACAAGCTTATTCTTGAGATATGGACGAACGGCAGCATGGAGCCCAAGGAGATACTGCTTTACGCGGCGAATATACTCCAACGCCATCTTGACGTGTTCATGACGATCGGCAAGCTTCCGGAAGAGATAGAAGAAGAGGAAGAAGAATCCAAGGACAGGGAAGAACTTAAGAAGAAATTGGACAAACCCATCTCTGAACTCGAGCTGTCGGTCAGGAGTTCCAATTGTCTGGCCGAGGCCAGCATAAGGATGATAGGTGACCTTGTGAAGAAGAAGGAAACGGAGATGCTGAAATACAAGAATTTCGGGAAGAAGTCATTGACCGAGATCAATAAGATCCTTTCGTCTATGGGACTGCATCTTGGCATGGAGCTCGAGGAAGAATGATAAAGCGATGATATCAGGAAAGGCAGGTAATGAGGCACAGGAAGAATAAAGGGAGGATAAGCAGGAATATAAGCCACCGGAAGGCCTTGCTGAAGAACATGGCTAACGCCCTGTTTACACACCAGAGGATCGAGACCACGATGGCTAAAGCCAAGGCGTTGCGAAGCTTCGCGGAACCTCTGATAACGCTGGCCAAAAAGGATCCCGGCTCGGTTTTTGCTAAGAGAGAGGCCTATAGAAAGCTTTGCAACAGGGATGTTGTCACAATACTGTTCCGGGACCTTGCCCCGTTATTTAAGGACGTTCCGGGAGGATACACCCGTATCATGCTGCTGGGCGCGAGAAAAGGTGACGGAGCCAGTATGGTGATAATGGAGCTGACCAAAAGGACCATATCGGATGAGGAGCTTCTGGGGGCGCCTAAAGCGCCAAAGAAGAAAGAGCTTTTAAAGAAAACGTCCAAAAAGGAAAAAGAACCGAAAAAAGAAGCGAAGAAAGAGGTCAAAGAACCGAAAGAAGAGATAGAAAAGGAAAAGGCGTATGCCGCTCCTGACATAGATATTGAAAAGAAGGAAGAACACTTCGTTGAAGACGTAAAAAAAGAAAAGGCCAAAAAAGAACAGAAGAAGATAACCAAGAGGGGATTTTTCAGAAGATTCCAGCGAAAATCCATGGATTGATCTCTTAGATATCAGTCTTCAGCTATCAGCTATACACAGATGAAAACAGGCCCCACGCTAACGCCGCATTTTCGCAGATTAGCACAGATAATAATAAATCCTAAATTTTTAGTTTCAATTTTTCCTTTTAAATTTTAAGATTTTCATTGCAGGAGAGGCAGTACATGGGCAATACCCTCACACCCATGATGCGGCAGTATCTCAGCATCAAGGAACAAAACAAAGACTCCGTTCTGTTTTTCAGGCTCGGTGATTTTTATGAGATGTTCTTTGATGACGCGAAAGAAGCCAGTCGCATACTCCACATCACCCTGACCTCCAGGGAAGCGGGAAAAGGGAATAAAGTGCCGATGTGCGGCATCCCTTATCACGCTGCCGACAATTATATAGCCCGGCTTATAAAGAACGGCAGAAAAGTGGCCATATGCGAACAGGTGGAAGAACCCGGTCCCGGTAAGAATATCATCAAGAGGGAAATAATCAAGATCATAACACCGGGCACTTTCATGGCCGATGACATACTGGATGGGGCTGTTGACAATTACCTGCTTTCTATATACCCTCACAGTGATAATTTCGGCGTCGCTTACGCGGATATATCCACTGGAGATTTCCGCGTTACCGAGCTAAACAACCGCGAGGACTTTTTCGCCGAACTGTATAAAATATCCCCCTCAGAATGCCTTATACCGGAGAGTTTTTCAAAAGACAGACGTTTCCACGAGATAAAGAGCGCCAATCTTGGAGTTATGACCCTGCATGACGACTGGATGTTCGATTATGACGTTTCTTTAAAAGAGATCAAGAACCATTTTTCCGTCCGGGACCTGTCCGGGTTCGGGTGCCAGGACATGAAGCTGGCCGTAAGCGCGGCAGGCGCCCTTCTCAAATACCTGAAAAACACCCAGAAGTCAGACCTCAACAATATCGGCGCGATCAACACTTACAGCGTGAGCCAGTTCATGACCCTGGACCGCAATTCCCAGAGAAACCTGGAACTTATACAGAACATGGAGGACCTTTCACGAAAAAGCACGCTCCTGGACGTGCTCGATGAGACCGAGACCCCTATGGGGAAAAGACGCCTCAAGAAGTGGATGCTGAACCCGCTCCTGGACATAAAGGACATAAAGGCCAGGCTCGAAGCGGTCCAGTATTTTTACGATGACGGAGCAAAGAGAAAGAGCGTCAGAAAGATACTGAAGAGCGTATATGATATCGACAGGCTTTCCAATAAGGTCAGCCTGGGGTCCGCCAATGCCCGGGATATGGCAGCACTGTCATCTTCTCTCAAAGATGCCAGGGAACTGTGCCGGCACCTGACGGATCCCCTGCCGGAAAAACTGGGGAATATAGCGTCCGGCACGGATGATTTTCAGGATGTGGTGTCGTGGATAGACGGATGTATCGTGGTTGATCCTCCGCTTGTGCTGAAAGAAGGCGGGATAATAAGACCGGGCCATGACCCGGAAGTGGACGAACTGAGAGACTTGATCACGAACGCGAAGGACTGGCTTACGCGCCTGAAGAAGCGGGAGATCGAGAGGACCGGCATAAATTCCCTTAAGATAGGGTATAACAGGGTCTTCGGCTATTACATAGAGGTCACGAACGCCAATCTGGGATCGGTCCCGCAGGATTATATTCGCAAGCAGACGTTGAAAAACGCGGAAAGGTTCATAACGGACGAATTAAAAGAATATGAGTCAAGGATACTGGGAGCGGAAGAGCGTATAAGATCCGTGGAATACGATATATTCTGCGAACTGCGGGACAAGGTCGGCCTTGAAATAGAACGCCTTAAGAGAACAGCGGACCGGGTGGCTGATCTGGACGTATTGGCGGCTCTGTCAGAAGCGGCCGTAAAGAACGGGTACAGCCGTCCTGAAGTGAACGCGGGAAGTAGCTTGCGCGTTGTAGACGGGCGTCATCCCGTGCTTGAAAAGCTGCTCAGGGATAAGGAATTCGTGCCCAATGACGTGAACATGGGAGAAGGAGCGGGGGATATATTCATAATAACCGGTTCTAACATGGCCGGGAAGTCCACCTATATCCGCCAGGTGGCCTTGATCACCATTATGGCTCAGATGGGGAGTTTTGTGCCCGCCAAAAAAGCGGTTATCGGCATTATGGACAGGGTTTTCACCCGGGTGGGGGCGTCTGACAGATTACACAGGGGCATGAGCACTTTTATGGTGGAGATGCTGGAAGCCGCCAATATCCTTAACAACGCCACCGGGAAAAGCCTGATCATCCTGGATGAAATAGGAAGGGGGACAAGCACTTTTGACGGGGTATCGATCGCATGGGCTGTCGTGGAACATATATATAAACGTATTCCCGGTGCTAAAGCCCTGTTTGCCACCCATTTCCACGAACTCACCGAGATCTCCCAGATAAGCGATGCCGTCAGGAACTATAACCTTGCCATACGGGAATGGAAGGATGAGGTGATCTTTCTTTACAAGGTCGTTGAAGGCAACTGTGATGAGAGTTTTGGCATACACGTGGCAAAGATGGCGGGTATTCCTAACGGAGTGGTCAAAAGGGCCCGTGAGATACTGAACAACCTGCAGAAGGATTCCCTTCTGGGAAATATACGTACGCGTTTTTCCAGGGAGGAGAAAAAGAAGGAGAGGCAGTTGAGTTTTTTCGAGCCCGGTGTTATCGAAGATCCCGTTATCCGGAAGATCAGGGAACTGGACGTCGATAATCTGACTCCGGTGGAAGCGCTGAAGAGGATATCAGAATTCAAGAAAGAAATAGGAGCGGATAAGCATGACAAAGTCAAAGATCCACGTGCTCAGTGACCAGGTTATCGGGAAAATATCGGCCGGAGAGGTCGTGGAACGGCCCGCGTCCGCAGTCAAGGAACTGGTGGAAAACTCGATAGATGCCGGCGCTGACAGCATCCGGATAGATATCCAGGACGCGGGGCAGTCCCTTATAAGGGTTGCTGATAACGGGGAAGGAATGTCAGATGAGGACGTGAAAAGCGCATGCATGCGGCACGCTACCAGCAAGATAGAGGATATTAAAGACCTTGAGGATATCACTACCATGGGATTCCGGGGAGAGGCCCTGGCAAGCATTGCCGCGGTCTCGCAGATGGAGATAACGACTTATGATGGTTCCGCGGACTCGGCCGTGTATCTTTATCTGGAAGGCGGAGAGATCAGGAAGGCCAGTCCCGCGGCACGCGTCCGGGGGACAACGATCGAGGTCAGGAACCTTTTCTATAATGTCCCTGCCCGAAGAAAATTTTTAAAAAGAGAAGCAACGGAACTTGCCGCCATTATGGAGACAGCAGGCCGCCTTATACTATCAAATCCCCATATTGAATTCAAATTGAGCCGGGGCGGGCGGGATCTTTTATACGCGGCCAGGGAGATGGGCATTCTCGAGCGGATACGGCTTGTCATGGGAGGTGATGTGGCTGACCACATGCTGGAAGTAGCGGCCCCGGACGGGAAATACCGTATATCCGGCTATGTGAGCCGCCCTTCCAATACGCGTAAGGACAAGGGAGCCCAGATGTTTTTTGTCAATAACAGGTTTGTCAGAAGCAGATTATTGAGCGGATCCATTCAGGACGCTTACACAAGCCTTCTGGAAAGGGGTAGATACCCTTCCTGCGTCCTGTCCCTGTCACTGGCTCCCTCCGGATTAGACGTGAACGTGCACCCCACAAAGCTCCTGGTCAAGTTCGATGATGAAAAAGAGGTAAGAAAAGCCGTTAGAGAAGCGGTGAAAGCCAGGTTTGATGAGATAAAACAGGGCCCTGCCATGGACGAGACCAGTGGTCCGGCTGATGCGCAGGAGGAATCCCGGAAAAGGGCCGTTCTTGTGGAGGACAGGGAGGTCCAGTCCGAATTCGCGTATCATATTCCTGAAAAAACAGGGAAAGCCGAAGGTGCAGGGGTTGTTCATGCGAGGGGGGATCTCTTTCAGATCGACGGCTGTTATATTGTCCGGATAAGGGAGAATATGGTCACCATAACTGACCAGCATGCCGCGCACGAAAGGATATTGTACGAGTATTTCAGTAAAGCAGTGGAAAACCGGAACGTTCTGGCACAAAATCTTTTATTCCCGGTAAGGCTTGATCTTTCCGCGGGCGAAGCCGTTCTTATGGACAAATTGATCGATAAGTTCGGTCTGCTTGGATTCCAGATAGATCTATTTGGCAGGGATTCCTATGTGGTCCAGGCTGCCCCGCCCGTTCTTAAGGACAGTGACATAAAGACGGTCGTCTATGACGTGCTTTCTGACCTGGCTTCCCACGACCTGGCCAGGATAGACCCTGTTGAGGAACTCGTAAAGTTGACATCATGCCGGGCGGCGATAAAGGCGGGGGACAGGCTGAACCAGAGAGAGATGGAGATCCTTTTAGCTGATCTGGACCAGTGCGACCTGCCTTTTACGTGCCCGCACGGCCGGCCTACTTCATTCGATATCACGGTCGAGGAGATGGAAAAAAGGTTCCGGAGGAAGTAAAGGAGTTGTCGTGGATACGAAGACCGCCAATAAGATATACGGGATACTGAGCAAAGAGTATCCAGCGGGTGTTACGGCCCTCTCGCATAAGAACGCTCTGGAACTCCTGGTGGCCACGGTGCTGTCAGCCCAGTGTACGGACAAGCGCGTGAACATTGTGACAAAAGATCTGTTCAAAAAATACAGAACAACTAAAGATTACGCCAAGGCTTCGCCTTCTGTATTTGAAAAGGAGATCAGGTCGACCGGATTTTACAAGAACAAGGCAAAAAACATAATCGCGGCGGCCGGAAAGATCATTGACGAATTCGGTGGAAAGGTCCCGGACAACATGGATGATCTTATCAAGCTTCCTGGAGTTGCCCGGAAGACCGCCAATATAGTCCTTTTCCACGCGTTTGGGAAGAATGAAGGCATAGCCGTTGATACGCACGTGAAAAGGGTAAGCGGAAGGTTGGGCCTCACAGATAATACCGATCCTGTAAAGATAGAACAGGACCTGATGAGACTTTTTGACAGGAAAAAATGGGGTACACTGTCAAACCTTCTGATCGAACACGGCCGCGATATATGCGACGCGCGAAAACCTTTATGTTCAGAATGTTCCCTGAAAAGTCTTTGTCCGTCAGCAGGGCAGAGTAAAAATTAGGGGATACCCACTTCCACCTACGAGGTGGGTGCAAGGTGGGTGTAATTATAATCATGTCATGGATCGACGAATAATTACAAGTAGATCACGTTTTCTCTTAATCAGCCTGCTTATAACCTGTTTTTCTTTAACTGGTTGTTTTTCCAGGGATACAGGTACCAGTAGCGGGTATTTTGTGCAGAATATAGTAGACGGGGACACGATCGAGCTTGCGAACGGCAGGCGCGTCCGCTATATAGGGATCGACACGCCTGAGACCATGAGGCGCACGGAAGCAAGCTGGCAATACGATCCCGAACCCTTTTCCGCAAAGGCAAAAGACCTTAACAGGGACCTTGTTTTCAGGAGAATGGTGCGCCTTGAATTTGACGTGAATAAAGAGGACAAATACGGGCGCTGGCTGGCATATGTATACACGGATAATGATGTTATGGCTAATTTAGAGCTGGTCAGAAAAGGTCTTGCCACCATCTATACTTTTCCCCCGAATGTTAAATACATGGATGCTTTCCTTGAGGCACAGGAAGAAGCCCGGCGGAATAAAAGCGGGATGTGGGGCGCGCTTAGAGTTATATCTCCGGCGGAGGCGAAGGATAATATTGGGAAATTTCAACTTGTTAAAGGCAGGGTCTCCAGCATTTCCGCGACTCGGAGAATGATCTTCCTCCATTTTGGACAGGACCGTGAAAACACACTAACAGCGGTTATATTTACCGGAAATCTTATGCTTTTCAGGGGAAAGGGAATAGATCCCACCAGCTACTACAGCGATAAAAATGTTGAGCTTTTCGGTAAGATAAAATACAGGAACGGTCCGCAGATAATCATTGATAATCCCTCCCAGATAAAGGTGCTTGAGAACGAATAAACATCCCCCATTAACGCTCTAATCACTTCAAAAACAGGGAAAATACCACTAAAATAGCTAATATTTTGAAAATTCCCTCCACTCGTATTCTAAATTTCCTTATTTAGTGATTTAGGAGAAAGTAAGCATGGTATGTTAAATGTCAAAAGTAAGATAGGTTTTTATTGAAATAACATTTATCTGATGCTATAATAAAACGCTATGTTACATGTAAAAAATCATTGTAGAATTTTAGCAGGCATTAGAACAGTTTCTCTGTTTCTGGTCTCCGCCCTTGTTCTGTCCGCTTGTTCATCTTCGCATGCCCTGGCGCCGTGGGTTGCATCCCAGTCCCCTGTTGTAAAAAGGGAAATACACGCGGCCCTCCAGCGAACTCGGATAGTATACGCGGATTCAGACGATGCCAAGAGTCTTTTAAAGGCGAACAATTCCGACGCATTACTCCTTTCCTCGGGTAAATATCTTGTCACAAAAGAGACCGCTGATGATGCTATGCGTCTGGTCAGGGCTGTAGTGCATGAAGACATTGAAACAATGATGCAGATCCTCGAGCAGGATGACAGATACCGCTATAACGGCATAAAGGAGCTTATCCTCAGCAACACCAAGATAAAGCAATATTACTATGACCTCTGCCACAACGGCAGAGAGCCCCGTCATTTAACACCCGAGCTTTTATTGAATGACATTGTGGCAAAAGCCTTGGAAATAATATTCGTCGCGGAAAATGGTTTTGTCGTAAGGGAAGATTACAGGACAGAAGACGAGCGTTTAAAAGAAGCAAGATTCTATTTGGCCATAAAGCCTATGATAATGGCGAACAGGCATAACTACTTCGGGGAGGGGCTCTATATTTCGCCGGAAGACTCCAGGATAAGAAGTGAAAGTATACGTACCGCGCTGAATAAAGGCTTTGTGTTCCATCAGGCAGCCATGCCGGAAGAAGGGGGGAGCGGAGAAATAGTATTGTCATTAGCTGACATAAAGAGAGCCCTGGAACTTGCCGGGATAAGTCCCCAGGCATTTAAAAATTTAAGATTAAGTGCTGAGCAATTAAAGGCCATAACCGAAACAATAACCGGCAGTGAGAGCAACACCCAGAAAGGAAAAAAATTGCTGGACATTCTGCCCGGAATTATTGGCAGAAGGAATATATCCCGCTTCAGGGCTGAACTGGAAGAGATGTATAACGAGATTCACGCGATCACTCCCGAAGCCGTGGTTGACATAAAACTGCTTTTACACGTTTTTGGATGGGAGCCCGGAGCCATCAACAGGTTAAGTCCCCGGCAGGCAGTATCAGAATTAAAAAAAGAGGTCGTCAAACATGGTGTAAGCAGGGTTTTGATCGTGCTCATGAATCTACCCGACCTGCAAATGATAGCAAAAAGTTGCATTGAGGGATTGAGTCAATATGGGTCATTCAGGCCAACCGGTGTAGGATCTGTCAGCGAGGTGACCAGGAGAGCCGCCGTACAGATACTTCGAAATACGGTGGCGCAGGCAAGGGCAAAACAGGGAATAGGGGCTGAGCCAAAGAAGAAAGCAACGATCATGATAGAGCCTGACGTGGAGATCCCAGAGCCTTTATATGAGTGCATCCGTAAAGTGATCACCATGGATTTCAGGGACCTGGTCCAAGGCGTTGATTATGATTATACCGAAGGCAGAAGCGTGTATATAAAGGTATCCAGGATCCTTGGAAGACCCCTTGTGATAAAGGGAAAGACTATCAGGGTGATAAAACTCAAGGGGGTTTGTTTTAACTCTGACGATAGAATAGTGCCATATCCGCGGTCACTAACCATTACCAAAGTATTTTATGGCCCAGATGGGGAGGTTGTGCGTCAAGAAGAAGCGCCGGACAGGCCGACAAACGCCGGTACAATGGATGCGGTAGACAATGAGTTTGAGCTTATGGATATAGCTTATAAGGGAGGAGCCAGCGTGCCCATGGCGCTTGGGAAAGCCGTTTATGAAGATATTGAATTCCAGGGCAAACAGTTAGGGGTCCTGATCCTCGGTATAGAAAAGGAGAATGAAAAGGATCTCAGAAGAGCGCTGGCAGATCTGGCGGGAGAGGGCTATCATGTCCCCGATGGTTCTTTCATGTTCAATTTAGAGCCCGCGAAGACCCGCAGAAATAAAGATAAGATAAATTCTCTCATAAGAAGAACAGGACGAGAGTATAGGAAATTACATAACTGCGGGGTCATCCAGCACGGGGCCCATGCGCTGAATGTGCTTGTTGCTTCTGACGGCACAGTAAGATTAGAGGATTTTGAAATAGGTGTTAAATTAGAAAATCCGACCGTGGCCCAGGATGTGGCGCACAGGCTTAATGATTTTAGGGCGTTCTTTCAGATGCTGGCAGCGAATCTTGATCAAGGATTGATATATGATCTGAAAAATATATATGGGATCAACATTCATCGTGAACTCCTGGCAGGTTATCTGGGGGAATATGCAAGAGAAGGGGCTTTTTCATATGTGGATGATCCTATTGAGATCAGGAGGGTCGGTGGTGTCCGGCGGTATGTTTATGAATGTAAAATAGGAAGAATTCTGAGCAGATTGCACCATGACAGGGACCACATTAACAGGGATCCATTATTGGTCAGCATGAAGGCCCTGGTTGAGGCCGACAGGCGCGCTGCAGGGACACGTGAAAGGACCGCTCCAGGGGGAGAGGAAAGTGTCCCTCTGGATGAGGTAAGGCGGGTTCTGCTTGAGAACGGCGTTGCCCAAAAGGTCGTTGACGAGCTTAGTGAAGATGAGTTAAGGAGGATAGTGGGGATAGCCAGGAGCGGGGCAAACCGGGATGAAAAGACAGCGGATCTTTTCACGATACTACATTCGGGCAGGATAAGCAGGAAGAATGCGGATACGGTATTAACCAGGCTGGAGATAATGGGGCGAACGCCGGGGCCAGGCGCTCCTGCCGAAGCATTGAGGACGATATATCAGGAATTCGGCTTCAGGGTATTTCACGGGGAAGAATTGTATCCTTTAAGAAAACCATATGCTTCTTCTACAGTGGATGTGGAAATAAGGATGCTTGAGAAGCTGGGTGTCTTACTGCCTGTAATAAAGGATGAGGATAAGCGAAAGAAGTATCACAGATTGAACGAAAGTATAAGAGGGGCCACTTCCGAAGAGACAGAGAACAACATCAGAAACATATATAATATTAAACTTAAGACAAGCAAGCGGGGCAGGCAACATCCGCTGGACCGCTATTCTATTCCTGATGATAAGATCCCGGCGGTTCGGGAAAGGGTAAAGATAGAGCTTCTTCATAGACATTCAAAGATGTCAGACAAGGGCCGGGTTACTGGAGAACAATGTCTTATCAAGGCGTGGAACGGATATGGCTCTCCCGGTTATCAGAAGGGTATGCTCACGCGGATACACAATATAACAGAAAAAGGCCCCTATAAAGTTGATTTCAGGGAAGGGGACTCGCAAGAACTTGTTGATTTCGCGCTTACTAATAAAAATAACACACATGTAATAACGATATTGCCATACAACAAGTTGACAGAAGAACAGGTTAAAAAATTGATAAATGCAGAAGCGCAGGTCATTTTCATGGATTTTGAAAAAGAAGAGCTGACCGGCTTTGACCTAAGCCATATAGGGGGCATTATCGCGGCGGGTATTTCTTACCTTAATAATAACGATCTGGCTTTTATGAACATATACAGGCTCCTTACTGACGATAACGAACATCTTTCTATCACTGTGGAGGAATTCAAGGGAGACCCCACAAAGCTGAAGTTCATCCTCAAACCTGTTGAAATATTAGATGCCGAGGATCTACGAAATCTCCATAACAGGATGGAACAACTCCTGACCGCAGCATAAAACAGCACTTTCTTGGATTAAGAATACAATAGTTATATCTTTTTCTTGACCTAACAGGAACATATTGATAAAATATGCTTAGCATTTTAAACACTAACAGGAAGGTCATAATGAAAGTATTGAGTGCATGGCGAAAGATCTACTGACGATAGTCAATATCTTACCATTTCTACCTCTAATACTCGTCCAACTCCTTATTTTAAACTTTTCAATAGAAAAACTTTGTCCGCTTTTTTTTAACGGATTTCGCGGATATGAAATTACAAACTGTAAATTCACAAAATATCTATATCCGATCAAGGGGGAATAGCAATGAAAAATCTAAAGAAGGTCTTATCGGTTGTTATAGCTTTATTGTTCCTAATGAACAACCTTTCTATGGCGGATGTGTTAAACACGGGCACACTTGCTCCTGAATCACGTCTTTCGCCGTTAGAAACGCATGAACTGCTGGACTTTATGAAACTGACAGCGGATATCGTGGCCACTGTTTCGACAGCGGAGAATAAGGATCTTACAAAGGTGGAAAGGGACACGGTCCATGAGATAGATAAAATTGAGGAAGGAAGCAGTGCGAGGAAGGGGGATGTTCTTACATTTGAATTCCGCAATAAACTGGTTTTTAATGATGAAAGGATTGTTGTCATACCATGCTATATCAGTGGCGTAAATCTCGGGAATAAAACGCCTGCTGAAAGACATTACTGGTGTTGCGCCAGAAAAACTGAAGAGGGCGACTATGAGTTTGAATTTTTCACCGAAGAGGATATAAAAGACCAAGTACGCTCTAAAGGTATAACTAACGCACAGCATTCAGATATATCGGGAGCCATAGAAACTATAACCAAAAAGACAAGGGGAGAACAGCAAAAAGGCGCTATCGATAGATTTGTGGACCAGCAGAACAACACTGACAGGATGATCAGTGAAACTATTGCGAATGGAGAAGAGATAAGGCTGGATCCGGATGACGTATGGGTCCAGCATTGCGGGAACCTTCTGGCCGCTCTGGGCAACAAAACCCTGTATAAACAATTCAAGCAGCTTGTGGATATAGGCCAGGTCATGTTCATCCCGGGGCTGAAAAAACCGCATGCGGGTGGCATAGGGATATACATGCCCACGAAAATATCCTATACCCAGACGGTCGTTATCCATGAGACTTTTGCCAAGTGCGGTTTTACTGATAGCGAATGTGAAGACATGGAAGTTATCTTTTATAAACTGATTCAAGCCCGAAGGGTCAATGAGAACGCCACTTTATCTGATGTCAAAGACCTGAGCGAAACAGAGATCAGGATCGTAAAAAAAGCCAGGCAAGCCAGTTTTGAAAACCGCTGGAACGACCCGATCAATATCGACTATTACAAGCTTGCAGAAGCAGTTGCCGATGAAGAAGAAATGGCTGAGATGGCGCTGATAGAGCGCATGAAGGGCAGCGGAAAAAAATGGTATCTCGGCATTGATTCAAGCACCCAGTCAGTCACCTTTACCATTATTGATATTGAGACAGGGGAAGTCATTTACAAGCATAAGGAAGAGTTTGACGACGCTTACTATGTTGATAAATACGGTGCTGAAAAAGGCGTGCTGCCGCATCCGCACGCTCCGGAACTTTATCACACAGACCCGATAATGCTGGCAGAGGCCCTTGATAGGGGCATGGAGCAGATGAGCAGGGATTTTAAAGGTCGTGAGTGGGACCTTTATAACGTCCGGGCTATATCAGGCGCGGGCCAGCAGCATGGCACCGTCTTCTACAACAAGTTCGCGCAGAAAGCGCTGGAACAGCTTGATCCTTATAAGCCGTTAGCCCAGCAGCTTATTGACGCAAGAATACTTGCCAGAGACACATCAGCCATCTGGCAGGACGGCACGACCGAGGATGAGACAAAGGAAATGGAGGAACTTGCAAAGGGGTTATACGGTGACAAGGATGAAGCTATCGGAGCGTATGGCGATACTAAGACTAGAAGAGAAGTTCCCTCCGAAGGGCCAAGAGTATTGCGTAAATTAACAGGTTCAGCAGGCACTCTTCGTTTTGGCCTGGCGCAGATAATGGCGTTCTTCAAGCGCCACAAGAGAGCATATGATACTGCAGATACTATACTGAATATTGCTGCCTATAACGGTTCTCTTCTCGCCGGAATGGCGCGTTTTCCCTGGGATGTGGGAGATGCTGCCGGTTCCAATGCCATGAATATCAAGACAAGAAAATGGATGAAGAGGTTTATAGATAAGCTGGCGCCGGGGTTGAGCGCAAAACTTCCGGATATCCTACCATCAAACAGTGTAGTCAGTACTATATCTTCTTACTGGACTGAAAGATACGGATTCAATCCAAAAACAAAGATAGTGAACTGGACAGGGGATAATCCTTCGGCAATGGCAGGCCAGGGTATCATAAAGAAGGGACAGATAGCGGTAAGTCTTGGAACTTCCTATACTATGTACACCTTCCTTAATAAGAAGGACCTGGACAGGACGCTGCTGAGCAAGTACGGACATGTTTTTGGTGAGCCTACGGGCAGGTACATGAAGCTTATATGCTTTCAGAACGGAGCGCTCACGCTGGAAGAGATAAGGGACAAACATATCTTGGACTCAGAAGCTGTCGCAAAACTTGAAGAACTGGGCAATAATGATCCCACAGAAGAAGATATTGACGCGATGAAATGGCATATCTTTACAGGGGAGATCGAAAAGACAAAGGCCGGAAATGACGGTGCAATGATGATAGCCCAGCACAAGACAGAAGATACACCGAGGATACCTTTGCCGGACAGGGCATACACACGCAACCTGGATGAAAGCAACCGCGCCCAGGTATTTCGTGCTGCTGTGGAAGGACAGTTCTATTTGATGAAATGGGTAGCTGACCAGGTCGGACTTGAAGTAAGTGACATCAATTTGACCGGAGGTGTTTCCGTTAATCCGGCCATCCGTCAGATCCTGGCTGACATCTTTGATGCCACGGTAAATGTGCTGAAGGACAGTGACTCGGTCTCTCTGGGAAGCGCTATAAGGGCGGCAAAGGCTGACCATGACGCTGATCCGGACAAGCCGGATCTAAAATGGAAGGATGCGATCAAGGGTTTGACGGATACTGATAAGGACAAAGCAGTCACACCTGACGCGAAGAATGTTGCCGTATATAGAGGGAACTTCTCTGATTTTGTGAGTCTGCTCGAAACCGCATTGGGCGAATCCGAGACCGCCCCGGCATCAACTGAATATATCGGGGACCAGGGGATCACTGATTATATAAAGAACGTGCTGGATGTTCCTGCTGAGGAGTCAATGGAGATGATCGAGGATATGCATAGTGAAATGGATAAGGGCCTTGCCGGCGAGAAAAGCTCGCTCCAGATGATACCAACTCATTCAGAGCCGGCAGTCGGTGACGAAAGAGGAGTGGTTGTCACTCTTGACTTTGGCGGGTCCAATTTCAGGGTTTATCTTGAGGAAGTGCGCAACGGTGAAATTATCCAGAAGGAGGATGAACCGTATCAACTAAAAACAGAGCACATGGAGGCAGAGAGTCCGGAAGTGCTCTTTGATTTCCTCGCCCAGTGTATCAGTGACTTCGTGGACAAATATAAAATAGATAAGGAAAAAGAGATACCCATCTCTTTCATCTTCTCTTTCCCTGCGGACCAGAAAAGCATCAACTGCGGGATATTCAAGTTCTGGACAAAGGGATTCAAGGTAAAGGGTATGAAGGATAAGGATGTTGTTAAACTGCTTAACGATGCCCTGGCCAGGGCAGGATTACTTACCACGAATGTCGAGGCCCTGGCAAATGACACAGTAGCCGCGTTCCAGGCAGGACGGTACAGGCATAAGGATTGTGATGCCGGAATAATCATCGCTACCGGCACGAACGGGGCAATAGTGCTGAAGATCAAAGATATCCCGAAATATAAGGGCCCGGGAACCGCGTCCGGAGAGATGGTCGTTAACATGGAATGGGGCGGTTATAAAGTAAAACGCAGGACTCCGTATGACCTTCAGGTGGATGAAGCATCTGCTGATCCTGGAAAATATACCTTTGAAAAAGCGATCTCCGGCAAGTATCTTAATGAGCAGGCCAAAGCGATCTTCAGGGATCTGATCAGCCGAAAGGTTCTGTTTGGAGGGCAAATGTACGAAGCGTTCAGAGAGGGAGCAGTTGAAGAGGAAGGAAAACGCTTTGAGACGATCATGATGGACAACATAATTGCGGACACCTCTTACTACAACACCGGTGTTGCTGAGGTCCTGAAAGGACTGGGCATTGATTCAGGCCGGAAGGAGACGAGGGACTGGCGGGACAGGAGACTTATAAAGGAAATATGTGATCTTCTGATAACGCGCTCTGCCCGCTTATGCGCAACCGGAATAGCAGCTATAGTCACATACAGGGATCCTAATCTGGAAAGGACACATACTGTATCTATTGATGGTTCATTATACCAGAAATGCCCTGGATACGGGGACAAGTTAAGGGCGGCCCTTGAGGAGATGTTCGGGAAAAAGGCTTCAAACATCAAGATCTTTACAGAGAAGAACATGACCGGTAAAGGAGCAGCTGTAATAAGCCTGGTTGCCAAGCGCGTTCCGGATGCAACCACAATGGACGCCTCAGCGGGTGAAGTCGTTGAACAGATGAAACAAGCCAACCCAGTTATTTTTGTGCCGCAGCATTTTATCACAAAATACAGGTGCGGACAGCTCGCGAAAGAGTTCCCGGGAGCGACATTTGTCACGTTTGACCAGAACGCGAATCTTGATAAGCTGCCGGATCTTTTAGGCCGTTATCCTGACCGGAAAAAGGTGGTTGTCGGCATGGGACTTGATTTCGGCGAGATCAAAGACATGATCGACAAAAGGCCCGATGACTTCGGGGGAGTTGTGCCGCTTAACTTCAGCGACGAAGGGGTATCCGGGTTACAGAGGGACGAGAGAAAGTCCTTGCAGAGAAGCGTGATAAGCATAGCTCTTTTAGCCGGAACGCTTCCCGATGAAGGCTACGAGGAAACATACAGCTACAGGACCCTCAGGACACTGTTAGATATAGTCCTGCCGGATGGGGCTGACATTGATACCTATATGAACAATCTTCTCAGCGCTGATATGGACACAGGGGAAAGGTTCAGCTATTTGATCAATACCATGTTAAGGCCGATTGTGCCGTATGACCACAAGCAGCTGGAATACATCGTAAATTTCCTTGTTTCGGCGTAATTACATTATACAAGGGGCAAAAACAGCCTTTTCACCTGACCAGGGGCCGGATTTATCCGGCCCCTTTGTTTTTGAGTTGAGTTAACTCGAATGCACGCGAATATTTGCCTCCTGCCGAGATATCAAGTATATTTAGATTTATAGATACTTCAAAATGCTAAACATCTAAAAACATAAGCGAAAATAGTGAAAAAACAGGGATTTACACTTGTTGAAATACTAATAGTAGTTGCGATCGTAGGGCTTTTATCAGGACTGGCCATCCCGCATTTTCTTAACGCCAGAAAAACTGCCCAACGGAATCTGTGCCTTTCACATCTCAAGCACATAGATGACGCAAAGGCCATGTGGGCTGTAACAGAAGGCGGGCTCTCAAGTGATGAGCCAACCTGGAGTGACCTGGTGCCGGATTATCTGAGAAAAATACCGGTCTGTCCAGAAGGCGGAACTTATACAATAGGGATTGTTGACGCGAACGCCACTTGCAGCATTGCTGATCATAAGCTGTCGGAATAAGCATTAGAAGCGCGGACTTACTTTAGAAACTGTCCTTATCCCCTTAATTTTACAAGGAGTTCCTCAATTTTTCCTGAGGAAGCTTTACCGCTGGAGCAAAATTTCCGTCCCCGGTAAGAACAATAGCTTAAAAGTTCTCCTTGAAAAATTGAGGAAACTCCACCGATTTTACCCCTTGTAATATTGATTATAGTATGTTATTTTATGTTTACCCTAAGTTTTATACAGGAGGGGGTTCTGAGGCATGGAGTTTTCAGAAAGAATAAAAAGAGTGCAGCCTTCCGCGACCCTTGGCATAACTTCAAAGGCAAAGGCCATGCTCAAGGATGGCAGGGACGTGGTCGTGCTTGCTGCTGGTGAGCCTGATTTTGATACGCCCAAAGTTATTAAAGAAGCTGCCGTAAAGGCCATGAGGGACGGACTCACTAAATACACGCCAGTAGGGGGAACTGTGTCGCTCAAGGATGCCATTTGTCGTAAATTTAGCGATGAAAACAACTTAAGTTACAATTCCGACGAGGTTATGGCCTCTGACGGTGCCAAGCATTCACTATATAATATATTTCAGGTCATATGCAACCCCGGGGACGAGGTCCTGATGATCCATCCTTACTGGGTGAGTTATCCTGAGATGGTTAGGCTGGCAGGAGGGGAACCCCGGTTCCTTGCGCCATCCATTGAGCAAGGTTTTAAGGTCGTGGCAGAGGATATACAGGCGGCTTTAACGAACAGGACCAGGGCCCTTATAATCAACAGCCCTTCGAATCCGGCGGGCGTGGTCTATGAGAAGGAAGAACTGACTGAAATAGCCGAAGTATGTATTGAGAACGGGATCATTATCATCAGCGATGAGATCTACGAGAAGATCATCTATGACGGGAGAGAACATGTTTCGATCGCGTCTCTCTCTGATAAAGCACACGCGGCCGCTATCGTGGTCAACGGTGTTTCAAAGACTTTCGCCATGACGGGGTGGAGAATAGGATACATGGCAGGTAACAGGGATGTTATAAAACAAGCCACGACCCTGCAGAGCCATTCCACGTCCAATCCGTCTTCTATAAGTCAGGCAGCCGCTGAATGCGCGCTTTCAGCCGGAATAGATGACATAGTGGAAAGCAACAGGCTCCAGTTCCAGGAGAGAAGGGATTTTTTAATGGAACTCTTGTCGGGTGAAGAAAAGATCACGCCATTTAAGCCGGCAGGCGCTTTTTATCTTTTCTGCGATATTTCTCGGTGCGGAATGGATTCAGTGACTTTTTCCCAGAAGCTTCTTGAGGAAAAGCAGGTGGCCGTTATTCCGGGAGCGCCTTTTGGAGAGGACCGGTACATCCGGATAAGTTTTGCCACGGGGATGGATGTGATAGAAAAAGGGATTGAGAGGATAAAAGAATGGATCAATACAAGGCGGTGACATGAGACAGACGATCGCGGAAAAAATATTATCAGAACATTGCGGGAAAAGGGCAAGATCCGGAGATATTGTTATTGCCAAAGTGGATTTTTGCTTCGGGCAGGACGGGACGAGCGGGATGATAATAGACAGTTTTCGCAAAATGGGTGTGAAGGATGTTTTTAGCAGCAGGAGAGCCTGTATGGTGATCGACCACTCGGCGCCGAGTCCCAACATAGGGGTATCCGCCATACATGCCAAGATGAGGGGTTTCGGCAAGGAATACGGAGTACCTGTTTTTGACATTGGCAGCGGTGTCTGCCATCAGGTGATCCCGGAACAGGGATTTGTGACCTGCGGGGATCTGGTCCTTGGCGCTGATTCGCACACCTGTACGTACGGGGCGCTCAATACCCTTGCCACGGGTGTCGGATCGACCGACCTTGCCATAACGCTTGCCAGCGGAAAGAACTGGTTGAAAGTGCCGGAGACGATAAAAGTGATCATAGACGGTGAACTGCCGAAAGGCGTCTTTTCCAAGGACGTGGTTCTTAATATCGTAGGGGATATAGGCGCTGACGGCGCTACCTACGAGGCCATGGAATTTTACGGGGAAGTTATTGACGATTTCAGCATGGATGCCCGTTTTACCGTTTCCAACATGGTCGTTGAGATGGGGGCTAAATGCGGTATCATGCGCGCTGACAGGAAGACATTAGCATGGCTGAAGAAACACTCTTCGAGAGAGCCTAAACCTGTCGAACCGGATAATGACGCGAGGTATGCGGAGATCCGCGAGTATGATATGTCTGAACTGGCGCCGCAGGTCGCGCGGCCCCACACCGTTGACAATGTGTGCGATATCGAAGAGGTCGAAGGAACGCCAATCAACGAGGTATATATCGGCACATGCACCAATGGAAGGATGGAAGACCTGAAAATAGCCGCGAGTATATTAAAAGGGAAGAAAACGGCTCCTGGGATAAAACTTATTATAACGCCCGCGTCACGCGACATATACCTGCATGCCATGAAAAAGGGTTTGATCGGAACATTCCTGGAAGCGGGCGCTGTGGTGAACAATCCAGGATGCGGTCCATGTGTCGGGACGCACCAGGGGGTTCTGGCTGACGGTGAGAGCGCGTTTTCCACGGCCAACAGAAATTTTAAGGGAAGGATGGGTAACCCTAACTCCAGTATTTATCTGGGAAGTCCTGCCTCGGCCGCGGCTACTGCGCTGGCCGGTGAAATAGCGGATCCCAGGGAGTTTAGTCGTAGACTGAAGTAACAGAGATCAGAGGTCAGAAATCAGAAGGCAGAAGGGATTTTCCATCCGACATCTGACTTCTGAAAACAAAGGAGAGAAGATGCACAACTATGCGCACCGGTTGAAAATTGAGGACGACATCAATACCGATTACGTCATTTCCGGGCGGTATAAGTTCAAGATACAGGATCCAAAGGAACTCGCGAAACACATTTTTGAGGACATGGAGCCAGCTTTTCATGAAAGGATCAAAAAAGGCGATTTTCTTGTAACGGGCGAGAATTTCGGGTGCGGGTCGTCCAGGGAACAGGCCCCGGTGGCCTTGAAGGCGAGCGGCTTGAAGGCGGTCATTGCCAGGAGCTACGCGCGGATATTTTACCGTAACGCGTTTAACGTGGGGCTCTGTCTGGTGGAATGCGAGACAAGGTTTATCGACGATATGGACGAGATCGAACTGGACATGGAGCACAATATGGTAAAGAACCTGACCAAGGGGATAAACATAGATTTTAAACCCATCCCTAGGATAATGAGAGAGTTTCTGGAAAAGGGCGGAGTTGTGGAGTATTTCAAGGAGAAGAAAGGGTTTAGCGAGCTGGTCTAGCGCAATACGGGGAGGGCATGACGCATGGCGCATGGCGCATGGCAAAAGGGAGAGTTAGAAGTCCGAGATCTCGGGATAATGACGTATGAACAGGCCATGCAGGCGCAGCAGGCCATCGTGGATAGAAGAATAAGAAAAGAGATCCCCGATACACTGCTCATCGTGGAACATTTTCCGGTGGTTACAATGGGCCGGCTTGCCATGGAAAGCAGCATAATAGACAGGGACTATTTTCACAAAAAAGGCATCCCGGTTATTGAAACAAACAGGGGAGGGAAGATAACTTATCACTCCCCGGGGCAGCTGGTATTGTATCCGGTCATAGATTTGGGAGAGAAAAAAAAAGATATCGCTTTTTACATAGATCTCTTGGAAAAGACCGCGGTCCGGAGCTTGGGGAGATTAGGCGTTCCGGCAGCAAGGGGAGACGGTCGGAGGGGCGTCTGGGTGAACGGAAGGAAGATAGCGTTTATCGGGATAGGGATAAGGCGCTGGGTCACTTTCCACGGTATAAGCGTGAACATAAATAACGATACGGAGGCTTTTTCAAAGATGCATCCCTGCGGAGAAAATGACATCAGGGTCATTTCAGCAAAGCGGGTGATCGGCCGCCAGATCGACATGGAAAAGGCAAGAGAAGTGTTCACTGAACAGTTCATCTCGGACCTTGAGGTCGAGTATGCTAAGTTTCCACCTACGAGGTGGAAATATACCATTTCCACCTCGTAGGTGGTAGTAAGGTACCATCATGGAAATAAGACTACCGGAACTTTCCGAAGGCAGCAGCGATGCCGTATTGACCTCGTGGCATGCGGCGGAGTCGGACCATGTGACCGAGGGACAGGACCTTGCCGAGATAGTCACTGATAAGGCGACTTTTGACATGCCCGTGCCCTGCAGCGGTAAACTGGTAAAAATACTGAAAAAAGAAGGCGAGAGAGTCGCAGTTAACGAGATAATCGCTAAAATTCAAGAAGATTAGGACAGGAGAAGTAATGGAAGAATCTAACAGGATGAAGAGATTGCCGCTTTACCTTTTCACGATCATTGATGATCTGAAAAAGAAAGCGATGGAAAAGGGCATGGATATCATCGACCTCGGTATGGGAAACCCGGACCAGCCCACTCCAAAACATATTATTAATGAGCTTTGCAGGCGCGTGAAAAACCCGGAGAACCACGGGTATTCCCGTTCAATAGATGTGAACGAATGCCAGCTCAGGGAGGCCATCTCAAAGTGGTATAAGGGGAGGTTCCATGTGGACCTTGACCCGGAAACGGAGGTCCTGCCGCTCATAGGCTCAAAGGAAGGGATCGCACATATTTCGCTGGCCTTTCTGAATAACGAAGACATAGCCCTGGTGCCGAATCCGGCTTATCCCGTTCATTTTAACGGCGTGCTCGTGGCCGGGGGTATCCTGCATAATCTTCCCACAACCGAGGGAAACGGTTATTTGCCGAATTTTGATGACATCCCCAAAAATATTCTAAAAAATTGCAAAATGATGTTTCTGAGCTATCCACATAATCCTACTTCCGCGGTAGCAACGCCAGCCTTTTTTAAAAAAGCCCTGGCTTTCTGCAAAAAACACAGGATCATACTGATAAATGACCTCGCATATTCTGATATTGTTTTTGACGGGTATAATGCTCCAAGCCTTTTACAGATCCCAGGCGCGCTTAAAGGAGCGATAGAGTTCCACACTTTGAGTAAATCCTATAATATGGCGGGCTGGAGGATCGGTTTTGCGGTAGGAAATGCCGGCATTTTAGGGTCCCTGGCAAAAATAAAAGGCTACATCGATTTCGGCTTGTTCAAACCTGTTCAGTATGCCGCTATTAAAGCGCTGACCGGACCACAGGACTGTGTCCATAAGCAGGTCGCGTTGTATAAGAGAAGGCGTAATGTCATGGTTAATGCCCTTGCCAGAGCGGGGTGGAAGGTCCCTAAGCCAAGGGCGACATTTTACCTGTGGGCGCGGATACCTGATAAATACAGTGCCCTAACATCCATGGAATTCGCGTCTCTCTTGATAAGGGAAGTTGGTGTGGTGGTCGCCCCGGGCACGGGTTTCGGCGAATATGGAGAAGGGTTTATACGTTTTGCACTGGTAAGGGACGAGGATAGGCTTGTGGAAGCCGCCGAGAGGATCAAGAAACTTATCGAGATGGAGACATGAGCAAAAAAGTCCTTCTTTTTTATATTACTCAGTTTTCTGGCCACTATCAGGCGGCCAAAGCCATTGAAAGAGCTCTTCTCGGGCTGGACGGCAGCATAGAGGCGGACATGATAAATGCTTTTGATTTCACGAACCCCATACTCGGGAGGATCATCACCAGGGCTTATCTGGAGGTCATAAAGAAGAAACCGGAGCTCTGGGGAAATATCTATGATAACCCCAGCGTGCTCGAAAAGATGAAGAAGGCCAGGGAAGCCCTGCATAAATATAATAAACCCAAGATAAAAAAGCTACTGGACACCTTTGCTCCGGACGCTGTTTATTGCACCCAGGCGTTCCCCTGCGGGATGGTGGCCGATTACAAAAGGGCATACGGGAAAGATATCCCACTGATAGCGGTCTTGACCGATCACGCGCCGCATTCATACTGGATATTCGACGAAGTGGATGTTTACGTGGTCCCTTCGGAAAGGACTGCTGATATCATGGAACAAAAAGGGATTTCCCGGGAAAAGATCAGGATATACGGCATACCCGTTGATCTGAGGTTCAAGGAGGAGCAAAAGAAGGATCCCATAAGAGTTGACCTGGGGATTTCTCCTGAAAAATCAACCGTTCTTATTATGGGCGGCAGCCAGGGGCTGGGGGCCATGGAAGGTGTTGTTAAATCCTTTTTAGGCGATGAAGAACACCCCTATCAATTACTGGTCGTTACCGGCATAAACAAGAAGCTGTACAAGCGTCTGCTGGATATAATCCCTTCTGAGAACAGACTTATTAAGCTTCTCCCATATACCGAGAACATAGAAGAACTGATGGAAGTCTCCGATATAATTATCACCAAACCCGGTGGTATAACCACGGCGGAAGCGTTGGCCAAGAGGCTTCCGATACTGATAATCAATCCAATACCGGGGCAGGAGTTCCTGAATACCGAGTATCTGGTCAAAGAGGGCGTGGCCATTGAGGCCGAAGATTTTAATGAGATACACGATACTATAAACGAGCTGTTCAGCTCGCCGGATACCTTGAGGAAGATGAAAGAGAACGCTGAAAGGGTGGCCAGGCCGGACAGCGCTTTGAAAATAGCGGAGCTGGTCGTAAAGGGGATCTGATGTTGTATTTTGTTTTTTGCACCGGGTTTTTTCTTATAAAAATATTTCCTCTTAAAGTATGTTATGGCGTGGCGGAAGTCGTCGCCCGCCTTTATTATATTTTTGCCAGTAAAGACAAAGAAGCGTTAAGGGAGAACCTGCGTGTTGTCCTTGGCGAAGACGTGAGCCCTGTGGAGATAGATGCGCACGTCCTGGGGGTGTTCAGGAATTTCGGCAAATACCTTGCGGATTTTTTCAAGTTTTCCAGGTTGAGGGAAGAGTATATTCTTGAACATATAGAAATAAAAGGACTTAACTACCTGGATAAATACCTCTCCCAGGGGAAGGGCGCAATAATCGCCGCGGTTCACCTGGGCAACTGGGAGCTTGGAGCCGCTGTTGTCGGGGTCATGGGATACCCGTTTAACGCGATCGTTCTGCAACATAAGGACAGGCGGATAAACGATCTTTTTGTGCGGCAAAGGTGTGCTAACAATATAAAAATCATACATTTAGGGATGCAATTAAAGCAGTGTTTCAAAGTGCTCAAATCAAATGAGCTGTTGGCTGTTGCAGCCGACAAGGATTACACGGGAAATAATGAATGTGTGAATTTCTTTGGCAGGAAAGCATTTTTACCCAAAGGAGCGGCAGTATTGAGCCTGAGGACCGGCGCTCCGATAATAGCATGTTCTTTGGTCCGCAATAAGGATAATACCTTCAAGATGGTGTTTGAAGAGCCGGTAAAACACGAGCGCACCGGAGACGATGAGAAGGATATGAAGGCTATTATGGAAGGATATCTGACTGTTTTCGAGAAACATATTCGGGAGTATCCCGACCAATGGTATGTATTTGAAAAGATATGGGAGCAAGAGCTGATAATACGATAGTGGTCATACCAGCCTATAACGAGGCCAGGACCATCGGCCGCATTGTGTGCGATGTAGTGAAGATGGGTTTTAATGTCCTGGTAATGGACGACGGGTCTACCGATAACACCGAACGCGAAGCGCTTGATAACGGCGCGATGGTTGTCCGCAACAAAAGAAACCTGGGTAAGGGGATAACGATAAGAGAAGGTTCGCGTCATGTGTTCGAAAAGATGAACTATGAATGGATGATCATTATGGACGGGGACGGGCAGCATCATCCGGAGGACATGCCCCTGTTCATTAAAGCCAGCCAGCAGGACGGCGTTGAGATAATCCTGGGCAACCGGATGAAGTATGCGAAGAACATGCCGTCGGTCAGATACTGGACGAACAAATTCACGTCATGGATGGTGTCCGGCCTGTGCGGGCAGGACATACCCGATTCCCAGTGCGGATACAGGCTGATCAAACTTGACGCCCTGAAAAAGATGGAGTTGATGACGAACAGGTACGATATAGAGTCTGAAATTATAATCGAGGCTGCCAGGAACCATCTGAGGATGGCGTCTGTTCCGATCGAGACCATTTACGGGGACGAAGTCTCAGAAATAAAGCCAGTGCGAGATACTTTCAAGTTTTTCAACCTTGTCTTCAGACATTATTTTGGTAAAAATGGATTACGAGGAACAAAGAAAAAGAATGGTGGAGGAGCAGCTTATCCCAAGGGGGATTGACGCTCCGGCGGTTCTGAGGGCTTTCAGCGCTGTTCCCAGGCACCATTTTGTTCCGGATGCCTATGCCCCCGGGTCCTACTGCGATCATCCTCTTCCTATAGGTTTCGGGCAGACCATCTCCCAGCCGTATATGGTGGCTGTGATGACACAGGTGCTGGATCTTAAAGGTGACGGAAAGGTGCTGGAGATAGGCACCGGCAGCGGGTATCAGGCCGCTATCCTGGCGAAGATCTGCCGCCATGTATATACAATAGAGAAGGACATAAATCTGCATGAGAGTGCGGAAAGGGTTTTACGAAAAGAAGGATATAGCAGCATAACCCTGAAACATGGGGATGGTACAAATGGATGGCCGGAACAGGCGCCTTTTGACGGCATTATTGTCACGGCCGCGTCTCCGGACATACCCGAGCCTTTGAAGGAACAACTCGCGGACGGAGGACGCATGACCATACCGGTTGGTTCGATGTATTCTCAGATGCTTGTTTTGGTGAAGAAGAGGGGGCAGGAGTTTTTTACTGAAAATATTTGCGGCTGCGTCTTTGTTCCTCTTGTTGGTGATCACGGCTGGTCGGAGTCATAGCGCAGGGTGTGATGGGTGATGAGTGATGGGTAATGTGTATAGCTGAAAGCTGAAGACTGAAAGCTAAAAAAATGATAGAGGGAATAGCGGAATCTCTGGTAGCGTTTAACAAAGAAATAGCGGTTATCGTGCTTGCCGCGCTTCCGGTATCAGAGCTGAGAGGCGCTATACCGCTTGCGCTTGCCCTGGGGTTTTCACCGTTAAAGGCCTATGTCCTCTCTTATATCGGCAACCTTATACCCGTTATACCGCTTCTTTTTTTATTGCAGCCGATAGTTTACAGGTTTCGGCATATAAAAATAGTTAAAAGGTCCTTTGACTGGCTGTTTGAAAGGACAAGAAGGAAAGCCGCGCTGGTGGAGAGGTTTGAGGCCCTGGGCCTTATCCTGTTCGTGGCCATACCCCTGCCTGTGACAGGCGCGTGGACAGGCTGTATGGCTGCCACTTTGTTCAAGATAAGGTTCCGCTACGCTTTTCTCGCGATCATTGCGGGGGTCATGATCGCGGGATTCATCGTCCTGGGGGTGTGTCTGGCGGGTAAAGGCGTGGTGGTGCAGCTCTTCACTAAAGTTTTTAGTTTGTAATATTCTGTAAAATTGCTATAATTGTAAATAGACGAATGCAGGGGTTCGATCCATCGAGCCCCTAAAAAAGGAGGGATATCATGATCGCCTATATTTTGATTATATTTGGTTTTTTGATGAGACTGGTTCCGCACATGCCTAATATGGTTCCTGTCGCTGCGATAGCGCTGTTCGCGGGCGCTTATCTTGACAAGAGGCTCGTACCATGGGTGCCGCTGGCGATCATGATAATAAGCGACCTTGTCATCGGACTGCATAATATGATATTTTTCACATGGGGGGCGTTCCTCCTGGTCGGATTTTTGGGGATGTGGCTTAAGCACCGCCGGTCATGGGGGAATGTTTTTACGATGAGCGTGTTTTCCGCTTTATTATTTTTTGTAATAACTAATTTCGGGGTATGGCTCGGATGGTATCCGCATACGTGGAACGGTTTTTCGACCTGTTATATAAATGCCATCCCGTTTTTGCGTAACACTTTTCTCGGCAACGTGGTGTTCACGTTCGTGTTGTTCGGCCTATACGAACTTGCGAAAAATGCCGTAAGGAAATCCAGGTTCAAGACAGTTCTCCTTGCGGAATAATATATAATTGTACGGGTAACCGAAAGGTTTTAACAGGGAAGTCCGTGTAAAACGGACACGGTCCCGCCGCTGTAACCGGCGACGAAAGTTCCCATGAAGCCACTGCCCTCGGGTGGGAAGGCTGGAATGAGTAGGATGACCCGGAAGTCAGAAGACCTGCCCGTATGTTAAGAGCGTCCAAGTAGCCCGTGGAGGCTGAAGGACCCATACAAGGGTGAAGAAGACGGGTGCAACCCCTGGTGTCAAATTGATACCAGGGGTTTTTTTATGCGAGCACATGAGTTACGAACACGATAGTGTTCATAACTCATAAGTGCGAACATAATCCCGAGCGACCGAGGACGAAATGTCCGAGGAAGTGCCGAGCCCTCCGGGCGAGGCCGAGGCCGATAGGCCGAGCGAGGGATCTCAATCTCACAGGAGAAAGACATGAAAAAAATACTCACAGTAATTATTTTAAGTCTGTTCTTGTGCGCAACAATTCACGCGGACGAGGAGAGCGAAGAGCAAAAGGACCGTTTGATCGATATATTTAAAAAGCCGTTCGAAATAATCCTTGCCCCCATAGAGGGAGGAGGGCTTGTGGACCTGATATTCGAACCCGCCGAAGCGGTCCTTTCTCCGATATCCGCGCTGGGCGATATCGTAGTGACCCCGGGGAGAACGCAGGAGTACGTTTTTAACGTAAACAAAAATATCAGTATTATTACCGCCGAAGACATAGCAGAAGTAGAGCCCGAATATATCCAGCAGATGCTCGACAGGGAAACGGGCATTGTCGTGAACGGGTTCCTCGGGAACGTCAAAGATAACAATATTGATATGAGGGGATTCGGTGAGACCGGATTATTGAATTGTGTCGTCTTGATAGACGGTCGCAGGACCAACCAGATAGACATATCTGGCGCGGATATGGCACAGATCGACATAAACTCAATAGAGAAAATAGAGGTCATAAGAGGCGCGAGCTGCGTTTTATATGGAGATAACGCCACCGGAGGAGTCATCAACATCATCACTAAAAAGGGGGAAGCACCGGCCCACGTTGAGTATATACAGGAATTCGGCAGTTACCAGCGGCACAAGGAATATGTTTCCATGAACGGCGGGCATGACTTCCTGGATTATTTCTGCAGCTATTCGTATCAGGATTCCGACGGATACAGGGTTAACAACGCGTATGAAGCGGATGATCTATTCGCGAGCATGACCGTGAAACCCGATGATTTCCTGGACGTCCATTTTTCTTCGAGTTATCACCGGGACTGGTACGGGATGCCAGGCGCGCTTTATCCGGGAAACATCCAGAGCGACGGAAGGGAAGGTTCGCGATTCCCTGACAGCAAGGCAAAGACAGAGGATTATTATTTCATGGTGGTCCCAAGGATATTAGGAGAATCAGACGGCCATGAGACAGTTCTCTCTTCCCTTATATCCTGCAGGGACAGAAGGACGAACTCGCGCAGTGTGGGATGGAACGTGTATGAGGCGAACCACCACATAAGTTCCTTTGAGTTCAAGCCAAAGTGTGAAGTGAACTCCACATTTTTCGAGGAGACACTGGAAAACAAGCTCGTTTTCGGCATGGACTATTTTTACGCCAGGGACCAGGTACTGAGCGGCGACATAGCCTTTACGAAGTCCCAGGTGGACATCATAAAGGAGACGTTCGGGATCTACGCGTCGGATAGCATGATGGTGGCCAGGAGATTCATCTTCAGCGGCGGCGTGCGCGGGGAATGGGCAGGGTATATTTTTGACCAGTTCCAGCCCGCAAACACATACGGCACGCAGTGCCTCAAAGAGGCGGCGTTTGACGCCGGAGTAGGATACAAATACAACGAGAGGTCTCAGGTTTACGCGAATTTCGCCAGATCTTACAGGTTCCCGACGACCGACGAATTTTTCCAGTCAGCCTATGAGACTCTTGACTGGGCGACATGGGCCGTAAGGGTCTTTCCCGCCGTGCTGAACTCGGACCTGAAACAGCAGGTGGGGAATAACTGCGAAGTGGGGATCAAGGACAATTCGTTTAAATTTCTGAAAGTCAACCTGACGTATTACCTGATCGACAACAAGAACGAGATCTACTATGATCCGATACTGTTCCAGAACACCAATTACCCGAACACCATGCATTACGGGCTTGAGCTTGAAACGCGGGTAGATGTCCGCGAGAACATAAACGTCTTTTTCAATTACACCTTCCAGAAGTCCTTTTTTGTGGGAGGTAAGTTCGCTTCAGAGACCATACCGCTGGTGCCCAAGACCAAGATAACAACCGGGTTCAATATAAAACCGATCAAGCCGTTGAACGTGAACTTCGCCTTGAATTATATAAGCGCGAGGTACGTAACGAGCGATCAGATGAACAATGTCTCCAAGCTCAAACCGCACGTCACCCTTGACCTGAGCATTTTTTATGAGCTGCCGAATATCCGCTTTTTCGGGACCATCAAGAACTTCCTGGGCGAGAGCTACTATTCAAGCGCCATCAAGAACTGGCTGGGCGACGTGGCTTTTTACCCGGCACCCGAAACGACCTTCGAAGGCGGCGTCACCATTGACTTTTAAAAATAGGGACAGCGACCATTTTTTTAAAAAAATGGTCGCTGTCCCTATTTTTACTCCGGCCGCTTGAAGATCCCCAGGGAATTTGCTTGACTTTTTGCTTAGCATAGTGTAAAATTTATTTTGTGAATAGTTAAGATTGTGAAATATTCAGATTCCTAACATTTCAAGAAAGAAAGGAATGGATATGACGAACCCCAGAAATACGGATTTTGGCAAAGAGATGGCCTTGGTCTTGCCCGCATTGCTCAGGGAAGTCAACAGAAGACATGAAACGATCTTTTTGGAAGATAATTTAGCGCTGCCTCAAATTGTCGTTCTTGACCTGTTGCGGGAAAGGGGCCCGTGCAATATGAGCGATCTCGCGAGAACATTGAATCATACAATGAGCGCGACAACCGGCATTATCGACAAGATGATAAGGATGGAGATGGTAAAGAGGGAGCGTTCACAGGAAGACAGGAGGGTGGTCATAGTGGCTCTGCTCAGGAAAGGCGAGGAGGCTGCCAAGCGGGTGAATGAGGCGCGGAGAGACCTATCCAACGAGATGTATTCGGTTTTTACTCAGAAAGAGAAGCAGGAATACCTCAGGCTGTTAAAAAAGGTTTATGATAATTTAAGGGAAAAGCAATGAGAAATACGAGACGCGTATTACATTTGATGCTGATAATGATTTTTCTGGCAGGGCAGATTTTTTACGTCCGGCCGGCGTCGGGCGAAGAAGAGCTTCATGTTTTTCCCGCGCCCAGGCCTGTTTCCCTGGTAGACTGTGTCTGGTTCGCTGTATATAACAGTTTTGAGGTAAGACTTGCCAGGCTTGACCTTTATATAGCGGAGACGGGCCTTATGTATTCGCAGGCCGTGTATGATACTTTTTTGTACGGCGGGGCCAGCTATATAGAAGATAAAAGACAGCAGTTGTCCGTTTTCGCCCCAGACGACAACCAGACCAATAATTATTCGGCCGGTGTTACCAAGACCCTGCCGACAGGCACGGAGCTTACCGCAGAACTCAGCGACGAAAGGGTGTGGAACAATACTATTTTTGTTTCAAAAAACCCGGCCCATGAGGCCGAATTATTACTCCAGTTCAAACAGCCTGTTCTGAAGAACACTTTTGGGTTTGTGGACAGGACGAACGTGTCAGTGACAAAGCTGGCGATCAAGAACGCGGACCTGGAAATGAAGGACAAAATAGAGGCACTTATAGCGGATGTGGAAAAAACTTACTGGAACCTTGTCTTCGCTAAAAGGAGACTGGAAATATTTAACGGGATAGTAGAAAAGGCCAGGAACCTGCAGGAGACCAACAAGAAGAACTTTGATATGGGACTTATAGAAAAGGTGGACTTTGTGGCCTCTGAAGCGAATCTCTCCCAGACAGAAGCGGAGCTCCTTGTCGTGGAGAACGAGTCCAGGCAGGCGGAAGAGAACCTTAAGCTTACAATGAACCAGAACGCGGAGAATCGTATTACTTCCGCTGAAAGGTTTAACGGCCGGTACCTGGACAGGGACCTGCCCGGCTGTTTGAAAGAGGCCTTTGAAAAAAGAAGGGATTACAAGATACGGGAAAGGGACGTTAAGATCAATGGTCTGGAACTCAGCATGAAAGATAACGAGAGATGGCCCGAAGTGGACCTTACCGGCAGCATGTCAATGAACGGGCTCGAGGGGGAGTTTAAAAAAGCCATGGGCAAAGTTACGGTTGTCGATAATGTCTACTACTATGCGGGTGTTGAGGTAAGTTTTCCTTTGGAGAACAGGGAGGCACAGAGCGAGTACCTGAAGGCGAAATACGAGAAACAGAGTGCGCTTGTCAGTCTTAAGCAGGTCGAGAGGAGAATAATAACCGAGGTCGGGAACGCTTTCCGCAGGGTGCTCGCGTATGAGAACAGCATAGGTTTCATAAAGAGGGCCGCGAAACTCGAGGCAGAAAAGCTCAAGGAAGAAGAAAAGAGGTACAAGTACGGCAGGTCGAACACAAAAAGGATCATTGATTACCAGCGGGATCTCCTTTTCGCGGAGATGGAAGAGGCGAGATACCTTCTGAATCATATGATCGCCAAGATAGACCTGGACAGGTCCATGAACATTATTCTGGGAAAATACGAGGACATATTATGAGTTTACCGAGATTCAGTGTAAATCAGTCATTATTCGTGAACCTTGTTTCGGTCGTCATCCTGATAATAGGGCTAATGGTGGTCCTGGGCATAAACAGGGAGATATTCCCGAACGTCGCCTTTGACATGGTAAGCGTCACGACCGTATACCCCGGGGCGAACCCCCTTGACGTGGAAAAGCTTGTCTCGACTCCCATCGAGAAGGAACTCAGAGAGGTCGATGGTGTAAAGGAGATAAAGTCCTCTTCTTCCGACGGCGTCTCTTACATTTTGATAAAAATAGATCCGGATGAATCGAATAAACAAAAGGTCATTCGCGATATACAGACTGCCGTGGACAGGGTAAAGGACCTGCCGAAGGATATCTACGAGGATCCCGTAGTGATGGAGTTCACCTCCAAACAGTACCCGATCATAGAAGTCTCCCTCTCAGGCGATATGAGCGAACACGAGCTGCAGAAATACGCTGATGCCCTCGCGGACAGGCTCGAGGATATAAAAGGAGTGGCCAAGATAAATAAATCCGGGTACAGGGACAGGGAGATCCAGGTCTGTGTGGATCCCGACAGGATGCTGGAATACTATGTTTCCATCGATGAGATCGAACAGGCGCTCGCTACCCGCAACATCAGCGTGCCTGCTGGCGAGATCAATACCGAGACCATGGAATACAGCGTCCGCACGACAGGGGAGTTCACCACCGCGGCAGAAATAGAGGACGTTATAATCAGGGCCAATGACGCTGGAAACTGGCTGAAAATAAAAGATATCGCGGAGGTCATGGACACCTTCAAGGACGAGGACATAATCTACAAGACCCTGGCTACTCGTTCGATAAATCTTATAGTGCTGAAAAAGGAATCAGGAGACGCGCTCAGTATCGTTGACAATATCAAGAAGGAGTGCGATCCTTTTTTGAAGAGCGCGCCCGATACTCTTAAAATATCCTATGTGAACGATTATTCCTATTTCGCGAGAAGGCGTCTTAACGTGCTGAAGAATAACGGCTGGATCAGTTTGATCATAGTCATGTGCATCCTGCTGGTTTTTCTGCAGCGCCGCGTCGCGCTGGTGACATTGGTGGGGATCCCGATAGCCTTTTTTACCACGTTCATTGTCATGGAGATAATGGGCATAACCATTAACATGATCAGTATGTTCGGACTTATTATAGTCCTCGGGATGCTGGTGGACGACGGTATAATAGTGGCTGAGAACGCGTATCGTTACATGGAGGAAGGCATGCCGCCCAGACAGGCCGCTGTCAAAGGCGCGGAAGAGGTCATGGGAGCCGTAAGTACCGCTGTTTTTACCACGATCGTGGCTTTTTCTCCACTGCTCTTCATGTCCGGCATCATGGGAAAGTTCATGAGAGATCTGCCGGCCGTGCTGATCGTAGCGCTTCTGGCTTCATTGGGGGAGGCGCTGATAATACTTCCGAGTCATCTGGCGGATTTTGTAAAGATCAAAGTGGACGCTAGTGGAAAACCAGTGGGCGCGTCAAAAGACATGCCCTGGTTCAAGGGTTTTATCGTTTTTTATACAAGGATATTGAACGCCGCTATTCGAAGAAAGTATAAGGTCCTCGCGGGTCTTATAGGTACGCTTATCCTTTGCGGTTTTATAGGCGGCGTTGTTCTCAAGTTCATCCTTTTTCCGAGCGCGGGCATAAATTACCTGTTCATAAGAGGAGAAGCCCCTGTGGGCACCCCCCTGGAAAAGACGAACGAATTGATAGCTCCGGTGGAAAAGATAGTTTCAGAACTGCCCAAAGAAGAGCTGGACACTTTCGTAACCTCTGTAGGACAGACACAGGATGATCGTCACGATCCCTTTGGCGGCCGTGGAAGCAATCTCGTGCAGATAACGGTCTATCTTGTTCCCGAACAGGACAGGAAGAGGAGTGCCGAGGAAATAACTGAAGAACTCCGCGAAAAGACAAAGGATATCAAGGGGTTCACGGAGCTCAGGTTCGATAAGCCGCAGTCGGGTCCGCCTGTGGGCAAGGCAGTGGAAGCCAAGATCAGAGGAGAGAATTTTGAAGTGCTTGACACTATTGCCGGTGAATATATGGATTATCTTAAGACAATAGACGGGGCCACTGACATCACCTGGGACCATAAGCCGGGCAAGGAAGAGATCCGGGTGGAGGTCGACCGCAACAAGGCCACTTTGGCGGGTCTCACGGTGCAGCGGATAGCGAAGACCATCAGGGCTGTTTTCGAGGGAACCATCGCCACCGAGATCAAACCCGTAAAAGCCGAGGAAGAGACTGACGTTACGGTCATGTTCCCGGAGGAAGACGTCGATGATATGTCTGTTTTTGAAGAGATCTTTGTCAGTAACGATGTCGGCAATCTTATTCCCCTCAACAAGGTCGCGACAATAAAAAAAGTGTCGGGCACGACCACCATCCACCATCTTGACGGGAAGCGCGTTGTTACCGCTTCAAGCAATGTTGACACAAATAAAGTAACGTCATTAAAGGTCAACAGGATGCTCGAGAAAAAATTCAAGGACATAGCGGAAAGGCACCTCGGGTACTCGGTCAAATATGGAGGCGAGCAGGAAGAGACGATGGATTCACTGATAAGCCTCGCAAAGGCGTTTTTCTTCGCGTTCCTGGTGATCTATCTTATCCTGTCTTCCTTTTTCAAGTCCATCATCCAGCCGCTTGTTGTCATGCTGGCCATACCTTTCGGGATCATCGGTGTTGTATTCGCGTTCCTGGTGCACGGCGTACCTCTGTCTTTTCTGGCTCTGCTGGGGATCGTGGGGTTGAGCGGCATAGTCGTAAATGATTCGATCGTGCTCATGGATTTTATAAACAAGCTGCGCGCTTCAGGGGTATCCAGGCACGACTCCATAGTAAAGGCCGGGCAGATGAGGATACGTCCCGTTATTCTGACGACAATAACCACTGTCGGCGGATTATCTACCGTGGCCTATGGTATCGGCGGAAAGGATCCCTTCCTTGTTCCCATGGCGCTTTCCATATGCTGGGGGCTTGTGTTCGCGACAGCCCTGACGCTGGTGGTTATTCCGTGCATATACTCTATCATAGACGATATAGCCATGAAGATCACGCATCACACCAGCATGATACGCACCGTTAAACTTAAGAACAACAACCACCGCACTTGACAAATCAGCGACATTCCAATATCATGACCATAATGCAGGGCTTTGATTTATCAAACCCAACGAAACCAGGGAGACTTGCCATTCGTTACGGAAAACTTATTTTTGTTTTGAGTATTATCTTTTTTCTATTTTCAGATGTTCACGCGAAGGCTGAAGAACATCATTCCACGCGTTGCAAACTCATCCTGGATAACGGGGCCGCTATAGTCTGCGAATACATGCCGGATTCGCCTGTCACGATCATCCAGATACGCGTTCTATCCGGCCTGTCAAACGAAGGCGACTATGCCGGTTCGGGAATATCTCATTTTCTGGAACACCTTCTTTTTAAAGGGACATGCGAGAGATCGTATGACGAGATGTACGGCCAGATAAGGCGGATAGGGGGTATAGCCAATGGCGCTACAGGACTGGATTCCGCGGAATATTACATAACCGTGCCTAACGAGAATTTCGTGAAAGGGCTGGATCTTCTTACTGACATGATCATGGATCCGGTTTTCACTGATGAGGAGATCGCGACTGAAAGAGACGTTGTTCTCAAGGAAATAAATCTTCGTAAGGATACCCCTGAAAACGAGCGGATGAGAAAGTTGTTTGCCACGGCATATCTGGAGCACATCTATAAATATCCGATAATAGGCTACATAGACAGGTTCAAATCCCTTACCCGGGAGGATATCCTTAAATATCACGGGGAGACCTACACGCCGGACAGGATTGTCATGGGCGTTGCGGGCGGGGTCCATCCTGAGGCGGTCCTGGAAGCGGCAGAGAATAAACTAAAAAAATATCGAAGGGGCAAGCCCTGGGTAGGGCCTATTGAGCGTGAGCCGAAACAGCTTGACCAGAGGATCGAGCAGTTCCCGGCGGACACGAACCTCGGATACCTGGCCATAGGATTTCACACTACCAGCCTGTTCTCAAAGGACCTTTATCCCATGGATGTGCTGAGCATCCTGCTTGGTAATGGCAAGGGCTCAAGATTGCATGACAGGCTTGTAAGGGATAAGAAACTTTTATATACGGTTTCCTGCTTTAACATGACGCCCAGATACCCCGGTCTTTTTGTTATAACGGGCATAGGTGAACCGGATAAACTGGAGGAGGCCCGGGAAGAGGCATTCAGTGTTATTGAAGAGCTCAAGACAGAAGCAGTGGATGAAAAGGAGATCGAGCGCGCCAAGAATATCGTCACGTCCGTTTATCTGCATTCAAACGAGCGCGTGGAAGAAATGGTGTCATATATTACCACTTCTCAGCTATTGACAGGGGATCCGTCTTTTCATGAGAAGTATGTAGAAAAAATAAAAAAGGTCCGCGGAGAACAGATAAAAAAAGTAATTTCCAAATATCTGGATATCGACAATTCCACGACAGTGAGCCTTGTGCCACCGGCCTTTCTGAAAAAAGAGAAGGCCGGAGAGGAACTGGCGGCAACCTCGGCCGAAGAAGGCGATGAGAGCATTACCGCGCTGGGGAACGGGCTCAAACTGATCATAAAGAAACGGGAACGTCTTCCTATCGTATCTGTTTTTATCGCGTTCCCGGGAGGGCTCAGAGCCGAAACCCCTGAAGACAACGGCATATCCGATCTGACCGCTTCACTGACGCTTAAAGGGACAAAGCACAGGAAAGAGGAGGGGGTAGTTCCCGCGCTTGAAGGCCTGGGGGGCAGTATCAGTGCCTTTAGCGGAAGGAACAGCATGGGTATTGCCATGAACCTTTTGTCCGGTGATCTGGATAAAGGTATGGATGTCTTCGAGGATGTTATAAAAAATCCCACCTTTCCCGAAGAGGAGATAAAGAAGCAGAAAGAAAAGATAACAGCTTCCATAAGAGAAGAGGAGAAGGATATATTCACGGAAGGCATGGATCAGCTGAGGAAACTGCTTTACGGAGACCATCCCTACGCGATGAAGGTGGACGGAAAAGCAGAAACCGTGGACAGGATCTCAAGAAAGGAGATCGTTGAGTTCTATAAGAATCATTTTGTTCCGGGGAAAGCTGTTATGACAATTGTCGGAGATGTGGATATCGAACATATCACAAAAGAGGTGCTTGACAGGTTCGGGGATTGGAAAGGAAAGGTGGAAGAAGTTCAAGAAGAGGCCGTAAAGCCACTGACCAAGGTGATCAAGAAAGACCTGACAATGGGAAAAGAACAGTCATTGCTTCTTATCGGGTTCCAGGGGGTGGATATTTACGATCACAGGAAACACGCTCTTTCAATAATCGGCAATATGCTTTCCGGTGGCGGAGGCATGCTCTATAAGATCGTCAGGGAGCAGCACGGCCTCGCGTATGTCTGCGGGGCGTCGTCCATGGCCTCGCTGGATCCCGGCTATTTTGTCTTATACGTAAGCACGACCGAAAAAAATATAAAGAAAGCCAGGAAACTGGCCTTTGATGCGATAAAAAGCATCCGCGGGGGAGATTTTTCTGAAGAGGATATGGAGTCAGCCAAGAACAAAATGCTTACGGTGCATGCTTCTTCCCTGGAAATAAACTCGACACTGGCAATGCTCATGGGCCTGGACGAGCTTTACGGCCTGGGGTTCCAGGATTATAAAAAGTACCCGGCCGATCTCAAAAGGATTACGCGCCAGGAGATCATCAGTTGCGCTAAAGAGATCCTTGATCCGGGCAAATACGCGGAGGTGGTCATCCATTCTTCCGTTAAAAAGAAGGAGGAAGGCCGATGAAATACAGAAAATTAGGGAACACCGATCTGGAGGTTCCCGCCGTATCTCTTGGCACCTGGGTTTTTGGGGGAGATTGCTGGGGCGAGGCGGATGACGCGGAATCCGTAAAAGTGGTGGAGGAGGCCCTGGCGAACGGGGTCAACATGATAGATACGGCTCCCGTGTACGGGAACGGGCATTCAGAAAGCGTCATAGGCAGGGCCATAAAAGGAAAAAAGGACAGAATAATCATTGCCACGAAATGCGGGCTGGAGGTCAAGGGCGCCTCCATAAAAGTGGACCTCAGCGCAAAGTTCATCAGAAGGGATATAGAGGCTTCTTTGAGCCGCCTCGGTGTTGAGACAATAGACCTGTACCAGTGCCATTGGCCGGACGAGAACACTCCTCTGGAAGAAACGTTCGGCGAGATGATGAAACTCGTGAAAGAAGGTAAGATAAAACATATAGGAGTAAGTAATTTTGACAAAGCCATCTTATCCCGGGCGGTGGCGATCGCCCCTGTTGAAAGCAACCAGGTCCAGTATTCGCTTTTTGACAGGTCAATTGAAAAGGAAATGATCACTTTTTGCAGGCAGGAGAACATCTCGGTCCTGACTTACGGTTCTCTGGGAGGAGGCATTTTGACCGGGAAGTATAAGGAACCGCCGGCATTACCCAAGGGGGACGTAAGGAGTTTCTTTTATCAGTATTACCGCGAGCCCTTCTGGAGCAAAGGCAGGGAGCTCGTCTACGTGCTTGAAGACATGGCCGCCGGCCACGGAGTGCCTGTCGCGGAAGTCGCGATCAACTGGGTGCTGAGCCGGTCAGAAGTCGCTTCCTGCATATCCGGCTGCCGCAACAAAGAACAGCTCATGAAAAATATTTCCGCAACGGCCTGGGAACTCACCCCGGAAGAATTAAAGCATATTCAGAATGAGTACGACAGAATCTTTTCCTGATAAATTTTTATGGGGTGCTTCTGCGTCCGGCCACCAGGTCGAAGGGGACAACACCAACAGCGACTGGTGGGAATGGGAACAGGCCGGGCGTACCGAGCCCTCCGGTAAAGCGTGCGATCACTATCACCGGTTCAAAGAAGATTTCCGGATCGCCAAAGAACTTGGGCACAACGCGCACAGATTTGGCATAGAATGGAGCCGCCTTGAGAAGGAGGAAGGCGTATGGGACCAGAGAGAATGGGGCCATTACAAGGAAGTCGTCGAAGACCTTCTCCGCCTGAGGATAGAACCTGTAGTGACACTGAACCATTTCACTCTTCCGCTCTGGCTCGCGCGTAAAGGCGGGTGGGAAAACACCGATACCATCCGTTTTTTTTCCAGATTTGCTGAAAAAGCGGTTTTGGAACTCGGGAACGTGGTCCAGTACTGGATAACCATAAACGAACCTCTTGTGCTGGCTGTCATGGCATACTTCCATGGCAAATGGCCTCCGTGTAAACAGAGCTTTGATGTCATGCTTTACGTGACCAATAACATGCTGAAAGCGCACGTGGAATCGTATCATAAGATGCATGAAACCGCTAAAGCCGCTCCCATTATCAAAACCCCCAGGATAGGGATAGCCAAATCAGTAGCCACGTTCCATCCGTGTTCCAGGTATTCCATACCAGACCGGATATCCGCGTTCCTGAGGGATAATTTCCAGAACCACAGCTTTATAAGGTCGGCCTTGACCGGACGCACGCGGTTTTTTCCTTATTTGCGCGAAAAACTCCCTTTCAAGCGTTCCCTGGATTTCATCGGGCTTAATTATTATTTCCGGGAATTCGTCCATCACAAAAGGCCGATCACGAAAAACCCTTTTGGATGGATCTGCTCCAGGGCGCATCATTATGACGCGGGGAAGAGGACCAATATGGGATGGGAGATCTATCCCGCCGGATTATATGAGGTGGTCAAGAGCTTTTCCAGGTATAAACTCCCGATCATTATCGCCGAGAACGGTATCAGCACTTCTGATGATGCCATGCGCAGCGAGTATATAAAGGAGCACCTGTCCTATCTTCTCAAGGCGATAAAAGAAGGCGCCCCCGTCAAAGGTTACCTTCACTGGTCACTCCTGGATAATTTCGAATGGGCCGAAGGGTACAGCCAGAAGTTCGGCCTGGTCCAGGTGGATCTCAAATCGCAAAAACGCACTATCAGGGATTCCGCGAAGTACTATGCCTCGGCGATCAAGTCGGGATCTGTAGCGCATTAGATGCTTTGAATGATTCTCGCGGGGACGGCCCCGCGTTTTTTCGCGCCCCCTGTATGCTTTATTATCAAATTCTATTTGACAAATCATCAAATTAACCTATAATAAGAAAGCGGGTGAGGGTAGGGAGTATCACCCGCTTTTATACGCGATAGATCCTGAATCGGATCCGCGCTTAACAAATGATAGAAATATTTTATCAAATTTCGAACAGAAGTCAACAATTTTTCACAAGGAGGGGGATATGGCCGGAAAAACCGGAAAAAAGGGCCTGGCTGTCGCGTTGGTCTTAATTGTATCACTTGTTGGGGCGGGGAATGCTTCTCCAATGAATGGGGAATGGGAAGAGGTTTCCGGGGGTATATCCAGATCAGAGCGCATTCTCTGCGTAAAAGGTATTGACTCTACGGATGTGGTATATGCCGGAACGGACAGTAGTCTGTACCGGACAAATGATTCTGGGAAGACATGGGCAGTGGAGTCTCTGCCGGGCGGGAAGGTCCGGGTCAATGATATTGCTTTTTCAGATGAAAACGTGTTCATAGCGGCCGGGGATGGTCTGTACAGGGGAACGGCTGGAGGATCGTGGGAGTATATCCCCGGCAAAAGTGATCTGAAAGGGGTCATAAAGGTTGGGGAAAAAAATGGAACAGTGCTGGTATGGACGTCGCATGAGATCTTCATGGTGGGAAAAAACAGCTGGAAGCGCGTCGGCCGCGGCACGCCCTGGGACAAAATAGAGGATTCCGCTTTCAGGGATGGCGTGATCTATGTTGCGTCAGACGGTAAGGTGTTTTATTCTTCTGACAAAGGTGATACCTGGGAGAAGTATTTTCTGGCCATGGACATGCTGAATGATGAAACCGGGATGTCCGCCGGTGAAGATGCGCCGGAAGACCTGCCCGTCATACGAAAGATGGATTTTACCGGGTCGCATGGAATAACCGTCGCCACAAAATACGGCGTATTTATAATAAAAGACGCGGATGGCGCGCTGAAAAGGATAGATACGACCGGGCTGCCGGCTTCTTCGGTCACATACGCTTTAAATGCGGGGGAAGGACTTTTCGCGGCGACGAATAATAAGGTCTTCCTGTACTTTTCGGAGGAATATCTGTGGCGGTCGTTCTTTGAGGACGCTGCCAGCGGTATCATCACTTACTTAAGGGTGGTGAAAGACGAGAAAGGCCGCGGATGGTTATGGGTGGCCGCTGAAAGGAACATGTACAGGAGAAATATAGATTTTCTCCCACGGATTGCTGGAGATAAAAACAGTGAAAAAAGCGGTAAAATCAATGAGGTTTCGATCATGGAAGTCCAGAGGATGGCGGTAGAATACGCTGAAGTAAGCCCGGAAAAGATCAAAAGATGGCGGACCGGGGCTCAATGGAATGCCCTCCTGCCGAGGCTCTCTTTGGGTTTTTCCGAAGGATGGAATGACAATATTGATATCTACAAAAGTGCAACACGATCCTATGTCATAACGGGCCCCAGGGAAAGGGATACTGACTGGGGGGTCGATCTCACCTGGGAACTGTCCGAGTTGATCTGGAACGGAGCCCAGACGATCATTGATGTCAGGAGCAAGCTCATGGTGCAGCTCAGGGACGATATACTTGAAGAAGTAACGCGGCTTTATTTTGAAAGAAAAAGGCTCCTGGCAGAGCTTGGAACACTTGGACATATAGGAGGCAGAGCTCCACTCGAGAAAAGGCTCAGGATAGAGGAATTGACAGCTTATATCGACGCCCTGACCGGAGGCAGATATTCAGAAGAGATAGAGCAGCGCAGAGAGGTTGCTCTAGGAGATAAATGAGGGTATACTAACAATAACCTATAGAAAAAATATAATGGGACCGAAATGCCCATAAACATTGTATTGAGAAAGATCAAAATACTCCCGGTAATCCTGCTTTGTATCGGTGTATCCGGATGTGCTGCCACTTCCACGAAATTTGGTCATATGGCCAGCAATGTGGAAAATATGCATTTTAAGGAACTTGACGATGAGCAATTGCTAATACTTTTTCACCGTATCTATAATGAACCAGTACAAACACAAGTGGACGAGATCGCTAAAGATATCACAATAACGGCCTTTATGATCGCTCTGGACTCCCGTCGGTCCAAAGTGATCAAGGGTTCGGGGGTCGTGGAGAAGCCATACGAAAAAGTTGAGCTGGATAAATGGACCGATGATGAACTTTTAATCCTTTATAACTCTTTATGGGAAGAACTGGAGAGAAAAGAGACCGATAATGAAAATGTTGAAAAAACAATAGGTGTTGATGGAAGGATATACTGGGCCTTTAAGGATAGGACGAAAAGAAAAGAAACGGAAAAAAATGAAGAAACCTTCTCAATAGCCAAAAACGAGGCCACGCTTGAAATAATACACTTGACCGCGTTTTACGCGGTCGAAGGGGAGCGAAATCGAAGGAACGCCATAAAATGCACATGGCACTCGGCCGGATCCACTGTAATAAGAAGCGTCCATACCGCCGCGCAGGTGGCAATGATGCTGGCAGGATTTTTTGTCATATAATAAAATCGTTTTCTTGAATAATGAAGGATCATGGAAAAACAAAGTTTAAAGGGACAGGTGGCTTTAGTGACGGGTTCAAGTTCTGGTATTGGAGCGGCAGTGGCAAAAGCCATGGCCATGCCCAACATCGCCGTCAGGGCCGATGTTAGCCATGAAGATCGAACACAAGATAATAATAATTACGCTTTTTAGCGCGGTGTTTGTATGGATAGTGGACGCGCTTGGGGATTTTTTTCTCTTATATAGAGGAACGTTCTGGGAAATAATGATCTTTGGCGCAACCCCCAACAGCATTTATGGACGTTCGATGATGGTTATATGTTTTCTTCTAGCCGGTCTGCTCGCATCCAGGATCGTGATGAGGCGCGAGCAGACAGAAAGGGCGCTTAAAAAATCCGAGCAGAGATTCAAGGCTGTCTTTAATACCGTGATAGATGCAATACTTTTGGCGGACGTGGATGACAAAAAGTTGCTTATCGGAAACAAGGCTATCTGTCGAATGCTCGGTTATAGTCTGAAAGAGATCGAAAATTCAAACATTGCAAACATACACCCCGAAGAATCTCTGCCTTATGTCATGGAACAATTCGAGAAGCAGGCCAGGGGAGAGATCGCGCTGGCCAAGGATATCCCTGTGAAAAAAAAGGACGGCAGCATTTTTTATGCTGACATTAGCGCCTCTCCAGTGACTTTGGAAGGCAAAAAATGTCTGATAGGTATTTTTAGAGATATCACCGAACGCAGGGAGACGGAAAGAAAGCTGCAGGAAAGCGAGGAGTCATATCGAGACCTGTGGGAGAATATCAATGATCTTGTCCAAAGCGTGGCGCCGGACGGTTCGTTTAAATATGTCAACAAAGCCTGGCTCAGGACTTTGGGCTACAGCAGGGAGGAAGCGTCTAAACTATCGCTGGTTGATATTATCCACCCAGACGGTCGCGCGCACTTCATGGAGATATTCAAGCGCGTGTTATCGGGAGAGAACGTCAGAAACATCGAAGCCAGGTTCGTTGCCAGGGACGGCAGGACGATCATGGTCGAGGGCAGCGCTAACTGCCGTTTCCAAGAAGGCAGGCCGGTTGTTGCACGCACTATTTTTCGCGATGTGACCCAGGACAAGTTCGCCGAGATGGGGTCAAAAGAAAAGACCAGAGACCTTGCTGAACGCGTAAAAGAGCTTGACTGCCTCTTTGGGCTGGCAGAACTTATTAACAGGCCCGACATATCATTGGAAGGGATATTCCGGGGGGCAGTGAACCTGATACCTCCTGCCTGGCAGTTTTCCGAAGCCGCCTGCGCGAGAGTGATATTTGAGGATGATGAATTTAGGACGGAAGGTTTCAAGACGACCGTATGGAAGCAGGCATCGGATATCATGGTTAACGGGGAAAAAGCGGGAGCGGTGGAAGTTTACTATCTGGAGGAAATGCCGAAAAGCGGGGAAGGACCGTTTCTGAACGAGAAAAGGGCCTTGATAGACGCCGTCGCCGAGCGGCTGGGAAGTGTCGTGGAGAGGAAACTGGCTGAGGATGCACTGCTGGAAAGCAGGGAGAAATATCAGACCCTGGCAAGAATTTCTCCAGTTGGTGTTTTTCATGCTGATACTGAGGGAAGTTACACTTACCTTAACGATCGCTTGTGTGAGATCGCCGGACTTACCATGGAAGAGGCGATCGGTAAAGGCTGGGAGAGCGCGGTCCATCCGGACGACCGGAAGCGTGTTTTCGATACATGGTATCAGTGCGCCCGGGGAAAAAGATCGTTTAAATTAGAGTATCGTTTTCAGCGTCCCGATGGAAGGGTGACCTGGGGGCTTGGTCAGGCAACTGTGGAGAAAAACGTTAAGGGAGAGGTTATAGGTTATGTCGGGACCATTACCGACATAACCAGTCACAAGAAGATGGAGGAGTTGCTCCATGCCGCGTACACGGAGTTCAGACAAATATTCGACAGCGCGGCAAGCGGGATGTGTATAATCGATAAGCACTTGAATATTATTCGCGTTAATAATGCTTTTTTAAAGCTGTTCCAGTTGGATCATGACCGGGTTGTCAGAAAAAAATGCTACGACATTTTCAGGTGCCTTGAGAAGGATACCGCTGTATGCACGATGGCAAAGATGCTCGCTGGTGAAGAATCCCATGAAAAAGAATTCGAAAGAAAACGCGGCGATGGCACAACTTTCACCTGCATTGTATCAGCGGTTCCCTTCCGTGATTCTGATGGAGAAGTGGTGGGAGTGCTGGAGAATTTCAAGGATATTACCGAACGCAAAAAGATCGAAGAATCACAGAGATTTGCGCAATTGGGTAGATTGGCGTCGGGCATGGCGCATGAGATAAACAATCCCATGATGATAATATACGGCAGGGCCCAGCTTTCCATGATGGAGATATCCAACCAGGAGAAAATGGAAGAAAATCTTCGGATCATCAATGAGCAGTGCGAGCGGACAAAAAACATTATTCAGAAGGTTTACGCGTATTCACAGTCCGGGAAGGGAGAGGTCAGGGATGTGGACATAAATGGTTCCCTGGAGAAGGTCATTGATCTGGTCGAATACCAGTTTTTGCTAAAGAACATCAAAATAAAAAGGGATCTGATGCAACCGTCTCCTCATGCAAAAATAGATGAAAAACAGATACAGGAAGTGTTCATGAATCTTTTGACTAACGCGGCTGACGCGATGCAGCTTGGCGGGGATATCACTATATCGACATCAGAAGAGATGGGGGATGTGCGGATAGACTTTAAGGATTCCGGTGAAGGTATTCCAGAGGAAAACCTGGAAAGGATTTTTGATCCGTTTTTCAGTACAAGGGATTTAGGGACAGGGTTAGGGCTTTCTATAAGCCGAAGCATAATCAAAGCTCATGATGGTGAATTAACGTTCACGAGTAAGACCAGAGCTGGAACAACAGCGACCATTTTATTACCACTATGTAGTACCCCTTAGTGTTAAAAAAAAAACAGCCAGTAATATCCCCTTGCTTTCCATTTCTTAACCATTAAAATTATTGTGATGGATTAAACCGTTCTTTTCAAGAAATAAACGCGATCGATAAAGGCAAACTATTCGAAAGAATAGGGCCGCAAAGTTTTGAGCCTAAATCCCGCAGGCCACCGCGGGACAAGGTTGTCAAACTACCGAAATTTGCGCCCGCACAGTCAGATTTTTTTTGACCACTTTTTAGACCTCCATCTGGCAAGAGTTTGACCTTTACCCAGCATGTTAAGGACTAAAAAGGCGGAAAAATGTTTGGCTGTCTTTTCAAGAACAAATTTCTATACATATTTGTTACTTTTATATACCTGGTAACAATCCTGTACACCAGCCGTACAAATGCAAGAAATCAGTTGCAAAAGCCTCCTGATTTTCAAAAGGGAATGTGTTTAACCACATGGGAAAAAAACAGGCTAGAATCACCTTATTCAGACCAGGCCCTGGAAAAGCTGAAAGACATGGGAGTAGAATATGTCCAGGTAGTTGTAACCCTGTACCAGGATAAATATAATTCCACAAAGATCAAAGCCACTGAACGCACGCCTTCAGACACAAGCCTCAAACACGTGATAAAAAAAGCGCATGAACTCGGGTTGAAGGTCATGTTAAAACCACATATCGATCTGATAAGCAAGGAAGACGGGACTTATTGGAGGGCTGACATAGGTTTTAATAAAGAGGAAGACTGGAAAAAATGGTTTAAAGAATATGAAAAACTGATCACCCATTACGCTGAGATGGGCGAGAAATATGATGTGGAAATATTATGCTTGGGAACAGAGCTGTCGTTCACGACTCAGAAACCGGATTACTGGCGGGAGATTATTTCGTCCGTCCGAAAGATCTACCCTGGTAAATTGACATACGCGGCTAACTGGGATAACTATAAAAGCGTGGGATTCTGGGATGATCTCGATTTTGTCGGTATAGACGCGTATTTTCCGCTTACGTACAAGATCAACCCCACTGTCGAGGAGATTAAAAAGGGGTGGGAAAAGTGGAAATGCGAGATCGAATCCTGGCAGTCAGACGTTAACAAACCCATTGTATTCACTGAGATAGGATACGCGAGCTCGCTTAATGCCCCGCGCGAACCCTGGAGGAACGGGTCAGCCGAGCCCGATGTGGAGATCCAGGCAAGGTGTTATTCCGCTTTTTTTGAGAGCATCTGGGATTGTGCCTGGCTCGCGGGCGTATACTGGTGGAGATGGGCTCCGTCCATCTATGGCGGAGGGCAATTTAACCGTCGATTCACACCGATGAACAAGCCCGCGGAAAAGATATTAGAAGAACACTATCTGGCAGACACAACAAAGATACAGCCCATGGAAGGGGTTTCTGAATACAGGTTGATCGAAGCTATTACGCCCGAAGCGGAAAGCAGGATCTCCGATATGGGCATGCCTAATCTGTTTGAATCAAATACCCTTCTTCCTCTGTTAAGGACGAAGCATGAGCTCGAGTTCAGGGGAGAATGGGCGGAAAAACGGAAAGAATTCATCCGTGAACGCTCAAAATACTGAACTCGATACAATACCTGTCAGTAATTACCGCCGCCCCCCCATTCATATTATATAATACTCATATTT
>CAYSJU010000009.1:0-73500 GCA_964431495.1 uncultured Planctomycetia bacterium
GACCAATATAGAGGCTGCGCTGGGTCTCGCGCAGATGGAGAGGGTTGATGTTTTTTTCAGCAAGAAAAGGGCCCTGAACGGCATATACAGGGAAAGGATGAAGAAACTCGACGGCGTGCATTTTCAAAAGGAATATGACGGCGCGAAGAGCTCGTGGTGGCTGACATGTATCAGGCTTGACGACGCGATCGATGTTCCGGCGCTGCAGGAGAGCCTTAAGGGAAAAGGGATCCCGACAAGGAGGGTTTTCAAGCCCGTTGTCGAATTCCCGCCTTATGAAAAATACAGGCGTTCGGGTTACGGGAACGCTGAGAGGATACACGAGAAGGGATTGTGCCTGCCGGGTTCGACCTTGAATTCAGCAGGCAGCATAGAATACGTGTGCGAAGAACTTAAAAAGTCAATTCAGGAGCAATGACCCATGAAGGAAAGAATAGTTCTGATAGGCGGAGGTGGGCACTGCAAGGTGGTAATTGACGCCATCCGTAAAGCCGGTGAATACGAGATAAAAGGTATAGTTGACCCGAACCTTGATCGGGATGAAAAGGTATTGGATGTCCCTGTCCTGGGAGACGATAGTGAATTGCTCAAGATCGATAAAAAAGACGTAAAGAACGCTTTTGTGACCGTTGGTTCAATAGGAGACTGCAGTTTAAGAAAGAAACTTTATCAAAAGGTGGAAGACGCCGGCTTCAATATTCCCGTCATTATCCACCCGGGAGCAGTCGTGGCCGAAGGCGTGAAGATAGGAAAAGGGACTTTTGTCGCGGCGAGAGCCGTTATCAATACGGGAACGGAAATAGGTAAGAATGTTATCATAAATACTTCGTCATCCGTCGACCATGATTGCAGTATAGGGGACAATGTTCATATCGCTCCGGGAGTCACATTAAGCGGAGGGGTAAGAATCGGGAAGGGCGCGCATATAGGGACCGGGGCCAACGTGGCTCAATGCGCGAATATTGAGGAAAACAGGAAGATCAAGGCCGGCAGCCTGGTTTACAAGGGTTTCTCCGGTGTTACATACGTGAGAGCAGTGGGTTCTACTCACAAAGGGGATCAGCTTTATGTGTAAAAGGGTGTTCATAATCGCCGAAGCCGGGGTGAACCATAACGGCAGCCTGGAAACCGCGAAGAGGATGGTGGACGCGGCGGCTGAAGCGGGCGCTGACGCGGTGAAATTCCAGACGTTTCGCGCCGGGAGCATTGCAGCGGCTTCCGCTCCCAGGGCCGAGTACCAGAAAAAGACGCCCGGCGAGGAGGGATCCCAGCTCGAGATGCTGAAGGGGCTGGAGCTGGACGCTGTCGCGCATAGACAGCTTAAGGAATACTGCGAGAAAAAAGAGATTATGTTCCTGTCAACGCCGTTCGACCTCGAAAGCGTAGATATTCTCGATGAGCTCGGTCTTGAAGTGTTCAAGATACCTTCCGGCGAGATAACCGACCTGCCTTATCTGAGAAAGGTCGGAGGGTTAAAAAAGAAGGTGATACTGTCGAGCGGCATGTCGGACCTCACGGAGATAGAAAACGCTTTGAACGAGCTCACGGAAGCGGGAACCCCGAAGGAGAACATAACGGTCCTGCACTGCAATACGGAATATCCCACACCTTACGAAGATGTGAACCTCCGGGCCATGCTAACGATAAAGGAAAGTTTTAATATCCCTGTGGGGTATTCGGACCATACGCTAGGCATAGAGGTCCCGATCGCGGCCGCGGTCCTGGGCGCGGAAATAATAGAAAAACATTTCACGCTCGACAGGAACGCGGAAGGTCCGGACCATAAAGCGTCTTTAGAGCCCGGGGAACTCAGGGCCATGGTGGAGGCGGTCCGGAACATAGAAAAGGCGATGGGAGGGACGGCAAAAAAACCTTCGCCTTCCGAATCAAAGAACAGGGAAGTGGCCAGGAAAAGCATAGTAGCGGCGCGGCCCATCAAAAAAGGCGAGCTTTTCACTGAAAAGAACATCACGGCCAAAAGACCGGGGACCGGTATAAGCCTTATGAAGTGGGATCATGTCCTGGGCAGGCTCGCTAAAAGGGATTTTGAGCGGGACGAGATCATAGAACTATGAAGAAACGCAAGATCTGTATAATTACCGGTAGCAGGGCGGAATGGGGCTTGTTTTACCCGCTGGCAAGGGAGATCAGGAAGAATGATAAATTTTTCAGGCTCCAGATCATAGCGACCGGTCCGCATCTTTCGCCGGAGTCAGGGTTTACTTACAGGGAGATAGAGAAAGCCGGGTTCAGGATAGACCGGAAGGAGGAGATGCTCGCGTCCGGTGATACTGAAGAGGCCGTCGCGAGATCGGTCGGATCAGGCATAACAGCGCTGGCCGGCGCCTTAAAAGCGCTGAAGCCTGACCTGGTGTTGCTCCTGGGAGACAGATTCGAGACTTTTTCCGCGGCAGCGGCTTCTTTCATGCTGAAGATACCCATAGCCCATCTGCACGGCGGGGAGCTGACAGAGGGAGCGATAGACGACGGCATAAGGCATTCCATCACCAAGATGGCCAGTCTGCATTTCACTTCTACTGAAATCTACAGAAAAAGGGTGGTCCAGATGGGGGAGAGCCCGGATAAGGTATTTAACGTGGGGGCTTTAGGCATTGATAACGTTAAAAGAGCGAAACTGCTCAGTAAAAACGGGCTGGAAGACAGGCTGGGTTTCAAACTGGGAGGGAAAAATATTCTGGTGACATTTCATCCGGTAACCCTGGAGAAAAGGAAGACATCGGAAAAGACCTTTGGTAATCTTTTAAAGGCCCTGGACGAGCTGAAGGGCGTGAAGATAATATTCACCAGGCCGAGTTTCGATATGTATTCGGGAAGCATAAACAGCCTGATCGATCTCTACGTCGCGAAGAACAGGAGAAAGGCCGCGTGTTTTACGTCAATGGGGAGGGTAGTTTACTTGAGCGCTGTCCGGTTCATGGACGCGGTCGCGGGCAATTCATCAAGCGGTATAATCGAAGTCCCTTGTTTCGGCATCCCCACGGTTAATATCGGAGACAGGCAGAAAGGAAGGGCCAGGCCCGCGGCAGTGATAGACTGCGGCGGGAGCTATAGTTCGATAAAAATGGCGTTGGATAAGGCATTCTCCAGCGCTTTCAGAAGGTCCTGCGGGCACGCGGCCGATCTTTACGGGGACGGCAGCGCCGCCGGAAGAATAGTCGACGTTATCAGGAGGATGGACGATCTGACCGTGAAAAAGGGATTCTACGAGATCGATTTTTAGGTCAGGGATACGAAGAACGGGAGAAGAACCATGTTAAAGGAATTCTTGATACCGGAAGATATCGTGATAAAAGAAGCGATGAGGCGGATGAACAGGACAGGGGAAAAGACGCTGTTCATAACGGATGAGGGAGACAGGCTGAGGGGGTCCCTTACCGACGGGGATATCAGGAGATGGATATTAAAGGACGGTGAGCTGACAGACGAGGTCAAAAAGGTCTATAACAGGACGCCCGTGTTCGTGGCAGGGGACTATGATCTCGAGGAAGTGAAGAAGCTGATGCTGGACAACAGGATAGAATGGATACCCGTGGTGGACGATAAAAGACGGGTGATAGAAGTCCTGTGCTGGGACGATGTATTCGGCAAGGACTCGAGGACTCCCAGGGGAAAACTGGACATACCCGTTGTTATCATGGCCGGAGGTGAAGGGACAAGGCTGGACCCGTTCACCAGGATACTGCCAAAGCCGCTGATCCCCATAGGCGAGAAAGCCATAATCGATATCATAATGGAAAAGTTCTCCCATTACGGGATCAATGAATTTTACGTGTCCATCAACCATAAGGCGAAAATGATCAAATCCTATTTTGAGGAAATAAACCCTGCGCGGGTGATCCGCTACATCGAAGAGGAGCAGCCCCTGGGAACGGCGGGAAGCCTGAGGTTTTTACGCGGACAGATCCAGGGTTCGCTTCTGGTCTCCAACTGCGATATCATCGTTGACTGCGATTACTGCGAGGTCGTGGATTTCCACGACAGGAACGATCATGACATAACCATCATAGGTTCGTTCAGGCACTTTACCATTCCCTACGGCATATGCGAGATCGAGAAAGGGGGCGTGCTGACGGGAATGACGGAAAAACCCGAGTATGATTTTCTGGTCAATACCGGTATGAGCGTGTTAAGGAAAAGCGCCCTCGAGCTGATACCAGAGAACCAGAAGTTCCATATCACGGAACTGATAAACAGCGTCAGGGAGAGAGGCGGCAAGGTCGGCGTGTTCCCGATCAGCGAAAAGTCCTGGATCGATGTCGGCCAGTGGGAAGAATATCGAAAGTCGGTCAAATTACTGGGGATAGAACAGTGAAGGAAAAAGGAAACACATGATCAACGGGAAAAGTGTAATAGCGATCGTGCCCGCGCGCGGCGGCTCAAAGGGGCTTCCGGAAAAGAACATCAAAGAACTCGCCGGGAAGCCGCTTATCGCGTGGACAATAGAGGCGGCTCAAAGAAGCAGGTATGTCGACAGGATAATCGTCAGCACGGACGACGATGAAATAGCGGATGTCTCAAAAAGATTTGGCGCAGAAGTGCCGTTCAAAAGACCCGCCGAACTGGCAGAAGACAGCGCAAAAATGATCGAGGTCGTGATCAATTGCGTGAGATTTCTCGAAGCGGAAGACCAGCCACGTGACATCATAGCCCTGTTACAGCCAACATCTCCCTTAAGAACGACCGGCGATATTGACGGCGCGATAGAGTTCTTCTCGGACAGGAAGGCGCAGGTTGTCGTAGGCGTCACCGAATGTAAATATTATCCCGAATGGACCGGGAAGCTGGCCGCTGATCTCAATATGAAGGATTTTATTGATGTAAAAGCCAGGGGGAAAAATCGTCAGGACCTTGGTGCTTATTACAGGTTAAGCGGCTCTATTTTTCTGGCTAACAGTGAATATATCGACAAATATCGTGATTGGTACGGCCCCGGCACATTTGCTTATGTTGTGGAAAAAGAACATTCGGTCGATATAGACGATCAGTTTGATCTTAAATTTGCCGAATTCATATTGAAAGAAAGTAGTACGGAAATACTACCGAACCGGACGGAATCATGATATTGGCTGTTTTATCCGATCACGGGCAATACAGGACATTATCGGATCACTTTCCCGGTCTGACCGGTATCAAGGTGCTCTGCGATAATCCTGCTTTCTATGCTTTTCTGTCAGACAAAGGAATAAAGTTCGAGCCTTTAGGCGAAGAAAATATCAAGGACAGCTGGAGGGATCTTAATACCTGGGCATGTGAGAAGGCGCTCCTCTGGAAACGTTTAATAGAGAACAGGTCTTTTTTCGGCGGGATAGAACTTGACAAGGCGCTGTATGTCCACTTTTCTTTTTACCTGGCATCTTTTTTAAAGAACTATCTTTACGCGGATATTATTTATGAGAAATATGATCCCTCGGAGATCGTGGTGTTTGATGATGTTCATTGTCCCGAGTTCCCCTTCTTTAACGGGAATTATTTCTTGAATCTGTTCTTAAAGGACCTCGGAAGGCGGTACGGGCTTAGGACCATCTCTATGCGTTCAGGCACGGGAGAAGGTCCCGGGGAGGCTGTATCAGTAAAGGAAAGGACCAGGGCTTTCATCCAGGACGTCTATGCGAAGGTCATGCCCGCGCGCAAAAAGAAGAAGGCGTTCATTGCCTACGGTGAGATCAGGCACTTAGCGCCGGTGATGATGGAACTTAAGAACAGAGGGCAAGAGATCATTTTCTATGATTTTGACTTCCGCCCGGAGCAGTTTAAATTCTGTTTAAAATGGGATCTGCGATATTTTGTCCCGCAAAATTTTTTAAGGGACGATCCCGGGGATGAAAAAGGCAAGTTCGATTATACAAAAGATTTCATGGAAATAACAGGTTTGCTTCGTTCCGGACAGTGGTTTAAGTACAGGGGCGTTGATCTAAGCGGTTTTTTGTGCGATGAGCTTTCAGCACGGACGGCGCAGTATTTCAAAGAAGCCTCGTTATGGGCACGTATTTATTCACGCATCATGGACATATATGACATAGAGGGGTTAATAGCGAGTGAAGATTTCGGCCCGAGGGGCGGTTTTATGGCGGCATTTTTTAAGTCCAGGGGGATCGGGACATTTTGTGTTTCGCACGGATACTGCCCCGTGAAATTCGCTTTACGGGCTCCCGACAGAACATTCTTTCTTTCGGAAACATTTGTTCATTCCGAATATGAAAGATCCCTGTATTCTTCCAAGGGATGGGATAAAAGCCACGTGCATGTTACGGGTGTTCCCAGAAATGACAGGCTTGTGGAGTATAAGAACGGGAAGAGCAAGCGGGACAGGACTCGCAGGAGAAAGATGAAGATCATGTTCTGTGCCAACCCCCTGCTTGAGTTTAACCCCGCCCATCCTACTTATATAGGCGACAGCCAATTCGTGTGGGGATATCATATGAGGATCTATCTTAAGGATATTATAGAAGCGATCGAGGGATATGATATAGAACTTATCGTCAGGCCGCATAGCTGGCATATTGACGACAGGAAGCTCTGGGTTGATTTTATAAAACACAACAAAAGAAGGAACAAAGTCAGTCTGGTTTCCGCGGAATTGGATTTTTTCAAGCTGCTGGCTCAATGCGACGCGATGATCGTGGGGTACTGGTCGACAGCGGTCATGGAAGGTATTATTTTCGGCATCCCCACGATTGTTCTTGACTATACCGGCCTTGAAGATAAGCACCCGTTCGCGAAAGAAGGGATGTGTTCGGTCTCCCGCGACCCGCGTCAGCTCAGGGACATTGTGAAAGAATTGTATTCGTCATTTGTTGCGAATAAGGATTCCGGATACGCGCCGGGCGATATCCAAAACAAGGTTTTTTACACCGGCCTGAATGACGGCGGTAATACTCAAAGGACGGTTGATCATATTTTGACCGGAGCATAACCTAAAGGTGATTTTGAAGGGATGACGAAAAAAAAACGGATCATAGAAGATATATTTAAATTTACCTCCGCGAGATATATCTCCCAGGGGATAGGGTTTTTTACCGCGATCGCTTTACGGGCATTTCTGGGCCCTTTTTATATGGGCATATGGAGCCTGTTCAAGGTAGGGATAGGATATTCAGCGTATTTGTTCTTCGGGGTTGATCAGGGGATCGCTAACAGGATACCTTTTTATGCCGGACAAGGCGATACGCGGTCAGAGGAAGAAGCGAGGAATGCCGGATTTGGTTTTATGCTTCTGGTTTCTGTCTTAACAGGGCTTGGCCTGTTGTCAGCGGCTCTGATCTTGAGAAATAAATTTCCTATTGAAGTGATAGTCGGACTTTGCGCGCTTTCAGTTTATCTCGCACTCAGCAATGTATGCATTTTTTATCAGATCCTTTTAAGGACCAGGCATAATTTTTCCGTGTTAAGCAAGTCCATAATATTTGAAGCCGTCATCAATCTTGTACTTGTAATTTTGCTTGTCAGGAATTTCAAGATATACGGTTTATACGCGGCCTTGATCCTTGTCACTCTTCTTAATACTGTATTTATACATGCTCTCGCGAAATACAATTTTGTATTCCGTTTAAAATTTAGGAGGATCCTGAGCCTGGTAAAAGTGGGTCTCCCGATAACAATAATAGGTTTCCTGCAATGGGGGTTGAACAGCCTGGATACAATAATGATAGCCAAGATGATAGGAGTGACGTTTGTGGGGTATTATAGCATACCCATTATGGCCAGAAGTTATATTGGACAGTTATCCGGTTTCGGGACCGTTCTTTATCCCAGGATATTAGAGGATTATGGCGCGAAACAGAGAATAGAGGACATTAAAAAATATACTATAGTTCCGCTGGCCATTAATGCTTATCTATTACCGGTAATATTAGGATTAATGTTTTTTGCAGCTGCGTTTATTGTCCGGATAGTATTACCCAAATTCATACCTGGTATTTTAGCCATGCAGATCCTTCTTATCGGTATGTTTTTCCGCTCCTGTTCTTATCAGGCCGAACATTTTTTGATCGCCCTGAATAAACAGACCAGGCTGATACCTGTTTTCTTAGGTGCTTTAGTATTGAATGCGGTCATGAATTATATTCTCATAAAAAGAGGTTTTGGCATATATGGAGTAGCCTGCGCCACTTCGTTTGTTACGTTTTTGAACTTTATTGTGTTGCAAAGCTATGCGATGAGACATTTTTCCCGAACCAGGGAAATCGCGTCATTTTTCGTCAAAATAATCGTTCCCTTTGTTTACACCGCCGCCATAGTGCTTTTTCTGCAAAAATTTCTGGTCATAAGCAATGAGTATATAGAAGTTACCGTTAAAAGCTGTTTGCTGGTGATATTTTCGCTGCCTTTATTTTTCTATATTAACAAGTCAACCCGGGTATTGAATTTGATACTTGATATGTTAATAACAAAGTTCAATCGGACAGGGGTTAAGGACTTTTCGGATAAAAAAGATATTAACAGCGATCTTGGCGAACATGTGAAATCAGATAAGATCAAAGACAGGATAAAGGTGCTCTAAAATGAAATTTAAACCAGGATCGATCAAGAACAGGCTAAAGTCCTATGTGTGCGAGGCGATAAAAAAAATAAACATAATCCACAAGCTCGATTATGACAAGATCCCGATCTATTTACATGACAACATTCGATTGGCGTCATGCGCAAAGGAAGCCGATACCGTCAGGTGGATAGAGGGTTTCGGTAAAGATGATGTAGTTTTTGATATTGGCGCCAATGTCGGCGCTTATTCTTTGATAATGGCAAAATATGCCGGAAAGGTTTACGCTTTTGAGCCGTCGGTATTTACTTTTAATACCCTGGTAAAGAATATCTATACGAATAAGGCCTTTAATATCGTCCCTTTGAATCTGGCGCTTTCACGGCGCAAAAAACTCGGAACATTCTTATACTCTTCGACGGATCTTGGAAGTTCAAGTAATAGTTTCGATGGAGTTTCGGGGGGAGAGGCGTATAAACAAGAAATGCTTTCTTATAGTATAGATGAGTTTATCGAATCCTTTGAAATAAGATCCCCCAATCACATTAAATTAGATGTCGATGGAATAGAGTTCGAGATCTTAAAGGGCGCTGCCAGGACCATTTCGGGGAAGACTTTTAAATCCTTGCTGGTGGAAGCTGGCGAGCAGGATGATCAGATGTTCTCCTATCTCGAAGATCTTGGCTTAAAAAGGACAGGCAAGTATTACCTGGGAGACAGCAAGATACATAATTATCTTTTTACAAAAAAAACGAAATAGATACACAGGGATGAGGGAAAAGAAAAAAATGGATCACGCCGAATACGACATTATTTTTTGGGCGCATGGACATAATGAAACAGAGCGGTTTCTGCCGCTTATTGTAAGCTTGAAAGAGAGGGGCATTAAAACATTGTTGTTTTATCAGAATTATGATTTTCGGGATGGTTTATCTTGTGTCCAGCAGAAGATAGTCGGGAGGTACGGGCTCGACATCCTGGATTATTCATATTTTTTGAGAAATGATCCGTTGTTAAGATTAACCACTTTGTTCGTTAAAATGTTCAGCCGCGCCCTCAAGGTGAAATTTCTTTATGACAAATTCAGGGGGTTGCGCACCAAGCTTTTACGGCCGCGTATTACGGAAAAATTCATCAGAAAAATCATTTTAGGGTTTGGCCAGAGAATAAGTTTCTTTGATAACCTTTATTTAACCGAGTACACGGATTATCCTTATGGCAGTTATTATATCAAGAAGATTTCGGACGAATCCGGGATAAAATGCTTAAGCATTACTCATGGCGGGTCAGTGTACATAGGAAAGGTAAAAAATTGTAAAGAAGTTTTCGTGCATTTCGATAAGATCTACGTGCCGAATAGTTATGAAAAGGAATCATTTGAAGAACAGCGCAGATATCCCGGAGCCACCGAAGTCTTACCGCTGGGAGATCCGAGGTTTGATATCAAGTGGAAGAGTTCGATCAAAGAACTGTTTTCCGAAGAAGTCAGGAAAAAAATAGAAAAAATGAGATTCAAGAACGGTCTAAAGATACTATACCTGGCCCCTAATATCGAGGCGCGTGGAAAAGGGACATCAGATGCAACAAAATACCAAAGTTTGCGCGAAATAGCGAAGATATGCAGCTCGTCAGGTAATATCTCGTTACTGATAAAACCCCATCCCAGATACAGGAACGAAGGAAAGATCAGAAAGGTAATGGCGAAAGCCGGATTGAGGGATTTCTTTATTCTTGAAGACGACCCCCTGATCAGCTATCTGGATTACGTCGATTATATTATTTCTCCGGGAACAAGCGCGTTGGGGGATATTTTGCCCGAGGGGCACAGGAAGATCATTATTCTGGACACTTTTTTCCCGCCCGCGGGCGTGGAAAATATCTTCAAGGAACATTTCACGTATTTTGATTCTTATGAAGGAGTTGATGATTTCCTGAGGGGAAAGATCGCCGGCAACCGGGATATGGAGAATGAAACCGACAAGATCCTGCTTTTTTGCCGGAAATGGATCGCCGCCGATAAAAGGCTGGATGCTATAATTAACAATCTTACGGACGATATCTGTAATGAAGTCGTCAAAAGCCAGGATGGGAGGCATGGACGGGAGAATGACGAAAGGGTTTAGAGTATTGCTTGTTTATCCTTCACTCTTCATGCAAACGGGTCTGCCCCTGGGGATCTCGTCCCTGGCAGCGGCGCTTAAGGAGAAGGGCATAGAGGTAAAGGTGTTTGATACCGTTTTTTACCAGCTTCCCGGTGATGTTGATGAAAATGTCGAACGGGCTACCGTGCATAGATCGTTCAAACTTTTCGATTATAGATCCCTGGGCGTGGTCAAGAACGATTCAGACATGTTCGACGATTTCACAAAGACCCTGGCTGAATATGAGCCAGATCTTATAGGTTTGAGCTCGATGGAGTGCATTTTTGAGCGCGGGCTCAAATTGACAAGACTCGCGAAAGAACTGATGGATGTGCCGGTGATCGCGGGCGGTATTTTTGCTTCATTGGCGCCCGAGGTGGTAATAGAAGAAGGTTCGATAGATATGGTCTGTATAGGAGAAGGCGAAGATGCGCTTGTTGAATTGTGTGAATGTCTGCGGGATGGCAACGATCATTCGGGAATTAAAAGCTTATGGGTCAAGAAGAACGGCAAAGTCATGAAAAATGCGCTCGCTCGGCTAAGATCTCTCGATGAGGTGGTTAAGCCGGACTTTTCAGTCTTTGACCCCAGGATGTTTTACAAGCCGATGCAGGGAAACCTGTTTAAGACCATACCGATCGAGATCACAAGGGGTTGTCCATACAGATGCACATATTGCGCGGCCCCGTCACTTAACAGACTGTACAAAAACAGCGGGAAGGACGGTTATTTCCGGGAAAAATCCATGTCCAATCTTTTTTCGGAAATAAAAGAGAGTATCGAAAAATATTCGCCCGAGTTCTTCTATTTCGCGAGTGAAACATTTTTGGCCATAAACAATGACACGTTCAATGAATTTATAGAACGCTATAAAGAGATAAAGGTCCCATTTTGGATACAGACACGCGTTGAGACCGTCACTTACGAGAGGATACGAAAGCTCCAGGATGTAGGGCTTTTCTGGTTGACCATTGGAGTGGAACATGGCAACGAGGGATACAGAAATAAATATTTGAAACGATATACAAAAAATGAAAAGACAATAGAGGTGGTTAAAATACTTGATAAGTGCGATCAGGGAGCTTCTCTGAACAATATCATAGGCCTCCCTTTTGAAACACGCGAGCTTATTTATGAGACGATCATGTTCAATCGAGAACTATTCAAGATCAACGATCGCCTGAAAAGCAATGTATCCATATTTACCCCTTATAAAGGATGCGAATTATATGATCTGTGTGTTTCCAATAAATTGCTGGATCCCGTGCCTTATACGAATCATACAAATATAATCGGGGATCTGCCCCTTAAATCCGATCTGTTGACCCCGGAAGAGATCAACGGCCTTTTCAGGACTTTTAATCTGTACGTATATCTGCCTGACGAATATCTTGATCGGATCCGATCAGCTGAAAGTTTTACGCCGGAAGGGAACAAAGAGTTTGAGTCTCTGAACGAGAAGGTCGGGGAGTATCTCTAATGAAGACGGAGGTTTACGATGATCTGTAGCTTAGTATTGGGGAGAAAAGGAAGTGTAGGTTTTCCGGGGAAGAATCTTTTCCCGGTATTAGGCAGGCCCCTGGCATATTATCCCATAGTGGCTGCCAGAGAAGCAGAAACGGTTGATGAGGTCTATCTTTCCACGGATTCGGGAGAGCTTATGGCACTGGCTGAAAAAGAGGGAGTAAACGTAATAAAACGGCCGGTGAAACTCTGCACGGACCAGGCAACCGGGCTTGATGCCTTTGTACATGGTTATAATGTGATAAAGGAACTGCACAAGGACGGTGAAATAGAGTTCATGCTTTTAATGTTTTGTAACGCTCCTACAGTAATACCCGCGGCCATTAATGAAGGAATAAAGGTGCTGAGAGCGAATCCCGATTACGATTCGGCTGTTACTGTCTCTAAATATAACATGTGGAGTCCTTTAAGGGCGCGGCGGATAGAAGAAAACGGGTTATTGCGGCCATTTGTCCCGTTTGAGACCTTCGGTGATCCAAAGAAGATGAACTGTAACCGTGATTCTCAGGGGGATGTGTGGTTCGCTGACGTGGCTTTGTCCATAGTAAGACCGCGATGCCTTGAAAATATCGAAAACGGCCTACTGCCGCAGAAGTGGATGGGGCAGAAGATCCATCCTCTTAAACAATGGGGAGGATGCGACGTGGATTATGAGTGGCAGGTGCCGCTTGTGGAATATTGGCTTAGAAAACACGGCTTCACGGAAGATACTACCCCTTATACGGAGGGATCATTGTGACGGAAGTAAAGCCGGACGCAAATTTTCATTCATTAGGAGGAGTTTCCGTTCATGACGGGAGGTCGGAAGAGTACGGGGAGTATAGAAGATGCTGGTCGGAATACCCGTCAAATTTCATTTTAAGAGATTTCCCGATGCACCTGGACATTGAAATAACGAACCATTGTAATTTAAAGTGCACTTTTTGCGATAGACAGCCGTTTTTGGATAAAAATAAAACAGGGAACATGGATCTGTCATTATATAAAAAGATAATCGACGAAGGCGCGGAACATCGGTTGTGGGGGGTGAAGCTCAGTTATAGAGGGGAGCCTTTGCTCAATAAAAACATTATGGAGATGATCTTATATGCTAAACGTAAAGGTATCATGGATGTATATTTTAATACCAATGGGATGTTGCTAAGCGAGGAAATGAGCAGAGAGATCATTGATGCCGGCTTGGACAGGATCTCTATATCAGTGGAAGGGACGGATCCGGATCTATACGAAAAAATGAGGATCAATGCGAAATTTGACACTGTTCTTAAAAATGTCAATAGGTTGATGGAGTTAAGAGAAAAGATGAAAATCGGCCATCCAAAGATCAGGGTGCAGTCCGTGAATTACTCCGGTTTTGATATTGAAGATTACAGACACTTTTGGCTGGACTACTGTGACGAAGTGGCAATGCTGGATTTTACCGATATGTCAACGCGTGACAGCGGACTGATCCGCGACTGGGCTTGTCCGCAATTGTGGCAGCGTATGACGATTGAATGGGACGGCACGGTTTTCCCCTGCAATAACGATGACCTGCGGCTTATTTCCCCGGGAAACGTAAATAACAGAACTGTTCATGAGTGCTGGCATGATGGCATGGTAAGTAATGTCCGCGTTTTGCATCAAAATGGCCGTTCTCACGAGATCAAGGATTGCGATGGTTGTCCCTGGAGGACGGCTCAAATCAAGAAAAAGGAGATATCGGGTGAAGAACTTTGATCTGATGCGTCCGGAAAAGGCATATAAAGAGGTTCTTAAACAAAGGGAACTTGACGGGAAAGCATTTTTTGAGAAATATAACAGCCATTTTGCCGATGTTCTTTGTCCGGCCTGCGGCAGTAAAGGCGCGGATATTTTTGAGAAATACGGGTTCAAGCACGACCTTTGCGAGAATTGTAAAACACTGTTCTGTTCCCCCAGACCTCCGGAGGAGTTGCTGGCGGTGTATTATAATAGTTATGAAGCGCCTAAAATGTGGACGTCTCTTTTGATCAGAGCTGATGTTGAGAGGAAGATCCTGCAGTATGAACCGCGTGTAAGAAAAATAGTTTCGGCCGTTAAAGCCCGCGGCGGGGAGAATGGCGGTATAGCCCTGGATCTAGGCGCCGGGTCCGGAGCCTTTTCCCTTTGTCTTAAAAATACGGGATTTTTCAAGGATGTGATCGCGCTGGATTTTTCAGAATCCTGTGTTCGGGCCTGCATGGACCGGGGTCTGAATTCATTGCTGGGCGGGATAGAGAAAATAAGCGGCAATTCGGTGGATCTAATATGCATGAATGATCTTATCGAACACGTATTTGATCCGTTCTCTTTGTTGAAAGAATGTTTCAGGGTTTTGTGCGATGATGGATTCATCTCCGTTGCGACACCTAATGGAGAGGGCTTTGATTTTAAGATCCTCAAGAATAGAACGGGGAATATCACCCCGCCGGAACATCTTAATTATTTCAACCCGTATTCTTTAGAGCTTATCTTGACAAATGCCGGATTCCGCACGGTCTTTCTTGAGACTCCCGGTAAATTGGACGTAGAGATCATCTTGAAAGAGAAGATCTCCGGATTTCCGTTAAAAGAGAACAATGAATACATGGACCATATATTGGAGCAGGACGAAGGGGTTTTAGATAATTTCCAGAAGTTTCTTTCGGAAAATAAATTATCAAGCCATATGCTTGCTTTGGCCCAGAAGAGCGGAGGCCGGTTATGATGGAACCCAAAAAAAATATCAAGAAATTGTTCAGGACACAGCCGTTTTCCGCGGACCGGATCGGAAAAATAAGGCTGGACAGGAACGAATGCACTGTTCCTTTTCCGGAAAAGCATTTTAAAAAGATATGGAGTGAAATGGACCCGGAGGAGATCGTTGCATATCCGGAACTCGAACCGTTTTATGAAAAACTTTCCGGGTGGTTAAAGGTGGACAGGGACCAGGTACTTGTTGTCAGCGGGTCAGATACCGGGATAAGAACGGTTTATGAAGTTTATATCGGTGAAGGCGATGAAGTGGTCATGCTTTCTCCCACATACGCGATGTATCCCGTATATTGCGAGATGTTCGGCGGCACAAAAAGAGAAGTAAAGTATGATGAGGATTTTACGTTATCCGTAGAAAAAATACTTGATGCTATAAACGATAAGACAAGATTAGTGGCTATCGCGAACCCGAATAATACCGGCACTTCTTTCACGGAATCAGAGATCGTCCGGGTGATTGAGGCCGCTGAAGACGCGGGGGCTTTAGTGCTAATTGATGAAGCATACTACCATTTTTACGAAAGCACAATGCTGTCTCATATCGGCAGATTTGAGAATCTGGTCGTTGTAAGAACTTTTTCCAAAGCGTTTGGAATAGCGTCTTTGAGGGTAGGGTATATGGTCAGCAATAAGGACATCATTTCCGATTTAAATAAAGTTAAACTCACTCATGAGATAACAGGCGTCTCGGCGAAGTTTGGTGAATATCTCCTGGAACATTTGGAGATCATGGAAGAATACGTCAGTGATGTCAGGCTAGGGATAGAATATCTGGCAAAAGAATTCGGACAAATGGGGATCTTCACCCCGAAAACCTGCACCAACTTCATATTCGCGAAACTGCCGGAAGGCGTGGACGGTGAACGCGTAGTAAAACTATTACAAGAAAAAAAATTCTATATAAACGGCCCTTTTCAGGACGCGCCCATGAAAGGATGCATAAGGGTCACGGCGGGGCCGGTAGAACAGATGAGGGGATTCCTTTCCGTTTTTAAAGAGGTTTACGCGGGGGTGCGGGAGCGAAAGGTAACGGAGAAACGATGAACAGAAACATTAAATATAAGTCAAAGGAACTGCTGGAGATCTATAAGCACGACAGACAGAAGTGGGATGAATTCTATCCGTCGGAGCGATGGGTGTTTGAGAAAATAGGAGGGAATAACAGGGTTCTGGGAGATGTCCTGGACGTAGGGTGCGCCTGTGGAGGGCTGGGGATCGCGCTAACTCAAGAGTTCATACTGAATTCATATACAGGGGTTGATATTAATGAAGATGCTGTTATCTGGGCGCGTAAGGAACGGAAGTTACCCGTATCGGCAACGTTCATAGCGCGGGATATCATTGAATTGCATCCATGTGAACAATATGATACGGTTGTTTCTTTAAGTTGCGCCGACTGGAACGTGGAGACCGGCAGGATGATAGATGCCTGCTGGAAAAGGGTAAGGAGCGGCGGGTATTTCGTGCTCTCGTTGAGGCTTTCTCCCGTGAAAGGGATAAATAACACAAAAATGAGTTATCAGCGTATCAGTATACCGGGGAGCGAAAAGGGGTCAGAGGTCGCCAACTATGTGGTTTTTGGTTTCAAGGAAGCCATGGAAATGATGGGGAAATTATCTCCATTACCGGATTCAGTGGGGGCCTATGGATACTGGGGAAGGCCTTCCCCCTCAGCCTTTACGCCTTTTGAAAGACTTGTTTTCGCGGTTTTTTACATCAAGAAGGGATCGAATGATCCGGATAGCGCCAAAGAAATGAAAACCGAGTTCAATTTCCCGCTGGATATTTTTCTATAACGATAAATAGGGAGAGTAATCTTATGAAGATATTGGTCACAACAAGTTCGTTTGCTCGTCATGACCCGGCGCCTCTGGATCTATTGACGCGGAAGGGATACGAGGTGGTTTTAAATCCGTTTCACAGGACGTTGACGAAAGAAGAGGCCATGAGGATCTACGGGGATGATATAGACGGCGTCATCGCCGGGACCGAGATCATCGATAAGGATGTTTTGTCAAATGCCGGACGGCTGAAAGTTGTTTCTCGTTGCGGCACGGGGATGGATAATGTAGATGTCGATTTTGCTGAAGCTAATGGCATAAAAGTCTTCAATACCGCTGATGCGCCAACCGACGCGGTGGCGGAATTAGCCGTAGGGTTAATGTTGTCTTTATTACGGGGCATTCCGGCGGCAGACCGTCGGGTTCGCAATGGGATCTGGAAGAAGAATATGGGGAGTCTCCTGTGTGAAAAAACAGTTGGCATAGTGGGTTTGGGACGTATCGGAAAAAAGACGGCCTTGTTACTTAAAAACTTAGGCGCCCGGATAGTTTATTACGATCCCGGGGCGGGCAGCAAAAGCGCCGAAGGTTTTGTGGAATCGAGTATGGAAGGGCTTCTGAAAGAGGCGGATATCGTAAGTTTACACATGTCTTACTCAAAAGAGAATCGAAATCTCTTTGACGTAAAAGAGTTTTCTTTGATGAAAAAAACCGCCTTTCTCGTAAATGTTTCGCGCGGCGGCATAGTCAATGAGCAGGCTCTTTGCAGGGCTTTAAAGGAAGAAAGAATAGCCGGCGCCGCTTTTGATGTTTTCGGGAAGGAGCCATACGAAGGGCCGTTGAGGGAACTGGACAATGTTATTCTAACCCCGCATATTGGCTCGTACGCTAAAGAGGCAAGGATAAAAATGGAGACGAAGGCATCAGAGAATGTACTGAAAGGATTGACGAAAAAAACAGAGTGATATTTTTTCCAGGAGGTGTTGTTGAGTGAAGGTCCTATTGATTTCTATCGATCTGGTCCTGGGGGCAAGGATTTTGGTGAATGTATTGAAAGAGAAGGATGTTGAGGCGAAGAATCTCCAGATCGTCGGGGTGAGATATTCAGACCCTTTTTCGGAAGATGCCTTGCGGGACATCTATGAATTCAGCAGGGGATATGATGTTGTAGGATTGTCTTTCAATTCATTTTATTCGGTGTTGGCGGCTCGACTGGGAAAATATTTGAAATCCAGGGGAGTGAAATGGCTTATCGCCGGCGGCACTCACGTGACCGCCATGCCCGAAGAGGTTATGTCCTACGCGGATATGGCTGTTATTTATGAGGCAGAATTGACTTTACCGAGAGTTTTGAAAAACCTGGATTCACCCGGTTCATTGCGCGATATAGGCGGGATCGTTTTTAAGGACGGGAATGGACAGATCATCAGAACGGGTAACCCTCAGATCGAGCTTGATCTTGACAACATTCCATTCCAGAGTATCTCAAATGAAGACATAACCTACTATAATGTACGGAACAATACTTTCGAGGAACCGACGGTCGATACTTTCTTTCCGCACGGCCACAGGAATTATTATGTCCTTACTTCAAGAGGTTGCCCGTTCAAGTGCACTTATTGTTCCAGCAGCTTTTTTGCGAAACTCGCCGAAGGTTCCCAAAAAGTGAGAAAAAGGTCTGTTGATAATATCATTTCGGAGATGAAAACAGCCAAGCAGGCGGGCTTCGAAGCGTTTTATATAGCGGATGATAATTTTTTATCCTTTACCCTTAAAGAGATCGAGAACTTTCTGGAACTGTATGGATCACAAATAAATTTGCCTTTTAGCGCCGGCGGCCTGAATCCGAACAATATGAGGGCGAAGGATTCGTCTAAAAAGATAGAGATACTTTTGAAGTGTGGATTGTCGGATGTGAGAATAGGGGTGCAGAGCGGAAGCGATCGAACATTGAAAATTTTTAATAGAAGCTATACCGCCGAAGAGGTCCCTGAATTACTGAAAATTTTTGAAAACCGCAAAACGATCTGGAAAGAACCCAATGATAAATTAAGAATAGCTGTTGATTTTATTTGTGACTCACCCTGGGAGGATGAAAGGGATAAATTAGACACACTGGGATTGGCGAATAATTTATTATCCACGTACGGGGTGTTTTTCAACACGCTGATCTATCTGCCGGCAACAGATATCTACAATTTAGCTTTAAAAGAGGGGTGGATCAAAGACAAGGAAAAAGATATATATCTAAGGGGCATAGGCGGGCTTGAAGATAATATATATAACCGTTTGCTGTATCTCATAGCTGTTCTCAAGGAACGCGGCGGCAAAATGCCCGATAAAATGATATCGCATATCTTGGATCTACACAAAAAGGATCCGGATCTGGCAGAAACACTCGTAGACTTTATTATGAGAACCATAAACGATGTTGAAGACCACCATGGTTTTAATGCAAGCCATTTAACGTTACATCCTTACTTGAAAGGTTTTAAAACGTGGGAAAAGACCGTCGGGCAAAAAGGGAAAAAGGTTTTGTTTAGAAGTTACCACGAGTCATATGGTTAACGGACAGGGACAGGATCGATGCGTGATTATAAAATAAAGTATCTTTCGCATATGTTAGAAAAAAAAGTGCCGGTTTACGGGAACAAAAAGGCTTCTTTGGAGATTAGTCCTGATAAATCTCTTGACAGAGGAGATTCCTGCAATACTTTCAGGTTTTCCATGCAAAATCACTGGGGAACACACATCGATGCGCCCGCGCATTTTTTTAAGGGCGCGAAGAAAGTATCGGATTATACGGCCGGCAACTGGTTATTTAAGGAACCATGCGTGATCGAGCTGCCTTTACAAAAAGGCAGGGCGATAAGGCTGGATGAGGTAAGTGCGGAAATAAAGAAATGTCATGACCTTTTGCTGTTAAAAACAGGGTTCGGACGCTATAGGGGCTCAAGAACTTACAGTTTCAAAGGTCCTTCGGTAAGTCCTGAGGTAGGGCTTTGGTTAAGGAGCGAAAGACCCAATATTCGGGCGATAGGGTTTGATTTCATATCTATCGGGTCATATCGGGACAGGGAAGAGGGCAGGCGAACGCACAGGGTTTTCTTGGACCCCGGGCAGAAAGGCTGCCCGGTCTTGATCATCGAGGACATGAAACTATCTTACGACCTGTCCAGGTTGAAGACGGCCTGGGTGGCGCCGTTGCTGATAGATCGGATAGACAGTTCTCCATGTACGGTGTTTGGTGTATTTGATTAAAGACAATTTAAGAGGTGAAAAAATGAAGAAAGTCATAATTTTTGGCGGTTCAGGTTTCATCGGCAGCCATGTCGCCGATGTTCTTACAGAAGAAGGGTTTGAAGTACGCATTTTTGATTTAAAGAAAAGCCCGTATTTGTCCGAGAAGCAGAGGTTTATCAAGGGTGATATACTTGACAGGAACAAAGTACAAGAGGCTGTTGCTGGGAACGATATTGTCTATAATTTCGCGGGACAATCTGATATAGACGCCGCAATGAACGAGCCTCTGGATACCGTATCCACCAATATCATAGGGAATACCAATATACTGGAAGCATGCCGTAGACACGGGATAAAAAGGTTTATCTTCGCGAGCACAATATATGTCTACAGTGATACGGGATCTTTTTACAAGTCAAGCAAGCAGTCCTGCGAGCTTATTATAGAGGATTACCAGAAACAGTTCGGTCTCGATTTCACCATTCTTAGATACGGCAGCCTTTACGGGCCGAGGTCGGATGGAAGAAATTGGATACACTCGATATTAAGACAGGCCCTCGATCAGAAAAAGATAACAAGGAAGGGGGATGGTGAAGAAATAAGGGAATACGTGCATGTGCACGATGCAGCGAAGTTGAGCGTCAAGATATTAGATGGCGGATATAAGAATCAACACGTAATGGTAACGGGGAACCAGCAGACGCGCATCAAGGATCTAATGATAATGATCAAGGAGATTTTAAATAATAAGGTGGATCTGGAGTTCGTTGATATCGGAAAAGATCTGCATTATGAGATAACGCCTTATAATTTCAGCCCTAAGTTGGCGAAAAAGATAGTGGGCGATCATTATATAGATCTTGGACAGGGGATACTGGACACCCTGAATCACATCTATAAAAAGAATACGGTTCATGGTAACAGGCTTTAGGGGGTTTCAATATGATACGAGCTTTGATTTTTGATTTTGACGGCGTTATAGCGGAATCCGTTGATGTGAAGACGGAAGCGTTCAGGGAGCTTTTTAAAGACTATCCTGATAGTGCTGACGCCATAGAGAAATTCCATTTAGACAACGGTGGGATGTCCCGATACGATAAGTTCAGGCACATATACGCCAATATCCTGAAGCAGGAGCTGCCGGGGGAGAGGTTTAGCGAACTCTGCGGATCTTTCCATAAGCTGGTTGTTGATAAGGTAGTCGAAGCTCCGTTTGTGGAAGGATGCATTGAGGTGCTGGATCTTTGTTCCGGGAAATATCCCATGTATATCGTTTCAGGGACTCCGGAAGGCGAGATGAAAGAAATAGTAAAACGGCGGGCGCTTGAGGGATATTTTCTCGAGATTTACGGTTCGCCGGACAGTAAAACCAGATCAATAAGAAAGATCCTGGTTGATAACGGGTTCAAACCGGAAGAAGTTTTGTTCATAGGCGATTCAAAAAACGATCTTCAGGCCGCCGAAGAGACGGGTGTAATATTTATCGCCAGGGCGGTGGATGAAGAAGAGGACTGGCTTAGATCCGAAAGCGTGAAGACCTCTTTTCCGGATCTCAGGGGGGTGGAAGATTATATTGAGACGCATAACCATATTTAAAAGGAAAGCTGCCGATATAAGGCGAGCAGGGAGTAAAACAGCTTTAGGAAGATCATGTTTATTATGCCCAGGTCTCAGGGGAGATATGGTAAGCCGAGTTCGCCACCGGTCGGGATAGCGTACCTGGCGACTTTTCTTAAAGCCCGGGGACATGAAGTCGGGGTAATGGATCTAAGGGTAGAGAAAAAAGGATACGATCACATTTCCGCGATAAAGGCTTTTGGCCCGGAAACCGTGGGTGTGAGTTTCATGAGCAACGGGTACAAAGAGAGTTACACCCTTATTGATGAAATAAAGACAAAACTCGGAGTGACGGTTATTATCGGGGGAGCGCATCCTTCCACTTTAAGGGAAAAGGTCCTGGAGGAGTGCGGAGCCGATTACGCTGTTTATGGAGAGGGAGAATTCACCATGTTAGAGTTTTTGGAACAGAAAGCTCCCCCCGAAATAAAAGGACTGGTATGGCGCGACGGGGAAAATATCGTGGTAAACCCACCGCGTGAACCGTTGCTTGACCTTGATTCTTTGCCTTTTCCCGACCATGGGATGTTTAAACTTGACCGGTATGGCCGGAAGAGGATCTCATTGAATACTTCCCGGGGGTGCCCGCATTTATGCACGTATTGCGCGGTCGATCTGGTTATCGGCAGAAGGTTCAGGGCGCGCAGCCCGGAGAACGTCGTGGACGAGATAGAATACTGGTACCGGAGGGGATACAGGAATTTTGGTTTTAATGACAGCACTTTTACCGAGGACATGAAACGGGCGGGCAGGATAGCGGAAGAACTGATAAGGCGGAATATTGAAATAGAATGGGATCTCAGGACGGGTATAAGGGTCGACAGGGTTAATAAAGAGCTGTTGCGCAAATTGAAGCAGGCGGGATGTAATTTTATAGCATTCGGGATAGAATCAATAGACCCGGAAGTTATTCAGTTAATGCGTAAGAAGACCACGTTTGAAATGGCAGAGAAAGCCGTCCGGGACGCAAGAGCAAGTGGATTGGGTGTCGGCGGTTTTTTTATGATCGGGACGCCGGGTGATACATACAAAAAATTCAAAAAGACTTACGATTTCGCTGACCAGGAAATATTCGATGAGGTAAGGTTCTATAATACAGAACCTTATCCCGGGACCGCCATCTATGAATGGATCAGGGCAAACGGCAGATTTCTTGCCGAGCCGGAAGAGTATCTTAATTCGCGGTCAAGATGGGACGAAGAACCCATATTTGAAACTGATCGTTTTGCCGCCAGAGAGAGAAAGAAGGCGTTTAACGAAGGTGAATTTCTCGTGGCCAAGAAACTGGCAATAAAGGTCCTCGGCAGGAAACTGGGGGTTTTTGTCTATTCCCCCTGCAGAAACAGGATGATCAGGAAGGTTGTCCTCTTTATGGGGTTCAGGATGGCCCCCTTGATCTTCAAGTTTATGTCGTTGAAGAATAATTCATCAGCACCAAAGGAAAGTATCGGATGAACATGGATCATATTGAAAAGATGAACAGGGAGACAAAAGAGGCCTGGGATGAGAACTGGAAGGATATAAAAATAGAGACCATCCTCGAGATGTTCGGATATCCGAGAGTGGAAAAGTTCCTGAACATCTTTACTCCTTATCTACCGGAGAACGGGCGCATACTGGAAGCCGGCTGCGGCTTGGGGCCATGGGTCATAAAGCTGGGCGCGCTTGGGTATAAGATGGTCGGAATAGACTACCAGCAGGCCTGTATAGACAAGATCAAGGCATATGATAATGGGCAGGAGGTATATACAGCCGATGTGTCGAATATTCCGTTTGAAGATAACAGTTTCGAGGCTTATCTGTCCTGGGGGGTCATAGAACATTTCGCTGAAGGGCCTGATAAAGCCCTTGAAGAAGCTCACAGGGTGTTAAAAGATGAGGGACGGCTGCTGCTCACGGTCCCGTATAAAAATATATTCAGGAGGATAAAGGAACCCTTTGATCATGTAAAGCGCAACCCGTTCATTCGCAGGATACTCAATAAACCTCCGAAGGTATATTATTACCAGAAATTTTTCAGGGTCAGGGAACTCGAAGAAGTAATATCAAGGAGCGGCTTTCATGTAGAAAAGATCATACCCGTGGACCAGATATTCGGTCTTGTTGAATTTTCGAGCCTGTTCCGGGACAAGAACAGCCTGGACGGGGAGAATAAATTTGCTGTTTTCGGGGGCAATATTCTGGAGAAAATATTGCCCTGGGCAAGCGCGGGTTCTACCTTTGTGGTGGCCCGCAAAAAGAGAAAAAAATAAATGCATCATAGATCCACAGGAGGCGAGCATGAAGCTTATTATTCAGATACCCTGTTACAATGAAGAAAGAACTCTTCCTGTAACACTTAAGGATCTACCCGAACGGGTTGAAGGTGTGGACGAGATAGAGACACTTGTGATCAATGATGGCTCCTCGGACGCTACGGTAGAAGTTGCGAGAGAACAGGGTGTTGACCATATACTGAATTTACCGTCCAGAGGAGGACTCGCGGAGGCTTTCAGGGAAGGGATAGAGAGATCCCTGGAACTCGGAGCTGATATCATTGTCAACACGGACGCCGATAACCAGTATTTCGGCCAGGATATCACAAAACTTGTCAAGCCGGTCCTTGAACGGAAGGCGGAAATGGTGATAGGATGCAGGGATATAAAGGACATCAAGCATTTTTCTTTTATGAAAAAGTCCTTACAAAGGTTCGGAAGCTATCTGGTCCGCCGGTTTTCCGGGACGGATATTCCTGATACCACAAGCGGGTTCAGGGCTTATTCCCGGGAAGCCGCGCTCAGGATCAATATCTTTTCTTCTTATACCTATACGCTGGAGTCGATCATCCAGGCCGGCCGGCAGGAGATCCCCGTTACTCACGTGAACATAAGAACGAACGATAAGCTGAGAGAATCAAGGCTGATAAAAAGCATTCCTTCTTACGTCACAAGGTCAGCTGGCACGATCCTGCGGATATATCTTATGTATGAGCCATTGAAGACGTTTCTCAGTATAGGTATTATTTTTATTATTCCCGGGGTTTTACTTATTCTGAGGTTTTTGTATTTCCATTTTACGGCCGGCAGAAGCGGGCTGATCCAGTCTTTGATAATCGCGGCCGTTTTACTTATTATGGGTTTTGGAACGGTATTACTTGGACTTCTCGGGGATATAATTTCCGTAAATAGAAGGTTTAACCAGGAAATATTATACAGGCTGAAAAAGCAAAACCTGAAAAAATAAAGGGCTATTTTTATGGTTTCCACAGACATCGCAAGGGGGAAGGAAAAGCTATTAATAGTTACGAGCACTTTTCCGAGGTATAGCGGGGATGCAGTGTCCGCGAGGTTCGTTCTTGACCTGGCGCGGGCGCTTACCGCGCATTACGAAGTGCATGTTTTGACTCCACATTCTCCCGGATCGCGGCGATCAGAGGTCCTTGATGGAATAAAGGTCCACAGGTTCCTTTATTTTGTGCCGACTAGATTAGAAAAATTGACGACCGGTGAAGGCATTTTAGCCAATTGCCGGAAGAACGGGTTCTTATTTTTACAACTCCCGTTTTTGTTCCTATCGGAGATCTTCCAGATAGTCCGGCTGGTCAAAAAAGAGGATATAAGTATTATCAATTCGCACTGGATAGTGCCGCAGGGGATAGCGGTGGCCCTGGTCAAGGGATATCTTGGAGTCAAACACGTCATGACCGTCCACGCGGCCGGGATATTTACATTGAAACGATGGGGAAGCCTGGGCAGGAAGCTGGCGGGATTTATTGTCCGGCGTTCTGACGCGGTCATGCCGGTCAGCAGTTATATAAAGGCTACATTGGACGGACTGGTCGACGGAAGATACGTTTGTAATATATTGCCGATGGGGGCCAATACCGGACTGTTTAACGGCGGAGAAGAAGGTTATTTGGGGAAAAAGAAAAGAGGGTTCAGGGTTCTTTTTGTGGGGAAGATAGTCGAGAAAAAGGGACTAAAATATTTTCTGGAAGCGGTAAGTATTCTGAAAAAAAAGAGTATTCCGGTAGAACTTATCGTCGCGGGCGGTGGTCCGCTTGAAAAAGAACTAATGGATTACGCCATGGAACTGGAAATGGATGAAGACGTATCTTTTCTTGGCTGGATCCCCAATGAAAAGCTTCCCGAACTTTACAGGTCCGTGGATATGACAGTGGTCCCTTCGGTATTTGACGGAAAAGGGGAAACTGAAGGCATGCCGGTCGTAGTTTTAGAATCTATGGCAATGGCCAGACCTGTCCTCGCGAGCAGGATAAGCGGCATACCTGATATCGTGGAAGACGGGGTTAACGGCTGGCTGGTAGAACCCGGGTCCTCTAAAGCGTTCGCGGACAGGATGGAGAAGATCAGTGACGCCGATCTTAACAGGTGCCGGGAAGGCGCGTTGAACACTGCCTCAAGGTTCAGTTATGCGTCCATAGCATCCGGATACAGTGAGGTCATCGATGCGTTGTGATACGCAATACATGAGGGGGCGATAATGATAAGAGAAGATATCGTAAAAAGTTACGTTAAAGGTAAGGACGTGCTGGATGTCGGCGCCGTAGGTCAGACACGTCATTACAACTTGTGGGAAGACATCAAGGTGATGACGAGATCTTTGACCGGCATAGATATCGTGCCTTCTCCCGATAAGGATATAATCCAGGGAAACATAGAAACGTATTCCTTCGGCAAGAAGTTTGACGTGATCGTGCTGGGGGATGTGATCGAACACGTGGATAACCAGGGATTGTTGCTCGATAATCTGCGCAGGCACCTTAAAGAGGACGGTGTTATTATAATGACTACACCCAACGCGAAATGGCCCACTGTTTTTTTGCCGACAAACCCCACGCATACATTGTGGCATGACAGAAGGACCATAAGCGCCATAGTCGAAAGACACGGGTTAAATATAGTAGGATTCAGGTACTACTATGGAAACAAGTCGCGTTATAATCCTTTGGTCAGGTTGTTTATAAAAAGGCAGCAGATGCTGGTCATCTGTAAACTCAAGAAAGAGCCGTGATATCATGGGCGATAAAAATCACATAAGTTTCTGGATATTTATGTTTTTCCTGACATTTTTTGTCATTATCTCGTATGGCCGTTTCGGGGGTGATGGGCTGGAAAACTATCTCACGGCTGAAAGTATCGTGCTTGACGGGGATTTCTCGATACATGACCGGCCCTTCGATGTCGCAGAGATGAGATACGCCGACAGGGGCCGCACGGGCGCGGATGGAAAAAGATACTCGACGTATGGTCTCGGTCTGGCATTTCTACTTGTGCCGTTCTACTGCCTGGGGCATATATTCTCTAATTTTATCGGCGGCGTCCCGCACGGTTACGTTACCCAGTTCACGGTGTCGTTCTTCAATCCGATTGTATTAGCTCTTTTGTCAGTGGTGCTGTTCAAATTACTTTTAAGATTAGGGTACAACGCTAAAACAGTTTTTTTCACCAGTTTGATCTACTCTTTGTGTTCCATGAACGTGGTTTACGCGCGTTCCGGCTTTGCCGAACCCGCGATAGCGCTATTGGTCCTGTTAGCGGCGTTGTCGATGTTTGACTATTCCCGTGATGGAAAAATTTTCCCGGTCGTTCTAACCGCGGTTTCCATAGGGTACATGTTGTTCATAAAAAAGAACTCTTTTATATTATTTCCTGGTTTTGCCTTGTACTTTTTTTATTTATTGAGTAAGGACAAAAAGCTCTCACTCGGAGATAAAGTACGTCATTTCGCCTGTTTCGCGGGCCCCATCGTCCTGTCGGTTTTCGCCATTTTGCTGCAGAACAGGATACTTTACGGCGGCATAACGAGTACAGAGTACGGGACCGTCGGAGACCTGCTCTCAAAAGTAAGAACGGACGGGTATCCCGTCAAGGGCCTTTATTATTATTTGATAAGTTCCGGCAAGGGATACCTTATCTATAATATAGCACTGGTACTGGGGCTTTTTGCTTTGAGGGATTTTTATAGAAAACACAGGGATTACTGTATATTTATCGCGGCCCTTTTACTTTCCAACCTGTTATTTTACTCGTTCATATTTCTCAGGGGGTCATTATTTTCGTGGGGACCAAGGTATCTTTTTCCGACGCTTCCTTTGTTTGCTTTGTTCCTGGCTGAATTCATGAGCGGGAAAGATACCCTGAAGAGGAAGGTGACCGTCGCGTTTTTCGCGGCCGCGGGTTTTATCGTACAGCTGCCTAATCTCGTTGTCAGTTTTTCGAAATACCTGTTTTTTGTAAAAGAAAAACTTGGTCTCGAAGAGTTCCTCATCAATTTCATGCCCGAATTAAGCCCGGTAAAAGGGGTGTGGATGTTGCTGCTTTCTTTTATAAACAGGTTCCTGCGGGGGGTATCGCTGGATTTTTCATATAATCCCGATCTATGGTTTTTTGAAACAGTGAGGGCTTCTTTGGAAGGATACGATATAGCGGATATATGGTGGGTCAATGTGATAAAAATAGACCCCTCTTTGAAGATTCCCGTGTGTGTCGTGTTGGGCTTATTGTTGATATTGCTTATGTCCAGTTGCCGCAAAATAATTATTTACCTGAAAAGATGCTGATCATGAAAAGCCGGATATTTAACAGGATAAAAGGGATCTACGGCAGGCACAAAGGATCCATTTCGATCATTTTTCTCCTGGTGATCTTTGTCCTGTTTCTTCTTTATATGAAAGACAGGAAAGATGACTTTGGGCTGTTGCTCGGGTTGTCTTTTAATGACATATTCCTGTTGTTGGCGGGCGCCTTATTGTTCAAGCTGATTTTAGGTTATAATTTCCGGGTGCTCATTTCGTTTTTTGGTATAAACCTCGGATTCAGACAATGGTTCGGCCTGACATGCATGGCGGCAATGGCGAATTATCTCCTGCCAGTAAAGGCGGGCGTCGCGGCGCAGGCCGTTTATCTGAAAAAGATCTATGGATTCAGGTATACTGATTTTTTAAGTTCGATAACGGGTTTTTACGCGGTGACATTCCTGGTAAACGCTGTTTCGGGAGTGGCTTTAAGTTTTCTGCTTTTTCGTCGAGGGGTAGAGTCCGCCGGCATGATATTGATCTTTTTTCTTCTTTTCACGGTCGTGACAGGCGTTTTCTTGTTTTTTTTATATCATTCCACAAAACTCAGCCACAAGCTGAGCTTTGTGAAGGGATTTTTAGAAGGGTTGAAGAATTTTCATGGCAAACCCCGGCGCGCGTTTTATCTTGTCATTTCGCAGATAGGCGTGATAATCGCGATAGGTGTCAGGCTTTTGATCGCTTTCCGTGTTCTGGGAATAGAGATAGACATTGTTTCGTGCATGGTAATAGCCCTGATAACGTCTTTCTCTATATTCGTGAGCGTGACCCCGGGAAATTTAGGGATAAAGGAGTTCCTGGTCACGTTCTCTGCCAGCGCGCTTGGTTTTACCCCTTCAGAGGGGCTTATGGTAGCCATGCTTGACAGGGGCGTTGATATAATTGTAAGTTTCGTGACGGGCTACGGGTTTACGTATATGCTCGCAAATAAAAAAGCAGTTCCACAGGACACTTAAGGGCCTTTTATGAAAGTAGGTATTTTTATATTGAATTATAACGGCAGCGGACTTTTAAGGCTTTGTCTGCCTTCCATAGTTGAGGCTGCCGCGAGAAGCCGTTATCAGTGTGAAGTTGTAGTGGTTGACAACCGGAGCGTCGATGACAGCCGGGATCTGGTCGCGGCGGAGTTTCCCGGCGTGGGATTCCGCGTGATGAAGGAGAACAGGGTGCTTTGTTCTTTCAACGAAGTTGCCCGCGACTCTGACGCGGATAAAATAATTCTTCTAAATAACGACCTGGTGGTAGATAAGAATTTTATAGATCCTTTGATCGGTATTTTTTCAGAAAAAGAAAATGTGTTTTTATCCGCCGCGAGGGTATACAATTTCGACGGAACAGAACTGGAAGAGGGCAGGACAAAAGCCATAGTAAAGTGGGGGAGTTTAAAAGGGATTTCCAAGTATAAGGGTTACGAGAACGAACTGGAAAACATCGATTACACTTTCCAGGCCGGGTTCGGCGCGTTTGACAGGAAAAAGTTTCTGGAACTTGATGGATACGATCCACTTTATCTGCCGGGGATACTGGAAGATACGGATATCTGTTTCAGGGCGTGGCGAAGCGGATATAAATGTTTCTATCAGCCCAGGAGTCACATATACCATATTGGGAAAGCCAGTTTCAAGAAACGTTTTGGCAATAGAAAACTTTTGGCCATAAGCCACAGGAACACGTATTTTTTCATGTGGAAGAACATCACGGATAAAAAGATGCTTTTCATGAACATATTTTTTGCGGCCCCCAGGATGTTTTACGCGCTTGTTACCATGAAGTGGGAGATAATATGGGGTTTTTTGTGGTTTCTTCAGAGGATCCCGGATGTATTGAAAAGAAGAAAACAGGAGTTCGAGAACAGAGGGTGTTATATTAAAGGAGATAAAGAGGTTCTGGGGCTTTTTGGCTGAAAATACTTATCAAGGACTTGTGGACCATGGTGAAATTAGAGAAATTGATCGCTGAAAGATTTGATGTTCTGGCAGACACATTCCCGTCTTTCATAGAAAAGGATGACGCGAGGCTCGGGGCTATTTTGCGCAATGCCGGGGATATTGCAGGAAAAAGGGTGCTTGAAGTGGGTTGCGGGAAGGGACGCGTTTCAAGGATATTTAAAGATCAAGGAGCGGATATATACGGAGTGGATGTATCGGAAAAACTCCTTCAGGAAGCAAAGAATATCAGCCCGTTTTCTTTTATAAAAGCGGAAGCGTATCAAATGCCGTTTAAAGATGATACCTTTGATATTGTGGTTATGCTTGAGGTATTCGAGCACATACCGGATCCGCATTCAGCGTTGAGGGAAATAACAAGAGTTCTTAAGAATGACGGGAAATTGATCGTCGTCGACAGAAATAAGTTTTCGTTGAATAACAGAAGGTTTTTAGTCCCGAATCTCCTGATAAAAAGATATCATGAGCTGAAAAACGAATGGATGTATCCAAAGGATTTTCCATACCGTGAACGCTGGTTCGATCCGGGAAGGGTCCACAGGACATTCAGGCGGTATTTTAAGGACGCGGGTTATGAATATATCATTTCAGATGGAGAAAGGAAGAGATGGTGGCATTTTGTCTTTAAACTGGTTCCTCAAACCCGCCACTTTGTATTATGGCACGGCAGGCGTAAACATAAGAGAGGCGAGAAAAGGCAATATCGTGAAGGGAAAAGGGCTGTGGTAAAAGAATTCGGCGCGGGGCATCTGCGGGTAAGGGAAAAAGTCGCGGAGACCCCCGGCATGCGAAGCCCGGCCGGCACAAAAAGTCGAATGAGCGGGATCTTTACGCTGAGGATAGATGCTGATGAGTATGAAGAAAAGTCTTTTTCCGGGTACTCGGGTCTATTTGAAAAATATAAGGATGCCATTACGATCTTCTTTAACGTTAACTCGTTCAAGAACGCTGCCGGTGAAATAAAAAAATGTAAGCAGATCGGACTTGATATACAATCGCACGGGTTTTATCACCATACTTATAGCGACTACAAGAGCAACAGATACAACATAAGAAAGGCAAAAGTTTTTTTTGAAAACCTGGGTGTAAGAACAAAAGGATTCGCGTCTCCCATGGGCAGATGGAACTTGCCGCTGATGAGAGCCCTGGAAGATGAAGGGTACGCATATTCTTCGGATTTCGCGTATGATTATCTCAGTTTGCCGACCAGGCCCAGCATGGACCGCAGATACTGCGGCATATTAGAAATACCCGTGTTTCCAGTCGCCCCGGAACTTTTCTTTCAGAAAAGGCAATGTGAAATAAGCGATGTTTTAGGATATTATAAAAGTGCGATAGATGAAATGATCGATTGCGGATTACCGGTAATTATATACGCTCACACGAGTGTGGATCACGGCGAGATACCCAAATTACTGGAGAAAATAGTCGACTATGCGGTTCCGGACAAAGGTCTAAGCCCTAAAAACATGACGGAGGTCCATGATCACTGGCAAAGGGGCGTTGACCATGAGAATGGACCTGCCGGTAACATTGTTTCCGTTAAAACGCCGCATCCTGATTTTTGGGGACGGCCGGTGAACGAGCCGTTCTACAGAAAGATGAAAGACCGGCTGAAGGATATTATTGACTTTGAACGGATCACACCGGTCGATGAATTAAGGTGTAATCGGATCAAGAAGGCAATGAAAATATTGGCGAGAAACATTTTATGAAACCAGGAGGAGAAATGGCGAATTACTATAAGAACAAGAGAGTGCTTGTAACAGGCGCTGATGGATTCATGGGGTCGCATCTTACGGAGAGGTTGATCGCCGAAGGCGCGAAAGTGTCGGTTTTTATCCGCGGAAATTCAACCACAGGCACCACCCAGTATACTTTAAAGAACATAAAACATATTGAAGGAGAGATGGATGGCATCATAACCGGCAACATCGCGAGCGCTGACGCCAGGGAACTGGTCATAAAAAACAGGCCGGATATTATTTTTCACCTGGCCGCTGACGCCTACGTACCGAATTCTTTTGATCATCCGCTGGAAGTGATGGAAACGAACGTAATAGGGACTCTCAACATGCTGCACGCGGTGAAGGAAGGGAAAGGCATAAAGAGGATCGTCTGCACTTCTTCCAGCGAGATATACGGTATGACCATAGGCGGCTCCATTGACGAAGAACACCCGCTTTATCCTTCATCGCCTTACGCCGCGAGCAAAGCCGCGGCGGATAAGTACTGTTATTCCTACTGGAACACCTATCACCTGCCAATAACCATAATAAGGCCGTTCAACACTTACGGCCCCAGGCATACATATGATGTGATACCAAAGTTCATCGACCTGGCGCTGAAGGGGAGAAACCTTACCGTGCAAGGCACGGGCAGGCAGTCCAGGGATTTCACTTATATAGACGATATGGTCGATGCTTTCATGATCATGGGGAGCCACAAGGACGCGATCGGGAAGGCGGTAAATTTCGGGACAGGCGAAGCAATAACCATAAATTACATCGCCAGAAAGATAAAAGAGTTTTCCGGTTCGAAGTCCAGCATAATACATACCAGGGAACGGAAAGCGCAGGTGCCCAAGCTCCTGTGCGATTATTCATTCGCAAAAAAACTTTTCAACTGGAAACCGAAAATATTCATTAATGAAGGATTAAGGAGGAATATCCAATGGGTAAAAGAGAACCAGACGTGAAGATACATCCGACGGCGCTGATCTCAGATAAAGCGAAGATAGGCAAAGGCACGGTTGTATGGGCTTACACGCAGGTCATGGACGGAACAGAGATAGGCGAGAACTGTATCCTTGCGAATGGTGTTTACATAGACAGGAACGTGAAAATGGGACGGAACGTGAGAGTGCAGAACAAGACGTCCATATACAACGGCACCATCATCGAGGACAATGTTTTTATAGGCCCCCACACATGCTTCACGAACGATAAATATCCGAGGCATGATACCACAAGAGACCTTGCGGACATTTCCTGGCGCGTTAAGGAAGGCGCCTCGATCGGGGCAAACGTAACGGTCCTGGCCGATGTCACTATCGGACGGAACGCTGTTGTAGGAGCGGGGTCCGTTGTCACAAAGGATGTGCCGGACAATGCGATCTGTTACGGAAATCCCGCAAAGGTCATGGGAAAGGTGTAGGATACCATGGATAAGATCGTTTCAGGCGGTGAAATATTGCTTGCTCAAGACTGGTTAATGTGTTCCGGGATACAGGACCTGAAGGGACGTGAAGCCGGCGGTTTTAATGCATGGTTTGATCTGCGATCAGGGCAGTATCCCTATGTGTATTCGGAGATCACGGGATACGGTATAACCTCTCTTTTGTTCCTGAAAGGTTTTTTTGATGAGGATTTTGTGGAAAGAGCCATCCTTGCCGCTGACTGGCTGCGGGACAAGGCGGAGCACAAGCTCGGCGGTGTGAGGACCAGGCATTACCATCAGGATATGTCGGAATCCGACAGATATTCTTTTGAGAGCGAGAACATATACGCTTTTGACAACGGCATGGTATTATATGGACTCATCAATCTGTTCAAAGAATGCGGGGACAGGCAGTATCTTGAATTCTCAAAAAGGATCGCCGATCTCCTGATCGAAAAGATGCGAAGAGATGATGGGCTTTTTTGCGCGGTTTATAATCACAAGACAGGGGAGAAAACGGACCACACCTGGAAGTGGTCAACCCAGAGCGGCAGTTATCATGCCAAGCTGGCCCTGGGATTTACCGATCTTTATGACGTCACAAAGGACAATGTTTACAGGGATGCTGTTTTAACGCTTTGCCGGAAGTCCCTGGATTTCCAGGAGCCGGACGGAAGGTTCATTACTTCCCGCGCGGATAACAGCACGCATCTGCACCCGCATGCTTATTCAGCGGAAGGGCTGTTATACGCCGGTATGTATTTCAAACGCGATGAGTTCATCCTCGCTGCGGTGAAAGCCGTAAAATGGGCGCTTGATAACCAATGCCGGGATGGCGGCATACCAAAGAAATTTGACGGCGAAAAGTTCATCACGCATTACAGGGTGGATATTCTGGCGCAGATACTCAGGCTGGGGGTGATCCTGGACGGCATAGGACAGCTGGATAAGAGCTATATTGATGGGCTGAAAGAATTGAGAAGCAGGTTGCTCACTTTCCAGCACCTCCAGGAGGGTCTTCAAAAAGGAGGTTTTTATTATGGTTTTACACTGGAAGGTGAAAAAAGAAACCATATCAACTCCTGGTGCAGCATGTTCGCCATCCAGGCGCTTATTATGTTTGAAAAGATGGATTCAGAAAACGTGGATATCAACAGTCTGAGGTGTTTTGTATAATGGGCATGAAGATAGGGTTCATATTCGGGACCAGACCGGAGATCATCAAGTTAAGCTCGATCATCCGCCATTGCATAAAGAAACAGATCCCTTTTTTCACAATACATACCGGCCAGCATTATTCCCGCGGAATGTCCAGCTCTTTCCTGGAAGAACTTCAGCTGCCGGAACCCGACTATAACCTTAACATAAGATCCAAGGCTCCGTTCAGGCAGGGGGACCATACCGGAAGGATGATGATAAAGCTGGAAGAGATACTGCTGAGGGAGATGCCTTCCGTGGCCCTTGTACAGGGTGACACCAATTCGGTGCTGGCCGGGGCGCTGGCGGTTTCCAAGATCTCGACCACAAGATCGTTTACGGGTTTTAACATAAAGCTGGGCCATGTGGAAGCGGGACTCAGGAGTTATGACAGGGCCATGCCGGAAGAGATCAACAGGGTTATGGCGGATCATTTATCCGATTATCTCTTTGCACCCACGCGGAAGGCGAAAGATATCGCGAGCCACGAGGGCATAAAGAAGACAAAGGTATGGGTCACGGGAAATACCATAGTGGACGCGCTATATCACGGCCTTGAGGTAGGAAGGAAAAATAAAGACATCCTGTCCGGGAACGGCCTTAAAAAGGATTCCTATATTCTTTTGACACTTCACCGCCAGGAGAATGTCGATAACAGGAAGCGGCTGGATGAGATATTAAATGCAGTGAAGAAAATAGCGCGGAAACATAAAATGCCGGTGGTGTTTCCCATACATCCCAGGACGGTCAGAAAATTGAAAATGTTCGGTATTGACCCGAAAAGTTATCTCCACGTTATAGAGCCGTGCCCGTTCCTTGATTTTCTGCAGCTGGAAGCTAACGCGCGTCTTGTCCTTACCGATTCCGGCGGGGTTCAGGAGGAATCATGCGTGCTCAGGGTCCCCTGTGTCACCCTCAGGGATTCCACGGAAAGGCCAGAAACAGTGGAATCCGGGGCGAACATTATCGCGGGAGCGCGCTCAAGAGAGATAGCTGATTCAGCGGAGATGATGCTTAACAGGAAGAGAGATTGGAGAAATCCGTTTGGAGACGGCACCGCGGGCAAAAGAATAATTGAAATATTGGTGAAACAGCATTAGTTTTGAGCTTTCAATCGTCAGCCTTCGGTAGCTGATAGCTGAAAGTTGAAGGCCGAAAGCTTTATCATTGTTTAGGGAGATAAGAATGAAGGTTACTTTTTTTGTTTATCCATCCGCTTTTCAGAACAAGGGAGGAGGAGAAATACTCCTTGAAAAGACGGAAAAGTACGTCAAAAGAGAAGGGGTCGCTGTAAAAAGGTTTAATATTTGGGATGACAGAATAGAGGATTTTGACATTTTACATATATTCGGATCAGTTAAAGAATGCCTTGGCCTTATGCAGGTAGCCAGCGCAAGGGGCGTAAAAGTGGTGCTTGAATCGATTTTCTGGTCGGATTTTCGAAGGGCTCTTTTTGAGGAAGGGGAGGCATCCAAAAAGGCTGAGATGGTTTTTCGGCACGCGGCAAAGCTGGTTTTTCCGTTTTTTCCCTCACCAAGAAGGGAGATGTTCCGGACCGCGGACATTATTTGCCCTAATTCTCAAAACGAAGCTCTACAGATATCGAAACTGTTTAAAATGCCCATGAACAAGATGTTCGTGGTCCCGAACGGAGTAGATTCCAGATTTGGACGTTCTAAACCCGATCTTTTTCATGGAAAGTATGGATTGAAAAATTTTGTTCTATCTGTAGGAAGGATCGAGCCCAGGAAAAACCAGTTGAATCTTATCCGGGCCATGAAAGGCATAGACAGGGACCTTGTGATCATAGGGAAAGAGGTTTCCGGATATGAATGGTATCATGAAAAGTGTTTAAAGGAAGCCGATAGTAAGGTCCATTTTCTGGGAAGCATCTCTCACGAGTCTTATCTTTTGGTGTCGGCATACGCGGCATGCGATGTTTTTGTTCTGCCGGGCTGGTTTGAAACCCCGGGGCTCGCTGCTTTGGAAGCGGCCCTTGCGGGCGCTAAAGTGGTAGCTACCGACGGTGGCAGCACCAGAGAATATTTTGAGGATAAAGTTCTTTATATAAAGCCCAATGACCCAAGGGACATACGCAGGATGATAGAGATCGCCATTTCCAGGGGAAAGACGGAGGATCTCAAGAGTTTAATAATGGATTCCTTTATATGGGAAAAGGTGGCCAAAAAAAGAGTGAAAGGGTATGAAGCAGCATTGGAAAGATGAAGCTATCCATACTTATACCGGTCTATAATGAGAAGAAGACGATCATGGATGTCCTGGACCTCATCAGGAACGTCGATATAGACAGGGAAATAATACTGGTGGATGATTTTTCCGTTGACGGGACCCGGGAGCTGTTAAAGGAACGGTTCGGGGACGGTTCAGGTAACGTCCGGGTATATTATCATGACAGGAACCGGGGGAAAGGCAGCGCGATCCGGACCGCGCTTTCGTATGCCGCGGGGGACTACGTTATTGTGCAGGACGGTGATATGGAGTATTTTCCGGAAGATATGGTGAAACTGGTTTCAGCGGCGGAAGGGACCGGCGCCAGAGCTGTCTATGGTTCGCGTTTCCTGGAGTCATGGAGGGCAACGTCACTGTCTCATTACGCGGTAAACTGGTTCCTTACTAATTTAACCAACGTTCTTTTCGGCGCTTCTCTTACCGATATGGAGACCTGCTACAAGATGGTAAGGACGGACGTCATTCGAAGTCTTGATATCAGGGCTGAAAGGTTTGAATTTGAGCCGGAAGTGACGGCAAAGTTGTTGAAAAAAGGCGTAAAAATAGTGGAAGTTCCCATATCCTACCGCGGGCGCGGGTATGACGAAGGGAAAAAGATCACCTGGAAGGACGGGGTGGAGGCCCTGCTCGCGATCTTCCGATTGAGATTCTCGAAATGATGCGACGCGACATTCTGATTCTGATAGCAGTAGCTTCCGTTATATTGCTGTTCAACCTGGGAGGTGGAAGTCTCAGTTCCTGGGACGAGGCTTTCTACGCCGAGGTTTCGAGGGAGATCCTGGAGACGAATAACTGGATAGACCTCACATGGGGAGGCTCGCCATGGAGCGACAAGCCGCCGCTATACATGTGGGTCACTGCCGTTTTTTACAAAATGTTCGGGGTGAATGAATTTTCCGCTCGCCTTTTTTCAGCCCTGTCGGGCACAGGGATAGTAATACTCACGTATCTCTTCGCCGCAAGGCTCTTTTCACGAAGGGCGGGCACGGTCTCCGCCGTCATGCTGTTAAGCACCTATCATTTTTTATGGTTAAGCAGGATGGGGACCCTTGATGTGACGTTCACGTTCTTTCTTTTGCTTTCCGTTTATTCCTTTTTGCGGTCGGAGATAAACCCGGTAAATATCGTCTATTCTTTTATCTGGTTCGGATTTGCTTTTTTGACCAAAGGCCCGGCGGCTCTCCTGATACCCATGATCCTCGGGCTGTATGTCCTGCTCGGAAGACAGTGGAGGATGGTATTGAACCGCTATACGGCATTCGGCGTTCTTGCTTTCCTGCTTATAACGGGCAGCTGGTATGTCGCGGCGTTCCTGCATTACGGACGGTCTTTTCTGGAAGGACATTTTCTCCAGCACCTGATAGGAAGGACGACCAGGACGATGGACGGTCATTACGGAAACTGGCTGACGTACTTTAATGTTGTCCTTTATAAGGGCAAGCCCTGGGGCTTCCTGGGACTGGTGTCATTTCCTTTTCTTGTTTTTTATACCGTTAAGATGCGGCACGCGAGGAATTATCTTGTGATATCATGGGTGCTGGTCGTATTCCTGGTTTTCTGCCTTGTGAGGACGAAACTCCACTGGTATATAACCCCGGTCTACCCGGCCGTTATGGTAACGGCAGGATGGGGCATGACGAGGCTTTTTAAACGCAGGGCCCTGGTGATCACGGTAGTGATCTCTTTGCTGAGTATCATATATTTCGGCGCGAAAAAAGATGTTTTCGCGTTGGATTACAACCCGGCGATAAAGAATTTCGCGAGCGCTGTCAGGGACGTATCATCCGAAGACAAAGGTGTATATCTTTACAACATAAGCGACCCCGCCATGCTGTTCTATTTCGGCGGGTTCAGTAAAAACATCCGCTCCGAAGCGGAACTGTCCGAAGCAGCGGATAGAAAGGGCGCTGTCATAGTGGCAAGCCCTGAAGAACTGGAAGGTCTTGAGGGTCGCGGCAGGATAGTGCCGGCCGTCCGGGCTGATTTCGCGGCGATAAAGATAAAATAGCCATGTATGTGTACAAAAAGAAACTGTATGTTTTGCTTTTTTCCCTGATCGACGCGGCCGGTAATGCGATTTTCGGCGCAAGGAAGCTCTTCAGGCGGGAAATACCGCTTGAGTTTAACAGGATACTTCTTATCAGGGTCGATCACATAGGCGATGTCATCAACGCGGCCGTGGTCCTGGATCCTTTAAGAAGATCTTTCCCAAACGCCGCGATAGATCTCCTCGCCCCCTCATTGGCCTGTGACATCGTCAGGGACAATAAAGCGAATGTAAATGTCATCTCTTTCGATCCGCCGTGGTTTGACAGAGGTTCCTCAGGTTTTTTTAAACATCTTAAGGGCCTGCGCGAAATGGTGAAGATAATAAGAAACGGGCAGTATGACGTTTGTATGGACCTGAGAGGAGATTTCAGGCATATAATGGCCATGTTCCTTGCGGGGGTAAGATGCAGGGTCGGTTATGGCATAACCGGAGGAGGTTTTTTGTTGACACACAACGTTCCGTATAAAGGCGTGATGCATGAAACGGACAGGAACATGGAACTTTTGAGAGCCATCGGGATAAAGGAGAAGACACCGGGAATAAAATTATATTTTTCAGATGAAGATAAGAATACCGCGGATAAACTGCTAAGTGACTCCGGGGTCCGTTACAAGTATGCTGTGCTGCATATAGCTCCGGGGCATCCCGCGAAGGGATGGGATCTGGAGAAATTTGCGCCGGTAGTACAGTATCTTTTTCGCGAAAAACAGCTGGTCCCCGTAATGGTGGGAGTAATGAAAGACGGCAAAAAAGTGCAAAAGATCAGTGAATTAATAGATGCAAGGCTCATAGATATGACAGGGAAGACCCCTTTCGGTGTATTATATTATCTTTTATCTTCAGCTTCTTTGTTTATCGGAGTTGATTCCGGCCCGGCTCATATAGCGGCTTTAGCGAATATTCCCGCGATAATACTTTTTAGCGGTATAAATGATCCTTGCCAGTGGGCGCCTAAAGGCAACAGGGTAAGGTTGGTCTATCGGGGGAAGGGGAAAGATTTGTCGGGAGTGCAGCCAGATGAAGTATGCAGGAAGATCGATGAAGTGATACGGGAGTAGCATGGGCATGGGGGGAGGGCGAGGGGAGGAAGAGCGATAGATATGAGTAAAAGATTTATTTTTGGATCCATTATTCTATGCTTTAACCTTCTACTTGTTTTCTTTATAGGTGAGCTATATGCGAGGACAAAACATGGCGATATGTTGGATATTCGAGCTCGTGAAGCATCTTACAGAAAAGTTGATTTTCAGCTCCACCATTCTTTTATTCCCGATTCCACGGGACGGTCTATTACAAAGGAATGGGATGTAACATATGACATAAATTCATTTGGCCTTCGTGACCGGGATTATCCTGTTGTAAAACCTGAAAGTACCTGCAGAATTTTAGTTCTTGGAGACTCTTTTACAGAGGGATACGGTGTGGAGATAGAGGATGCATTTGTTAAGATCCTGGAGAGAAGACTGAACGGGATATCCGGTGAGAAGCCCGTATATGAAGTAATTAACTGCGGGATCGCGGGTTATTCTCCGCTTCTGGAATACCTTTTCCTGGTAAAGAAAGGACTACAGCTGAATCCTGATATGGTTGTTCTTTTTTATGATTTCGGGGATTTGAAGGATGATTATGAGTATGAGAGGGTTACTGTATTCGGAAAGGATGGAATGCCGCTCGGATGTTCTCCGCTGAAACGTGTCAGGGCTTTCAGCAGCAATCCTGTTGAACATTTTTTGCTCAAATATTCGCGTTTTTATCTTTATATTGAAAACAGGATGAACAAGCTTCTCTACAAGTTGAAGAAAATCGGCTTTAAGCAGTATATAAACGATAATGTATCGTGTAAAGAGCATATCCTTTTTGACAAGAGTGAGAATTCAGATATTGACAGATTCGTGGTATTTCGTGAAAATAACGGGTATATACTAAGAAGATTGTGGCAGAAAAACGAGAAATATATAAGACTTATTCATGAGATGCTTAGAGATAATGGGGTTGCCTTTGTGCTGGCGACGTATCCTTATGCGATCGAGATCAATGGGGTAGAATGGTCCGAAGGGAGAAGAGAGTATGGGTTTAAAGTAGGCGAGGAGTATGCCGAACCCATCGTTGTTGATTTTATGCGCCGGTATGCAGAGGAAGAAGGGATCCCATTCATAGACGTTTATACTTATTTCAAGGAAAGTGACCTTAAACCTTTATATTTTGATTTCGATGGCCATTTTACGGATAATGGACACAGGGTGATGGCAGAAAGCATGTTTAAGGAACTCAAGAAGGTGCTTTCCGAAGTGTTGCCTGATAACCAGTTTGCAGAGGGGAGAGTTCCAAGGGCAGAGCGCACATCAAATTTGTCCGAGGTGGAGAATTAGATGCGAATAGGATTTGACGCGAGAATGATAACACATCCCGGGATAGGGAGGTACATAGGATGCCTCCTTCCGGAACTTGTAAGGCAGGCCCCTGAGCATAAGTTTGTGGTTTTCGGGGATCCGGGAAAACTCGGTGAGGTTTCCCGCGCCGGGAATATCCAGGTATCCAGCTGGGATGTGCCTATTTATTCGGTATGGGAGCAGATCCCCCCGTTCCGTTCTTTTGCTGATATCGATCTTCTGCATGTGCCCCATTTCAACATCCCCCTTCTTTTCAGGAAAAAGATGGTAGTTACGATCCATGATCTTATTTATTTATTGTTGCCCGAAGCGGTATCATCCCCCATGGCGAAACATTATGCCAGCTTTATGATAAATTCAGCCTTGAAAAAAGCGGAAAGGGTGATAACCGTCTCAAATCATACCAGGGAGGATCTCCTGGATGTTTTTGGAGAGCAGTATTCCGCAAAGATAAAAGTGATCCACGAGGCGTCCGGCAAGAATTTCCAAAGAGTAAACGACAAAGCCAGGATAGCGGATGTCCGGTGCAGGTACCGTTTATCAGAACGGATAATATTGTATGTGGGGAGCGTAAAACCGCACAAGAACATCCCGACTCTCCTGGAGGTGTTTGCCCGGTTGAAGGCATGGGGAGTGCCTCACCAGCTGGTGATATGCGGGAGATGGGACAAGAAAGAGGAGCACCTGAAGGACAAGATAAGCGACCGCCACGTAAGATATCTAGGGGAAATACCCGTTGAAGACCTGGTCACCCTCTACAGTATAGCTGATGTCCTTGTTCACTTGTCACTTTACGAGGGGTTCGGGCTCACGGTGCTGGAGGCGATGCAATGCGGGGTCCCTGTTGTCGTGTCAGATTCCTCATCTCTCCCGGAAGTGGCCGGCACGGCCGCCTTTGTGGTTTCTCCTCATAATCTTGAACAGATAGCCGATACTGTATATAATGTACTCGTCAACAGACAGCTCAGGGCGGGCATGATAGAAACAGGATTAGAACACGCCAAACGCTTTTCATGGAGCGAGACCGCGCGGCAGACCCTCGGGATATATCGGAGCGTGGTTCGATGAACAACATTAAGATCGCGATCGCACATGACTGGCTCACGGGAATGCGGGGAGGAGAGAAGTGTCTGGAAGTATTCTGTGAATTATTTCCGGACGCGGCACTCTTTACGCTTTTACATAAGAAGGGAAGCGTTGCGCCGGTCATAGAAGAAATGGATATCCGCACTTCTTTTCTGCAGAAGATTCCGGGCATATCGCGGAACTACCGCAGGTTTCTCCCGTTTTTCACCCGCGCCATAGAAAGTTTTGATCTTTCAGGATATGACCTGGTATTGAGCTCCAGCCATTGTGTTGCAAAGGGGATAAAGAAGAAAGAGGGCTCTTTGCATATATGTTATTGTTATACCCCTGTCAGGTATGCGTGGAAATTCTTTCATGAATACTTTTCCGCTGAAAACCCTTTAAAACAGAGGGTTATAGCATATTACCTGCGTCGTTTAAGAAAATGGGACCTTGAGGCCAATAAAAAGGTTGATTATTTTGTGGCCATATCGGATAATATTAAGAACCGCATCAAAGAGTATTATTCCAGGGATGCGGATGTTATATATCCCCCGGTCGATGTTCTTCCCGGAAGTGGAGATGAGGTGAGGGATGAACCGGGCTATTATCTGATAGTTTCGGCTTTGGTCCCTTACAAGCGTATCGATCTCGCCGTGGAAGCTTTCAATAAAAGCGGCAGGAGGCTTATAGTTATAGGCAGCGGGAGCGATCTTTCAAAACTCGCAAAAAAGGCCTCGGACAATGTGAAATTCCTTGGCTGGGTAAGCGGGGAGGAAGTGCGGAAGCATTATTCCGGGTGCCGTGCTCTTATTTTCCCCGGGGAAGAGGATTTCGGTATCGTCCCGGTCGAAGCGCAGTATTATGGGAAACCCGTAATAGCGTATGCCAGAGGCGGGGTGCTCGAGACGATAGTCCCTCTGGGGGAGGAACAGCATCTGGACGCCGACAGAAGCCCAACAGGCGTGTATTTCCATGAACAGACCGTTAATGCGCTTAATGAAGCGATAACCAGATTCGAGAAGAACGAACACGTGTTTGAGCCGGATGAACTGAAAAATAATGCGCGACAGTTCAACCGCGAACGCTTCAAGCGGGAAATAAGGGATTATATTCAGGAGAAATGGTGGAGTCATATTGAAAGTCAGAGGGAAGAAGCCAGATAACAGAGGGCAGAATCTGATATCTGACTTCTGGAACTTTACGTTTGGTTATCTATCATGAGAATACGTAACGACATAAAACTAAGCTTTATCCTGATGCTCGGGGATATAGTGGCCATAAACGCGGGATTTTTGTTTTCCTACTGGCTGAGGTTCAATTCCGGCCTGCTGACGGTGGTTTACGGGGTCCCTCACATAAACGAATATATCAAGGCACTGCCGGTGCTCACCGTTATCTTTATATTCTTGATACGTTCCGAAAAGCTTTATTCAGTCAGGTCCAGGCTTTCCATTATAGACGAGTTCTTTCTTATAGTCCGGGCCGATACCATAGGCCTTTTAATTTGTATGGCAGCGACCTTTATATACAGGGAATACTCATTCTCCAGGGGAATGCTGCTTATTGCGTGGATGGTCCTGCTTTTATCCTTGGGCAGCTGGAGATTTTTAGTCAACAGGATCAGGTTTACGGCAAGAAGACGGAGGGAAAAAACACGGAATCTACTTCTCGTTGGAGACGGGCCCATGATCGACCGTCTGATAAGACATATATCCCATGACCCGCACTGGGATTATAACATAAAGGGTGTAATGCGGTTAAGGGGAGATATCCCTGATGCTCCTGAGGGGGTTCCGGTGCTTGGGACTTTAAACAATTTCACCAGTGTCGTGGATTCCGAAAAAATAGAAGAAGTCATCCTGACAGAGGCGGAGATACCCCGCAACGAGGTGATCAACATAATGATGGAGTGCGAAAAACGCATGATCGAGTTCCGTCTGGTGGCTGATCTCATGGGGATGATGACGTCCCAGGTGGATATGCGCACCATAGACGGCGTGCCGCTTCTGGGATTGAAGGAGTCTACCCTGGTCGAAGGACATAACCGTTTTATTAAGAGGGCGATGGACGTGGGTTTTTCAGCTTTTGGGCTTGTCCTTCTTTCTCCGGTATTTCTGATCATAGCGGCCATTGTAAAACTGAATTCTCCTGGTCCGGTCTTCTATCTGCAGAAACGTGTCGGGGAAGACGGACGGAGGTTCGCTATTATAAAGTTCCGGACCATGGTGGAGAACGCGGAAAAAGGCGTGGGCCGCGTATGGGCGCAGAAGGACGATCCCAGAAGGACGAAGATCGGAGCATTCTTGAGAAGTTTTAATCTGGATGAACTGCCCCAGCTTTTCAATGTCCTCAAGGGGGAAATGAGCCTTGTGGGGCCCAGGCCCGAGCGCCCCCATTTTGTCGGGATGTTCAAGGAAGATATCCCGAGGTATATGGCCCGCCACAAGATAAGATCCGGTATGACAGGATGGGCGCAGGTCAACGGCCTCAGGGGAAATACTTCCATTGAGGAAAGGACCAAGTACGATATTTATTATATCGAGAACTGGTCGGTTTTTTTCGACCTCAAAATACTGTTCATGTCTATCTTCGCGATGAAAAACGCGTATTAGTAGAAGGGGTCTGACCCCTATACTGCAATCAAATGGTTATGTCAAAAGACAGAATAATAAACTTTTTCGACTGGGTAATAGAAGTATGTTTTTACGCACTGGTTGTGGCCGTGACTTTCTCCACGTCGTTAGTGGAGATCTTTTCAAGCATAATGATAGGGGCGTGGCTCATCAAGAAGGCCATTGACAGGGACTGGAAAGGGCTGAACTCGGCCCCGTTCAAGATCCTGCTGATCTTCTTCTTGTGGACCGTCCTTTCCACCGTTAACAGCGATTATTTCAAGGAAAGTTTCCGGGGGATCTTCAAGGTGGTGGAATATTCATTGATCTTTGTGGTTGCCGCGACAAGTCTTGGAGAAGAAAAGGTCGCGAGAAGGTTTCTTTACGTCCTGTCAGCAAGCGCCTTTCTCATCTGTATCAACGGACTTATTCAGTATTATACGGGATTCGATCTCATCAGGCACAGGGGGCTGATAACAAAGGATTCTCTGCACAGGATATCCGCTTCATTTGTCCATCCGAATGATTTTGGCACGTATCTCTTTGTCGTGGGAACGATATTCATATCGTTTCTTATATCAAGGGGCGCCAGGTTAAGAGAAAGAGTAATGGTCTTCATACCTCTGGTTCTTTCCATGGTCAGCCTGTTCCTGACCAAGTCGCGCGGGGCATGGATATCTTTCGCGGCCGCTTTTCTGGTCCTGGGGGCGATAAAGGCGAGAAAGGTGTTAGCCGTGTTCATCGCGGTTTTGCTGGTGCTGTTCCTGGTGCTTCCTTACACGGCGCAGGAACGGATCTTTGCTCTGGCGGACTTTAAAAGCGGGACCGCTTGGGAACGGGTTATGCTGTGGAAAGGAACGATAAACATGATAATAGAGCATCCGATCCTCGGGTTTGGCGTTAACACCTATAGCCGGAACTTCCCCAGGTATAAACCGCCCGAATATCCGGATGTCAGGTATACACATAATTCTTATCTGCACATGGCTTCGGAAGTAGGTCTCGTAGGCGCGCTGCTATTTTTGATATTTTTGGTAACGGTCTTGATGCATTCATTTAGGAATATTTTAACGATGGATGAAGGCAGGCGCAGGGGCCTCACCGCGGGCCTGTTCGCGGGCATGGTCGGATTTTCCATGAACTGTATGGTGGATACGCATCTTTATTCGGTCACTCTCGCGGTTTTCTTTCATCTTCTGCTTGGTTTCTGTTATGCCCTAAGTTGTCATGCAAGAGAGAGATAAGTTTAAGAATTTTGTTATAATGCGGACGGACCGCATCGGAGAAGTCCTTCTTTCAACGGTAGCCGTCGACAGTATAAGGAAGGCTTACCCCGGGGCCCGCGTTACCTTCGTTACGTCCGAATATTCCAGGGACATTGTAGAAGGAAGGGAAGACGTGGAAGAGGTCATCACGGTTGATACGGCAAATAAGGACAAGTGGCTGCTGAGATCCGTGCGTCTCTCGGGATTGCTGAGGAAGAAGCGTTTTGACACCGCGATAATACTGAACCCGCACAAGCTGTTGCATACCGCGTGTTTTCTGGCGGGAATAGCCCGCCGCGTGGGATATGACAGGAAATGGGGTTTTTTATTGAACAAGAAGGTCTCTGATGAGAGGGCGAGAGGCGAAAAGCACGAGATAGAATATACCATGGACCTGTTGCGGGGGCTGGGAATAGATACCACGGCGCCGGATCCAAGGATGGTTATCGACGGGGCGGCTGAAAAGTTTATCAAGGACCTTCTGGGTAAGATGAAGATATACCCGGACAGGGCCTTGATAATTATCCATCCGGGTAGCAGCAACCCTGCCAAGATGTGGCCCGGGAAGCATTACGCGGACTTGATCCGAAGGATCAAGTCGGTATTGGATTGTCATATTGCCATGATCGGAGATGAAACAGAAAAAGGCCTTGTCAAAGGGGTTATTAATGAGGCAGGAGTGGATATCCTGGATTTTTCAGGGATGTTTGACATTAAAAAACTGGCCGCTTTTTTAAAAAAAGCAGGTCTTTTCATAGGAAATGATACCGGACCGATGCATATGGCCGCGGCCATAGGGGTGCCTGTAGTGGCGATCTTCGGGAGGAATATCCCGGGCGTCAGCCCGGTCCGGTGGCGGCCATGGGGTGAGAAACACGCGGTATTACATGAGAGCCCGGGATGCGATCCATGCCTCGATACCGCCTGTCCGTACGATTACAAGTGTATGCGTGCGGTAAAAGTTGACGCGGTGCTCGGCGCCGCGATGAGAATTTTGTCAAAAAGACAGTAAAATTATGAAAAAAATCCTGATCGCTAATATATTTGGGGTAGGCGATGTGCTGTTCACTACGCCTCTTATAGCTAATCTGCAAAAGGAAATAAGCGGCGCGTCGATAGATTATCTGTGTAATGCCAGGACAAGAGCCGTCGCGGAAAGCAATCCGGATATCGACAGGGTGTTCGTGTATGAGAAAGACGACTTTCTGGCGTTGTGGAAAAATTCCAAACCCGCTTTTTTCTCGGCGTTAGGCAGACTTTTTGGTGAAATACGCCGCGGGAATTATGACGCGGTTTTTGACTTTACATTATCACGCGAGTTCGGTTTTGCCTTTTTACTGGCCGGCATCAGGGAGCGGATAGGGCTGGATTACAGGAACAGGGGTATTTTTCTGACGCGTAAACGGAAATTCGAAGGGTTCCAGGACAAGCATGTCATTGAATATTATCTTGATCTCCTTGGGCTTGTGGGAATGAAGGTGTCCATCCGGGAAATGCGGATCGTCCTTGATGAAGACCTGCGGCAATGGGCCGTGGATTATCTGGGAGACAAGAACGCCGGTGAAGGCCGGGTTGTGGCGGTTATCCCCGGAGGCGGTGCCAGCTGGGGGGTGAGCTCTTCCCGCAAAAGATGGAGCGCGGACGGATTTGCCAGGGCCGCGGACGCGCTTACGACGGAAAATTCCGGAGCGGTAGCGATTCTGGGGGATAGTTCTGAAAAGGGCCTGTGCGATGAAGTCGCGGGAAAAATGACGGCAAGCCCTTTGTTTGTCGAAACCGGCCTCAGCCTCGAAAAATATATGGCATTGTTAAGCAAGTGTGATCTGGCGGTATGTAATGACGGAGGGCCTTTACATATAGCCGCGGCGCTCGGGTTGAAGACAGTATCCATATTCGGGCCGGTGGATGAAAAGGTCTATGGACCGTATCCTCCTTCAGCGACACATAAAGTTCTGGTCAGCGGGGAAACTGATTGCCGTCCATGTTATCGTCGTTTCAAGCTGCCCGAATGCAAATATGATAATCATTGTCTTGCCGGCATTGCGCCTGAAGCCGTTATAGACGAGTGCCTGAAACTTTTGGAGAAAGGGAACAAGACAGTTCGCAGTTCGCAGAAAGAGATATGACATGTACATTTCACTTTTAAACGGTATTTTTAAGTCTTTGCAGAAAAGGAATTCAGCAAGGCTTTTTTACGCGCCTTCAAAGATCTCCATAGAGACCGGGAATGTGTGTAATTTGCGATGCCCTTTGTGCCCTACAAATGATGAAGAGCAGGGCGGGGTTGAGAAGGGGCTGATGTCTTTTGAGGATTTTAAGGTCATTTTTGACAAGATAGGACCTTTCGTGAAAACGATCGATCTTTTCAGCTGGGGCGAGCCTTTTCTCAACAAGGACATAGGGAAGATGATCAGGTACGCGAGGGAAAAAAAGCCGGCTCTCAGGATGTTCATAGACAGTAATCTTAATGTTCTTTCCGAAGAGCAGCTGGACGCGGCGGTAAGATATGAACTGGACGTCCTGAAAGTTTCCTGTGACGGCGCGACCCGGGAGATCTATGAGAAGTACAGGGTGGGGGGAGATCTGGCCCGGGTCATGGAGAACATACAGAGGATCATATCCAGGAAAAAGGAACTGGCAAGCGGCAAGCCAAGGATCATATGGAAGTATCTTGTATTCAAGCATAACCAGTTTGAGGTCGAGAAGGCGCGTGAGATGTCCGGGAAAATGGGGATAGAATTCGAAGCAAGCGGCATGCGGACCGATTGCGCAAAGGAAATATTCGAGAAAGTGGAGGATTCCGTAAAACGCGACGGGAGCTGGATACCGGACAGGCCCGAATACAATAATTACGGTGACCTCGGAAAAATGAAAAATACGTGTGAAAAGCCGTGGCGGACCTTGACTGTCAACTGGAACGGCGATGTCGTGCCGTGCGGCGCCATATATGACTGCGCCCGTTACAGTTTCGGCAACCTCTTGAAGCAGGATTTTAAAGAGATCTGGAACGGCGAAATGTTTATCCGGGCAAGGAAGGCAATATCCGGAAAAAGCGGCGGGAGTCCGGACATAATATGTTCTATATGCAAAGAGAACGGTTATCAGTTTTTTTGAATCGGATAAGGAGACCGGATGGGTAAAACACCAGTGACTGTAGTAGTGATAACAAAGAATGAAGAAGAAAATATAACGGAATGCCTTGAAAGCGCGGTCTGGGCGGACGAGATCATCGTTGTGGATGATGAAAGTACGGACACAACACGGGAGATAGCAGGAAGATACACGGACAAGGTTCTCCTCAGAAGAATGGAAAATGAAGGAAAGCACAGGAACTGGGCGTACGCGCAGGCCGCAAACGACTGGGTCCTCAGCCTGGACGCGGATGAAAGGGTGACCGAAGGGCTTTCAGGGGAAATAACCGACCTTTTAAAAGGGACACCGCAATATAAGGCGTACACCATCCCGAGGAGGAACCATATCGGCGATTACTGGCTGCGTTACGGCGGGGAATATCCCGCTCCCCAGACAAGGCTTTTCCTGAAGAAGGAGTTCAAGTACGAAGAGGCTGAGGTCCATCCCCGCGCGTTCATGGAAGGGGATACAGGCCATCTTAAAGGGGACCTCATCCATTATTCGCATAAAGATATCACGGATTATTTGAGGAGCCTGAATAGCCACACTACGCTCGAAGCGCGGAAGTGGTATCTGACTGGCCGCAAGATGAGCATGGGACACGCAATATGGCGGACACTTGACCGCTGTTTTTACAGGCGACTTCTCAGGAAGAAGGCTTACAAGGACGGCATTTACGGATTAACGGTGGCCTTTTTCAGCGGAATATATCAGTTCGTAAGTTATCTTAAGTATCGTGAGCTTATGCTGAAAGCAGTGGACGAGGGACAGAAGTCAGAGAACAGAGGTCAGAGTCAGGAGCTAAGATACAGGAAGTCTGATTCCTGACATCTGCCTTCTGAAAAGAGGGGGGAAGGGTGAAGATGTCTACTGGTGTTGAGAATCGTGAAAAGCTGTCGGTCGTGATAATCGCAAAAAATGAGGAAGACAAGATCAGGAATTGTCTGGAAAGCATCAAATGGGCCGATGAGGTAGTGGTTGTCGACGGATTCAGTACGGATTCGACGGTGGATATATGCAGGAAATACGGGGCCAGGGTCGTCCAGCACCGGTTTGGAGGGGACTTCGGCGAAGAAAGGAACATAGGGATCGACAACTCATCCGGGGACTGGGTGCTGCAGCTTGACGCTGATGAGGTGGTGACCGAGGATTTCAGGAAAAAGGTCATGAAGATACTCCGTGGCGAAGGGAAGTTCACCGCATATAAGTTTTTGCGCAAAAATTTTTTTCTCGGACGATTCATGAAACACGGCGGGTGGTATCACTATTCGGCGCACTTCTTTAAGAAAGGGTTCGCCAGGTATGACGGAAGAGTTCACCATAAACTTGTAGCGGACGGCGAGATAGCGCCCCTGGACGCGGAGATCGAACATTATCCTTTTGACAATATAGCCCAGCTCATCACCAGGCAGAACAGGTATACGACGATCGAAGCAAAAGAGATCTTTGAGCTGAGGGGAGTGATAGACGAGAAAGAGATCCGGTATAACGTAAAAGTGAAACCGGCTAAACTCTTCTGGAAATTCTACGTCAAGAAAATGGGCTTTAAGGAAGGGATGCACGGGTTTGTTTTTTCTGTCCTTTTCGCGTGGGTCCATTTCCTGAAATGGGCTAAATACTGGGAGCTGGTCCGGAAAAGTGAAAAAAACAGTTGATATAGTACTTCTGAGTTACGAGAACCCCGGCCTTTTGAAGAAATGCGTCGCGAGCGTTCTTGAGAACACGCGGGTAAGCGCTAATCTCATCATAGTGGACAATGGCAGCAAGGATCCTGAAGTGAAGCGTTACCTCGGTGCTGTGCACGGGAGCGGCACGGTCTATATCGAAAAGGTCTTCTCTGAGGAAAACGCCGGCTTCGCCGGCGGGATGAACAAGGGCATGCGGCTTTCGGACGCGCCTTTTATTTGTCTCCTGAATAACGACTGCGTGGTGGCGGAGGGGTGGCTCGAGGAGATGATATCCGTTGCGGAACAGAGGGGCGACATAGGGATTGTTAACCCCCAGAGCAATACATTCGGTTCGTTCCCGGATCAGAGCGTTTCTATCAACGAGCACGCCAGGCTGCTCGATGATAAGAAAGGCAGGTTCGTAGAGCTCGGACACGCCATAGGTTTTGCCTGTCTGATAAAGCGTGAAGTGATCGAAAAAATAGGTTATCTGGACGAAGCCTATGAAGGAGTGTGTTATGAAGATACGGATTTTTCGGTCAGGGCGCAAAAAGCGGGATATATCCCGGCGATGGCCGAGGGATCTTATGTGTTTCACGCGGAGCAGGCCTCACGGAAGGATCTTGAAGGAAAAGAAGAGATATATTCCAGGAACAGGGCCTTATTCGAGAATAGATGGGGGAAGCTTCTCCGGGTCCTTCACATGGACCACTCCAGTGACTTTCATGATGACCGGGAACGGGTTAGAGAGGATTACGAGCTGATGAAAAGCCTGGCGCGCCAGAGAGTGATCGTTGATTTCTGGGTCCGGGACAGAAGGAGCAGCGCAAAGCCCGGCACGGCGGGAGAAAGCATGAGTTCGATAAGACATGCCGACGTCGGTGTCCGGGTCATACAGCATGGTTTTGTTAACGCGTTGTTATTTTGGAAAATACTGACGAAAAAGAAAAAATACGACGCCGTCATTCTCAGAAAAGGGGTTATCGCGAGTGTCCTGGGCCTTCTTAGACCAGTGCATGGATCCAGGCTGTTTTTTCGCGGCCACGGCTCAAAGATCAGTTTTGAGAAAGACAGGACATTCGACCTCAGGGAACCGTCAGAATTCGCAGATTTTCTTAGAGAGAAGAAGAATGTTAACTAAAAAGAACCTGTTCAGGTCAATTTTTGTAATATGGTGTGTCCTGTGGTTATTTTTTCTGGTAAGGGAGGACAAGGATGGACAGTACCGCGCGCTGCGTGAACTGTATCGCCTGAAAGGTGAAGCCAGAACCCGCCATGTTATGGGGGGCGACCTTTACGATTTTCTGGCCTTCGCCCGTGAAAAAATACCGGCAGGTTCTACCTGCGAGATCATGGGATTTGAAAAATATTCCATAGACGAGGTAAGAGCCAGGTATTTTCTCTGGCCCTTAAAGGCAGGCAAGGGTGTCACCGATTTTAAGATAGTTTATGGACAAGGCGTTCGCGTGCCGGCGGGATATGAAGAGTTCGGGCGTTTCGGTAAAAAGGGATATTTATTTATAAATCAGGGGAAAAGGTCGTGAGTCTTGTCATATCTTTTCTGGCGCTTGAGATCACCGGCGCGGTTTTTGTTTTCATGGTCATGCTGAGCGTCAGGTCCGGGTGCGGGCTGTCGGAGCTCATGCCGCTTTCTTTTTTGACAGGCACAGGTATAGCGGCATACCAGCTTTTCGTGTATCATCTTGCCGGCGTGAGATTCACGTTCCAGAGCGTTTCCATGATCCCTCTCATTTTTGTCCTGCTCGCCGGTTTCTTTCTTGTTTTTAAGAGGGCCGATCTAAAGCAAACCTTTCTTTTTTCAAGGCCGCTGGAGGGGGCGACACTGCTGGAGAAGCTGCTTTTTGCCGGCGTAGTCCTGCAGATATTATGGGTCTTGTTCCTGGTCCTGCCGGTCCCTGTTCATTCGCACGACGCGGTCGCCAATTACGCGCTGAAAGCGAAGATCTTTTATTTTAATCAGGGCATGCCGGCGCACTTTCTGAACTGGCCCGAAGAGGTGATAGCCCACCCGGACTATCCGCTTCTTTTGCCTTTTCTCATGACATGGATATATGAATTCACGGGATTTAATGATTTCCTGGTGAACCTGGTGATGCCGCTTATTTACGTGGCTTTTCTCGCGCTGTTTTACGCCTTGATGAAAAAATTCTTTAAAAGGGCCTATTCAATGTTGATCGTGTTTTTTCTTGCCACCGTACCACAGCTGGCTGATTATGCCACGGTGATCCATGCGGACCTTATTTTCACGGCATTTATCACCTGCGCGTTCATCTATTTCGTGACGTATATGCGGAATACGGAAAGGGCCGCCCTGGTCTTTTCATCGGTTTTATTCGGGGTTTCCCTGTGGGTAAAGAACGAAGCCATGGTATTCGTAGCGGCTTTTTTTATGGCGCTCATCATTTTTTGCATAAAGACATCCAGGCGCGCCGGTAAGTTTAATTTTATGGATATATTTGTCGCCTTTGTTATAATAGCGGTCATCGCGGCGCCGTGGTTTTGCTTGAAGATATCAGCAGGTGCGGTCAACAGCGATATGGATCTCTCAAAAGTCACCATGGGGAGCATCTGGCAGAACGTGAAAGATATCCCGGTTTTGCTCAACCTGTTCCAGCAGGAAGTTTTCGGCCCCAAGAAATGGAATATTTTCTGGATACTCGTGTTTGGCTGCGCGATCTGGAAACACAAGTCTTTATGGAAGGGAGAGGTCTTCTATATAACTTTTTTCCTGCTGGTTTCTGCGATAGGATATTTTGCCGCGTACATGTGTATAACAGGAGGCGATCTGTATTTTTACGTAAACACTACCATTTCGCGTTTCATGCTGCACTTTACCGGCGTAGCCGCCTTTTTACTGGCGAACCTCATATGGGATGATGCGCGAGTTGTGATGAGCAGGGGATAGGATATCAGAATATCAGGCAAGAAGCCGGATATCCTGCTAACTGCTGATTTTAAAAGTGAGGAGATAGATGGAGGAGAAATATGTATTCCTGGACAGGGATGGAGTGATCAATGAGGACGGCTGGGGATGGACCGAATACGGCTATATAACTCGACGGAAAGACTTTCGTTTTTTACCCGGCGTTTTGGAAGCGTTAAAGAAAATAGCGGATGCCGGTTACAGGTGCGTGATCATTTCCAACCAGCAGGGTGTTGGCAAAGGGTATTTCACGGACAAAGAGCTTTCTGAAGTAACAAACGGGATGATAGATGTCATAAATGAGGCCGGCGGGGATATCGCCGGTGTTTACTATTGCACTCATACGGAAGAAGAGAAGTGCGGCTGTCGTAAGCCTGAAGCCGGACTTTTTTTCAAGGCAAGGGAGGAGCTTGGGATAGGCGACCTGCGGGATAAATATTATATAGGAGACACTGAACGCGATATCAAGGCCGGCGAGAAAGCGGGCCTGAGGACGATCCTGGTCCTTTCGGGGAAAACTTCCGGGGAAGAGGCGCGGGAGTGGAAGCATAAGCCCGGCGATATATGCGAGGACCTGACCGAAGCGGTCGATCTGATAATAGAAAGGAGATCATGAAGAAGATCCTTATTCTTTACTCAACAGGAGGCATGGGGCACAAAAAAGCGGCGGTCGCGATACTGAAGGCTTTCCAGAAAAAAGCAGGCGGGGACATAGAGGTAAAGAACATAGACACGCTTGATTACGGGAACAGTTTTTACAGGTTCCTTTACATTAATTTTTATGTTTTCATGATGACCCGCGGCAGATGGCTCTGGGGCATCCTGTACCATCTCTCCAATAACCGTATTGCGGATAGTATGCTGCGCAGGGTCCGCCAGTCCCTGGACTTGAAGAACCTGATAGGTTTTGAGGACATGCTTTTAAAGGAGAGGCCCGACGCGATAGTTACGACGCATTTTATACTTCCGGGAATTGCGGGCGCGATAAAGAGGTACAAGGATTTCGATCCGAGGCTGTACGTGGTAATAACCGATTATGGGCCGCATTCCTTCTGGCTGTCGGATCATATAGACAAGTTCTTTATCGGGGCGGAAGCAGTGTTGCCTGAACTCGTGAAAAGGGGGATACCGGAGGAGAAGGTAGCCGTTACCGGGATCCCGACGGTCGAGGAATTTTCCAGGGAGTTTGACGTCGATGAGTTGCGCAGGACCTATGGTCTGGACGCGGGCAAAAGCACTATATTTATTTTAAGCGGTGGGTTCGGGGTCGGCCCCCTGGAGTCTATCCTGCTTTCGCTGTGTTCCTGCCGTCCCGACATACAGGTGATGATCGTCTGTGGGCACAATAAAAGAGCGTTTGATAATATCAGCCTGTTAAAGGAAAAGCTGAACTACCCGGTGAAGCTTTTCGGGTTCACGGATAAGGTCCCCGAGCTTATGGCCGCCTCGGACCTCATGATAACCAAGGCCGGCGGCATAAGCGTTACAGAGGCGTTGAATATGCGGCTTCCCATGATATTGTTCGAGTCGATCCCCGGGCAGGAAACATGGAACGAAGAGCTCCTGCTCAGAGCCGGTGCGGCGGAAAGAGCCGGCAGCATGAAGGAAATACCCGATCTGGTAAACCGTTTGCTTTTGTCAGCGGAGGCTTATAATTCGGTCAAGGCCGGGATCGATAAGATCCGCCGCCCCCGCGCCGCGGAGACGATCGTAGACGTGGTGTTAAAGGAGCTGGGAGAGGTCTAGGCGGTGATTTATCCGCCCTGACGCAGGGGCTCGATTTATCGGGCCCAAGAATAATACGTGATTTGATTTATTAAACCCTGAATCATAATGAATAACGAGATCCGAGAAATAATCGAGGGATTAAAGTTAGCGATCGAATCCGAGAAATTGGCGGGTAATGACGAGATATGTTTTCCGGAAAAAAGGAAGGAAGAAAACGTGCCCGGGGAAAAGGAATTAAAGACGCTTGAGAAAGAGGTGCTGAATTGCCGCCGGTGTCCGCTCTCCAAGACCAGGACAAACGTTGTGTTCGGCGAAGGCGATCCCAATGCGAAACTGATGTTCGTAGGAGAAGCTCCCGGAGCTGATGAAGACATACAGGGGCGGCCATTTGTCGGCCGGGCCGGGCAGTTGCTGACAAAGATCATAGGATCCATAGGGCTGAAGCGGGAGGATGTTTTCATAGGGAATATCCTGAAGTGCCGTCCTCCGGGTAACAGGAACCCATTGCCGGCCGAGATCGCGGTCTGTAAGGCTTATCTTGAGGAGCAGATCGATCTTATACGACCCGAAGTTATCTGCGCGCTCGGAAAGTTCGCGGCCCAGACCCTTTTGAACACCGAGACGCCCATAAGCAGGCTGCGCGGGAAGTTCTATGATTACCGGGGAGTCAAACTCATGCCCACCTACCACCCAGCGTATCTTTTGCGCAATCCTGATGGCAAGGGGGCCGTGTGGGAGGATATGAAGTTGGTGGCCAGGGAATTGGGCCTGAAGATCCCACGGGGACGCAGGGACTCAGGTAGGGGTGTGGGGTAAAACGGTGTATAGGCACAAATGGGATGTTTCTACCAGAGGATTAAAACTTCTATTTCGGTGATATGTAAAAGAAAATTAGTTTTTCCAAGGTCGGCCGCATGGTGGTATTAATGAGTTAGGACGTCAATCCTCTGTACGAAACACCCCATTTGTGCCCCTGCTCCATTATAGAGGGGCGGGGCCGACAGCTGAAAGGCCGAGTCGAGGAATCTAAGCTAGTGGATCAAGGTATCGGGACACCAGGGTGCAGGATACCAGGGTATCAGGGAAAAAAGGCGCAGAGAGATGCTGGATGCTAGATGAAAATCCATGCCCTGCTCAAACCAGTTCAAACATGCTTGGAGTTTAACATGGCTGAATATGTAGAAGTTGCGACGAGTTTGCCCATTGACCGGACCTTTCAGTATAAGGTGACGGGGAAGGAGCAGTATGCCCCTGAAGTGGGGAAGCGGGTTTTCATCCCTTTCCGCAACAAGAAGCGCGTGGGGTATATCGCGGAACTGGAAGACGAACCAATGGTCGAAGACCCCAGGCCCCTTATTGACGTGATCGACGAGTATCCTGTCTTTACGCCGGAAATGATAGCTCTGGCAAGATGGATGAAGGACTATTATCTGTGTTCATGGGGCGAGGCCCTGGAAGCCATGATACCCGGGGCGCTGAAAAGGGGAAAAACCTCCATGGTTTCCCGTATCGAGGAAAAGAGGGAGGTTGTAGCGTCCACTGAACCGCACAAACCGAACAGGGAACAGGCCATAGTCCTGAAAGACGTCAATAAATGTATTGATGAAGGCAGGCACGAGGTCTTTCTGCTTCACGGCATTACCGGAAGCGGTAAGACAGAGATATACCTCCAGGCAATGGACCATGTCCTTGAAACAGGACGATCCGGGGTAGTGCTGGTGCCGGAAATATCACTCACGCCCCAGACCGTTGAGCGCTTCACCTCGAGGTTCGGGGATAAAGTAGCGGTATTCCATTCAAAGATGCTGCAAAGCGCCAGGTTCAAAGAATGGAAAAGGATCAGGGACGGAGAAGCGCGGATAGTGGTCGGACCCCGTTCCGCTGTTTTCAGTCCGTTCAAGGACCCGGGGATATTCATCGTGGACGAAGAGCATGAGCCGAGTTATAAACAGGAAGACGTGCCGAGGTATCATGCCCGCGAGGTTGCTATAAAGAGAGCCCGGATAGCGGGTGCGCCTGTTATTCTCGGCAGTGCGACGCCGTCTCTGGAGTCATATTACAAGGCCGTGCACGGAGAATATCATCTTGTGGAACTGACCCAGAGGATCAAGGAAAAAAAGCTTCCCAGGGTCAAGCTTGTTGACATGAGGATGGAGTTTGATACACGAGTGGGAAGAGAGGTCATATCCCATGTCATGGCAGAAGCTTTGTCCGGTGATATCAAAAAAAAGCAGCAAGCCCTTATTTTTCTGAACCGGAGAGGGTTTTCGACCTTTGTGAACTGCCGGAAGTGCGGGTTCGTGATCAAATGCTCCAAGTGCGATTCACCCATGGTGTTCCATCATGAGAAGAATGAGCTCATATGTCATTACTGCAACAGGAGGACCCCTCCTCCCAGGCTCTGCCCTGCCTGCGAAGAGGATTACCTGATGTATAAGGGGACAGGGACGCAGAAGGTGGAGTCTGAATTAAAACAGATACTGCCTGGAGCGAGGATCTCCCGGATGGACAGTGATACAATGGCGAAAAGAGGGGCGCACGCCAAAGTGTTGAAGGATTTCAAGGACCATAAGATAGACATAATCGTCGGTACCCAGATGATAGCCAAGGGGCTGGATTTTCCCAGGGTCACGCAGGTGGGCGTTGTTTCGGCTGATGCAAACCTGAACCTGCCAGACTTTCGTTCCGGGGAACGGACGTTTAACCTTATTACCCAGGTCGCGGGCCGCGCCGGAAGAGGGGATCTGGTGGGAGAGGTCATCGTGCAGACGTATACACCGGAGCATTACGCGGTAGGCCTGGCTGCCAAGCATGATTATCGAGCTTTCTATAAAAAAGAAATAGAAGCCCGGCGCGAACTGGAGTTCCCTCCTTTTGTCAATCTAATAAAGATGACATTGAGGGCCAGGAAGGAAGACAACGTGATGAAGAGCGCCGAACGCCTCGCGAAACGGCTTTTAAAGAAATTTCCGGAGGAGAGCATCATCGGGCCGGCCCCATCGCCCATGGCCAGGCTGCGGGGTTATTACCGGTGGAATATTCTTATCAAGACAAAAGACCTGGGCAAGACGACTAAAGACTTGCGTAAGGTTTTAAGAGGCTTTTCTAAAGGGACCGGTGTGCTCATGGCCGTTGACGTTGATCCCATGAGCATGTGAAGGAGATGTGATTATGAAAATTATTTTTTTTGGAACAGGAAAGTTCGGTTTGCCAACGCTGAAGAAGCTGCTGCAAAGCCGGCATGATGTCCTGGCAGTGGTGACCCAGCCAGACGCCAGCAAGGGGCGCGGTTGGAACGTGTTTCCCACTTCGGTAAAAGCGTTCATAGAAAAAGCGGCCCCTGATATTGAGGTGCTTCAGCCTTCAGAAGTATCGGATCCGGTATTCATCGGACACATAAGGTCAATAGACGCGGATGTATTTGTGGTAGTTGATTACGGCCAGATTTTGGATAAGCAGCTACTGGAACTTCCGAAAGAATACAGCGTAAATCTTCACCCCTCGCTTTTACCCGCGTACCGCGGCGCAGCGCCCGTGAACCGGGCAATATTGAACGGGGACAGGGAGACGGGTAATACCGTGATAAAGATGACGGAAAAAATGGATGCCGGTGCTATAATCGCCCAGGAGAAAACGTTGATAGGCGACGAGGAGAACGCCCCCGAACTTATTGAACGGCTTGCGAAAAGCGGAGCCGACCTTTTGTTGAAGACCCTCGATCTGATCGGATCAGGAAAGGCGCGGCCAATATCACAGGACGAAGCAGATGTTTCTTACGCTCCCAAGCTTCAGAAAAAAGAAGGAAAGATAGACTGGGGAACCCCCGCCTCTGATCTTGCGCGCAAAATAAGGGCCATGCAGCCCTGGCCGGGCGCTTTCACTTTGATCGACGGAAAGGTGCTGAAAATATTCAAAACCTGTGTAATTGCCTCGGGTGAAGAAGAGGGAACACCCGGCACGGTCATAGACGAGAACGAATTTGTCGTAAAAGCCGGTAGAGACGCTTTGCGTATAGACGTACTCCAGATCGAAGGTAAAAGAAAAATGCCCAGGGATGAGTTCCTCAGGGGACAGAAGGTCACAAAGGGAAAAGTACTGGGAGTTTGATTTTCTAAAAACAGATCCCCGCCGGGATGACATCCCCCCCGTGATATGTATTTTTTTATTGCATATTTTTTTTCATGAGTATATAATCACTTTTCAATTAGATCATTTTGGGTATCATTGGAAATACCCGTTGGAAGCAGGCGAATTATTTTTAAATGAATAAGAAGGAGGATCGAAATGGCAGTGAAAATAGGGATCAATGGTTTTGGAAGAATAGGGAGAATGGTATTCAGGATAATCGAAAAAAGGGACGACATGCAAGTTGTTTCCATCAATGATCTTACCGATGCTAAGACCCTGGCCCATCTATTGAAATACGATTCGGTTCACGGGAAGTTTGACGGAACCGTGGAGGCCAAGGACAGCAGCATCGTGGTGGACGGCAGGGAGGTCCAGATCACGAGCGTCAAAAGTCCCACTGAGCTGGGATGGGGTAAACTGGGAGTCGATATAGTACTGGAGGCAACCGGCGTTTTCAGGAAGAAAGCGCAGATAGAACAGCATATCCAGGCCGGGGCGAAAAAGGTGCTCCTCACGGTCCCCGCGAAAGATGAGATAGACAACATGATAGTCATGGGCGTTAATGAGGATGCATTAAAAGAATCTGATAAGATCGTTTCCAACGCGTCATGTACTACCAACTGTCTGGCCCCGATGGTAAAAGTCCTGAACGATACTTTTAAGCTCAAATACGGTCTTATGACCACTGTCCACGCGTACACGAATGACCAGAGGATACTGGACCTTCCGCACAGTGACCTGAGAAGGGCGAGGGCCGCGGCGGAAAGCACGATCCCGACCACGACCGGCGCGGCTAAGGCGGCCGGTAAGGTCATTCCGGAATTAGCAGGCAAACTTAATGGTATGGCCATGAGGGTTCCGGTAAAAGACGGTTCTATCGTGGATTTTGTGGCGGAAGTCGAAAAGGAAGCTACGATCGAGGCGATAAATGAAGCCATGAAACAGGCCGCGCAGGGTCCAATGAAAGGGATCATGGAATATACCGATGAGCCGATAGTATCGGTCGATATTATCGGGAACACACATTCCTGTATATTCGATTCCCTTTGCACGATGACCATGGGTAAGACAATGGTAAAGGTCATCGGCTGGTATGACAATGAATTCGGATATTCCTGCAGGGTGGTGGACCTTATGGGGCTTCTCATAAAAAAGGGCCTGTAGAACCAATTACATTATGTTATGGGCAATGGGTATACTTTTCGGTGTAAAATAAACGTAGTTGTAGGCCACCCTTAAGGGTGGCCTGCTACGAGTAATCAGAAAAATAGGTGTCTGTCCCTATTTTTCCTATTTTTCTAAGGATCCCGCCCGATAAATTAATCAAAAGTTAACTTAAAATTAACACAGCTGACACGTAAAAAATCCGTTGCCTTATGTCCTGATTTATGTTATATATAGTCACTTATTGGACATGGACACGGCAGGCAATATGCCGGTATCCCTGCTCTAACCACGGAGGTAAGGTATGAAAAAGAGCGTTACGGATATTCAGGTCAAAGGCAAAAGGGTCTTGATGCGTGCTGATTTTAACGTCCCTCTGGGAGAAAAATTCAATATCACCGATGACAGCCGCATTACAGCAGCTATTCCGACCATAAAATATATAATAGATAACGGGGGGAAGCTCATACTTATGAGCCATCTGGGCCGTCCAAAGGGCGAGGTAAAACCCGAATTCAGTCTGGCGCCTGTTGCCGAAAGGCTTTCTGAACTGCTGAAGAAAAATGTAAAGAAAATGGATGATTGTGTCGGAGAAGACGTGAGGGAAGCCGTAGCCAGTATGAAGGAAGGTGACGTCATACTTCTCGAGAACCTGAGGTTCCACAAGGAAGAGACGAAAAATGACCCCGATTTCGCCAAACAGCTTGCTTCTCTCGGAGACGTGTTCGTAGAGGACGCGTTCGGGACATGTCACCGGGCCCATGCTTCGACCGTGGGGGTAACGGAGTACCTTCCGAGCGTCGCGGGTTTTCTTGTGCAGAAGGAGATAGAATATTTTGAAAAGGTCACCAAAGATCCTGAGCGGCCGTTTTCCCTGATACTCGGCGGCGCGAAAGTGGCCGACAAGATACCCGTTATAGAGAACATGCTGGACAAGATAGATTTCCTGTTGATAGGCGGGGCAATGGCATATACGTTTTTGAAGTCCAGGCTTAAAGGCGTGGGAGCGTCCAGGGTAGAGGAGGACATGCTCGATACGGTCCAGAAGATATTCGAATTAGCAAGCGTGAATAAAGTGGGCATATTCCTGCCAAAAGATCATGTGGTTGCCAGGGAGATGAAGGCGACCGCCAAGCATAAGATAGTGAAGGAACATATACCGGACGGATGGATAGGCCTTGATATCGGACCGGAGACCATTAAAAGCTTTGAATCCGTTCTCAAGGATTCAAAGACGATCGTGTGGAACGGTCCTATGGGACTTTTTGAGATGAAGCCTTTTGCTGCCGGTACGAGGGAAATTGCCGGGTATATAGCCAGGCTTGATGCCACTACGGTCATCGGCGGCGGAGACACGGCTGCCGCTGTCCACCAGATGGGATTAGCGGATAAGTTGTCGCATATATCCACGGGAGGGGGAGCCTCTCTTGAGTATCTTGAGGGGAAAGAGCTCCCGGGTATCGCGGCTTTGAACGACAGGTAGGAACGCGAAGAGGAGAAGATAATGAGAAGACCGATCATAGCCGGCAACTGGAAGATGTATAAAAACGTCAACGAAGCGATCGAGCTGGCGAACAATATCAAGCGGGCCGTGTTTAACGTTGATAACGTGGAGATAGTGATATGCCCTCCTTTTATTGATCTTGGTGATGTCGGTGAGATGCTGGGAGAGACCAATATAGCCATGGGAGCGCAAAATTGTTACTGGGAAAAGGAAGGGGCGTTTACCGGAGAGATCTCCCCGCAGATGCTGGAAAGCGTGGGATGCCGGTATGTGATTATCGGTCATTCCGAAAGGCGCAAGTATTTTGGCGAGACAGATGAAACAGTGAACCGCAAGATAAGGGCGGTCTCTGACAGCGGGTTGATCCCCATAATGTGCGTCGGCGAAATACTTGAAGAGAGGGAAGCGAACAAGACCCTGGAAGTGGTCAGGACCCAGGTAACGGAAGGGCTCAAAGGGTTTGATGAACAATATCTTGAACAGCTTGTCATCGCGTATGAGCCGGTGTGGGCAATAGGAACGGGAAGAACAGCGACACCGGAACAGGCCCAGGAGGTCCAGGCGGTGATAAGGGGGCTTCTTAGGGAGATGTATTCAGGGCCTTTTTCGCAAAGCAAACGTATTTTATACGGCGGCAGTGTCAAGCCCGAGAACATCGAGGCCCTTATGAAGGAAGAGGATATAGACGGGGGTCTTATAGGCGGGGCAAGCTTGAAATCGGACAGTTTTATTGATATAATCAAGACAACATCCAGGCTTTATGCCGAAAAATAAGGGATAGAAAGATGTATCTTATATTGCTCGTTATTTACGTTATCGTATGCCTTTTCCTGATCGCTGTAATATTGCTTCAGGCGGGAAGAGGAGGAGGATTGACCGAAGCGTTCGGTGGATCAGCAGAGTCCGTGCTGGGAACACAGGCGTCCACTTTGCTGAAAAGGGCCACAGAGGTCGGGGCCGTGCTCTTCCTGGTACTTTCGTTAGTGCTGGCCATGGTGACCTCAAGAAGAGGTAGGTCGCTTTTCCGGCACACGAAAATGCCTCAAGCCAGGACAACAGCGCCGCCTCCCGGTATTACAGAGCCGGTGCCAGAGGCGATTCCGGTCGATGGCGAAATTCAACCAAAGCCCGAAGCACCCACTGGACCAGCTCCTGCAGAAGAATAGCCTGCAGCTGAAGAATTACCTCTTCCCACTCCGGAAGAATTCAATGGGACAGCATAATCGCGTATATACGCTTAAAAGATCACTGTTCTTTAAAAAGACAGTGATCTTTTTTTTATGGTTTTTTATGATCTGTCACTGCGCGTTCTCCCAGCAAAAGTGGATTTCGCGCGGCGCGTATGTCACCGCGAGCATAGGGGACGCGAGGATACTGATCCCGTTCCTGGCGGATGACACGTCTTCAAGCGCCATCTGCGGGCTCGTGTATAACGGGCTCACAAAGGTTGACAGGGACCTGAACATCGTCCCTGACCTTGCGGAGAGATGGGAAGTCACCGATGACGGGCTTGTGATAGTCTTTTATCTCCGCAAGAACGTCCGCTGGCATGACGGTGTGCCGTTCACTGCCGCGGATGTCCGTTTCACTTTTGAGAGAATCCTGGATCCCGAGGTCGGCTGTCCTTATATTTCTGGTTTTACGGATATAAAAGATATCCGGGTCATAGATGATCATACAATACGTTTTGAGTATAACCAGCCTTATGCCCCGGCCTTGCTCAAACTGGGCATGGGTGTGATCCCCAAGCATCTTTTTAAGGATGTAATGGATATAAGGAATTCCCCTTACGCGAGAGCGCCAGTCGGCACCGGGCCATACCGGTTCATAAAATGGGAAAGCGGACAATACATAGTGCTGAAAGCCAATCCTGACTACTTTGAGCATGTCCCCGGGATAAAGCGGTATGTTTACAGGATCATACCGGACCAGGCGGTCGAGTTCCTTGAACTTGTATCAGGCGGGATAGATTCCATGCAGCTGACCCCCTATCAATACCGGTACAGGAGCGATACGCCCGAATTCAAACAAAGGATAAACAAATATTTTTACCTTGCTCCTTCCTATACATATATAGGTTACAACCTTAAAGATCCTATCCTGAAAGACAGGAAAGTAAGACAGGCTTTGAGCTACGCGATCAATAAAAAAGAGATCATAGATGCCGTGCTCCTGGGTCTCGGGGAAGTCTCGACCGGCCCTTTTCGGAGGGATTCCATGTATTACGATGATTCCGTGTCTTTATACGGGTATGACCCTGAAAAAGCCGCCTCTCTTTTGCGTGAAGCGGGATTGGTTGATAGTGACGGCGACGGGATACTGGAAAAGGACGGCATGGAGTTCAAGATCAAGATCGTGACAAATCAGGGCAACCAGGTAAGAGAGGATGTCGCTACCATAGTCCAGAAACAGTGGGCCGACCTGGGAATAAAGACGGAGATCCAGGTAGTGGCATGGGCGGCTTTCCTTGACCAGTTTGTCAGCAAGAAGAATTTTCAGGCCGTTATCCTGGGATGGGCGCTTTCCATTGATCCGGATTGTTATTTCGCGTGGCATTCCGATTCAATGCGGGAGGGAGGATTGAATTTCATTTCATATTCCAACAAGCGGGTCGACGGACTGATAGAAGAAGGAAGACGGGAGTTCGACACTGAGAAACGCAGGGAGATATACCACGAGATACACCGTCTTGTCGCGGAAGACGCGCCTTACACGTTTTTGTTCTCCGGTTACGCGACCCCGGGGATAAACAAGCGCTTCAAGGGGATCGATCCGGCTCCTGCGGGAATAGGCTATAACTTCATAGACTGGTATGTTCCGAAACGGGAAGCAAGATATAAGTTCTAGAGAAAATGCGTAGATACATAATCAGACGATTATTGCTTATCATTCCCATGCTGATAGGCATATCCTTCATCCTTTTCGTGGTGATGCACTTTGCGCCGGGTGACCCAACGAGCGTAAGGTATGGTTTGAACCCCGAGGTCTCGGCGAGCGCCAGGGAAAGTTTTAACAGGTTATACGGCCTGGATAGACCGGCCATTGTCCAGTACGGCATGTGGCTGAGGAGATTTGTGTTTCTGGATTTCGGAAGGTCCTTTATAGACAACCGTCCTGTCATTTCCAAGATCATGTCAGCGCTTCCGGCAACGCTTCTTCTGCAGGTGATATCCCTTTTGATAATTTTCTGCGTGGCGCTTCCCATAGGGATAATCAGCGCGGTCAGGCGGGGCAGCCGGTTTGACAGGACAATGACAGTATTTGTTTTTATCGGGTATGCCATGCCCACGTTCTGGCTGGCGCTTCTTCTCATATTTTTATTCGGTTTTAAACTGCAATGGTTCCCGGTATCCGGGATGAGCCCCTGGTATGTCGAGTATATAGGCGCGTTTGAGAAAGTGAAGGACCTCTTGTGGCACCTTGTCCTTCCCGCGTTCACCACTGCGTTCGGCGGGCTGGCTGCTCTCTCCAGGTATTCCCGGTCAAGCATGATAGAAGCCCTGGGACAGAATTACATACTTACGGCCAGGGCCAAAGGCCTGCCTGAGACCAGAGTGATAATGGTGCATGCCCTGAAGAACGCGCTTTTGCCCATAGTCACCATAATGGGGCTCACATTACCCGGGCTTATTTCAGGCAGTTTTATCTTTGAGACGATCTTCGCGTGGCCTGGTATGGGGAGGCTCGGTTACGAAGCGATAATGAGTTACGATTATCCAGTGGTCATGGGCGTGGCGGTCATTTCCACTTTTCTCACGCTTCTGGGGATATTTTTGTCGGATGTCGCATACGCGGTCGTGGACCCGCGTATCAGATACGAGGCGCACCGGTAGATATTATGAAAAAGCGGTTGATATTCGGGATAACAATAGTCGTGATAATGGGATTGACAGCGGTCTTTGCGCCGTTCATCGCGCCGTCCGATCCTCTGGAGATGAACCTTTCTCCCCAGGGGATGCTCCAGCCTCCTTCACTGGAGCATCTTTGCGGGACAGATAATCTTGGAAGGGACGTTTTCAGCCGCATGGTGTATGGAGCCCGCGTGTCCTTGAGCGTGGGATTCATAGCTGTTTTTATCTCTATGGTCATCGGGGTGTTTCTGGGAGGGGTGAGCGGATATTACGGAGGACGGCCGGACGCTTTTATAATGCGTTTCGTGGAGGTCATGTACTGCTTTCCCACGCTTTTTCTCATAATGATCGTTGTGGCATTTCTGGGGCCCAATATAGTCAATGTGATGATCGTTATCGGGATAACAAGCTGGGCGGGATTATGCCGCCTTGTGCGCGCGGAATTTTTCACTCTGAGAGAGAGGGATTTTGTGCACGCGGCAAAGGTCCAGGGGGTTTCTGACATGCGGGTGATATTCAGGCATATTCTCCCCAATGCCATGGGGCCGGTATATGTAAGCGCGACGCTCAGCGTTGGAGCCGCGATACTTATAGAAAGCGCTTTAAGTTTTCTCGGGCTGGGTGTGCAGATCCCCACCCCGAGCTGGGGCAATATATTGACCGCCGGCAAGAATTACATTGATTACGCATGGTGGCTTACATTGTTCCCGGGCCTGGCTATATTAGTAACAGTGCTCAGTTTTAACCTTATCGGCGAAAGTTTAAGAGAGATGCTGGACCCCAGGTTAAGGGAACGGAAATAGCTTTGGGCATGGAGCATGGGTTAATGGAGAAAGATAAGAAGATACTTGAGATAAGCGACCTGACCGTATCGTTCGGCGCAAGAAGGGTCATAGATAATGTAAGCTTTTCGCTTTATTCCGGAGAAGTCCTGGCTCTCGTGGGCGAATCAGGGAGCGGTAAGACCCTGACAGCGTTCTCGATATTGGACCTTCTTCCGCGGACGGCAGCTCTTGAGAAAGGGAAAATAATGTTCAACGGAAAAAACGTCCTTGACCTTGATCATGAAGAGATAAGGGATATAAGGGGTAATGAGATCGCCATGGTCTTTCAGGAACCGTTCACCGCGCTTAATCCCGTGATGCGTGCCGGTGACCAGATCATGGAGGTAATGTCCGCTCATGATGCCGTTTCCAGGAAAAACAGAAAAGAGCGGATGAAGGAACTCCTGCATACAGTGAAACTTCCGGCGGAAATAAGTTCTCATTATCCCCATGAACTTTCCGGGGGTATGCGGCAGAGGGTGATCCTGGCCATGGCGCTTTCCTGCGATCCTTCGGTATTGATACTTGACGAACCCACCACTGCCCTGGATGTATCTATCCAGAAGCATGTGCTGGACCTTATCAAACAGATACAGAAGGAGAGACGTCTTACGATCCTGTTCATAACGCATGACTTCTCCATTGTGAACATGATCGCGGACCGGGTATGCGTGATGAGGAACGGCAGGATATTAGACGAGGATGGTAAGGAAGAAGTGTTCACTAACCCGGTCGATCCGTATACCAGACAGCTTATAGCGTGCATACCGAGGCTGGGGGATAAGAGGGAGAGGCTGCCGGTGGTTGAAAATGCTCAAGATGCGGGACGAGAAAATGGTTGAAGTAGCAGAACTTAAAAAATATTTCTGGAGGAGCGGGACTTTTTTCGGTATTAAAACAGAACCGGTAAAAGCCGTGGACGGGGTGAGTTTCCGCGCAGCCAGAGGACAGACCTTTGGTCTTGTGGGCGAGTCCGGATGCGGTAAGACAACCATTGCCAAACTGATAGCAGGTATCCTTAGAGCGGATTCCGGCCGAATAATAGTGAACGGTGATATAGATATTGTCTTCCAGGACCCGTTCAGCTCTTTGAATCCCCGCATGAAAGTAAAGGACATAATCGGCGAGTCTTTACTGATCCGCGGGACAGGTGGCAAAGAGACGGAAGAGAGGGTCAGGGAAACACTTTCCCTGGTCAGGCTGGGGGATCCGGGCTGCATGGATAAATATCCCCACCAGTTTTCCGGAGGTGAAAGACAGAGGATCGCGATAGCAAGGGCGGTTATACGGCGTCCCGCCATGCTTGTCCTGGATGAACCGGTGTCAAGCCTTGACGTGTCTATTCAGGCGAGTATCCTGAACCTTTTAAAGGACCTTCAGCAGGAGCTGGGGCTGACATATCTTTTTATTTCCCATGATCTAAGAGTAGTGGAGTTCATGTCCGATGATGTCGGCGTGATGAAGGCCGGAAGGATTGTGGAGATCGCCTCCAGAGATGAGATATACGCCGCTCCAAAGGCTGAATATACCCGGCAGCTCCTGGCGTCTATCCCGCGCCTGGCCTGAATTAAAGCATTGATTTTCATGAGAAAATTTGGTAAACTTCTGTTTTCAAATAACTGGAGGTATTAATAATAATTAAGGGGATTATATGGGATATACAATAACCGAGAAGATATTGCTGGCACATGCTCCGGGAGCAAAGACCATGGCTCCCGATGATTTCATAATGGCAAAAGTGGACTTTTGTTTCGGCAATGACATAACCGCGCCTATAGCCATCCGGGAGTTCAAAAAGCTGGACAAGAAAACGGTCTTTAATCAGAACCGCATAGGGCTTATCCCCGATCATTTTCTTCCGGCTAAAGACATGATGAGCGCAAACCAGGCGGCCATACTGAGAGATTTCGCCAAAGAGCACGGGATCACCAATTATTTTGAAGTCGGTGAGATGGGGATAGAACACGCTCTTCTTCCGGAAAGAGGGCTGATAATGCCGGGCGATCTCGTGATAGGGGCTGATTCCCACACCTGCACGCACGGAGCTCTGGGAGCTTTTGCCACAGGCGTGGGAAGCACTGATCTGGCTTATGCCATGGCGTTCGGCGAGTGCTGGCTCAAGGTCCCCGCATCCATCAAAATGGTCTTTACCGGAAAGACAAAAAAGTGGGTGAGCGGTAAGGACCTTATCCTTCACGCTATCGGCGATTTGGGGGTTTCAGGCGCGCTTCATAAATCTCTTGAATTCACAGGAGATACCATTGATACCCTTTCCATGGATGAAAGGTTCACGATGTGCAATATGGCCATAGAAGCGGGGGCCAAGAACGGTATTATCGCTCCGGATAAGGCCACTGAAAGGTATATTAAAGCCGCTGTCAGAAAATACAAACCTCCGAGGAAGTCATATAAGCTGTATAAGAGCGATGAGGACGCTGTGTATGAAGATGTCCGGGAATATAATATATCCAAACTGGAGCCGGTAGTGGCTGCTCCCCATTTGCCTTCGAACAGCAAGCCTGTCAGGGAGCTCAGCAATATAAAAGTTGACCAGGTGGTCATCGGATCGTGCACTAACGGCAGGATATCGGACCTGAAACAGGCGGCCACCATCCTGAGAGGCAAAAAAGCAGATCCCGATACGCGTCTTATCGTGATACCCGCTACTCAGGCGGTCTATGCCGAGGCTGTCAAGGAAGGATACGCTGAAGTATTCATCAAGGCCGGCGGTGTTTTCTGCACGCCGAATTGCGGACCCTGTCTGGGCGGGCACATGGGTGTGCTGGCCGAAGGTGAAGTCGCTCTGGCCACGACGAACAGGAATTTTGTCGGCCGGATGGGGCATCCGAAGAGTTTTGTATACCTGGCAAACCCGGCGATCGCCGCGGCAAGCGCGGTTAAAGGCAAGATCACGCACCCGTCGGATCTATGATGCCGCATAAACAAAGGGAGCAGAAATGAAGTTAAAAGGGAAAGTATTTAAGTTTGGCGATGATGTCAATACGGACGAGATAATCCCCGCGCGGTATTTGTATACATCCCATCCCGAAGAACTGGCAAAGCACTGCATGGAAGACGCGGACCCGGACTTCGTGAAAAAGACGAAGAAAGGCGATATGATCGTGGCCGGCGAGAACTTCGGCTGCGGTTCCAGCCGCGAACACGCTCCCTTAGCCGTAAAATCAGCCGGTATTTCGTGCGTGATCGCCAAAAGTTTTGCCAGGATATTTTACAGGAACGCTATAAACATAGGGCTTCCCATATTCACGAGCCCGGAAGCCGCTGAAGCGTTTAAACAGGGAGACAACATTGTAGTCGACGTGAATAAGGGAGAGATATCAAAAGCTGATCAGGAAAAAAGCTACAGGTCCGAGGCCTTTCCAGATTTTATCAGGGAAATAGTTAAAGACGGCGGACTGATATCCTATGCGAATAAGAAGACAGCTTCGTCTAAAAAGAAGACGGTAAAAAGGAAGACCCGCGCTAAAAAGAAAGAGAAGAAATGAAGGAGGGATGGTGTATAAAATAGCAGTTATACCCGGAGACGGCACCGGGCCCGAGGTGGTCGGGGAAGGATTGAAAGTCATGGACGCGGTCGCGGGCAAGACCGGTCTGAAATACGAAAAGATCATGTATGATGTGGGAGGAGAGCGATACAAGAAAACGGGAGAGGTGCTTCCGGACAGCGTGATCGAAGAGCTTCGCACAGTAGATGCGATATATCTCGGCGCCGTAGGCCACCCTGATGTCAAACCCGGTATTCTGGAGAAGGGACTCTTGTTAAAACTGAGATTTTCTCTGGAACAGTACATAAATCTGCGACCGATAAAACTTTACCCGGGGGTCTGGACCCCGATAAAAGACAAGGGCCCGGAAGACATAGATTTTGTTGTTGTTCGTGAGAACAATGAAGGGCTGTATGTCGGCGAGGGTGAGTTCATCAATAAGGATACCCCGGAGGAGGTCGCCATCCAGGTATCGCGCAACACCAGGAAGGGTGTGGACCGGTGTCTCCGATACGCGTTCGAATACACCAAAAGGCGGAATAAGAATAACAGGCTGACCCTTGTGGGTAAAACGAACGTTCTGACATACGCGTTCGATCTCTGGGAAAGGGCTTTCAACGAGATGGCAAAGGAATATCCTTCTATCAAGACGGGTTACGCGCATGTTGATGCCACGTGCATGTGGATGGTAAAGAACCCGGAATGGTTTGACGTCCTGGTAACGGATAATATGTTCGGCGACATCATAACCGACCTTGGCGCCATGATACAGGGCGGCATGGGGATAGCGGCCGGAGGGAATATCAACCCGGAGGGTGTTTCCATGTTCGAACCTATCGGAGGTTCAGCGCCGAAGTACACCGGAAAGAACGTTATCAACCCTTTAGCCGCGATATGCGCGGGCGCCATGATGCTGGAGGAACTTGGCGAACAGGAAGCCGCAAGCATGATCGAAAAAGCGGTCATGGACATAACCGCCAACAAGATGAAGAGCATGTCAGCGGGCAAGATGGGTTATTCTACTTCAGAGGTGGGAGATTTAGTAGTGGCGGCGTTATAGCTGATAAAACGAAAAATTAAAAATTAAAAACGAAAAATTAAGGTATATTGAAGAAAAAAAATAAATATAATGTAGCTGTTATGGGCGCGACCGGAGCGGTAGGCGGCCAGTTCCTTTCCATGCTTGAGGAAAGGGATTTTCCGATAGATGAGATCCGCCTTCTTGCCAGTTCCAGGTCTGAAGGGAAAAGACTGGTCTTTAAAGGCAAAGAGCATGATGTCCAGGTTTTAAAGGAGGATTCCTTTGGGGGTATTGATATAGTCCTGGCTTCGGCCGGCGCTTCCAGGAGCAAGGAATTCCTGCCGCACGCGGTAAACGCCGGCGCGGTATGCGTGGATAATTCAAGCGCGTTCCGTATGGACAAAGAAGTGCCCCTTGTCGTCCCTGAGGTGAATCCTCACGCTATCAGCGGTCATAAAGGGATCATAGCGAATCCGAACTGTTCCACCATACAGATGGTGCTGCCTCTTGAAGCCATACGCAAAGCCGCGGGGTTAAAAAGGGTCGTAGCATCGACCTATCAGTCTGTTTCCGGAGCAGGACAGGGCAATATCCTGGAGATGGAAAGACAGGTCATGAAGCTCAGCCGTAAAGAGTCCCATTACGGTATCGGCGAACACAGTGTATCGGAAGATGAGATAAAGGCCTTCGACCATCAGATCGCGTATAACCTTATTCCCCACATCGATGTGTTCCTGGACAATCATTACACCAAAGAAGAGATGAAGATGGTGGGCGAGACCCGCAAGATCCTTGAGATACCGGATCTTCCGGTTACCGCCACCTGCGTGCGCGTCCCGGTCTATTACGCGCATTCGGAAAGCGTGAACGTTCAGACCGAGAGAAAGCTTTCAAGAGAAGAAGCCATAGAAGCGCTGAAAGGATTCCCCGGTATCACTGTCATTGATGATCCCGGCTCCTCAAAGTATCCCATGCCGATCGACGCTGAAGGAAAAGACGATGTGTTTGTCGGACGGATCCGGGAAGACGGATCAGTTGATAACGGGATAAATATATGGATCGTTTCTGACAATCTCAGAAAGGGCGCCGCTCTTAACGCTATCCAGATCGCGGAACATCTCATAGCCGGTCTTTAAGTTGCAGCAGGAAAACTTGTCCTGTATCACTTATGTATAACATAAAACTTACAATTTCCTATGACGGCACCGGCTATAAAGGCTGGCAGGTGCAGGACAATGGAAGGACCGTGCAGGGAGAGATAGAGAAGGCTGTTGAGAAAGTCTTCGGCAAACATCACCGCGTGCATGGAGCAAGCCGGACCGATTCAGGCGTCCATGCCAAAGCGCAGGCCGCGAATTTCAAGACCTCACTTTTGATCCCTGAAAAAAAGATCCCGCTCGCGCTTAATTCCGTATTACCGGAAGACATATCGATCATGCGCGCGTCTTATATTGACGATGATTTCCACGCGCGCTTTGCCGCGAGATCAAAACGCTACATGTATTGTATCTTTAACTCACGCCAGCGCGATCCGTTTGAAGAAAAGTATTCCTGCCGGGTACCTTACAGTCTTGATGTTCCATTGATGCGAAGGGAAGCCAAGGTGATCACCGGCCGCCATGACTTTAAGGCCTTTCAGGCAAGGGATAAAAAAGAGCGGAGTTCGGTCAGGAAGATATCGAACTTGAGCATAGTCAAAAAACAGCCGTTTCTCATCATCAATATCGAGGCAGATGGTTTTTTATATAACATGGTCCGCAATATCGTGGGCACGCTTGTTGATATCGGCAGGGGATATCTGTCCGGGGGCAGCATGAAAAGAATACTGAAAAGCATGGACAGGACCAAGGCCGGCCCCACCGCCTCCGCAAAAGGGCTTTTCCTCGTAGAAGTAAAATACTAAACATTTTTTATCCATATTTTTTCGCTTTTTCCCTTTGACAAGTATAAATACTTG
>CAYSJU010000010.1:0-59515 GCA_964431495.1 uncultured Planctomycetia bacterium
AGTAAAATGGTTTAATAACTCAAAGGGTTATGGATTTATTACTCCTGAAGACGGTAGTTCCGATGTATTCGTACATCACAACTCAATTCAGGGCGAAGGCTATAAGTCTTTAGATGAAGGGCAGTCTGTTGAATTTGAAGTTCAGCAGGGACAGAAGGGCCCGGAAGCTATAAACGTAGTAAAGCTGTAATGTAATAAACAAAAGACAAGTTACCCGATAAACCTTATGTTCTCTCCGGACGGCCGTATCCGGCTTTAAGCGGTCAATATATGCCGTATTTCAGCAAACGGCATTCGATATCACCAGTATAAAAAGGGATACGTTTGCTTGGACGAAGACCGACTTTTTTCGCAAGATCGAGGTTGCCGGTGAAGATGAACCCGGAATATCCCTGGCATTTCTGTTTGAAAAAATCACCTATCCTCTTGTAGGTTTCAGCAAGCCTTTCCTTTTTACCCATGCGTTCACCGTATTCCGGGTTGAGGATCACCGTACCCCCTCCTGCCGGTATATCCGTATCCCTGAAATCACATACTTTGAAGTCTATAAGATGGTCCACACCGCATGTTTTCGCGTTTTTGACAGCCGCGTTCACGGCTTCTTTACGTATATCCGTTGCGATTATAAGATGCCGCGGTTTTTTGCCGGCTTTTTTAAGGATATCTTTTCTAAGGTCCTGCCAGTATTTTTTATCGTGATCTTTTAAATGCATGAAACCGTAGTTTGAACGCAGAAGGCCCGGGGCCTTGTTCAAGGCTATCAATGCAGCTTCTATGGCGATAGTACCGCTGCCGCACATCGGGTTGACCAGATTTTCAGCTCCGGTGTATCCAGCTGCAAGCAGGACGGCGCTCGCCAGGGTTTCCTGCATGGGCGCTTCAAGGGGCATCTTGCGGTAGCCCCTGTCGGCTAATTTAGTGCCAGAAGTGTTGAGGTATATCCAGGCCCTGTCATTTTTCCAGTACAGGTTTATGACTATATTCCGTCTATCGGGACCTGAATCCGGACGGCGGCCCGTTTTTTTCAGCAGACGGTCAACTATCGCGTCTTTAAGCTTTTGATTGGCGAACATGGAGTTCTTTATTTTCGGGTTGGAGACGCGCGAAACGACCGAAATATATTCATCTTGCGGGATAATGTTCTCCCATTGCAGCTGGTAAGTTTTGCTGTAGAGGTCATCTGGAGAAACGCAACGGAACTCTTTCAGTAAAAACAGCACATTAAACGCTGTTCTTAATTCAAGATTGAGCTTATAAGTGTCTATGAACTCCGACCGGATCACAATACCGGTATCATGCGAGGATGCTACGGTAAAACCGAGCGACTTGATCTCATTCTCCAGAAATGGAGAGATCCCACGAGCACAGGTGATAAGTATGTTATTGGTATAATTGAGGTCCATATGTAAGGTAGAGTATAACGCACTTGGCTGCTTATGACAATATTTCCCGGATGATAGGCTGTGGTTTAAAATTAAACATAAGCTTTTTTTGGGGTTTTGGTGTAGAATAGGGGCAGTTTCAATGTACAGCCGAAGCGGGTAAACCTTAATAGGATAAAAAAACGAGGTGTAAAGATATCATGATGAAAGAACCGGAAACGAATGTCTCTTTTGACGGGCTGGGCATCGCCCCGAAAATACTCGGAGTGTTGGACCGCCTGAAGTTCATTCACCCGACCCCGATCCAGCATAAAGCGATCCCCATTGCGATAGAAGGTACTGATATTATCGGGGTGGCCCAGACCGGCACAGGCAAGACCCTGGCTTTTACTGTACCCGTTATCCAGCGTCTTTCCCGCAATAAGGGACAGTGTCTGGTGCTGGTTCCGACCAGGGAGCTGGCTATACAGGTAAATGAGAGTTTCCAGAAGATAGCCCCCTTATTCGGCATAGGGACCGTGGTCATTATAGGGGGGGTCCCGATGAACGCCCAGCTGAAGGTCCTGAAAAAGAACCCGCGTGTTATTATCGCTACGCCCGGTCGGCTTATCGACCATATGAATCAGAGGACACTGCGTTTGAAGGAAGTGGAGGTCCTTATCCTTGACGAAGCTGACAGGATGCTGGATATGGGTTTCAAACCCGACATAGAACGTATCCTTAAGTTCGTCCCCAAAAAAAGGCAGACGATGCTTTTTTCGGCGACGATACCCGGGGAAGTCGTGTCAATAGGGGCCATGTATATGAAGCTTCCCGTCCATATCGAGGTCGCGCCGTCAGGGACGGCCGCGGAACGTATTATCCAGGAGTTATTCATCGTAAAAAAAGAAGCCAAGAAGAAACTGCTGGCAAAACTGCTCGATCAGTACCGCGGTTCGGTGCTTCTTTTTTCGCGTACAAAAAGGGGGGCGGGCAAGATCAAACGCCTGATCAAAGAAATGGGGCATAACGTGGCGGAGATACATGCGGACCGCACACTTAAGCAGCGGAGGGAAGCACTGGAAGGTTTTAAAACGGGGAAGTACAGGATACTTGTCGCGACCGATATAGCGGCAAGGGGGATAGATGTCATTGGTATAGAAACGGTCATAAATTATGATATTCCGGACGATACGGAGAATTACGTGCACAGGATCGGACGCACGGGCCGTGCCGGGCATAAGGGGCGCGCTATCTCGTTCGCGACCCCGGAACAGGGCAATGATATCCGCAACATCGAAAAACTCATCAAGACGGCCTTGCCCGTCTCGGAGCATCCTGAGCTTCCGCGTGAGAAGTTCGTAACCCGGACGGTATTCCGGAGCAGGTCGCGGGGCAGAAGGAATAAAAGCCGTTTTCCCCGTAGACGCTGAGAATACAAAATACAATACCGTTTATGGAGTTAAAGCCACACCTGTACCCAACCCCAATCTCAAACCTGTACCCCCACACTGTGTAATTGGGTAAAATAGGGACAGACACCTATTTTACGGCGTGTTTATCCGCTACCGAAAATAGGTGTCTGTCCCTATTTTAAAGGATATGGGGAAAATGGTCGATGCAGGGATTATGATGCCGCCTGGATTAAGTATAAACGGAAAACTTAAATCTTCAGGAAGAGTTCTAAAGGTTGATGAAGTAAAAAAGTGGATAAAGGAGAGCCAATGAAGCTGAAGATCTTATTGGTCTTTTTGTCCGTTTTTGTCTTTGGTATCGCGTTGGCTGTTGGTGTCCCCCCTCTCTCCGCCATTTTTTATCGTAACTGCTTATTATTCCTTATCTTCAGAAGCGTATTTGCCGATAAGTTAAATTTATTTATAAAAGCAACAGTTAATGATAAAATATGTACCCTATGCGTGAGAGATTAATCCAATTTTTTTTAAAACGGCATCTTTTGACTAACCTCATTTTTGTAGGGGTCTTTGTCGGTGGTATATTTGCCTGGGTCAATCTGCCGAAAGAGGAGCTTCCGGATATAACTTTCGATACCGTAAAGATCACCGCGCATTACCCGGGAGCTTCCAGCGAAGACGTAGAATATTACGTAACCGAACCCATAGAAGAGGTCATCAGGAACATAGACGGTGTTTACCGCATCTACAGCTCAACCAGTATCGGCAACTGTTCGATAACTGCCGAGATAGAGAAAGACCATCCCGACAAAGAAGCCGTTATAGCCGAAATACGTAATGAAGTCCTTGATGTCGACCTGCCCACCGACATAGTTGATGAACCGGACATCCGTATATTCAAAACATCCCGGAAAGCCATTATTGACATAGGGCTTATCTGCAAAGGAAAGAACATACTGGATGTGGCCTCCCGTGAAAAACTTCAGACTTATGCGCTTGCGCTCGAAGATGAGCTTATGAACCTGCCGGAAGTGAGCAGGGTCAACAGATCAGGATATTTGAAAGATGAGATACATGTCAAAGTTATTCCGGACAAACTTAAGGAATATAATATACCGTTCAATACAGTGATGAGGGAGATCAGGGACGGTAATGTCCGGCAGCCCGCGGGAAATATCGAGAATATCAGTGAGCCGAAAGTCACGCTTTCCGGTGAGCTTGATACAGTAGAGAGACTGCGCGCGATGAGCGTTCAGGGCGGGTTCGAAGGACAGATAATAAGGGTATCGGACCTTGCCGATGTTGACAAAGGATACGAAAAGACCAAGACGGTACTCAAAATAAACGGCCATGAAGGTATTTTTCTGAATGTTGCCAAGAGTTCCCAGTGCGGGATAGTTGACGCGGTAAAAGCCGTTGTAAAGGTCATAAAACGGTTCAAGGAGAACACGCTCAAGGGGACAGGGATCGAGCTTGTGCTCCTGGATGATGAATCGTTTGATGTGAGGAATCGGCTGAGTCTTATAGGGATGAACGGCTTGATAGGGTTCATCCTGGTTCTGATCACGCTTTTTCTGTTCCTGGACCTGAGATCCGGGTTATGGGTAGCTTTGGGGATACCGTTCACGTTCTGTTTCACTCTTGTTTCAGGTCTTTTGATAGGATATTCGGTAAACAACATAACGCTCGCCGCGATCATAATAGTTATGGGCATGGTAGTTGACGACGCTATAGTCGTGGCCGAGAACGTGAACAGGTTACGCATGAGCGGGATGGATAAAGAAGAGGCCACGGTGAAGGGGACTGCATTCGTGTTCCTCCCTATAATTGCCAGCATTCTTACCACATGTGTCGCGTTCGTGCCGCTTTTTTTCTTTTCCGGACGGTTCGGGGTCATGGTGAAGTTCATTCCCGCGGTGGTTTTCCTTATGCTGGGGGGAAGCTTGGTGGAAGCTCTCTTTATACTTCCCGGGCACATGATGCTTTCCTTGAGCAGGGGCGTCATGAATATTTTTACCTTCGGATCGTGGTCGAGAGCCTTAAGATTTTTTGAAAAGAAAAACAGCCGCAGCATGTTCCATAGAAGGCACTGGATAGAATGGGCGGAGAACAAATATGAAAATCTGGTAAGGAGACTTTTAAAGAGAAAAAGACTGGTTTTTACTGTTTTTGCTTTGCTTCTGATCTTGTCGGGATATGTCGCTTCAGGCAGGATGAAGTTCGTGATGTTCCCGGATGAGGAGACCAGGCAGATAAATCTGTCCGCTGAGACGCCTCCGGGGACGAAACGGTATCAGACCGCCAGGATGACCCAGGGCATAGAGGATGTGATCTTGGAGTATGAAGGTAAGGAAGTGATAGGTTTCAGGAACCAGATAGCCAGGACCCGAAGAGGCTCGGCTGCTCAGGAGAATGAATTCCGGATGCGGATAGAGGTTTTACCTAAAGAAAAGCGCAAAAAATCCGCTGATCAGCTTATTGAAGAGTGGAAAGAGAAGATAAAAGACACGCCGGGGATAGAAAAGTTGCGTATAAGCAAGACCCGGCATGGTCAGGATAGCGCGAGCCCCATCGAGATAATGATAAAGGAGAACAACACATCGCGCAGGTACATGCTGGCCGAGGAACTTGCCGAAACGATGCGTAAATATCCAGAACTTCTGAACGTTGAAATAGACCGGCCGGTGTATAACCCCGAATATCGTCTTACCCTTAACAGGGACAAAATACGGCGGCTTGCCATCAACCCTTCAGATATAGCCAAAACATTGAGAGCATCGCTTGAGGGTACCATACTTTATGAGTTCAGCGGTGACGAAGAACCCGTGTATGTAAGGCTTACGATAATCCCCGAAGCAAAGGACGATATTAACGAGATATTCGATATACCGGTTGAAAACCAGGGGCAGTATCTGGTGCCCCTCAGGGACCTGGTGACCATAGAAAAGGTGGAAGGGCCCGACTCGATAATCAGAGAGGACATGAAGCGGTGCACGACCGTTTACGCTGATATTAAACCAGGATCAAAAGAGACACCGCTGGAGATAGCTGAATATTTTGAGGAAAATGTGTTTCCGTCTTTCAAGGCAAAGTATCCGACTGCGATACTTGAATTCAAGGGGGAGGTAAAGGATACCAGGGAATCGGGCAGGAATTTTCATTCGGCTATTATAATGGCGATACTTTTTATATATATAATACTGTCGGTACTTTTCAATTCACTGATCAAACCCCTTATAATCATGCTCGCTATTCCTTTCGGGATAGTTGGCATAATCCTGGCTTTCTGGTTACACGGTATAAACATGTACGGTTTCTTCGCTGTTATCGGAGGTTTGGGACTTGCGGGTGTCGTTGTGAACGACGCGATAATAATGCTTACCAAGCTTGATAGCGCGTTCGATATGGGGAAAGATAAAGCGGAAAAGGACGCACAGATATCCAGCATAGCGAAAACCCGGTTAAGAGCGGTAGTGCTCACGACCGTGACCACGGTCTTGGCCATTGTGCCTACGGCTTATGGCTGGGCGGGATATGACGCGATGCTCGCGCAGATGATGATGGCGCTGGCATGGGGGCTCCTGTTCGGGACCATGATAACGTTGGTTCTGGTTCCCTGCATATACAGCCTTTATAAAGGCGTTCAATACAGGATGACCTGAAAATGAAAGCAAGAATCCGGACAATAACGTTTTTGTTCCTCCTGGGTTTGACTTTACCGGCATTTTCGCAGGATGAAAGTCCGGAAGAATTGTCGCTTGATGAATTCATTGAACTGGCCTGTGCGAATGACAGGGTATTTGAACAGATACTTATAGACAACCTTAAATTGAATTACAAGAAGAAATTGGAATTGCCAGCGGATGATATAGTTATATCTTCTAAAAATGAATATGTTGCTTTTTTGAGCACTGATAAGGGGAATCCTCAATATGAGGTCGCGCTGAGCAAACTTTTTCCTTATACAGGAACTGAGGCAGAGGCGGGGTATAATTCAACGATAAAGGATACGATAATAGCAGGCCTGGATATAGAGGCTGAATTTTATTTTACAGTCTCACAACCTGTCGCGCAAAACGCTTTTGGCAGGGCCATACGGCTGCTGGATAAGATAGTGGGCATGGAAATAGATGTCGCCAGGTATCAGATAATAGAAGCGTATGAGAGATATCTCTCTTCCGTAATCCTGATTTATTATGATTGGTATGAAGCGTATGAAAATGTCAAGACGGCGGAGAATTCTTACAGGGAGAACATGAAACTTCTTGAAAACGTGGAAGCGAGAGAAAAGAACAAGATAGCTTTGCCGGTCGATGTCAATAAGGTGCGGCTTCAGGTCATGCTGAAAGAGGAAACGCTGATAGTAGTGAAGAGCCAGTTCGAAGAATATACGAATCGCCTGAAGAAAAGCATAGGATATGATATTACAGAGAGACTCCGGCCATATGGATCGGACCAGTTTGACGATGTGGATATAAATTTTGAAGATGATTATGAGACGTTCCGGGCAGAGAGCAGGACATCAAGGATCCTTGACATGCTGGAAGAAAAAAGCGATCTGGAGGTAGATAAAGATGCCGACGATTTGCTCCCCTCAATAGATATATTCACGGAGTATTCAATAAAGAGCGAAGACCGTTATTTGGGAAAAGACGATAAAAGATTTTTTATCGGGGTTTCGGTGGAATATCCGTTCCCGGGCCAGGTTGAATGGGCGGAATACGAGACATCGAAGGTAGAATACGAGAAGAGTATATTGGAGAAGATAAACACGCATATCAGGATTTACACAGAGCTGAGGAATATTTACGAGGAAATAAAAAAAGAAAGAAAACTCGTAAATATCGCTGAAGAAAAGATCAAAGTCGCGCAGTCCATAGTTGCCGACGATGCGATCAATTACTCTTACGGCAAGGTAATACTTAACAATTTCATTGATGAGGTCAACCAGCTTGATTATAACAGGTTCAGTAAGATACAGCACTCTATCAAAGTTAAAAAGCTGATCATCGACTGGCTGACCTTGACTGATCAGCTCGTCAGGAAGGCAAAATAGGAACAGACACCTATTTTTCACGCAAGTTGCAAAAACAGGATGTGTACCGGGAGGGATATCAGATGATAAGAAAGATTATTGCTATTTTGTTGTTTTTGTATGCCGCGGTGCAGATAGTCGTTTCTGTTAGTACGGCTATTGACAGTGGAGCTTCGTATAGGATCGGACAGGGTCTGGCGCAGATAATGTGGGGGCTTTTAGCAGTACTCGCCGGCACATATCTTTGGCGCAGATCCAATAAGAAGAAAGGCAATTAGGGATGGAAACCCCTAACGGGGCAACAATCTTTTTATGAGAGAAGGAGGAGGACATGAAAAGGATCATGGTTTTTGCGGCAGCGCTAATATTAGTTTTTATTGCTCTGGAGGTATCTGCAGAGCTTGAGCATACCTCTACTGATGGCAAATGTAATGGTTATTTTGTAACGGAAATGGAAAAAGAACCCGTCTTTTTTTACCTTATGGGTTGAAAATAGGCGCCCGTCCCTATTTTTGCTCTCGTCTTATCCTCTTGGTTTTTGGGCGTCCTTATATTATAATAAGACCCTAATTTATGTGACAGGGGGAAATTATGTCTGGCAACTTAAAGCCGCTTATAATCGGCGATTTGGAAATCAAGGTTCCTATCATACAGGGTGGGATGGGGGTCAGAGTATCTATGGCGTCTTTAGCCGCCGCGGTAGCGAATTGCGGCGGCGGCGGCACCATAGCCAGCGTGGGCCTTGCTCCTGATACGGAAGAAAACAGAGCGGATGTGCCCAAATCCTGCAGGGAACATCTTCAAAAGGAGATACGCCTGGCAAGAAAATTGTCCTGTGGAGTTATCGGCGTTAATATAATGGTGGCGTTAAGTAATTATGAGGATATAGTAAGGACCACCGTAAAGGAAAAGGCGGATTATATTATTTCAGGGGCGGGATTGCCTGTAAGCCTGCCGGAATTCGTGGAGGATTCACCGATAAAGTTAATTCCCCTGATCGCTTCAGCAAGAGGAGCTAAGCTACTCTTGAAGACGTGGAAGAGGCGTTATAACCGTTTTCCGGATGCTTTTGTAATTGAAGGACCATTGTCCGGGGGGCATATTGCGGGTTACAGTTTAGAGGAATTGGAATCCCTCAAAGGAAAAATGCAAGATAAGCCGCTGCTCGAGAATGCCGTAAAAGAGCTGTTGGACCTGGTCGGGGAATACGAAAAAGAGTATGGCGTAAGGATCCCCGTTATAGCGGCAGGCGGTATATTTGACGGTAAAGATGTGGCCAAATTTCTGAAGCTGGGGGCAGCGGGCGTGCAGATCGGGACCAGGTTTGTAGCTACTTTTGAATGTTCAGTGGCGGATGAATTTAAACAGCTTTATGTTAAGGCGGGAGAAGATGATATTGTTTTCATACAAAGCCCCGTTGGCATGTCGGCAAAAGTAATAAGGACCGAATTTATTGATAAGATAATGCGCGGAGAAGGCGCGGATTTTGATTGTGTTTATCAATGCCTCAGGACCTGCGATCCCGCAGCAGTTCCTTATTGCATTGCCAAGGCTTTGATCGCCGCCGTGGAGGGGGACATTGATAACGCGGTAGTGCTTGCCGGAAGCGTGGTTTCAAGAGTGACCAGGATCGTGTCCACGAAAGAATTAATAGACGAAATAGTCGCCGAAACGATAGAAGAGCTTAATAAGAAATGATGAGTTGTTCGTGAAAAGGGTTTGGTTTTGCTGGAATGGCAAGTTCCGATAATTTTGTTGACAAACAGAAAAAATTATTGTAGAATATTGCCAAGTTAGGTCAGTAATCAAGCAGTAAAAGTAGTAAATAAGGAGTAGAAGTTTTGAACCACAAGGTTAAGAAACGCGCGCCTTGTGGTTTTTTTATATCTGCCGTTATTTACTATAATTTTCCAATGAAAGGAGGTAGTGAGTAATGGCAAAAGGAACAGTAAAATGGTTCAATAACCAGAAAGGTTATGGATTTATTACTCCTGAGTCGGGCAGCGATGTCTTCGTGCATCATAGCGCTATTCAGGGCGATGGTTATAAGTCTTTAGACGAAGGGCAGGCGGTTGAGTTTGAAATTCAGCAGGGCCCCAAAGGCGAGCAAGCCGTAAACGTAGTAAAACTGTAACAATTGTGAATAAGGCCTGGCAATATTTTGCCAGGCTTTATTTTTCGTTCGAAAGATCTTCCCTATTCTGCAATCTAAAATATTTCATTTGGGATTTTTTATTCAAAATAGTATAATCCTAAAATATGACGTCAATAAAAGGATACATAGATTATAAGCGGAGAGAATTCTGTAAAGACGTGAAGTGCCCCGTGCAGTTAGAGTTGGACGCCAGCGAGCAGGGTTCGGAAGGGTATGAGAAGATAAGAGAAATATGTAAAAAAGACTGCAAACATACCACCTATCAATTTCACCACTGGCTCCTGGAAAAAGGGTATTTAGTCGTCAGGCCTGAAACCGCAAAAGAACGTTAATAACGGAGGTGTATAAAATGGATTGGGGGATCAATAACCGGCTGAGCCGACTCATTCAACCTGATGGACATTGTTTCTTTTTACCCATAGACCACGGATATTTTCAAGGACCTACCCGTTGTTTGGAGAAACCGGGAGAGGCCATCAAACCGCTTCTTCCTTATTGTGACGCGCTTTTTGTTACGCGCGGAGTGTTGCGTTCATGTGTAGACGCCGCTGGCAGCAAGCCTGTGATCCTGAGGATATCAGGGGGCACCAGCATGGCGGGGAAGGACCTGGCCAATGAGGGGATTACCACTTCCATACAGGAGATCATCCGTCTTAACGCCGCTGCTGTCGGGGTCTCTGTCTTCATCGGCAGCGATTATGAGCGCCAGACACTGCTTAATCTTGCGAGGGTCGTCAACGAATGTGAGGACTACGGCATTCCGGTAATGGCTGTAACGGCTGTCGGTAAAGAAATGGAAAAAAGAGAAGCGCGTTACCTGGCTCTAAGCTGCCGCATCGCTGCCGAGCTCGGGGCACGGGTAGTAAAGACTTACTGGTGCGAAGAGGACTTTGATAAGGTTGTAGAAGGCTGTCCCGTTCCGGTGGTTATGGCGGGCGGGCCGAAATGCAATTCAGAACTCGAGCTGTTCGAGTTTGTCCACGACGGCATGCAAAAGGGCTCTATCGGTATAAATCTTGGTAGGAACGTATGGCAGAACGCTCATCCGGTGGCTATGGCCAGGGCCTTGCGCGCGATCGTTCACGAAGATGCTACCGTTAAAAAAGCTTACGAATTATTTAATGACGTTAAAGGTGAAAAAGTGTCATGCGTGTAGCTGTGTATTATAACAACCGGGATGTGCGGCTGGAGGAACGGCCAACGCCGCATATCGGTCACGGTGAGGTGTTGGTAGAAGTGCTGGCCAGCGGGATCTGCGGAACGGATGTTATGGAGTGGTACAGGATCAAGAAAGCTCCCCGTATTTTGGGCCATGAGATCGCCGGCAGAATAGTCGGATCTAAAACAGAAAAATACAAGGTCGGCCAGAGAGTTTTTGTAAGCCATCATGTCCCCTGCAATAAATGCAGATATTGTCTTGCCGGCAACCACACGGCGTGTGATACACTGCATGAAGGCAATTATGATCCCGGTGGATACAGTGAATTTATCAGGGTCCCGAAAATAAATGTCGATTCCGGTATTTATGTATTGCCGGAGGCTGTTTCTTATGACGAAGGCACAATGATAGAACCTTTGGCCTGCGCGATAAGGGGACAACGGGTAATTGATGTAAAAGATGGCCATGTTGTTCTGGTCCTGGGCAGCGGTGTTTCCGGCTTGCTGAATATTCAGCTGGCTAAATTAAAAGGGGCAAAGGTCATCGCGACCGATATAGATGAGTACAGGCTGAATAAAGCGAAAGAATTCGGCGCGGATGAAGTCATGGACGCGAGGCAGGACCTCAATATTAAAGCGGACCGGATAATAATCTGTACAGGCGCCTTTCAGGCCGTGGAACAAGCGTTTAAATGCATAGATAAGAGCGGTGTCATACTGTTTTTCGCGATTCCCGGGAAACATATTGAAATACCTATCCTGGATCTCTGGAGAAATGAAATAACAGTCACATCGTCCTATGGAGCCGCGCCCGTTGACCTGGAAGCATCCCTGGACCTGATCCAAAACGGAAAAATAAATGTGCAGGATATGATAACGCACAGGTTGCCATTGGAAGAGATCCAGGAAGGGTTCAGGATCGTTTCGGATGCGAAAGAATCCTTAAAGGTCGTATTAGAGCCGCGAGCTCTTTAAAGGTAAAGGATACGCGGCTTTTTTGGGTCTGCTCTCGGGTCTTAAAGGATAAACTCCGATCTTAAAATCGTAACCCCAGTCTCCATTATTACTTACATCGGAGCGGGCCAGAAATAAATTAATCTGATTGCTTTATTTTGTGTTTTGAATTATAATAACTTGCTCATTTGAGAGATTGTGTTATCTTTTAGATCTTTGTGAATAATTACTTGAATCCTTCCGAGAGTTATTCTGCCTATTGTTCACAACCTTCTTAATTAACCGGCTATTAGTTAAAGAGATCGGCTATCGTGGAAAATAAATTAAATCCTTTAATTATCGGCGATCTGGAGATCAAAGTGCCCATCATCCAGGGTGGGATGGGCGTAAGAGTATCCACTTCTTCCCTGGCAAGCGCGGTCGCTGGATGTGGAGCTGGAGGCACAATCGCCAGTGTCGGGCTTTTTCCGGACACGGAAGAATACCGGGTGGATGTGGTTAAATCTTCAAGGGAACATCTGGAAAAAGAGATACGCCTGGCAAGGGAATCATCCGGCGGCGGGGTTATCGGTGTGAACATAATGGTCGCGTTAACCAATTATGAGGATTTGGCAAGGACCACCGTAAAGGGAAAAGCGGATTATATTATTTCAGGGGCAGGACTGCCTCTACACCTGCCGGAATACGCCGAGGGTTCGTCTATAAAGTTGATCCCGCTGATCGCTTCGGCAAGAGGAGCTAAAATCATCCTGAAGACGTGGAAAAGGCGGTATAACCGACTTCCGGATGCTTTTGTAGTCGAAGGGCCGTTGTCAGGGGGACATATAGCGGGCTACAGTTTAGAAGAACTGGAATCTCTTAGAGGAAAGATGAGAGGGAAGCCGGTGCTCGAGAACGCGGTAAAAGACGTCCTGGACCTGGTCGGGGAATATGAAAAAGAGTACGGAGTAAGTATCCCCGTTATAGCGGCTGGGGGTATATTTGACGGAAAGGATGTGGCCAGATTTCTGAAACTCGGGGCAAAAGGCGTGCAGATGGGCATCAGGTTCGTTGCTACGCACGAATGTTCGGTCGCGGATGAATTTAAACAACTTTATGTGACGTCTGACGAGGATTCGCTTGTCTTTATACAAAGCCCCGTCGGTATGCCGGCAAAAGTAATAAGGACAAAATTTATCGATGAGGTGTTACGCGGAGGGCGGCGTCCCATCAGCTGCAATTACAAGTGTCTCAGGACCTGTGATCCTTTAAGCGCGCCTTATTGTATCGCCAAGGCCCTGTTCAATGCCGTGGTAGGTGATATTGATAACGCGGTAGTGCTTTCGGGAACGAATGTTTCAAGGATAAAAAAGGTCGTGCCGGTAAGGGAATTGATAGATGAAATAACCCGTGAAGCGGTTAAAGAAATGAACAAAGAAGCGTAAGAGAGTATCAAACAAAAAGGGAGACAGAAATGAAAGAGAAGAAATTGTTTGTCGGGAATCTTAGCTATTCAACGTCTAAAGAAGAGCTAAGTGAGTTGTTTTCTCAGCATGGCACAGTGGAGAGCGTTAACATCATAGCGAATAAAGGGTTTGGATTTGTTGAGATGTCAAGCCTTGCTGAAGCAGAATCCGCTAAAGAAGCTTTGAACCTGACTCATTTCGGGGGACGCAACCTAAGCGTTAATGAGGCCCGCCCATTGAGAAACAAACCAAGGACCGGCGGCTTCGGCGGCGGTTTTAAGAGATACTAATTTCGTTGAAATAATTAGTAAAATACTGTAAAATGCTCCCTGGTCACAAGAGGATGATGCTATTAGAGTGCCGTAATATATGGGGAAAATAAAGTTACCCGGTTACTTAAAAGAAACAATACAGGAGCAATTCTGCAGAAGTGCGGGATTGCTCTTTTTTTGATTGAACATCCAAAGGAGGGGCAATGCCGCGGAGGGAGGATATAAAAAAGGTTCTTATCATAGGATCGGGGCCCATTATTATCGGACAGGCTTGTGAATTTGACTATTCAGGCACACAGGCCTGCAAGGCGTTGCGGGAGGAAGGATATGAGGTCGTTCTGGTCAATTCAAACCCTGCGACAATAATGACCGACCCGGGAATGGCGGATAAAACATATATTGAGCCGTTAACGGTGGAAAGCCTTGAGGAGATCATAGAAAAGGAAAGACCCGATGCCCTTCTCCCGAATCTGGGAGGACAGACCGGCCTTAATCTTGCTTCCAGCCTCTGCAAGCAGGGGATATTGGAAAAATACGGTGTCGAGATCATCGGGGTTAAAGAGGACGCTATTGCGAGAGGCGAAGACCGGCTCGCGTTCAAGGAGACGATGAGCAAACTCGGGCTCGAGGTGCCGCGGTCACAAACCTGTAATTCCGCCGAAGAGGCGGAAAAAATAGCCGAGGAACTCAAATATCCGGTTATTATAAGGCCGGCATATACGATGGGAGGAACAGGCGGGGGAGTAGCCTACAATGTGGATGAGTTGAGGATCATCGCGGCCCGTGGACTTAATGCCAGTCTTGTCCATCAGGTGCTTATAGAAGAGTCAGTGATCGGATGGGAAGAGCTTGAACTCGAAGTTGTGAGGGATCATAAGAATCAATTGATCACGGTATGCTTTATCGAAAACATTGATGCCATGGGGGTCCATACGGGGGACAGTTTCTGTTCCGCTCCCATGCTGACCGTGCCTGAAAAACTGCAGAAACGCATGCAGGATGCTTCATATAAAATAGTAGAGACAATAGGTGTGATAGGGGGCACAAATATACAGTTTGCCCATAATCCCGGGGATGACAGATTGGTAGTCATCGAGATCAACCCGCGGACTTCGCGGTCTTCAGCGCTGGCGTCAAAAGCCACGGGTTTCCCGATCGCGCGTATTTCCACAAAACTGGCCGTCGGCCTGACAATGGACGAGATACCATACTGGAGGGACGGCACGCTGGAGAAGTACACGCCAGGCGGAGAATATGTGGTCATCAAATTCGCCCGCTGGGCTTTTGAAAAATTCAAGCAGGCAAAGGACATTATCGGAACGCAGATGAAAGCGGTCGGAGAAGTGATGAGCATCGCCACGACCTTTAAAGAGGCTTTCCAGAAGTCCATACGTTCTCTTGAGATTGGGAGATACGGGTTAGGCGGGGCAAAGAACTTTAAATCATTGTCACTTGACCAATTGAAGGAGTGTCTCGCTGTGCCATCAAGTGAAAGAATATTTCTTATGTACGAGGCTTTGCGTAAAGGGATATCAGTGGAAGATCTTCACAGGATAACGTATATCGGCCGCTGGTTTATCAAGGAGATGAAAGAACTGGTGGACTTCGAGGAAGAGATCGTTAAGAATGATTGGAAGAACCTTTCTGATGAGAAATTCTTAAAAGCCAAAGAATTCGGGTTTGCCGACAGATACCTGGCCGGTCTTTTCGGAGTGAAGGAGAAAGATGTCAGGGAAAGAAGATTGGCCCTCGGGAAGCATGCAAGATTTGAACCTGTTCCGGTAAGCGGCGTGGAGGATGCCGCGTATTACTACTCCACGTATTGCACCGATAAAGATAAGGTCCCCGTTTCGTCCAATAAGAAGATCATGATCCTGGGCGGCGGCCCCAACAGGATAGGGCAGGGTATAGAGTTTGATTATACCTGTGTACACGCGGCGTTTGCCTTACGGGATGAAGGGTATGATTCCATCATGGTGAATTGTAATCCGGAAACCGTTTCCACTGATTATGACACTTCGAACAAGCTTTATTTCGAACCGCTTACAGTGGAAGATGTCCTGGCGATCTATCATAAGGAAAAGCCAGATGGGGTAATTGTTCAGTTCGGCGGGCAGACCCCGCTTAATATCGCGCAGGAGCTCAAGGATTGCGGCGTTAATATCCTTGGCACGTCTCCGGAGAGCATCCATTTTGCTGAAGACCGCGAGCGTTTCCGCCAGAAAATGATAGATCTGGATATACTACAGCCGGAAAGCGGGATAGCACGGTCCCTGGAAGAGGCCCTTAAGATCGCGGGGGAGATCGGTTACCCGCTGATGGTAAGACCGTCGTTTGTACTTGGCGGAAGGGGCATGGAAATAGTCTATGACGAAGAGATGCTTGTCAAGTATACCAGGGAGGCCATTCAAGTAAGCCCCGAATATCCCATGCTCGTTGACAGGTTTCTCGAGCGGGCCGTTGAAACGGAAGTCGACGCGCTTTGCGACGGGAAGGACACCTTTATCGCGGGGATCATGGAACATATAGAGCACGCCGGGGTTCATTCAGGTGATTCAGCCTGCGCCCTGCCTTCCCGGAATATAAAGGAAGAACATATGAAGACCATGGAGGAATATACCGCGAAGATCTCCAGGGAATTAAAGGTAGTAGGTCTTATAAACATACAGTTCGCGATATGCGAGGACAAAGTTTATATACTCGAGGCGAACCCCAGGGCTTCCCGGACAGTGCCGTTCGTGTCCAAGGTGCGCGGGATCCCGGTAGCACGTATCGCGACGCTTCTCATGCTCGGGAAGAAGCTCAAGGATTTTCCGGAAATGAAAGACAGGGAACCATCCTATGTCGGGGTCAAGGAAGCAGTGTTCCCTTTCAACATGTTTCCCGAGGTGGATCCGCTTCTCGGGCCCGAAATGAGGGCTACGGGAGAAGTTATGGGTATCGCCGGTAGTTTCCCGCTTGCGTTTTATAAAGCGCAGGAAGCCGCGGGATCAAAACTGCCCACCGAAGGGAATATTTTACTTACAGTGGCTGATAAGGACAAACCGGGGTTATTGCCTGTAGCGAAAGAGCTTCACGAAATGGGTTTTTCTATTTACGCGACGGAAAATACAAGCCGTTTTCTGGAAAAAGAGGGCATACCCAATAAACAAATAAAAAAACTGCACGAAGGCAGGCCCAATATCGCTGACGCGATAATGAACGGAGAGATCCAGCTTATTATCAATACGCCGATCGGGAGGAACAGCCAGTATGACGACAGCTTTATACGCATGAAGGCCATACAACATAAACTGCCTTATATAACTACTATAGCCGCCGCTGAAGCGAGCATTGAAGGGATCAAAGCCATTAAGAAGCATAAAAACATTCCAACAGCGCTCCAGGATTATTATAAGGAGGAAATGAAAAATGCAGCCAGGCTTTGACAACGAAAAATATCTTAAAGAACAGACAGCGGCCATACTCGACAGGGTAAAGCAGTTCGGGGACAAACTCTATCTGGAGTTCGGCGGAAAGATCGTATATGACTATCATGCCTCGAGAGTCTTGCCCGGATTTTCTCCTGATGTAAAGATGCAGCTCCTCCAGAAACTGGCGAAGAAAGCGGAAATAATACTCTGCATATACGCCGGCGATATCGAAAGAAAAAAGATGAGAGCGGATTTCGGCATTACCTATGATTCTGACGCTCTCAGGATGATAGACGAGTTAAGGGGCCGGGGTCTCGAGATAGCGGGTATAGTCATCACGAGGTTCGCGGATCAGCCGTCGTCCAGGATCTTCAAGAACAAACTCGAGCGCAGGGGCGTCAGGGTTTATACCCATCGTTACACAAAAGGATATCCTACGGACGTGGACCTCATAGTAAGCGATGAAGGGTATGGTGCAAATGAATATATTGAGACCAGTAAGCCGCTTGTTGTAATCACCGGGCCCGGACCCGGGAGCGGAAAACTCGCTACCAGTCTTTCGCAGGTATACCATGAACACAAAAGAGGGGTGAACGCGGGATACGCCAAGTTTGAGACATTTCCCATATGGAACATATCGCTCAAGCATCCGGTGAACGTGGCTTATGAGGCAGCCACTGCTGACCTGAAAGACTTTAATATGATAGATCCTTTTCACCTTGAGGCATACGACAAGGTCGCTATTAATTACAACCGCGATGTAGAAGCGTTCCCCCTGCTTAAGAGGATACTTCAGAAGATAAAGGGAAATAATATGGTTTATAAATCTCCGACAGATATGGGAGTGAATCGCGCCGGCTTTGGCATAATTGACGATGAGACGGTGAAGGAAGCCGCAAAACAGGAGATTGTCAGAAGGTATTTCCGGTACGCGTGCGAATACGTGATGGGGTTTGTGGCCAGGGAAACAGTCGATCGGGTGAAACTCCTTGTTGAAGAGATCGGCATGAAACCCGAGGACAGGCCGGTAGTAGAACCGGCAAGGGAAGCTATGCTGGCCGCGCAAAGACAAGAAAAGGGACATGACGGCATATTTTGCGGCGCCGCCATACAGCTGTCCGACGGAACCGTTGTAACAGGAAAAAATTCTTCCATAATGCACGCTTCTTCAAGCATTATTTTGAACGCCGTTAAAAGCATCGCGGAGATACCGGATAAGATACATGTATTGTCCCCGGCCACAATAGGGTCTATCGGAAAGCTCAAGGAAGGTCTGGCAAAGAACCAGGCCGTAAGCCTTGATCTTGACGAAACGCTTATCGCCCTGAGTATAAGCGCGGCTTCAAATCCCACTGCCCAGCTAGCCATGGAAAAACTGAACGATCTGCGCGGTTGCGACGCGCATCTTACGCATATGCCCACGCCGGGGGATGAGGCGGGGTTCCGCAAACTCGGGGTGAATCTCACCAGCGAACCTAATTTTGTCACAAAGAGGCTCTTTGTGACTTGACGGACTTTTCCGGAAAAAAGGACTCTGACTCCTTTGCTGCAATAATTTCTTGACAGGGGGTCGACCAGGCGGTATAATTGATAATGGGAACCATTATCAATAAGGGGTGATGACTATGCGTGGGAGAAGGGGAATGATCAGGCCGCATTGGCACAGAAGATTCAGGGGTTGTGGATACAGGTTAACGGTGCCAAGGAAAGCGATCATGGATGTCTTACAGAAGACAAAAGAGCACCTTAGTGCCGAGGATATATTCCTGGAAGTGCACAAAATACATCCGCAGGTCGGGCTGACGACCGTGTACAGGACCTTGGAATTATTGACCCAGATGGACCTGATATTCAAGTTCGATTTTGGTGATGGGAGAGCGCGTTATGAGCTGACAAAAGGGCCGGAGGAAGAACATCACCACCATTTGATCTGTACTAACTGCAACAGGGTGATAAATTATTCTGATTTCATGGACGAAGAAGTAGAGTTTTTGAAACGGGCTGAAAAGGGCCTCGCTAAAAAATACGATTTTAAGATAAAAAACCATATCATTCGGTTTTATGGATTATGTGACAAATGCAGAAAGAACAAGAGGAGGTGAGTACAATGCCAGGAGGAGATGGAACAGGTCCGATGGGATTAGGTTCAAGAACTGGAAGAGCGGCCGGATATTGCGCCGGATATTCTGTCCCCGGATACATGAACCCGGTTCCGGGTAGAGGTTTTGGGGGCCGTGGCAGAGGATGGTTCGCTTACGGCAGAGGTCGCGGCGGTGGCCGCGGATGGCGCAACGGGGACTATGCTACCGGTATGCCGGGCTGGATGAGAGCCGGTTATGGGTATCCCGCTTATGGCGGGGGACCGTATCCTTATGTCGCTGAACCCTCGGCTGGGGACGAAAAAGAGATGCTGAAGGGAGAAGCAGAAGCCCTGAAACAGGAATTAGAAGACATCCAGAGCCGCATCCAGACGTTGGAGAAGGCCCAGAGCCAGGATAAAAATGCGTAGTGGTTTGATTCATCAAATCCCAAGAGGGTCGGATAAATCCGACCCCTACACGGGAGGTAATATGCGAATAGCAATTTCCGCGGATGGGCATAGTGTATCTATGCATTTTGGCCGCTGTCCTTCATTTACTTTGATCGATGTTGAAGACGGCAAAATAACAAACAGAGAAACGATCGAGAATCCGGGACACCATCCGGGATTTCTGCCCCAGTTTTTTCATGAAAAGGGGGTCAATTATATCGTTGCCGGCGGGATGGGACAAAGGGCGTCTCTTTTGTTTGCCGGGAAGGGCATCAGGACGGTGCTGGGTGTCAGCGGTACAATAGACGAAGTCATAGCGAAGATCGAGAAAGGCAAACTGGAAAGCGGGGAAAGTCTCTGCAGCCCTGGAGAAGGAAAGGGGTATGGTGTAGATAAGACGGAATGTGAACACGAATAGGGGAGGTAAATTTATGAAGATCTGTATTACATCAGAGGGAGATAACCTGGACGCGCAGGTGGATCCGCGCTTTGGAAGATGCCAGTATTTCATCATCGTTGATGCAGATACGCTTGAATTCGAGGCGGTCCAGAATCCAAGCTTAAGCGCTATGGGCGGAGCCGGGGTTGTATCAGGCCAGCTTATGGCGGAAAAACAGGTCAAATCGGTGTTGACGGGGAACGTTGGACCTAACGCGTTCCATACGCTGCAGGCGGGAGGCATCGGTGTGATCACCGGGGTATCAGGAAGCATTAAGGAAGCGATCGAAAAATATAAAAACGGAGAATTAAAGCCAACCGATAATCCAAGTGTAGGTCCGAAGTTCGGCGTGCAGTAAGTAATACGGGATGTATAACGATTGGAGGCTCAAAATGCCAGGAGGTAACGGAACGGGCCCGATGGGACAGGGCCCGGGATCAGGAATAGGCAGAGGAGGAGGCGGCCGCGGTGGCGGCAGACCAGGCGCCGGTCCCGGAGGATATTGCGTTTGTCCCGGCTGTGGGACAAACGTTCCCCATCAACCAGGGGTTCCTTGTGCTTCCGCGAATTGCCCCAAATGCGGGATTACAATGGTCAGAGGGTAGGATAACCGTATGATCATTTCTATCGCGAGCGGAAAAGGCGGCACGGGCAAGACGATATTGACCGCGTCATTTGCCGCGCTGGCACAAAAGAAAGTCATGGCCGATTGCGATGTGGACGCGGCGGATCTGCACCTTCTTTTGGGTCCGGAAATAAAAGAGCGTCATTTGTTCAGGAGCGGGATGACAGCCGTTATTAACGATAAGCTCTGTGGTCGAGTGCGGTAGGTGCGTGGCGGTCTGCCGTTTTGCTGCCGTATGCGATGATAGATGGGAAAACTATAATGGAATACAAAGACAGTAAAGCCAAGAAGGAGGTTGTCAAAATATGGAATACACTCCAGAATTAACCGACAAAGAGATCGAAGAAGTTCATAATCATTTCGAAGAAAGACTCACACTCTATAAAAACAGGGGGCTTGACTTTGGTAAATACAGGAAGTTCATTCTTGATAAGCTGTCTCCGCTTGAAGGGAGCATTTTGGAGCTTGGCACCGGTACCGGCTATACTACGGTCTCCCTGGCAAAAGAGGGATACAGGTTCATCTCGATCGACACCGACGAAGAGGCCTTGAAAACAACAGCTTCGAGGCTTGCCCATGAAAATCTGCTTCCAAACGTGAAATTTTACGTTATGGACGCTACGCGCCTGGATTTTGACAACAACAGTTTTGATAGCGTAATTGCCGTGAACCTGTTGCATCATGTAGCGAAGATCGAAGAACTTCTTTCGGAAGCGGATAGAGTCCTTTGCGCGAAAGGCAAAATGGTGATATCGGATTTTAACGCAAAAGGACGGGAGGTCATAGATTCGGTCCACAATGAAGAAGGGCGGTCACACGAGCACCCGATCGCGGACAGGGGACAAATACGGTCTTTTTTTGACAAGAAAGGGTACATGATCGAGGAATTCGAAAATACGGGGCACTGGATCCTGATAGCCGAGGAAAAGCGAATTTAAGTTCCGGGATAATGAAAAGTAGTGGGAGGCCAAAATGGCGGATTTTAAACAGATAGATGAGGCAAGAAAATTACTGGGTCTGAGCGAGAGCGCGACTTTTCAGGAGATAAGGGAAGCTTATCGAAGATCATCCCTGAAATACCATCCCGATAAATGCAAGGGTAAGAGTAAAAAAGAATGTGAAGAGATGTTTAAAAAGATCAACCAGGCGAATGAGACCCTTATGACTTACTGTGCCAATTACCGTTTTTCATTTGAAGAAGAAAAGGTCAAAGAGGCAAAATCAGACAAGGAAATGAATGAACACTTGAAAAGATTTTATGATGGATGGTGGGGGGATCTGAATATATGAGCAGCATTTTTGATAAGTATAATAAGAAGTACGACGCCTGGTATGATAGGAATAAGTTCGCCTATTTGTCGGAACTGGAAGCGATAAAAAGGGTTCTTCCGGAAAAGGGGTATGGGGTGGAGATTGGCGTCGGTTCCGGAAGGTTTGCCGCGCCATTAGGGACCAGAGGTAGAAAAAGTAGTAAAGCTGCTAGAAGTATCCGGGTTCAGGGACTTTTTATATTTTCAGACCATATTTGATCATCCCGAAAGCATCAACGAGATCCAGGAACCGCGAGAAGGTTATGGAGCGGGCGGATTCGTAGTGATCCGGGGACTTGCCTGAGATCGAACTCACACTAAATATTTTTGCAAAGCGCCGGAAATGCGTGTAAAATTGGGCATTATGGCAGAGGAACTTGCCGGGGTGCCGGATTTTACGCTTGAAGAGGCATTGGATAATTCCATATTAACGGAAACACACTGGAGGATATGGTTTTTATCCGCGGCCGGTGTGATGCTGGACGGTTTTGATCTCTTTATTATCGGTATATGCATGCCGTTGCTTGTGCGATATTTCGGCGCGCTTCCATGGCAGGCGGGATTGATAGGGGCATCCGCGATAATAGGCGCGGTTTTTGGCGCTTCTATACTGGGTTCCGTGACGGATAAGTATGGCAGGAAAGCCTTATTTTTATTTAATATGGCGGTCTTGATCGCTTTTGGTATTCTTTGCGGTTTTGCATGGAGTGTCTGGTCCCTGGTCGCTTTCCGGTTCTTATTGGGCGTAGGAGTCGGAGCGGACTATCCCGTTTGTTCGGCCTACATATCCGAGTTCATGCCCAAGCGTATCCGGGGCAGGATGCTGATAAGCGCTTTTTCCTTACAGGCGGCAGGCATGCTTTTAGCGGCCGGGCTCGGGCTTGTAGTGCTTAAGGTCTATCCAAAGGAGGAGGCCTGGAGATGGATATTAGCATTGGGGTCCGTTCCCGCCTCTTTTGTTTTCTTTTTCAGGACTACCGTGCCTGAAAGCGCGCGGTGGCTTATAGGGAAAAACAGGATTAGAGAGGCGGCGGATATCGTTCAGAAGATCCTTCCTGAGAAAAGGTCGGAGATCAGACGATTACTTGTCAGGCAGGAAGAAAAAGAGATAAAAGAAAGAAAAACCCAACTTGGTTATGGCAGCCTGTTCCATAAGAAATATATAAGACGGACCATACTGGCAGCGGCTCCATGGTTCTTGATGGATATTTCGACTTATGGGGTTGGACTGTTTACCCCGATAATATTAGCGGCACTGGCTGTTCCCGATGCGAGCGGTACGTATGTCGTGAATGTTTTTTATATTACCGAAGAGGTAGCGCTTCTTGATGCTTTCCTGATAGTCGGTTTTTTGCTTAATATCTGGCTGGTAGAAAAGTGGGGACGTATTACTTTACAGATGCTCGGGTTTATAGGCATGGCTTTAGGTCTTGTGATCCTGGCGATCTCAGCGTCTTTACCCGGCGGGAAACATATTGTTCTTGTTTTCAGTGGCTTTACGATCTTTAATGTATTGATGAACATGGGGCCGAACCCCACCACTTTTACCCTTGCCGCGGAAGTATTCCCCACGGAAATACGCGCTTCGGGTGAAGGATTTGCCGCGGCCTGGGCAAAGGTAGGGGCGGCGGTAGGCATCTTTTTCCTGCCCGTCCTGAAGGATTCATTGGGAGTTACATGTACACTGATGATCATCGCGTGCACGTCATTACTTGGAATGATCGTCACCGCGATTTTCAGGGTCGAGACCAAAGGCATGTCACTGGAACAAATTCAGGGGATAGAATAATAACATGAAGAAAACAGTGTTGATCACCGGGGCTTCTTCCGGGATCGGAGAGGCCATCGGAAAGCGGCTTTTAGAAGAAGGATGGAAAGTCTACGGGGCGGCCCGCAGGGTGGAAAGACTGAAAGGACTTGAAGATAAGGGCGCTTCGGTGATCCGTCTTGATGTCACTGATGACGGATCCATGAAAAGCTGTGCAAATGCGGTTTTAGCGAAAGAAGGGAGGATCGATGCTTTGATAAATAACGCCGGGTATGGTTCTTACGGGGCGATCGAAGACGTCCCTTTGAACGAAGCCCGAAGGCAGTTTGAGGTGAATGTGTTCGGTCTGGCCCGTATGGCGCAGCTGGTGTTGCCGGCAATGAGAGAACAGCGCTCCGGCAGGATCGTGAACATATCTTCAATGGGCGGTAAACTTTTTACGCCCATGGGGGGCTGGTATCATGCTACGAAACACGCGGTAGAAGCCCTGTCGGACGCCCTTCGTCTTGAAGCCGGACTCTTCGGGATCAATGTCATAATAATCGTGCCAGGGGTGATCCACTCCGAATGGCCCAAAATAGCCGTAGATAATTTGATAAAAGTATCAGGGAAAACCGCCTACGCAAGATTAGCCGGGAGCATGGTATCCGCTATTAAGAACAGCTACAAAAGCAGAGGCGCGGTAGGACCTGATGTCATCGCCAAAGTGGTGTCAAAAGCCCTCAAAGCCAAAAACCCGAAAGCAAGGTATGTAGCTCCGATAGACGCTAAAATACTTCTGTTTTTGTGGAGGATCCTTCCTGACCGGGTTTTCGATAACCTGTTAAGATCCGCTTTGAAATTGCCCGAGAATCCGTAAAATTTTTGTATTCAAATCACCGCAAAAAGGGTATCATATTTGCATGCGCGCGCATGAAAGATCAGCCGAATATTCCCGGTTAAGGAGTATTCTACAAGGCATGGGCAGTGTTCTGATCGCCTTTTCCGGCGGATCGGACAGCGCCTTCCTTCTAAAAGCAGCGAAAGAATGTCGGGGTGGAGGCGCTGAGATACGTGTATGTGGTTTCACCGGTCAGGTAAAATAACAAAGGGGAGGGGCGATGTTAAAGATCAATCCTGAAATAAATAAAAAGTTTATTGATTTTTACCGCGAAGTTTTTAAAGACAGCAAGTTATCAATGAAAACCAAGGAACTGATAGCCATAGGTGTAGCGCTTGGAGCCGGTTGCGGCCCTTGTTATGAGTATCACCTGAAGAAAGCAAAGGACTACGGGAATTCGGACGAGGAAATAGGGGAGGCCGTTGCCGTGGCCGAAGTGGTATCCTCGGGCGCGGTCAGGATGACAGTTCACAAGTAAAGCTGCTGGACCCCTTCCATGATGTTGTGTCCCTTACGTATCATTAGTAACGGACCGGTTATCCCCCTGAACCTTATCGGGTGGCCGACAAAATTGGAACTCCCATACATACCATCCACACAGAAAAATAAAGTCAAACATGTTTGGTTCGGACGGGTATATTAATTTTGCATCTATAATAGACAGCAGATATACTTAATAGTAATTCTGTCACAAAACCAAAGGGGGTCAAGATGAGAAAATTGGCATGCATGTTTTTCCTGAGTTTTGTTGTAATGATGTTGAGCTGCAATGTTCAGGCAGAGGAAGATTACATGACGGAGTCCGGAGAGATAGGGCAGGTTGAGGACGGGGAGGCAATGACAGAGTCCGGAGAGCTGGAAGAGGTCGGTTCGGGCACGGAATATATGACAGACTCCGGCGCGATAGAACAAATGTCACATGAAGGACCCACACCAAGCCCCGCCATGGGCACCGGAGCCGGGGATGAGGGAGGATATCCATATCTGTCGGATACCAGTGAAGGAGTAGAAGAGGGGAAACGATGGGATGGGGAATAAAAAGCCGAGGATCATTTTTGTCGTTGTCGTTTTAATCGCTTTTTCCATACCAGCGTATGGCCAGAAGGATGACGGAACACCTGAGTACCGGCAATCAGTAGAGGACAGTTACCGGGAACTGCAGTATAAGACGTCAATATATCAGAATGTTCCGGAAAAGGGGAGCGGTATACGTCTGGGTATTTACCAGGCGCAGGCCGCCTGCGGAGAAGAGGCAACGGAAAAGAACCTCAAACGGCTGGAAGAAACTGTAAGGCTGGCCAAAGCCTATGATGTCCAGCTGCTTTCTTTTCCGGAACTTTATCTGCCGGGATATACACTGAGTCCTGAAACTGCCAGAGAGGCCGCTGAATATAAGGACGGGCCAAGCATAACCAGGGCGCGTGAAATAGCGAGACAGTATAGCATGGCGCTCCTTGTGCCTTACGCTGAAAAAGCCGACCAGCCTGACGGGACCACGAAGTATTATGACAGTATCGCGGTCATAAGTGAGAACGGTGAACTTCTGAACAGTTACAGGAAGACCCACCTTTACGGGCAGCAGGAGAGAGATAACTGGAGTTTCGGGTTCAGCGACTACCCTGTTTACTCGATCTTTGGTTTCCCCGTCGGGGTCCTTAACTGCTATGAGTGCGAATTTCCGGAACTTCAGCGCATCCTGGCCCTTAGAGGCGCGAAACTTATCGTGGGGCCCACGGCCGCTGATAACTATTACACGCTGCCCAACGGCGAGCGCAGCAAGGTCCCGTATCCTGATATTTCAAGGATACTGATCCCGGCAAACGCTTATGCCAACAACATCTTCTTCGCGTATTCCAACCGCTGCGGTTACGAAAAACGCGGCAAGGACGAGTGGCATTACAGGGGTAACAGTATTGTCTGCGGACCTCATGGCGATGTTATTGTTGCCGCTGATCATCAACAGGATACAATGCTGGTCGCGGATTGTATTCCCGCGTATTACGGCATTACTCATCCGGCGCCTGATTATAATTACCTGAAGGACAGAAGACCGGCGCTGTATGAAGAACTGGTAGCGGCAAAGGCCGATTTTGTCGATACTACCGGCCATCCGATGGACCTGACCACTGACCTTTTAAAGGGAGGATACACATATCCGTCTTATGAAGGGGGTTGCGAACACGCAGAAAAAACCCAAAAGGAGTAACATTGAAACCGGTTACAACTTTTTTGGCTGTTCTGTTTTTATGTGTTTTTAGCGCCTGTGCCGGAGCGGCGGGACCTTTGACCGCGCCGAAACTGACCAATAATCCCAGCTATGATATAATCGTGACGAACAGAAGGCCGTTGTTCTCCTTTTTTAACGCTTCCGGCGGGACCGGCAAAAGGACATATATTATTCAGATCGACAAGGCTCCCACGTTTGACAGCGAAACTATTATAGAATACAAAGAAGTCCCGGAAGAGAACCAGTATATCACCAGCAAACTACTCGAAGAAAAACACACGCTTGATGAAAAGGCCAGGCACTACTGGCGCGTCCGGGCCGTGGACGAGACCGGCGCAAAAGGCCCATGGGCACGCTCGCGGTTCTTTCTCGACACTCAATCCGATAACGTTTTCATGGGCCTTGTAAGAATACCGGTGTCCACAATTGAAGTCTCCAGCGGCCAGAACCCGAAGAACATCATAGACCTGGATGATCCGGGCCAGTCCACTTTCTGGCTGTCGTCCCCGCCCGGATCACCGACACAGTGGGTAAAATTCAACCTGGGTAAGGCCTGGGAGGTTTCAAGGATATGGATGCTTTCAAACCCGTCAAGCCCGGATGGATGGCTCAGGAACTTTGTATGGCAGATGAGCGATGACGGTGAGACCTGGAAGGATATCGATGGCACGTATACCGAGAATAACGATACGTTCAGGAACATCATTGATTTCAAACCCGTCAGGACCCGGCACTTAAAGCTCCTGATCAACAGCTGGTACGGGTACGCGCCGCAGATCAACGTTATAACACTATACTCCCCGGGAAAACCACCTGTTCCAGAAACCCCCGACAAGGATTACGTCCTGGTCGTTGGGGACCAGATGAACGGTTACACGTTCACGGAACTCGCGGAATTTATAGAAGGCCTTGATCTGGATCTTGAGACGTTGAGCGTCCCGCATTATGAGGTATCTCTGGAAATGGTCAATAACCTTAAGAAAAAACCAGTGGCCATTGTTTTAAGCGGGAACAACGCGGGGTATCAGAACCTTCCCATGTTCGAGTATAACGGCAATTATGAATTAATACGCAAATGCGAGATACCTATAATCGGAATATGTTGCGGCCATCAGCTGACGGTCATGGCATACGGCTATACCTACGCGAGAAGCATGGGGTGGGAAGATATAACGAGCCTTGATCTTGAAGAATACAGGAAGATGACGCCCATAATGATACCCATGAACATAAAGAAGAAAGATCCGGTCTTTAAAGGTATTCCCGATCCTTTTACCGCTGTTGAGATCCATGGATGGGCTGTCGCCCATTTGCCCGAGGATTATGAGGTCCTGGCGACTTCAACGTATATCCAGGCCCTTAAAAGTAATTCCAAGTTTCTGTATGGAGAACAGTTTCACGCGGAGATAAAGGTCCCGTATAACCAGGGGACGCCTTATCTGGTGAATTTTCTGACTATGGCCGTTAAAAAGGCCCGCAGGTAGAAGACAAAAGCCGGTTCGCCGGCCGGTTGAATTTTGAGAAAAAAAGATCGGGATCCGTGTAACCGTACAATGACGTGGCGTATATTTAACTGATACTGTTATGACGAAAACAGCGGAATTATTGTTATATCAATTTCGATATATTAACAGGGAGGTGGGGAAATGGGCGAGAAATCCGCGTCAAAGCGTCAAGAGTTAGGTGTTTTTGTGCTCGCGATGATGAACGTTGCCATTATCATGAATCTCAGGGGACTGCCAATGATGGCCAAGGAAGGTCTGCCCATGATCTTCTTCCTTTTGTTCGCGACATTTATTTTCCTGATCCCGACATCACTTGTCTCAGCCGAACTTGCCACAGGATGGCCAGTAGGAGGAGGGGTTTACAGGTGGGTTAAAGAGGCCTTTGGAGGACGCCTGGGATTCGTGGCTATCTGGCTGCAGTGGATCCAGAACGTTATCTGGTATCCGACGATACTGGCGTTTGGCGCAGGCGCGTTATCCTATCTTTTTCTGAATCCCACTCTTGCCGGTAATAAGCTTTTCAATGTTATAGTGATACTTGCTGTATACTGGGGAGCTACGTTGATGAACTTTCGCGGTATGAAAACTTCCGGATGGCTGAGTACCGCGGGCGTTATCGGAGGGACCATATTACCCGGCGTGCTTATCATTGCCCTGGGGATCATATGGTGGCTCAAGGGGAACCCGCTGGAGTTTAGCGTCACGTCGCACAGCATTTTCCCTGACTTCAGGAATTTTGGGAATATTGCGTTCCTTGCCGGAGTTGTTCTGCTTTTCGCCGGCATGGAAGTATCTGCCGTTCATGCGCTGGACGTGCGAAATCCAAAACGCGATTACCCGAAAGCGATCTTTTTCGCTGCGGGGATAATCATCGTCATCTTCACTCTAAGTTCATTGTCTATCGCGGCCGTACTGCCGGAAAAGAGTATCAGCCTTACAGTCGGCATCATGCAGGGGTTTAAAGACCTGCTAAACCTGTTTCACATGGATTGGCTGCTTCCTGTTATCGGGTTTCTTGTCGCTTTCGGCGCGATAGGAGCTGTGACTGCCTGGATAGTCGGCCCCAGCAAGGGGCTTTTCGCCACGGCAAAAGACGGGGATCTTCCGCCTTTTCTCGCGCATGTGAACAGCAACGGGGTCGCGACCCATATCCTTTTTATTCAGGGATTGATAGTGACGGCTATTACTTTTGTTTACCTGTTGATGCCCAATGTAAGTTCCGCGTTTTTTCTGCTCACGGCGTTGACGGCGATCCTTTACCTGATAATGTATATCCTGTTGTTCGCCGCGGCTATCAGATTACGTTATTCACAGCCCGGCGTTCCCCGCTCCTATACGGTGCCTGGCGGGAACCCTGGCATGTGGATCGTCTCCGGGATAGGGATACTGGGAGCGCTGTTCGCGATCACTGTCGGATTTTTCCCTCCTTCCCAGCTTACAGTGGGGAGCCCGGTTTTTTATGTGATCTTTCTCGTTGTCGGGATAGTGGTTTGTGTGGCAGCGCCGATCATAATCAATGCATTAAAGAGACCGGAATGGATGCAAAAATAAAGGAGGAGAAATGATACATAGACACGTAAAAATAGACCAGATCAGGGACTCTCAAAGGGTCCTTACGCCTACATACGGCAGGCGCGCCCTGACCGAAGAGGTGCCCAGGTATGAAATGCCGGAGAGAGAGATGCTGCCGAATACGGCCTACAATCTTGTCCACGACGAGCTTATGCTGGACGGCAACTCCAGGCTCAACCTCGCCACTTTCGTTACCACCTGGATGGAGCCCGAAGCCAGGCAGCTGATGTCCGAGACATTCGACAAGAACATGATAGATAAGGATGAGTACCCGCAGACAGCCGAGCTTGAAATGCGTTGCGTCAATATGCTGTCGCGTTTGTATCACGCTCCTAAGGATGGGCAAGCCTGCGGCTGCTCTACAATCGGCTCCAGTGAGGCCGTGATGCTGGGCGGCATGGCGTTGAAATGGAAATGGCGCGAGCGGATGAAAGCCAGGGGGAAGCCGACCGATAAGCCGAACCTGGTCATGGGCGTAGACGTTCAGGTGTGCTGGGAGAAGTTTTGCAGGTACTGGGACGTGGAGCCGCGTATTATCCCCATGGAAGGCGACCGCTATATGATAAACGCCGAGGAGGTCCTCAAGCGTATCGACGAGAATACCATTGGTGTCGCCACTATTCTGGGGACGACGTTCACGGGCCAGTATGAACCCGTGGAGGAGATCAACAGCGCCCTGGATAAGCTTAATAAAAAAACAGGCTGGGAAGTTTCGATCCACGTGGACGGGGCCAGCGGCGGATTTATCGCGCCTTTTATCCAGCCGGATATGAAATGTGATTTCCGGCTGAAGTGGGTCAAATCCATCAACGCGTCCGGACATAAGTACGGTCTGGTCTATCCAGGGGTCGGCTGGATCATCTGGCGTGACTGGGAGGAACTGCCCAAGGACCTTATCTTCTACGTAAATTATCTTGGCGGCGAGATGCCGACCTTTGCCATCAACTTCTCCAGGCCGGGCAACCAGATAGTCGCGCAGTATTACAACTTTTTGCGCTTAGGGAAAGAAGGGTACACGCGTATTATGCAGTCCCTGCATGATATTGCTTTGTATCTTTCAGGCGAGATCGCAAAGTTAGGACCTTTTGAGCTCCTGACCGATGGAAGCGATATCCCTGTCTTTGCTTTCAAGCTGAAGAAGGAGACCAATTTCACCGTGTTCGATATTTCGGAGATGGTCCGCGACCGGGGCTGGCTGATCCCCGCCTATACCATGCCGGAGAACAGGCAGGATCTTGCGGTGCTGCGGATCGTTGTTAAGGAGGGCTTCAGCAAGGATATGGCAGACTTATTGCTCGCTGACCTGAAGCGCATACTCAAACATTTTGCCGATCAGCCGGGACACAAGCCGACTAAGCCGGACAAAAAAGATAAGTACAGGAAGCACTGCTAAGCGAGGTAAAAGGAAAAATAAATGGAAAGTTCCTCTGATATGCCAAAGCGGGGGACGCTGGGTGTTTTTGTGCTGGCCATGCTGAACCTGGCTGTCATCTGCACGCTGCGCGGACTGCCCATGCTGGCCAAGGAAGGGCTCTCCCTGATCTTTTATTATACAGCCGCGGCGGTTATTTTTCTCGTTCCTGTTTCTCTCATTACTGCGGAACTTGCCACCGGATGGCCCCCCAGGGGTGTATATATGGGTCAGGGAAGCTTTCGGGGAACGATGCGGGTTCCTTGCCATATGGCTTCAATGGATACAGAACGTCATATGGTTCCCTACGGTTCTTTCCTTTCTGGGCGCCAGTCTTGCCTGCATTTATGATCCCGCGCTCGCGCATAACAAGTTATACATGATGTGTATCATACTGGTGGCGTATTGGGGAGGCACATTAGCGAGTTTTCGCGGGATGAAGACATCAGGGATGATAAGTACCGTAGGGGTCATCGCGGGTGTTTTCCTGCCCGGATTACTGATCATCATCCTGGGGGCAATATGGTTTATTACGGGAAATGGGACGGAGATCGTTTTCTCGGCGCGGGACATGATCCCGGATCTAACCGATATAAACAAGATCGTACTTTTGGCCGGTGCGCTCTTGATATTTTCGGGAGTAGAGGTTTCAGCGGTCCACGCGGAGGATGTGAGAGATCCCAAACACGACTATCCACGGGCTACGTTCCTGGCGGCAGGTATCGCTCTTGTCGTGCTCATGCTCGGTTCTCTTTCGATCGCTATAGTGGTCCCGCAGGGAGATCTAAGCCTGGTCTCCGGTATTATGGAGGCCTTTACACTGTTTCTCGACAAGTTCGACCTGAAATGGCTTATTCCCGTGATAGCTGTCCTGATCGCGGCCGGGTCAGTGGGGGAATTGTGTTCATGGATAGTGGGGCCGAGCAAGGGTTTGTATGCCACCGCGAAGCACGGCAATCTTCCGCCTTTTCTTCAACACGTGAACGGGAACGGGGTCCCCACGCATATTATTTACGTCCAGGCGGGGATTGTTACTTTGTTCACGTTCGTTTTCTTAGTTATGCCCGCCGTGAGCAGTTCCTACTGGATATTATCAGTGCTGTGTATCCTGCTCTATCTGATCATGTATGTTTTTGTTTACAGCGCCGCGATCCGGCTGCGTTATTGCCGGCCGGATGTCTCGCGCCCATATAAGGTCCCGGGAGGTTTTTCCGGGATGTGGATCGTCGCCGGCATTGGGATCCTGGGCGCGTTATTTACGATAGTCATAGGCTTTTTCCCGCCGTCCCAGCTCAAGACAGGGAATGTATTGTTTTATAAAGGATTTTTTATAATAGGTACGATAATCATGTGCGCCGCGCCATTGATAATCAGCTGTTTCAAGAACCCCTCCTGGAAGTTTAAAAATTAAGAATATTAATAATATAATGAGCCGCAAAAACAAAAGAACTCTTATGATCACCAGCATTCAGCGGCGTTACATAAAAAAGTGGATAATAGCTGTAGCAGCAGCTGAACTTATAATGTTTATCTTCAATGGATCCCTTCCTTTTATTTACCCGGTCATTGCTGTCTTGTTCTTTGGGGGCTTTATTCTAAGGGTGCTGCGTATCCATCCAAAGTGGATCTTATTTTCACTTTCTCAAGGCGTCTGCTATAATACCTTTGACGGGGAGGGGGAATGGCCAAAAAGAAAATACTGATAGTAGAGGATGAAAAAGATATAGTCGAGATGATAGTGTATAACCTGAAAAAGGAAGGCTATACGACTGTATCAGTTTTGAACGGGCAGCGGGCGGTTTCTTTGGCAAAAAGAGAGCGCCCGGACCTGATCATCCTGGACCTGATGCTGCCGGATATTGACGGGTTTGAGATATGCAAACAGCTGAGAAATAACGAGATAACAGGACTGATCCCCATTATCATGCTTACAGCCAGATCGCAGGAAGCGGATAAAGTCACCGGATTGGAACTTGGAGCCGATGATTATGTGACAAAGCCCTTCAGTCCAAGGGAGCTTGTCGCGAGAATGAAGGCCGTATTGCGAAGACACGAGCCCCTTGTTATCCAGAAAAAAACAGATAAAGGGATCATATCGATCGACAGCGTGAAACACAGGGTATTTGTGTCCGGGAAAGAGGTTGCTCTTACTCATACTGAATTTAAACTGTTGGAGTTTATGGCCCAGAGGCCCGGGGTGGTGTTTACAAGGGACAGGCTGCTCGACAGTGTCTTTGGATACGATTCAGAAGTCTATGACAGAACAGTAGATGCGCACGTAAAGTCTTTGAGAAAAAAACTCGGGAAGGCCAGGCATTATATAGAAACGGTTAGAGGTTCCGGATACCGTTTCAGGGAGCTGGAAAAGTGAAAAAAAGCATAGTCTGGGAATTCTTAGGCGCGTATATTTTCTTGATCCTGGTCGCGGTCCTTGTCCTGGATTTTTTTGTCGGACTGAAATTCCGGGATTATTATGAGAAAAAGATCTCCGCGACACTGGAAAGTAATGCCATTTTGGCGGGTGATCTTCTAAAAGAAGACCTCATCAGCGGGAAGCGAAATCTGATCCGGGAAGAAACGATCAGCCTGGCAAAGACACTGGACTTGAGGATCACGGTTATTGATGGAAAAGGCAATGTCTTAGGGGATTCTGAGAAGGACCCTGCTTTGATGGAAGATCACGGGAACAGGGAGGAAGTTATTGCCGCTATTGAGAGTGGAGTGGGCAAGAGTTCCAGGCTTAGCGATACTCTGGGGCTGAACATGAAATATGTAGCGGTCCCCGTTAAAGAGAAAGGGAGTATATTGGGTGTAATCAGGCTTGCCATGCCGCTTACCGAGGTGGAACACGAGTTGCGTGTCATTAACAGGGTTTTTATTTTAGGAGGCATCTTGGCTGTTATTTTGACCCTGGCGATAGGGTATTTTATATCAAGAAGTATAAGCCTGCCGATACGTAAGATGGACGAGACAGCTAGGGGCATTGCAAGGGGGGATTTCAGTAAGAGAGTGAAAATAAGGACAAATGATGAACTCGGCGGGCTGGCAAGGTCTTTCAACCGGATGGCTGATGAACTGCAGCTAAAGATAGATAATCTGGGAAAAGCGGATAAGATCAGAACGGATTTTGTGGCCAATGTATCGCATGAATTAAAAACGCCGCTTACTTCGATTAAAGGGTTCATAGAAACGTTAGAGGACGGAGCTATAGATGATAAAGAAAATGCCGGGAAGTTTCTTGCCATCATCAGGAAACAGGCGGAAAGGCTTAGTAACATAATCAACGACCTGCTTAGTTTAACGGAAATAGAGACCGGGAAAGGTAGAATAGAAATAGTAGAATTTGACGCTAAGCAATTGCTGGATGAAGTCGTCTGGGGGTTCAGCCATGCTCTTTCCGAAAAAGAACAAAAGCTGAAGTTGGATTACAGCGGAAACGATTTTAGCATAAAAGGCGACAAAGACAAGATAGAACAGGTCCTGGTCAACCTTATAGATAACGCCATCAAATATACCGGCAAGAAAGGCGATATCAGGGTCTCGCTTTTTGAGCAGAAGGACAGTGTTATGCTCTCGATCGAGGATAATGGTATTGGTATTTCAAAGGAGCATCAGGACAGGATCTTTGAGAGGTTTTACAGGGTGGATAAAGCCCGATCCAGAGAATCAGGAGGAACAGGCCTGGGCCTCTCAATAGTAAAGCACATTGTGCTTCTTCACAAAGGATATATCGATATAAACAGCGATGCCGGAAGAGGGACCAAAGTCACGGTCATACTACCCAAATAGATTAGACTCCTGGCCCTGAAAGGGCGGGGGATCCCTTCATCAAATCTTCACAATTCCTTCATATTCGTTTCACATTAAAAATGTATCCTTTAGGTGTAATTGAAGTTCAATTAAACTAAAAAACCCGGAGGATACAGATGATAGCAAAGAACCTCATATTCGGATTGATAGGCGGGCTCGGGTTTTTCTTCTTCGGCATGCAGATAATGTCCGATGGATTGAAGAAGATAGCCGGAGAGCGTCTTAAAAACACCCTGCACATGGCTACCAAAGTTTCTATAGTGGGCATTCTGGTAGGAGCGGGTATAACCTGTCTTATTCAATCCTCGAGCGCCACCACTGTTATGGTGGTGGGTTTTGTCAATGCGGGTCTCCTGGCCTTGAAACAGGCGATAAGCGTGGTAATAGGAGCCAATATCGGCACGACGTTCACAGCATGGATTGTTTCTTCAATGTCTGTCTTCAAGGTTACGCAATATGCTCTTCCGGTTGTGGGCATAGGCTTTGCCTTTATGAAGTTCGGTAAGACGAGGAACATGAGGTTCCGGGGGCAGGTCCTTATGGGATTTGGACTTCTTTTTCTCGGTCTGGGTTTTATGAAAGACGCTTTTGGGCCGCTGAAAGAAAGCCAGTATATAAAAGATATGTTAGTCATGTTCAGCGATAACCCTCTTCTGGGTGTTCTGGTCGGGATAGTCTTTACTGTGCTCCTTCAGAGCTCCAGCGCCACTATCGCTGTTGTCCAGGTGTTGGCGTTTAACGGTTTGATAAGTTTTCCCGCTGCCATTCCGATAATACTGGGGGATAATATCGGTACCACCATTACCGCCCAGCTGGCAGCTATAGGGACTAATCTGAACGCAAGGCGAACAGCTATGGCACATACGCTGTTCAATGTCATAGGCGTTGCCTATATGCTGGTCTTTGTTTATACGGGCTGGTTCGTAAAGGCAATAGAGTTCATCATCCCGGGAGGGATAACGGCCAAGAATATTATGTTCTATATCGCTGTTGCTCACAGCACGTTCAATGTCATGAATGCCATTATTTTTCTCCCGTTCATAGGTTTGCTTGAAAAAGCCAGCATATGGCTGGTTCCAAAAAGAAAAGGCGCGGTCGAAATGGGAACACAGTATCTGGAAAAGCATCTTCTGGATACTCCTCCGATCGCGCTGGAGCAGGCAAGGAAAGAAACGGTCCGTATGCTTGACCTGGCTTCCAGATCGATTTCCAGCGCGGTAAGGGCTTTCTTCGAAGACAATAAAAGATCCTTAAAACCAATACCAAACCTTGAGCAGGCGGTAGACACTCTCCAGTCAGAGATAACACAATACCTGGTGGAACTATCGCAGAAAGACCTTTTGCAGGAAGAATCCGAGGAAATACCCGTTTTGATACACAGTGTCAATGATATAGAAAGAATAGGGGACCATGCAGAAAACATCATGGAGATTGCCGTAAGGAGGATAGAAGAAAGCCTGTTTTTTTCCGATATGGCTATCGAAGGGTTGAAGTCAATGTGGGACGAGCTTAACGTTATGATGGAAGAGGCAAAAGAAGCCATGGAAAAGGACGACAAGAGACTCGCGGAAAAAGTTCTGCAGAGAGAAGAGCGTATCAACAATTTTCAGGTGGAACTTAAGAAAGCCCATGTTGACCGATTGAATCAGGGCGCATGCAATCTTGAGGCAGGCATAGTTTTTCTGGACTTTGTTGATAATCTTGAGAAGATCGGCGATCACCTTGCCAATATAGGGCAGGCTGTAATGGGTGGAATGAGATGGGAAGGGGCGGAAGAGGAGGTTTATGCATCTTAAATTTCTAATTGGATCAAGTATTTTTTTGTTTTTATTTGCGGCCGTACCTGCTTTCGCGCTCGAGGACGGCGATTTTCAGCTATGGAACACAGAGGTCATAGAAGCAAAACTTAACGATTCTTTCAAGGTAAAAGTGGAAGAGGAGTTAAGGTTCGGAGAAGATGTTTCTATATTATATTACCGTCACACTGATGGGGGAGTGACTTGGAAAGTTACGGATGGACTCGATCTGGGGGTCAACTACCGGCAGCTCTACGAGAAGAAAAAAAATAAGTGGAAGGAAGAAAACCGGCCGCATATTAACGGAACAGTTAAACGGGAGTGGCTGGGCTTTAAGTTTAAGGACAGGAACAGGTTTGAATACCGTATCAAAAAAGGCGGGGATGATACCACCAGATACAGGAACAAGGCAACGGTTCTATTCCCGCTGAAATGGACAAAGCTGGACATCCAGCCCTATGTTGCCGACGAGATATTTGTGGATTTTGAGGGAGAGAAACTTAACCGGAATCGTCTTTATGCGGGATTCAACGCAAAATTATTCAAACATTTTAAAACAGATATCTTTTACCTCTGGCAGACGACAAAGAAAAATAGCAAGTGGATAAATTATAATATCCTGAGCCTCAAACTAAAGTTAGTTTTATAAACTTGTCCCCAAACGTTTACTTCCTTAGCTGGTTTTCCGCGTTGACGACATCCCGGCTGATAAGGGATATGAGGTTTTTTATCTTGTTCTTGAGTTCCGGGGAGGCCGGTGTGTCAAGGATCTCGCGGAGGATCTGAACGGCCATCCTGAAGTAACGTATTATCTCGCCTTCATCCGCGTCAGTGTAGGTCAGGATCTTATCAAATGGTTCCTTTCGCATCCATGCTTCGATACACGGAGAAAGGTGGTAGCGGAAATCCTTGCTGAGAATGTTAAGCCCGGCCCGTTTTTCTATCCCGTGGATCCTTGCAATCAAATCGTCTGTCATGTCACGGAGGCGTCTGGCGGGTTTGCTTATCTTCGGCATTCTGGAATTTTTCCTGGGTTCATATACGACAGCGATAGAGAGTATCCCCAGTTCGGTCTCGGAAAGGTGTTCCAGGAGGCCCTCCTCGTACAGTCTGGACAACGGAAGTTCATAGCCGTAGATCTGTCCCGCGAATCTGCCTTTTCCGGTGACAAGGCCTTTTTTGATATAGCCGAGTTCTTTCAGGATGCCTATTTTTGAACGCATGGCATCCATGGCGTTTCTGCGGAGTTTTGGTTTTACCTGGAAATGGTGGAAGGATCTGGTATAGATGTCGTAAAGTTCCTCGCCGTGTTTCTCATACAGGTTTATAAGTGTCGCGTACGAGGCGTTGAACCTGCTCCTCACCTTTTCCGGGACGTTGAAGATTATGTGCTTCAGTTCCTCGGGTGAGATATAGTTCAGATTGACGCGGCTGTACACAAAGCCTTCTTCGTCTATGCCGCGTCTTCCGGCCCTGCCCGCCATCTGGTAGAAATCGCGCGTTTTAAGGTTCGCGAAGAACCGGCCGTAGAATTTCCTCAACTCGTCGAATACAACCGTACGCGCGGGCATGTTTATCCCGAGCGCGAAAGTTTCAGTGGTGAAGATGACCTTGATAAGCCTGCTGGTAAAGAGCTGTTCCACCACTTCTTTAAGTGTGGGCAGCATGCCCGCGTGGTGATACGCGATGCCTCTTTCGACCAGCGGGGAAAGGATAGCCGCGCTTTTTTCTCTCGAAAGATCAAATTTTTCACACAAGTCGTCATAGAGTTCCGTTATTTTTTTCCTTTCATCCTTGTTCAGGAAGTTAAAACCGTGAAGTTCGTCCGCCAGGTATTCGCATCGTCTTCTCCCGAAAGCGAAATATATGCACGGAAGCTTGTCTTCATTTTCCAGATGTTTTATAAGGGCATCCAGCCTGTTCGGCTTGAGGTGTGGGTGTTTGGCGTATTTTTTCCCGCGGTAGTAATAAAACTTTTTTTTGCCTTTGATGCCGGATTTTTTGATCTCATTGATATTGTCCATTATTTTCCCATCGCACTGGTAAAAGAAATGCAGCGGAACGGGACGCTTTTCTTCCTTTACGATCTTCAAGGGTCTATTGTGCGTGGAATGTATCCATTCGGCGAATTCGTCTATATTGGGTATGGTCGCTGACAGGCAGAGCATCTTCATGTGTTCCGGCAGGAGTATCAGGGATTCCTCCCAGACGGTCCCGCGTTCGTAATTGTCGATATAATGTATCTCGTCGAAGATGACCCAGGAATATTCCTCAAGGTCCGCTTCTCCCGTAAGGATCTTGTTCCTGAATATCTCGGTGGTCATGATAAGGACCGGCGCGTGCGGGTTTATGCTTACGTCGCCGGTAAGGATGCCTATCTTACCTCCATAGCCCTTTTTGAAGTCCCGGAACTTCTGGTTTGATAACGCTTTGATCGGAGCGGTATATATCACCCTCCTCCCCACGGCAAGGCAGTCGTTTATCACGTGTTCGGCTATTACTGTTTTTCCAGCGCCTGTAGGCGCGGAAACTATCACAGAGTGACCGTTCCTGATATGCTTGATAGCTTCTTGTTGGAAGGGATCGTATTTCATCTAACTACTATACAATAATTACTGAAATATTTCCATGTTTTGTAGTTCGTTCAGGATTTCATTCAAAACAGAGCAGAGGAGTTAAGGGGATGTTTCTACCAGAGGATTGAAACTTCTATTCTGGCGCAGGTAAAAGGAAATTGGTTTTTGCAAGGTCGGCCGCATGGTGGTATTAGTGAGGCGGGACGTCAATCCTCTGTACGAAACATCCCCTTCACTCCTTTACTTTGTTCCTCACTTATCTTCCATGCGCTATGTCTCTTGCCAGAAGGGGCGGCGGGTGTGCTTGCAGGTGTAAAATACTTGCGTTTAATTGAGCCGCAAGTGCAAAAAACAGCGTTTGAATAACCACTAACCGAAACCATACTGTCCTAGATAACCAAATTTTTACCACTAACCGGCTACGTTTATTTTACACCGAAAAGTACACCCGCCGCCCCTTTGAGAGCAGGGAATTCATGGAGCAAGAATTTTGGTTACCGCGTAATCATTGAAGATTTTGCCGCGGGAAGCTTGGCAGTTAAGGATTATATGCTATATTTTATGTATAGTGCAGCTGTTATTTTTTCTTATAACGTTCCCGCTTGTCATAGCGGCGTTCCTGCTGGTCCTGAAGAACGATGTCTTAAGAGGTGTCATTGTCAGGATAGCGGGTTTCGTGATCTGTCTGGGCTCACTGGCCCTGCTTGCCACGACTTTCCACCGGGATATCCAGTATTTTGCCGCGTCATCCCTGTTTGTGGATAAAGCGATGTTCTATATCGAGATCATACTGGCCGTGTACATATTTTACGCGGGGATCAAATATAAAAGGCCCTTGACAGTCGTCCTGATATTCCTGCAGACCGTGATCATGGTCTGTTTCGAGCTTTTTTGCAGGAAGGGTCTTGTTGTAGATAACAATATGTTCGTGGATAAATTATCCATTGTCATGACCCTGGTGATCGGGATCATCGGAAGCCTGGTCGCCGTGTTCGCGATAGGGTACATGAGGGATTACCACGCGAGTTATCATAAGGAAGTGAAGGATAACAGGTGCTTTTTCTTTTTTGTGACATTCGCTTTTCTCTCAGCGATGTTCGGGATCGTATTCTCTAACAACATCCTGTGGCTTTATTTCTTCTGGGAGCTGACGACACTGGCCTCATTTTTACTGATCGGATATAAACGGACGGACGAGGCAAGAAGGAATGCTTTCCACGCGTTGGAACTCAACCTTATTGCCGGCATCGCGTTCGTGGTCGCCATAGTGTACCTGTATTTTTCCGCGGGAGTCGCCGAGCTTGACAAGATGATCGCGCTGGGCAAGGCAGCCGTGCTCCTGCCGGTCGCTTTGCTCTGCCTTTCCGGGCTGATCAAAGCCGCCCAGTTCCCGTTCGCCTCGTGGCTTATAGGAGCGATGGTCGCGCCCGCGCCTGTGTCAGCGCTTCTTCATTCGAGCACCATGGTCAAGGCCGGGGTGTATATAATGCTGAGGCTGGCCATGGTCCTGGAGGGCACTTTAACGGGTTTCATGCTCGCGCTTATAGGAGGGATGACCTTTCTTTTGGGCTCGTTCATCGCTATCTCGCAGAGCAACTCAAAAGGGGTCCTGGCGTATTCTACCATCGCGAATCTCGGCCTCATAGTGCTTTGCGCCGGGGTGGCGACTTATGAGGCCATGTGGGCAGCGGTGCTTCTCATAATATTCCACGCGGTGGCGAAGAGCCTCCTGTTCCTGTGCGTCGGCGCTGTTGACAACCAGATACACTCAACGGACATAGAGGACATGTCGGGTCTGGTCGTGCGCATGCCCAGGATGTCCATAATGCTCGAGGTCGGCATGGCAGGCATGTTCCTGGCTCCTTTCGGCATGTTGATAAGCAAGTGGGCCGCGCTCAAGGCCATGGCAGACAATAATCCGCTGCTGGTGGCGTTCGTTGTGTTCGGGAGTTCCGCCATGCTTTTCTTCTGGGTGAGGTGGATAGGGAAGCTCATCACGGTTACTGGCGCGCAGGAAAACATAGAAGGAAGGATAGGTTTTACCGAGTGGGTACCGCTATACATTTTATCATTCTTGACCGCAGGTGTCTGCTTCTTCTTCCCGTTAGTATGTAAAGTCCTTGTGGAGCCCTTTCTTATCGAGATGTACGGCAGGACGGTCTTAATCGGCCACGATAATATAGCGATCATGGTGATGATGTTCGCGATGGTCATTCTTTTTCCGCTAAGCTTCATAAACTACGGCAAGCGCGTAAAGGTCGTGGACGCCTATATGAGCTGCGCCAACGTGGAGACGGCCACGAAATACCGCGGAGCAGCGGGCGCCATAAGGAATATGGAAATGAGGAATTACTATCTGGAAAAATATTTCGGAGAAAAAAGATTTTTCGCGGCCGGGGTGGTGATCTCCATTATTTTGATATTGATGATGCTGGGGTATTCTGTAGCATGGAAATAATCTCAATAATAGCGTTTATCATTCTTGCTCCTTTTATCGGGGGGATGCTGGCCTGGCTGGACAGAAAGATCACCGCCAGGATGCAGGGCAGGGTCGGCCCGCCGGTCTATCAGCCTTTTTATGACGTGCTCAAGCTGCTGCAGAAAGAAAGCCTGGTGGTAAGAAGGTCGCAGAATTTCTACATGGGATTTTTTCTTATAGCGGTCATTTTTACCGGCGCCCTGTTTTTCGCGGGGGAGAATATCCTCCTGGTGATATTCGCTTTGACCCTGGCCGATATATTTTTTGTGCTTGGGGCGTACAAGGCAAGCTCGCCTTACAGTTTTGCGGGCACGCAGAGGGAACTCCTGCAGATGATGGCGTATGAGCCGGTCATGATCCTGAGCGCTGTGGGTATGTATATGGTGACCAAGAGTTTCTATATAAAGGAGATAGTGTTCTTTAAAAGCCAACTGGTATTTTACCTGCCCGGTCTCCTGTTCGCGTTTCTCTATGTCCTCGCGATCAAATTCAGGAAGTCGCCTTTTGATCTTTCCACTTCGCATCACGCCCACCAGGAGCTCGTAAAAGGCGTAACTACCGAGTTTACGGGGAAAACGCTTGCCATGATCGAGGTCGCGCACTGGTATGAAAGCGTTATTACCCTGAGTTTTCTGTATCTTTTTTTCGGCCACAACCCCGTCTCAGCGCTCGCGGCGGTAGCCGCTGGATTTTTTCTGGTGATCCTTATTGATAATACCTTTGCCAGGGTCAGATGGCAGCTGGTCCTGATGAGTTCCTGGGCCATAGCGGTTGTATTCGGCCTGGGAAATATATTTATCCTGTTTTTTATACTGAAATAAGAGTTTTCTTATGGCGTCTTTAAAAAAGTCACCGTGGATCGTACATTACGACGGGTCAAGCTGTAACGGCTGCGACATAGAGGTCGTCGCGTGCCTGACCCCTGTTTATGACGTTGAGCGGCTGGGCATCATAAATATGGGAAACCCCAAGCACGCGGACGTGCTTCTTATTACGGGCGCGATAAACGAGCAGAACAGGGAAGTGGTGCGAAACCTGTACGAGCAGATGCCCGATCCCAAAGTGGTCGTGGCGCTCGGGACATGCGCCACTTCTGGGTGTGTTTTTGCGGATTGTTACAATATAGTTGGCGGGGTTGATAAGGTGATTCCGGTCGATGTCTATGTCCCCGGCTGCGCGGTAAGGCCCGAAGCGATCATTGACGGCATAATCAAGTCGCTGGAGATCCTCGAACAGAAGAATAAAACGCTGAGGGACATGGCCTCTGGCGCGAAAGAGATAACCATTGGAACGGCCGGCGTTGAAGATGCGCCGGACATACTCGCGCTGCAGAAACTCGCCTACCGGAGCGAGGCGGAGATCTACAGTGATCATACTATTCCTTATATGGCCCAGAGCCCGGAGGATCTGAAGCGCGATTTTGAAGGCATGACGTTCTTCAAGGCCGTGATGAACGAGAAGATGATCGGCTCGGTGCGGACGTTCACCGAGAACGGGATATGTTATATCAGCGGTTTGATGGTAAATCCCGTCTATCATCATCACGGAATAGGCAGGAGACTGGTTGAGTACGCGGAAACACATGCTGCCGGCGCGAAAAAATTTGAGATATTCACTTTTCATAAAAGCAGGCAGAATATCGTGTTTTTTCAGGGGCTTGGATTCAAGATATTTAAAAGGGAAAAGGCATCAGGGAACAGGGTAAGGGTACACATGGAAAAACAGGTGAAAGTATGAGCCGGGAGCAGAAGATGATCAATATAGAAAAAGATATTCTGGTAAGCAGGATAGCGGAGCTCCGGGATTCCGGTTACAGGCTGGCGCAGATAGGCTGCACCACTCTGGAAGATTTCGAATTAACCTATTCATTTGACAGGGACTACAGATTTATGAGTTTGAAGCTGATCGTTCCGCGGGAAGGCGCTGAAATACCCACTATAAGCGGCATTTACTGGAATGCCTTCATTTATGAGAACGAGATCCATGATCTGTTCGGTATCAAGATAAAAAATATCGCGGTAGATTATAAAGGCAATTTTTACCACACGGCCGTGAAATTTCCGTTCGGCCGGGATAACACCGGGAGGAAAGGAGAAGAAGGGCAGTGAGCGGGCGCACGACCATTCCCTTTGGGCCGCAGCATCCGGTTTTTCCAGAACCGCTTCATCTGGATCTGGTCATGGAAGATGAAGTGATCGTCGAGGCGCTCCCGTCCATAGGGTTTGTCCACAGGGGCCTGGAGGGGCTTGTGAACAGGAAAGATTTCCTGGATTTTGTCTATATCGCGGAAAGGATCTGCGGTATCTGCAGTTTTATCCACGGCATGACATACTGCATGGCCATCGAGGAAATAATGAAAATAGAGATCCCACCGAGGGCGAATTACCTGCGAACCGTATGGTCTGAATTGTCGAGGATACACAGCCATCTAATGTGGTTAGGGTTCACCTCCGACGCCTTCGGGTTCGAAAACCTTTTTATGAACACCTGGAGGATAAGGGAAAAGATCCTGGACATCATCGAAGCGACAACGGGCGGCAGGGTTATATTCGGCTCATGCAAGGTGGGCGGGGTAAGAAGAGATATCGATAATGCCACTTTGGTGGACATAGTGCGGAAGCTTGAAGATTATACCCAGGATATAGAAGAGATCACGAACATTTTTCTGAAGGATAGTTCCGTTAAACACAGGTTGATAGGCACCGGCGTGCTGACAAAGGAAGAGGCTTATGCTCTGGGCGCGGCAGGTCCGACTCTCCGGGCGAGCGGAGTTGCCCAGGATATGCGAAAATTAGGCTATGCCGCTTTTAAGGATATTGTGTTCGAACCGGTGATCGAACAGGACGGGGACAGTTACGCGCGGTGCAAGGTGAGGATACGGGAGATATTTTGTTCAATAGATATGATCGGGCAGGCGGTCAGAAAAATACCAAAAGGACCGGTCGAAGTGAAAGTAACGGGCGCTCCTTCCGGGGAAATTTTCGTCAGGACAGAACAACCGAGGGGAGAGGTCATTTATTACGCCAAGGCGAACGGCGAGAGGTTCCTCCAGCGTTTAAGGGTGAGGACGCCCACTTTCGCCAATATTCCGGCGCTGGTGAAAATATTGCCGGGGTGCGAATTGGCCGATGTTCCGGTGCTGGTCCTGACGATAGACCCTTGTATAAGCTGCGCGGAAAGGTAATCATGTCACTTTTCATCATGGCAAAGACGGTAATAAAAAGCATATTAAGGAAACCGGCTACAAGAAAATATCCTTTCGGCCCTAAAAGACCATATTACAAAAACACAAGAGGCAGGATCGATATAGACATTACCGGATGTATTTTCTGCGGCATATGCCAGAAAAAATGCCCGACTGACGCTATTACGGTGATAAGAGAAGAAAAAAAGTGGAAAATAGACAGGATGCGCTGTTGTTCCTGCGGCTATTGTGTTGAGAGTTGTCCAAAGAAATGTCTCAGCATGAAAAACGACTATATGGGCCCATCAACGGGCGAAAAAGAGGATATATACCGGCAGAATGCATGAGCGAAGCATATGGGCCCCATGCCTTTCCATCCGAAATTGAGGTTTAAAATCAGGGGTTTTTATGCTATCATTATAAATATCATAAATAATATAAGGATTGGAGTGTCATGAAGGTTTATCTGGCAGGATATAATGTTGATACCGGGGTTCTCCGTGAACTCGAAGAAAAAGCCGGAAAACGCGATGATCTGACCCCGGAAGTCCTTTCCGCGGCATACGCCCGCATAAGCCGTGATCCCCGTCCCATCAATGAGATAAGGAAAGATGCCAGGGACGAGGTGGAAAAATCCAGGAAGTCCAATTCAACGATCATATTCAAGATGGGGCATCATTCGGTCGCTGAACACGCGGTGTTCAATCTGGATATCCTTGGTGTCTCTCGGCTTGCCATGGAGGAAGTCGAAAGGTTCCGGTTGTGTTCTTACACGGAGAAATCGCAGAGGTATATCACGCTCGACAAGGGTTTTGTCATACCCGAAGAGATCAAGGGCACGCGTTTTGAGAAAGTGTTCGTTGATATGATCCACCAGCAGAGCAAAGGGTACATTAAGCTTTTTGAGAAGCTGAAGGACCATATTTTCAAAAAACACAAGGACCTTGCCGCTGATCTTAAAAAACATAACCTTCTGGAAGGATGGGCAAAAGAGGACGCCCGCTATATTACTTCGTTAGCCACGGAATCGCAGGTAGGACAGACGATCAATGCCCGCAACCTTGAGCTCATGCTGAGGAGGTTCGCGTCGCATCCACTGTCAGAGGTCAAGAAGCTGGGCCAGACGCTTTATGACGAGATATCTGGAGTAGCGCCTTCTATTGTCATCTTTCATAGGGCGAATGACCGTGACCGGAAAACATATCCGGAGCTGAAAGAGGCCGCGGACAGGGTCATGGGGGAGAAGGTCAAAGTTCCTGCTACCGGGGAGGAAGTGCGGCTGGTAGAATTCACGGAAGACGCCGATAATGTTGTCGCGGCTTCTCTCTTACACGTTTCCTCGGGCCTGCCTTACGAACAGTGCCGGGCGGTTGTAAAGGATCTGCCGGAACAGGAAAAGAAAAGGATCTTCATGATCGCCTGGCAGAACATGCAGTTCTATGATTCCGTGCTGCGTGAATTTGAATACGTGAACATCACGTTCAATATCGTGTTATCAGCCGCCTGTTTCGGCCAGTTGAAACGCCACCGCATGTCAACCATTACCGCGCAGTCTTATGACCCGCAGTTAGGCGTCACTATCCCCGAATCCGTTAAAGAGATCGGCATGGAGAAGTATTTCCAGGAGATCGTTGATAAGACAAATGAAGCATACAGTGCCATTAACAGGGAGATCCCCCTGGCAGCGCCGTATATTTTAACGAATGCCCACAGAAGACGGGTCCTGATACGGCTTAACGCGCGGGAACTGTACCATATATCGCGGCTGAGGGAAGATGCCCACGCCCAGTGGGATATACGGAATATTTCCCGGGCCATGAGCGAGCAGGCCAGGAACGTAATGCCGCTCACGTTCGCTCTTATCGGCGGCAAGGATAGATACAACGAGATCTACCAGAATATTTTCGGGAAGCTGCCGGAAGTGACCGAGGCGCTTTTGCCGGGTAGCCGTAATATAAAAACCCCGTAAGGTCAAGTTTCCTATACCCATACCCTGGGGCGGGGAGATGATGGGACAGATCATAGAAATGTTCACAAAATATTCCAAATAAATGGAAGGAGACGTATCATGGTATGTCCGGTATGCGGAAAAGATATGAAGGAACAGGATTGCGGCGGGTTGATGGTGGATGTCTGCGTGAACGGATGTAAAGGCATGTGGTTTGACTGGTTTGAACTGGGCAAGCTTGACGAAAATAATGAAGGCTGCGGCAAAGCGCTCCAGGAAGCGTTGCATTACCCCCAGGAAAATGACGATAACAGACAAAAGATAAAGTGTCCCAAATGCGGCCTGCCCATGCACATACATAAATACCAGTCTTCCAGGGAAGTGAACGTTGATGAATGTTATAACTGCGGCGGGTTCTTTCTTGATTCAGGGGAGTTGAAGCTCATCAGGGATACGTTCATGAGTGAAGAGGAAAGAGAGGCCTACGCGCAGAAGCTGATAGACGACGTTCCGGAATTTGAGCAGGCAGTTGAAGACCGGGAAAAAGACAAAGCCCGCGTAGCGGCTATTAATAATTTCACTAAATTTCTTCGGGTCAGTTATTATATGACCGGCAAGTAGGGGTTTGATTTATCAAACCCCAAAAGGGTCGGACAGATCCGAGCTCTGCACATAAAGGAGGTGGGAAGATGTTTTTAGCGATCGGGGTTCTGATAGCGGGTGTTTTTTATATAGTCATTCTTTACAACAGCCTTATTTCAAAGAAGAACCAGGTGCAGAACGTGTTCGCGAGCATAGACGCTCTTCTCAAGAAAAGGTACGACCTTATCCCGAATCTGGTCGCGACTGTCCAGAAATATATGGAGCATGAGAGGGGGACCCTGACCGAGATAACTGAACTCAGGGCAAAGGCTGTCTCAGGCACGCTTTCTGACGACGAGAAAGTGGATATGGACAACAAATTGACCAGGACCCTCGGGGGGATCATGGTGGCTGTTGAGAATTACCCCGACCTTAAGGCTAATCAGAATTTTCTGCAGCTCCAGGCATCCCTGAACGAGGTCGAAGAGCAGATCTCAGCCGCGAGGCGGGCGTATAATGCCGCTGTCACGGCTTATAATAACGCGGTCGAGATGTTTCCCACGAACATCCTCGCTTCCATGATGAATTACCGGCGGAAAAAAGTTTTTGAGATCCCTGATGCGGAGAGGCGGAACGTGGACGTGAAGGATCTTTTTAACAAGTAGTAAAAATAGGGACAGCGACCATTTTTAAATCTCGTTAAAAAAACGGTCGCTGTCCCTATTTTTACTACTTTTCGAAGGAGAGAGACTTGAAGACACTGGAAGAACTCAGGCAGTATTACGACGATGTATTACTGCCCGATCTGACCGTCCTGGAAGCTCAAAGGAAGAAGGTCCTTCGCAAGATTGTCATCGCGGGCGCTGTTATCCTGCCTGTCTGTATCTTACTCGCTGTTTTGTTTAGGATCGCGGCTTATGTTTTTTGTATACTTGGAGCGATACTTTGGCTCTTCCTTGCCGCCTGGTTTTCCAGGGCATATGTCAGCAAATTCAAGACCGATATAATAAAAAAAATAGTAAAATTTATCGATGAGAGCCTTGTGTATTCCAAAGACAGCCATGTGAAACAGGGCCTGTTCACGGCCAGCTGTATATTCAAGGAGAGGGTAGACGAGTACGATGGCGATGATCATGTTACGGGCATGCTGGAGGAGACCAAGGTACAGTTCTCGGAGATACACGCCCAGCACGTGAGCAGGGACAGTAAGGGCAGGAGAAGATACCACACGATATTCAAGGGCCTGTTCTTCATGGCGGATTTCAACAAAGAGTTCAAGGGAATTACAGTGGTCCTGCCCGACACCGCTGAAAGACTGTTCGGACACATCGGGACCATGCTCCAGTCCTGGAACATAAAGAGGGCAGACCTTGTAAAGCTTGAGGACCCGGAGTTTGAGAAAATGTTCGTCGTCTACGGCAAGGACCAGATAGAGGCGCGGTATGTCCTCTCTACGAGTCTCATGCGGAGGATCGTGGAATTCAAGAAAAAGACGAAAAGGAGGGTATACCTGTCTTTTGTGGGATCAAAGATATTCGTCGCTGTCGCGTACGGGAGAGATCTTTTTGAGCCCAGGATATTCAGGACGCTCCTGGATTTTGCGCCAGTACGGGAGTATTTTGAGGACCTGGGGATGGCCGCTGGTATTGTTAAAGACCTCAATCTTAACACAAGGATATGGACCAAGTGACGAATAAATATTCCATGATCGACAGCCTCCAGCTTTTTCCAGGCCTCCAATTTCCGCGGAAGAAACCCATGGGATCAAAATTTCAGGTGACGGAGACCAAAAGACTCGCGAGACAACCGTGATGATCAGGGACAAAAAGATTTTTTATTTTATTCTGCTTGCCGTGATCTTCTTGATACTACTTGGAGTTTATCACGACATGAGGACCTGCTGGGGCTCCAATGATTTTGATACCTACTATTTCGCCGGGAATCTTGTTCGATCAGGAGAGAACCTATATACGCATGAGGTATTCAGGACTACCATGGGTCCGTATCTTTATCTGCCGTTTTTTGCACTCCTTATTTCTCCTTTGACCTTCCTGCATATAAGGTTTGCTTCGGCAATATGGTACGTGTTCAATATTCTGGTATTCGCGGGCACTGTTTATCTTTCCGTGGAAATAGCGGCAGGGAAAGGAAAGTTCAGTCAGATCTTCGCGACGAGGCCCTATCTGTTGAGAATAGTATCAGTTATTTTTCCCGTCATGGTATGGGTTGATAATGCGTGCCTTGCCCAGGTCGATATTCTGGTATTTTTTCTGCTCCTCCTGTCACTTTTTGCTTATGAGAAGAAAAGGCCCTTTCTTTCGGGTGTTGTTCTGGCAATAGCGGGCGTGATAAAGATCTACCCCTTTTATTTTTTGCTGTATTTTCTGGCTAAAAGGCGGTTCAAGGCCGTGATCGGCTTTTTTGCCGGGATACTGCTGTTCATATTTATCGTGCCATGGGTGGGCCTGGGGCAGGATAATTTCATGGATTCCATGAAGAGCTGGGTGGCGATCAGGGTCATGCCTTACATGGAAATGGGCGGGCAGACGGTTGGGGATAATTTCGCTCATTACGAAGCACAGCTCAAACCGAAGAACCAGGCGTTATCGGCCGTGGTGACACGTTATTCCATAAGGGATGACGAGGATGTAAGCAGGATGAAAAAAGAGGATTTCGAATACGAAATATACTGGCCGCATCCATTAAGGCCGGTCCAGGTGGACATCGTGGTGAAGACGCTCTTATTGATAATTTTCGCGGTCACGTTCCTTAATCTGGATTATGGCCGCAGATACAGGGACGGGCTTTACCCGAGCCTTGAATACTCTATTGTATTTTTAAGCATGCTGCTCCTTTTTCCCATGGTCAAAAGCCATACACTTGCCGCGGTGATATTCCCTGTTATAGCGTTTAACTGCGCGCAGAGCAAAGGCGGGATAATCGGCCGGCCCATGCGGATCATATTTTTATTGGCCATTGTGCTGTATGTTCTGCAGGTCGTTGAATATATGAGTGTTCTCGGAACAGGGTGTTTCGCGGTCCTCATATTGTGGTTATTGTTCTTAAAGATCATCAGAAAAGAGAGATTGCTGCGGGCATAACAAAGTGTTAAAATATATGCACCACAAAAAAGGAGAGTGACATGGCGGAAGGTGATTTGCTTAAAGATATGACCGGAGAGCAGTTGGAGGCCATAAGAAAAAGCGCGGAAGAATTTACCGGTCACAGAATATACAATAAAAAGATCGATAAGATCGGCCTCTATACCCGCTGTCACAGTTACAAGTGGGTTACGATCGAAATAGGGAAATATCTTGATAAGCAGATCACAGGACCTTCCGATGAAGAAGTCGCCGCGATATTCAAGACTGAAGGCGCTTACTACGTTGTCTGCACGCCCAATCACGGAGTAAGCCAGGGCGAACCTTTCATTTTCAGGGAACAGGAGATCTACAAGATAGTCGAAGAAGTCTAAAAAATAGGGACAGCGACCATTTTTTATTGTTCCTTTTTTGGTCTTCCTCTGGGAAATGCCTTTAAGCGTGTATTAAATCTTTTTTCTAACTTTTTTATAAAATTTTTGTTACCCAACGGTCTACCGGTTAATGTGTGGGCCTTTATTTTTGATATTAATGTCTGGTCTTCATTTTCAGCAAGATAGTTTGACCAGTTACTCACATCAATGTACTTATTAACATCAGCTAGTGATACTACGCTTTTGCTGCTATTCAAGTGAGTTTTTGCGCTTGACCATTTCCAATCACCCGTTTTTTTCACTAATTTTGCTCTTACAGGATTGTTTTCTATGTATCTTATCGCAGAATAAAGATGTTTTTCATCTAACGCGCATGAAAAGAATCTGCCTTGCCAGAGATGCCCCGTTCTTTCGTTTTTCTTGTTAAAATATTGAGAATACTGCATATGACAAACGTTAAAAACTTTAGCCATAGAATTTGCTTTTTCAGGAGCAGCCACTACATGAATATGATTTGGTATTAGGCAATATGCGAGTAGATATAATCCATACTTAGCGCTATAATCTTCAAGCCAGTTAAGATAACGTAAATAATCGGAGTTGTCCACAAAAGTTATTTGTTTATAATTACCTCTCTGAGTAATGTGATGCGGAAGTCCGGGTACTACGATTCTAGCTGTTCTGGGCATATCAACTCCTCCTGTAAAAAAAGCTTTTATAAAAAACGGTCGCTGTCCCTATTTATAGAGACACCGAAAATGGGAAATTTCTTTCGATTTATTGTTTTTTAGAAAAGATCTGATAGTAAAAAATGGTCGCTGTCCCTATTAAATTGTTAAGGATACAATAGTCAAATTCCTTTCTATTGACTTAACATTAGAGGTGCTGATACAATATTTAAGGCTTGTTAACATTCGAAAAAGAAGGACCAGTCTGATGATTTTCAAAACCCAAGGGGGCGTGAAATGAGAAAAAAGTTTTGTTTTATCAGCACAGTAACCCTGGCATTTTTTCTTCTAAACACGATCATACCAAGCAATGCTTTCAGTTTTCCGGTCGGAAGCAATGATATCCAGCAGAATCTTGCCACGCCTTCGATACTTGACGACCTGACAGGCATACAGCACAAGGATATAGGCAGAATATCGATCACGCTACAGGCGCAATTGAAAGCTTTATCAGAACAGAGCAGGGGACAGGGAAGCCTGCTTGATTTTATGCACACCAGTATTACTAACAAGCTCAAAAAAGAGGCGACAATATACCAGCCTGCCGAGATACAATTGTTTCTCAGGGAGGCCGATTCTGTAGGTGAAAACATATCCGTGATGTGCAGGATAAAAGACACGGAAGGAACAAGGACTTATTACGCTGTTTTCGCGTCCACGACCGATAAGGACAATGGATTTCCCGTTAAAGGGATATACACCGAAGAGGAATATGAACGATATATAAAGGATGCCCCGGAACTTCTGCGAAGGAAGATCGAAGATGAAAAGGCCATAGAAAGATATATCTCACATGAGACCGGAGTAGACGCGATAATCAGATACGCCTATAACAGGCACCTTGCCAAAGATCTGCAGGGTGGGCTGTCAGACGATCTCGAGGAAATGCTAAACGATTTCGCTGCGGACCTTAAGATCGATGTAAAACCGGGTCCGGATCTCAGCCAGATTGCTCAACGCAAAGTGTCCATTATCAAGAAAAACGCGCAGATACAGAAGCTGCTCGAAAGCAATCCGGTGCGTATAGTCGATGCGGACGGCAACGAACATCAGGTCGTACCGCGGGCCCATTCAAGCAACAACGCGATATACATCTTTGTCGAGGCGCAGGAATATGAAGATTTCATGGCCGATAACAGACTTTCGAACGTTGATCAGTTTTTCCGGAAGGCGTTCCTGCAGAGATCTATTGTGCTCCGGCGCATGGCCAGCGCGACAGGACAGTTCAAAGTGCCTGCGGGGGATGATCCCGACGAGGATACTTCCGCGATAGACAGGATCTTCGCGAACCAGAACGAGGCCCCGCCGAGACAGAACGATCTTCCCACGCAGATGCTGCGCTCACTTTTCCACGAGGTCGGCGTTATATGCGGATTACCCGTAATAAGGGTAGATGAGGACGGCCGGGTCTATAATGAAATTGACGAAAGAGTAGATAAGTGGTTCAATGGTGAATCGAAACGTGACTGGGAAGAAGTGACTTACGATCTGGTCGATCTGGATAAAAATCTTCCGGACCGCGATTATGCGGATGGTGATGAATTGACTAATGAAAGTTCTGTTGAAGTGGATGGCGCGAAATGGCTGCGTCACAGGGTGGATAACCCGAAGAGGAAGGTCCTGATAGTCGAGCCGATAGACGAAAGAGCGGTGGATATATTAAGGAAAGAAGGCGACGTTGATTTTGACATCCTGCTGCCCGAATCCGAGCCACTGTCACAGGACCAGCTTTTAGCCATGCTAAGAGCGAACCCCGATTACACCACGCTTCTGGTGTTCGTCAAATATGAGTTTAACGCCGAGGTCTTTGATCTTCTTCCGGATCTGACAGAGATAGTGCATTTCTCGACCGGGTTTAACAATACCGATATAGAAGAAGCGACAAAGAGAGGAATAAAAGTGACGAACGCCCCCGGCCCATTGACAAGAGCCATGGCAGAGCTGAACATGGGGCTCCTGCTGGACGCGTTCTACGGGTTGACCGATAATATAGAGGCCGTGGAAAAGTCATATCCAGCGGGACAGCTCACGTTAGAGAAAATAATGCGCGGGGAGAAGCCGATGTCGGAGGTACAGCGCCAGATGTATTCACAGATACTATGGGGCCAGCTTCTTAGAACATCTCTTAGATTGGATGATATGTATAAACTGGTGGATGAAGGCAAGTTTGTCGGCTGCGGTGTCGGTAAGGACAGGACAGTGCTTCATAACCAGCTTGCAACCGATGATGAAATAGGCAACAGGACAAAAGTCGGAGTTATTGTTGATGGCTCGCTGAGAGGCCGCGAGTTTACAGAGCAATTAGCCGAGTACGCGAAAAGTTTTGGTATCGAATCAGGCCTGGCATATTACTATGGAAAAGGAGAAAGCCTGCTTTATACGAGGTTCCATTCTTTTAAGGACGCTGAGGCGGCGGAGAAGGAGCAGGGGCTTGTCCGGTATCTAGAGCTGGAGGAAATGCTCGCGGAATGTGATTATGTTATCAGGATCCCAGGAAGTGAAGGCCTTGGAGAAGAAGAGCTCGCATTAGCGGAGGAGCACGGCACCGAAATAGTGGATCCTGCTAAACTGGTCATAAAGGAAAAGGACTGGAGGGACATGAAACTGCGCAGTTTATCCGGTATGACCTTTTCAATAGCAGGCATGGGCAGAATCGGGACCATGGTCGCAGAAAGGGCCATGGCTTTTGGCATGAGAGTATTGGGACATGATGTTAGGATTTCTCCCCAGGCCGGGGCGCTGATAGGGAGGGAGAATTTTGTTGATAAGGACACGCTTGTTAGAGAAGCGGATGTTATTACAACACTGATGAACCTTACGCCGGATACAACTGGCTGGCTCTCAGCGCGCGAACTTGCCATGTTAAAGAAAGACGCGTTCATCCTGAACACATCGAGAGGCGCAGCATTAAATGAGCCGGAACTTATAGAGTTTCTTAAGCAAAGGACAGACGTTACGGTAAGGGTGGATGTTCTGGCGGAGGAAGAAAGAGAAGACACGGATAAGGGCTTAGCGGAATTGCCGAACGTGAAGTGCACAGGGCATACCGGCAGTGCGGTAGAACCGGTGAGGTACGAGATGGCGAGGGCGGCAATAGAGGACAACTTTATACCCATGAAAAACGGTGAAGAGCCCGCTGCCCTGAAGAATCCCGAAGTGCTTGAGGTGATTGCTGAACAAAACAAGGTAACGGGAGGAGATAAAGAAATAAGTGAAATGCTGATCCTTGCTGATGAAGCGGGCAAAGAGATCCCCACGCATCCGGACACCAGATACACCCTGTTCATGACCTCTGAGTTCTTTGCCAACGGTGAGTTTGAAGAGCACAGGTCAATGTACGCGGACAGGTTCGATCTGGCAACTGTAAGCGTAAAGCCTGGAGACCGTGAGAGCAAGCGTTTCGTTGACAAGATACTGGCTCAGGCAAGTGCTATTGAAAACAGGGCGATCGCCCTTGTATCGGATAAATTGCCTGAAGAACAGCTTAAGAGGCTGACAGACGCCGGCATAAGGTTTATCAGGGCAAATACCGATATCCTTTTAGATGCCAGAAGGGACAAAAAGGAAGAAAGAAGCAAGTTCCAGCAGGACACGTACGCGATGATGCTGCTTGCCCGGTGTGTAGACGAAAACATCCCCAGGGAATCTTCAATATACAGACTCCTGGCCTTCTATATAAGGTCGCATTTTGAGCTGGATGAGGTCACAGCCGAAGCTTATATCGACGCTATAGTGAGGAACGATATAGCGACTCTGATAAAAGGCCTTCTTTCTTACATGCCGATCACGCCGTATGACGCCCAGGAGGACTATGACAAGATCTCCCAGGTCCTCACAGCCGCATAATCCAATCCCGCGGATTACCACCAGAACGTGTATGTCGGGATTCTCGTTGTTGTTATCGTGGCCACACTGGGCAAGCTGGGTGTCCAGACCGCTTCGATCATTGCCGGTGTAGGCGCCATGGGCCTGGGTGTGGGTGGCCCTGCAGGGAGGGCTGGCCAATTTTGTCGCCGGGATATTGATTATCAATAATTTTCCGCCGGCAGTCACGAAGAATTATCCGGACCATATCCAAAATGTTCAAAAATGTTGGAAAATCATGGAGATGTGCCGTATAATAAAAAATATGGCCCAATCAGAATTCAAGGAAAGAGATCGCATAATAAGAGAATGGTCTATGGAGAAGGAAAAATTTCTGTTCGTTCTACTGAAGAGGCCGATCGGTGATATCGCCTATAAAGTCCAGGCTTTCAAAAATAACGGTAAGGGGTAAATGAAAAAGATATTGCTTGTAGATGATGAAAAAGAGATCAGATCGCTGATACGGGCGACCCTTGGAGATCAGCAGTATGAGTTCTACGAGGCGACTAACGGTAAAGAGGCGGTTGAAAAAGCGTTGTCGGTTGTGCCCGATCTCGTGCTCTTGGATATTCTGATGCCGGTAATGGACGGGCATGAAGCTTGCAGGAAGATCAGATCCGATCCAAGTACCAGGTCGGTTACCGTGATCATGCTTACCGCTAAAGGCCAGGATGAGGATATAGAAAAGGGCAAAGAGTCAGGAGCGGATGACTATCTTATAAAGCCCTTCAGCCCGCTGGACTTACTGCGTAAAGTGGAAGGATGCCTCAAATGACCGCGTTAAATCAAAAGGTGAAAAATGGAAGAGACAACCCCTGCGGATAATTCGTTTGTTTTTGACCAGATGAAAAGATACGCGATGGATCTCCTCGCCCTGTATAAACAGGAAAAAGCGGACAGGCATCAGGTCGTGGATATTACCGACCAGTTGATGAAATACGCCGAAGATATGAACAGGGCCTTTTCAGATCTAAGATCCCTGAACGAGGAATTACGGGGGTCATACATAGACACGGTCAACCGGCTTTCTCTCGTGGCCGAGTACAAGGATGAAAGCATCTACCGCCATATCGAACGTATGGGTCTTTACTGCAGCCTGCTCGCCGAGAAAATAGGGTTGCCAGACGATGATGTCCAGAACATACGATACGCGTCCCCAATACATGATATCGGCAAGGTAGGCATTGCCGACTCCATATTAATGAAGCGCAGCAAGTTGACCGATGAAGAATTTGAGATAATAAAGACCCACCCCCTCATAGGAGCGAAAATACTGGCAAACTCCAGATCCGAGATCGTTCAACTCGCGGAGATCATAGCTGTCTCGCATCATGAAAGATGGGACGGAAGAGGCTACCCCTACGGACTTGCCGGTGATAGCATCCCTCTTCCCGGGAGGATCACATGTTTGGCCGATGTTTTTGACGCGCTTATTTCCAGCCGGCCTTATAAAGGCCCCTATCCAGTTGAGATCGTCTATGATATTCTTAAGAAAGGTAGAGCGGAACACTTTGACCCGGAACTCGTCGATGTGTTTCTGGACAACATTGAGGGGATGGTGAAAATAAGGCAAGAGATAGGGCAGGTGGAGACAGTGCTGAAGGATGATTTTACCTGGAGCGAAAGGGATCAAGAGGCAATGTTGTAAATACTGAAGCACGAATGGACCGGAGAGTGTCTAATAAGGAGACAGGAATGGACTACAGCCAATTTTATAGACTTGACGATATCTTTTTCATGGCCATGAAGATCGAAAAGAACGGCGAAGAGTTCTACAAAACTTTGGCCAAAAGGACCAAGAACGATAAGATAAGGGATTCGTTCTCTTCCCTGTCAGCAGATGAAAAAAAGCACAGAAGCGCCGTTCTGGACCTGTACAGCGATTTTAAGATGGAAACAAAGGGTTCCTATCATAACTTTCTCGAGGGAGTATCTCATTTGCTGTCCATAGCCAACAACAATATCTTTCTGCAGGCCCAGCTATCAGAGGTTTTGGATGACGTGCAGAAAGAGGATGAGCTGCTGGATTATGCTATCAGGATCGAGGAAGATACGATCAGATTTTATAAAGAGCTTCAGAAATCCGTTGACGAGAGATGTTCCCTTGCCATTGACAGTCTGATCGAGGACGAGCAAAAGCACAAGGAAGACCTGCTGCAGCTAAAGGATGGGACAGGGGCATAGTGTCCCATCCCTCTTACATATTGTGAATAATGCCCGCAATTCTTTAGTGATCAGGGGATTAACTGTCTATGCCGAGCACGGCACACTCGATGGGGCCGGCATGATCGTTGAACGTGGCGTTATTCGAGAGATCCTGCCCGACATCCGGAAGAAAGACCTCCCCGACATCGAGACAATCCATTTTCCTGATACATATAACCTGATCCCCGGCATGATCGATATGCATATTCATGGAGCGGCTGGCGCGGATGTGATGGACGCAAGCAGTGAAGCTTTACAGACTATCAGCAATTCGCTTCCAGCTGAAGGCACAACGGCTTTTCTTGCCACTACTATGACGGAAACACCGCGGCGTATAGAAGAGGCGCTCCGGTCCGTGCGGGAATACGTAGATCTGCCGCGGAAAATGGCCGGTGCAGAGGTCCTCGGCGTTCACATGGAAGGCCCTTTCTTATCACCCGAACGAAAGGGAGCGCAGCGCGGCGATATGATAATACCGCCGGATCGTGATTTATTCGGGCGCTGGCAGGATCTATCCGGCGACCTGATAAAGCTTGTTACAGTTGCGCCCGAACGGACCAATGACCAGGAATTTGTCCGTTACCTGAAGCAGCATGGAGTGATCGCCTCTGTCGGCCATAGTGTTGCCACCTATGAAGAGACCCTTGCCGCTATAGAAGCCGGATGCAGCCATGCGACGCATCTCTATAATGCCATGGCAGCGATCCATCATCGCGCGCCGGGAACGGTTGTGGCGGTATTGCTTGACGACCGAGTGACCGCGGAATTGATCGTTGATGGCGTGCACCTGCATCCCGCTATGATTAAACTGGCTTTCGAGATCAAAGGCAAAGAGAAGCTGGTCCTGGTGACTGATGCCATGCGGGCGAAGTATCTTGGTGACGGCAGTGTTGAACTGGGCGGTCAGCAGGTCACAGTGAAAGCCGGTGAGGCGCGTCTCGCGAACGGCACCCTTGCCGGCAGCGTGTTAAAGATGAACGGCGCGGTCAAAAACATTATATCTTTTACCGCCTGCAGCCTGGAGGATGCCGTCAAAATGACTTCAGAAAACCCTGCCCGAGAGCTCGCTATCTTCGACCGCAAGGGCAGCATTGCCGAGGGCAAAGACGCTGATCTCGTAGTCCTGGACGAAAATTATCAGGCCGTATTGACCCTCTGCCGCGGCCGCATCGCCTATCGTTCAGATACCAATTTCTACAAATAATCCTGTAGACACTTTACCTAAAGCCAAGGTTTATAATGAATTACAAAAGAGATCTCTTATGCATCGTTTTCGCAATATTTCTTATAACGTCCTGTCTTAAAAGAAATTAAATAAAACGTCCCGCCCCTCAAGTTAAACATAAAAAAGTTACCAATAAGGATTTAGTTTTTCTCCGGGTGGTATGTTATAATA
>CAYSJU010000011.1:0-58552 GCA_964431495.1 uncultured Planctomycetia bacterium
ATGTAAAGGTCATGCGCCATCAATAATACATAAACTGCAGGATATGGATCGTAACAATACAGACACCTATGATAGCCCTGAAAGTTCTTAACAGTTGGCAGGACAGAGGAGATGACATGTTCGAAAATATCCTGTATGCGCCCTCTACAACCAGAAAAATTCCAGCGAAAAAAGCGAAACAATCAACCGTGGATTCAGCGAATTCCGAGCTAAACACTCTGGTTGTAATTATGAATGCTAAGATCAGCAGGAAAGATAACAGCGCTATCCAAAAAATATCCTTTTTCATAATGTAAGAAATGTAGCATGGGAATCCGGAATTTGCAAGAGCAAATAGTAGCATAGGGGTCCGACCCCTTCTACGGAATTACAGCGACCGGAGTATGGCGTCGTTGGCTTCCTTCCAGCGCCGGATCGATTCCCAGTCGATCTTTCTTATCTTCAGCACGACAAAGTCCCTGAATATCTTTCGCAGCACATCTTCGACCGGATCCCCCCTGAATTCAGCGTCAAAATTGGAAATGGACGAATTCAACAATGATAATAACCGCATGCCCAGGCTTTCAGGGACAGGCTCATCCGGATAGCCGTCCGGCTTGTCGTATCTGTCACATTCCACCATCGTTATATCGGTCAAGAGGTCTATGCTTGTATTGGCATATCCTATGTCCTCAATGTCAGCTCCGACAAAACGGATCTTGTCAAGTAAGGTGTCGATCTCGGCGTTTGTCTTATCGGTCTCTTCCTTTATCCATCCCCTCATAGAATCCTTGATCTCCCCGGTGATACCGTCGACCCTGTCGATGTCAGTTCCCCTCAAAGCAAGTCTTATCACCATCCGGGTCCTTTCATCATCATCGACGTCTTTTATGAAATCCTCGCCTCTCAGTATTCCCACTACCCTGTCTTTCAGACTATCGATCCATTTGTCTGGCGATTCAGCCGGATAACTCCTCGCGTGGATGGCAAAACCATCCCTGCCCAGTTCCTGCTCCGCCTGTTTCAGATAGCTCATCACGGGAGAGGAGTCGTCCTCTGTTATGGAAGGCTCTACAACGTAAGTAGGCACGCCCCTTCTTAAAAAGCCGGTTATAGGCACTATGCTGTTTGTGGCGCTTTCGTACATCCGTTTGGCCGCTGGAGACACGTCCAGATCTTCGATAGCGACCATAGGCGCCACTGGAGCTGCGGGCGGGGCGGCCGCCTTTGGGATCGCGACTTCTATCCCCTCGGCGGTTATCATGCGGACTTCGTCCAGGAGTTGGCTTATGGGGATATTGATTACATCCGGTCCCTCGCCAAATTCCGCTTTTTCTATTGGTTCACCCGCTCGATCTACAAGCTGTATTCTTGTATCAGGGTTCTCTATCAGCCGCGCCCTGATAAGGACAGCTACCTTATACGCCTCTACGCTTGCATCGCCCCATACGTCATCACCAAGGCTGTTCAGCCTGCTGGCTATTGCCATCATGCTTGTGTTGACGATCGCGGAGCGCAGTGCCTGCTGCACGCTTGTGGTTTCGCCGGCCAGTATCTCAAAGTAAGGGTTGATCCACCCCTTGGCCGTCATGAAGCTCGGCAGTATGGAGACGTACGAGATATCGTTGTTTTTCAGCAGCTCGCACAGGTTTTCAGTGTGGAAACCGCCGGTTACAAGGATGGCGGACTTCATTTCTTTGTATGGAGGCTGTGGAGTGTGAGTTGTGAACCGTGTGTTTTCCAGGAAAGCCTTGTCTCTCTTGAACGAAAGCTCGTAGAACTGCGCGAGGTCTTCCCGCCGGTCGTCCAGTTCAATGATCCCTTCGTCAGGCTGGAATGTCATTTTGTATTTGGGAGATTCTTTTCCGAAAAAACTGATAAAATTCCCCACGTTAAATGAATCTTTATTTTTCATATAATATCGGTAATCCGTTTTAGTGAGGGCTATGGCGAAAATATTCTTCAAAAGCGCGAGTATCCGGGACAGCCCGTTAAGGATCCGTTCCGTCTTGTTCCTGTACACCTTTTCTTTTATTTTTGCCTCAAGGTCGTCGATCTCATCCATTACCTTTGCCCGGTCAACGTCTTCATAAGTCGACACATAAGAGATATAGCCGTTAAGGGCCGAGAAGCGCTTGAGGTCCAGATTGAGATGCGACGCCTTGTCAAAGAGATAACCGTAGAACATTTTTCTTGATATCCTTTTTGTCTTGAAATCAACCGTTTTTGATACGAGTTCGCGCAGCTCGTTCCTTGACAGCGCTTTTTTGAGCTTGTCGATAAGGACCTTTCTCTCCTTTTCGGCTCTTTTAAAATCTATTTTTTCTTCATGCTCCATTGCCTGCATCATGAGATACAGATTGCCGAACCGCTCCAGGTCGATCCCTTGAGCCTTTGCCGTGTTAAAGAGGAAGCTGAGGTAATCCCTGAATTCCATTTCTCTTGATTTGTAAGCGTGATATGCCTTATCGATCTTCAGGAGTTCCGGAGAATAGATATGCATCTTAAGGTTATCAAGAATAAAGGTCAGCTGCTGCAGCAACCTGTCTGTCTGAGTTTTATGAGCAAGGGAATTTCTGTACACTTTGAGGTTGGACATGTACAGGCCCCGGTCTTCCACTCCCCACAGCTCTACCCTGCCCGGATTATTTACCGCGAAACATTCAGCTCCGGACAATTCTCCTTTTTCAACAAAGTAATCAGTCACTTCCCGTCGGATGGCTTCACCGGTAATAGAATGGAAGACGGAGAGGTCGTATTCGCCCACGCCTCCTTCAAGGTTGACCATGTCCATGCCGTATTCGGCGTTCAAGTAATTTATCAGCTCTGCTATCCGGTGCTGGGCAAAAGGATTGCAATGCGCGTCCTGGATATGTACAACAAACTTATCGGACGGCCCTTTGTATGAGAATTTTATTTCACCGAGGTGTTCGGGGACCGCGAATGACTCGATGTCAATTTGGGCGAATTGTCCCTCCGGAGCTTCTGCCAGAGGCTTTTCCGCGGGTGGAACTTCTGCCGGGGGTGCTTCACCGAAGACGATCTGGGCGCAAAATACCGCCAGGATCAGAATGCTCAATGTTCTTATTTTGTTTTTGCGTCTCGCGGAGTACATTGGTCCTCCCTTATTACACCCTTTTTAAGTGTATCTTGACAAAAGGCGATTTCCAACAAAATAGACATAACTTTTTTTTATTTAACATAGCATGCTATAACCCTCGTAATACAAACAGATAAAAAAAAGGACAAGATTTGACCTTGTCCTTTTTTTTACGCCTGATAAGACACAATTACGGTAGTACGTGTCCTGCAACCGTACATGTCGGGTCAGCATCCAGCGCATTGAGTGTGTATGTCCCTCCTGCTGGACATTTCGGAGTTTTCTTGATATAAGCAGTTACAAGGAGTGTCATATCCTCTGCTATGCTGCTCACGTTATTATCAAGTGCATATAAGGTCTTTGCCCCATCAATCTGCTTTAGATTGGCAATACAGGCATTTGTTTGAGCCCTTGTCCTTGCCTGCATGAAATTAGGGATAGCTACCGCGGCTAATAGACCTATAATTGCAACAACGATCATGATCTCGACAAGCGTGAATCCCTGTTTTCCTAAGATTTTCTTGATCTTCATCTTTCTCACCTCCTTTCAAAGAACAATTTTGGTATATAATGTACGCATACACGTACAATTAAAGTATACCATTAGATATCGGGAAAGCAAATTTTGACTCGATTAACTGATCAGACCTGTATTATCGATGATATCTTGAATATCGGTAAGAACATACATAAGACGATAGTTCCGATCACGATTCCAAGAAAGGCTATGATAAGCGGCTCTATCATGCTTGTCAGCCCGTCAACAGCCGTATCGACCTGGGTATCATAGAAATCCGAGATCTTTGAAAGCATCTTTTCCAGCTGTCCGCTCTTTTCACCCACCGAAACCATGCGCGTGACCATGGAAGGGAAGATACCGCTTCTTTCCATCGGAGCCGCGATACTTTCACCGTCCCTGACACTGCTCCTGACATTGTCGACGGATTGCTCTACCGCCACATTGCCGGCGGTCTTGGCAACTATTTCCAGCGCGGCGAGTATTGGAACCCCGCTTTTTACAAGGGTGCTGAGAGTCCGGGTGAACTTACTGATAGCGACCTTCCTTAATAAAGGCCCATATATCGGCATTTTCAGCTTAAGGGTATCGACCCTCAGTCTTCCCTTCTCTGTTCTCGTGTAGAGCCTGAAAGCCATTACTACCAGAACGATAAGTATAACGAATACCCATGAGTAATGTCTGATGAAATCGCTCAAGTTTATGAGAAATTGGGTCGGCCCCGGCAGTTTGGCGCCAAACCCCGCAAAAATGCCTTTAAAAACAGGGATGACCTTTATTAAGAGGACCAGTGTTATTAACAGCGCCATTGTCGTGACAACGGCGGGATAAATAAGGGCGGATTTGATTTTTTTCTGAAGCGCGCTGGTCTTTTCAATATAAGAAGCTACGCGGTCCAGAATGACGTCAAGGGCGCCGCTTGATTCCCCGGCACGGATCATGTGCACGAAAAGAGGGCTGAACACTTTTGGGTGTTTCATCATCGCGTCAGAGAGACTTGAGCCGGTGTTCACCGAATCTTTTACATTGGATAATACCTGTTTCAATGCCGGGTTTTCCGACTGTTCCGCAAGGATATCGAAAGAAGTCACGACAGGGATGCCGGCTTCTATCATCGTGGCCAGCTGGCGGAACAAGATCACCAGGTCATCCATACTGACCTTTTTCCGCCCCATAAATGAGAACATGGATGATCTTGCTTTGGTCTCTTCAAGTTTTAATATCAGGAGTTTCTTGGCGCGAAGGACTTCAAGTGCATGCTTTTTATCACCGGCTTCCACACTCCCTTTTATAGTATGACCCGAAGCGTCCTTCGCAATATACGTAAACTTGAGCACCTATCCTATCCTCCTACCTCGGTTTTCAGTTTTTACTTTTTAATTTCCCATTCTACGTGATCCTGAGAACCTCTTCCAGTGTAGTCCAGCCTTTGCAGAATTTTATAATGGCGTTTTCCCTTAATGTCCTGAAACCTATTGTCCTCAAGTATCGCTTTAGATCCTCCTCTGAGCATTCCCGGTTTATCATATCCCGTATCTGGTCATCCACAAGCAGGGTTTCCAGCGTCCCAAGACGCCCGAGGAAGCCCGTGTTATTGCATTTGGAGCAGCCCTTTCCGATGTAAAACTTCTCAGTATTTTTGATCTCCGGATATTTGTCCGCCAGGTCCTTCAAGACTTCCTTTGGGATATGGGCTTCTGTTTTGCAGTGATGGCATATCCGCCGGAGTAACCTCTGGGCGCAGGCCATTATAAGGCTCGAGGCGATAAGAAAGGGCTCTATCCCCATGTTCACGAGACGGGTGATCGCGCCAACGGAATCGTTCGTATGAAGCGTGCTCAGCACCATATGGCCGGTAAGTGACGATTTTATGGCGATATCCGCGGTCTCAAAGTCCCTTATCTCCCCGATCATCATAACATCGGGGTTCTGACGGAGAATAGAACGCAGTCCCATCGCGAAATCCAGGCCGATCTCCGGCTGCGTGGCCATCTGTGTTATACCTTCTAGCTGATATTCAACAGGGTTCTCAACCGTAACGATATTCCGTTCCGGCACATTAAGTTCGTTAACTATTGAATAAAGTGTTGTTGATTTACCACTGCCAGTTGGTCCGGTGACAAGGATGATACCGTAAGGCCTTTCAAGCGCCTTTTTGAAATCCTTAAGAGGACCGGGCAGGAATCCCAGGGTCTCCATACCTATGGACAGGTTACTCTTATCCAGCGCCCTGAGAACGATCTTGTTGCCGAAGGTCGTCGGAAGAGATGATACCCGGAAGTCTATCTCCTTATCTTCAAGTTTTATCCTGAACCTGCCGTCCTGGGGGATCCTGGTCTGGGTGATATCAAGATTTGACATTATCTTGAGGCGGGCGATGATCGCGTTCTGGTTCATTTTAGGCAGTTCAAAAGCGTTGTAAAGCTCCCCGTCGATCCGGTATCTTATCCGCAAAGTCCTTTCCTGGGGTTCTATGTGTATATCGCTGGCCCTTTTTTTTATGGCCTCGCTTATTATGACCGCCACTACCTTTACTATCGGAGCGGTCTTGCTTTTTTCCATGATGTCCAGGACGTCCATATCCATGCTGGCATCGATCACCTCGACCTCGTTCTCGGCTTTTTCCCCCTCGTCAAGGATGCTCGAGACCGTTTCCGATGCGGTTATGGAATAGGCCTGCTGGAGGACCCTTTGCAGATCCCGCCTCGTAGCCAGGACCAGGCTTATGTCGCACCTGGTCACGGTCTTAACATCGTCGATAGCCATGATATCGGTTGGATCGAAAATAGCCAGCGTCATGTTGTTTCCCAGACGGGATATCGGGACGACATTATATTGTCTCGCTATTTTTTCAGGGATCAGTTTTATTATCTGTGGCTCAAGATTGACTCTTGACAGGTCGATCACGGGGAGGTTAAGCTCGCGGCTCAGTATGGCCAAAAGTTCGCGCTCGGAAATGATATTACTATCCGTTATCCTCTTGATTATATCGTCATCTTTCGCGATCCGCGTTTTATCCAGGGCAGTCTGCAAGCGGTCTTTGTCTACCAGACCGCTCCTCAAGAGAGCGTCCACTATCCTTTGCTTGAAAGATTTTTCCATAGCCTGATTCAGGTCTTTCTATTTTCCGCGGTAAGGCGGATCACTTCTTCGAGAGAGGTAATACCTTCCAGGACATTCTCAATACCGTTTGTCCTTAAGGTCATCATCCCCTCCTCTATCGCTTTTTTCTCTATCTCGCCTTCCCCGGCGCGCTTGAAAAGCAGGTCTTTAATCGCCGATGTGATCCTCATGCATTCCACGATCGCCAGCCTTCCGTGATAACCCGAATTCATGCACCTCTTACATCCCCCTGGTTTGTATACAGCCTGTATCTTCCCGTTATTATCGAAAAGGTTATACTTCTCAGCGACTTCTTTCGAAGGAATGTATTTCTCCTTGCATTCAGGGCATAATTTCCGGACAAGCCTCTGTGCCACGATAAGAACAACGGAGGAGGCGATCAGGAAAGGCTCCACACCCATGTTCACCAGCCTTACCACAGAGCCGCTGGAGGTGTTCGTGTGCAAAGTGCTGAGGACCAGATGCCCCGTAAGCGCGGCTTTAATAGCTATATCCACTGTTTCATAATCCCTTATCTCACCTATCATGACAACATCCGGATCCTGGCGCAGGATGGACCGCAGACAGGCGGCAAAAGTCAATCCTATCTCGCTTCGCATAGAGACCTGGTTGATGCCCTCCAGTTCGAATTCCACAGGGTCCTCTACCGTGACGAGGTTTTTCCCGGGTCGGTCCACGTATTTCAGAATAGAATATAGGGTCGTGGTCTTTCCGCAGCCTGTAGGCCCGCAGAGCAGGATCATGCCGTGAGGGATGTCGCTGCACTCACAAATGGTCTTCTTGTCACGCTCCTTTAACCCCAGTTTGGAAATATCTATCATGACCTGTTCTTTGTCAAGTATCCTCAGGCTTGCCTTCTCACCCCCCATAGAAGGTATGACTGACACACGGAAATCGACCCGTCTGTCCTCGATCTTCAGCAAGAACCTTCCGTCCTGGGGCAGCCGGGTTTCCGCGATATTCAGATTTGACATCACCTTGATCCGGGAAATGATGGCGCGGTGGTATTTTTTCGGCGGGTTCTGCCGCACGTGCAGTACCCCGTCTATGCGGTACCTGACGCGGAAATTTTTCTCCATCGGCTCTATCAGTATGTCACTGGCCCGCTCCTTTACGGCCTGACCTATGATCAGGTTGGCAAGCTTTACAACGGGAGTTTCCTCGCTTATTCTGAGAAGTTCACCGGATGAGATCTCATCTTTTTTTTCTTTCACCATTTCCATCTTGGCGCTGTCAATGTCTTCCACTATTTCGCTGATCTCCTCGTCCGCTGATCTTTCGTAACATCTCCGCAACGCCTCTTTCATGTCTTCTCTGTCCGCGAGCAGAGGGTTGGTAACAAGCTTGGTGATGGCCTTGAGGTCGTCCACCGCGAAAATATTAAGAGGATCCACCATGGCCACGGTGAGAATCCCTCCAATGCGTGAGATGGGCAGCACCTGGTACATTGTCGCGATCCTTTTCGGGATGAGCTTGAGGATATCTTTATCGATGTGGACATGGGAAAGATTTATAGGGATAAAATTGCCGATCTCGCTGAATGCTGAAAGGACGTCTTCCCTTGAGGCCGCGTTCATTTTGACGAGTATCTCGGTCAATTCACCGCCGGTTTCGGTGTAGACCTTCTTGGCTTTTTTTAGGTCCTCTTCCGAGATCACCTTCTTCTTCACGAGAAGATCGCATACTCTTTCCGCTAAGGGGGAAGTCATTCATATCCTCTTATGTTTCGCTTGAAGTGTAAATCTTGTTCAAGGCCTTATTGATGGAAGTAATAACCGCGATGAACACCTGGACCTTTTTTTTTGTTATCATCTCAATGTCTTCAATGGCGCTTGTGTTAAGAGGGTTGGACATCGCGATGATCATCACATCTCCTATTACGTCAAGAGGGACAAGCCTGTATTGTCTTGCCACATTCTCTGGAACAAGCTTGGCCGCCTCCGCGTCAAAGTCATAACTTTCCAAGGGGATGAAAGGGAAACCGTATTGTGACGTCAGGGCCTGGACTATCTGCCTCTCATTGACTGCCCCCATCCTGATAAGGATCTCCCCCAAAAGACTCTGTTCTGTTTTCTGGGTTTCAAGGGCCTCCGCGAGTTGTTTTTCGGATATGGTCCCCTGCCTCACCAGAATCTCACCCAGTTTTTCATCAGTCCTCTTTTTTAGAACCATTTTATTTTCTCCCGTTTTCCATTTTCAAGAAAGCAAGGTTTATCCTATCAATTTTATAAGTTCCTCCACATCCATTGATCTTGATAGCGCTTCTTCTCGAGTAATTTTATTTTCTTTACAAAGGTCAGAAAGGGCCTGGTTCATCGTCTTCATGCCGACCCTTTGAGACGTCTGTATCGTGGAATATATCTGATGCACTTTTTCGTCGCGGATCATGGCCCTTACCGGCGGGGTCACCACAAGCACCTCCGTGGCCAGGACCATACCCTTACCGCCTGACCTTGGCAAAAGCTGCTGCGAGATAACCCCAAGCAGCACGAATGAGAGCTGGGTCCGTATCTGTCGCTGCTGATGCGCCGGGAATACGTCTATCACACGGTTTATCGACTGGACACAGTCGGAAGTGTGAAGTGTAGCCAGGACAAGATGCCCTGTATCAGCGCTCATCAGAGCGTGCTGTATGCTTTCAAGGTCGCGCAGCTCCCCGATAAGGATAACGTCAGGATCCTGTCTTAATACATGGCGCAAAGCCTGATTGAAAGAGAGGGTATCAGAGTTAACCTGCCTCTGGTCAATAAGAGCATTTTTGTTGCTATGGACGAATTCAAGAGGGTCCTCTATGGTGACGATATGGCACTTGCGGTAATCGTTGATCTCGTCAACCATCGCGGCAAGGGTGGTGGATTTGCCGCTTCCGGTCGCGCCAGTAACAAGGATCAACCCCTTCGGGACCCTGCAGAATTTCTTTACCACTTCTTCAGGCAGCCCGCATTCGGCTATGCTCATCAGCTCGAACGGAATAAGTCTGATGGCGCATCCGACAAGGCCCCTCTGGAGGAAGACATTCGCCCTGTATCGCGCGACCCCTTCTATGGTGAAAGAGAAATCCAGTTCTTTTTCTTCCTCAAACTCTTTGATCCCGGCATCATTCATGAGGCTGAAGATCATCTTCTTGGCCTCTTCCGGGGTGAGAGAGTTATCTCCTTCTTGCACAAGTTCCCCGTCTATACGATAATGTATGGGCGTGTTTGACGTGATATGCAGATCAGAAGCGCGTTTTTCAGGCATATCGGTCAACAGTTTTTTCATATAATTATCCATCCTCAATCCCCCACTATTTTATTTTTTCCCTGTTCTATGGCCATGTTCATGTTCTGGACGGCTTTGTCAATGATCTCTTTGGCTTTGGCGCCGTCAAGAGGATTTTCGCCGACTCCCGCGCTGATAGTGATCCGGTCTTCTGGATTATTAGAGATCTGCATGAGCTCTATCTGTCTTCTGATCCCTTCCGCTATCATAATGCTTTCCCGCTTGTTCTTCTCCGGCAGTATGATCCCGAACTGGCTGTAGCTGAACCGCGCGGCCTTGGCAACAGGCGACACCGATCCAGAGATCAGCTTTGCCACCTGTCTCAATATCTGTTCCGCCTTGCCCTCCCCATGCGTTTTTGGATACTTGTCAAAGTCGTCTATTCCCAGAATCACAAAGGAACAGGCTCTCTGATAGAACGCGGCTCTGTTTATCTCGTCTTCCAAGCGATTTTCGAGGTATGGCCGGGTAAAAAGCCCCGTAAGATTGTCAATGACTTCGTCGGTCTTGACCGCGTATACCATGCTGGACTGATACCCGATAATGATCACCTTTTCAAACGCCTGTATCGCTTGAATATCTTTATCTCTGAATTCAAATCCTGAAGTAAAATTGCCGATCATTATTATTCCGACGATCTCCCCGGCGGATCTCATGGGTACTATAAGAACGTTCAAAAGCTGCAGTTTCTTTCTCAGATCCATCTGCCAGTGCTTTGTCAGGGGACGGGAATCCAGCACTACGTAAGGCTCGCCTTCGCTGAACACCTGTTCGACAAAGGGCATTCTGAGGAGGATCTCACGTATCAAGATCTCTTTTCCCGAGTTATTGACAAAACACTTAGAGGTATAATTGCCCTCCTTTTCTTTCATGAAGATCCCGCTGTAACTGTTTTCCATCTCACAGGCGATCTTTTCCGCCGCGAAAGACAGGATCTCGTTTAATTTCGCTCCGGCTGTTATCAGATCTCCCAGCTGCATAAGGTTGGTCAGGGTGAGCACCTTTTTATGTATCTGCAGGTTCAATGCCGCCGTTCTTCTCCCGTATTTTTGAAGCTCAAGCACATATCCCCGCATCTTATCCCTCATCGTGCCAACTGCCTCGGCTATGTCACCCAGCTCGTCCTGGCTCTCTACCATAACTTCTGAGTCAAATCCCCCCCCGGCTATGTCCCTGGTCTTGCCTGCCAGGTCTATAACGGGGTTTATTATGCGCCGGATAATTATAAACCCAAGGAAGGCGATCCACACCGTAAAAAGTATGATCAGGGAAGGATACAGCAGGTTCTGGATATCCTGGAACGCGTAATTGACGATAAAATACAAAGCGATAAGGAGCGGGATGATTGACATAAGAGAGAACGCGATCAGAAGCTTGTATCTAAGCCCTTTTGTTTTCAACGACATCGAATTCCCGACTTTCATCTCAAGACCTCCCATTTTATAAACGCTGCACAGCGTTAGTGAGTTCTATATTTTGTTACAGTATAATAATAATACACTACGCTTTTGTGAAAGTCAAAGAGTCGAAGGGTGAGAGTCAAGTTGAATCGGATAGCTGCGTTAGATTCTCGATGCTCGATTCTCGTATGGATTGTACGCGAATGTCGAGTATCCGGTATCGAGGATCGAGAATCTGTTTAGAGTTTTACGGTCACTTATAAAATCCACTTGCCAGTAATTCTGTTTTAAGCCAGTCATTATTCAGACCGGTTCGCACGTGCGCCCAGGGAAGATTTTCTTCCAATGCGTATGTTCTTGTTGCCAGTTTATCTATTTCCAGCCCCTTTTCCCTGAAGGCTTCTTCCCATATCGAAAAATTAAAAAATTCGGTCCAGCTGTCCATTTTCGCGCCTTTTTCCCATGCCGAGTATATAACCCCTGCCATGCGGCGGTCGCCCCTGGAGAGACATCCTTCCAGCAATGATTTGTTGATATCATGGAATTCGACCTGTATTTTCCCGGAAGAACGGGAGAGAAGATAATTTTTCTTCATGTTCAAGAGGCCACTGTCCTGCATGCCAAGCCATTGAAAAGGAGTATGCGGCTTTGGCACAAATGGGTTCACGCTGACCTTTATTTCAGCGGCACCCCTTGCCACGGCCTTTTTTGTGTTGGAGAGGTCCCTCGCCATACTGATGATGTTTTCTACCTCCTCCATCATGATGGGAAAACCTGCCATAAAATACAGTTTCAGCCTCTTCCACCCGTGACGGTAAGCAATCTCCGCGGCCCTGTAGAGGACTTTCAGATCGATATCTTTTCCGATGGAGCAAAGTATATCGTCGCTGGGGGTTTCGGGGGCGAATGTCAGCCCTGTTTTTTTTATCGCGGATACCATCTCCGGTAGCTCATAAAACGCTTCATCAACGCGCAAGGACGGTATGGATATCTCTACCCCTTTTTCCTTAAGATCAGCGCTCAGCCCCCTGACCAGTTCAATGAGCCATGGATAATTGACGCTTGAAAGGGACAAAAGCGCTGTTTTTTCATACCCGGTGTTCTTATACGTCTCCAGGCATATTTTTTTTACGGTTTCGGGCCTTCTGAAGCGCACGGGATGATTTATGGCGGTAGCCTGGCAAAAGCGGCACTTATTCGGGCAGCCGCGCATTATTTCCACTGCAAAACGGTCGTGGATCGTTTTTACTAGAGGAACGATCTGTTTGACCGGATAATAAGCCTCGTTCAGGTCAGGAATAATGCTTTTTTCGACCTTCGATGGGGTGCCAGGTTCCCGCGGGAAGAGCCGCGCGAAATCCCCGCCGTGATATTCAGCGGTGTAAAGTGACGGAACATATATGCCCGGCAGATCGGATAACTTCTTCAACAGTTCATGTCTCTCCATCGATGGTCTTCTGGTCTTCTGATATTTCTCAATGAACATCGGGAGGGTTTCTTCAGCGTCACCGATGAAAAATACGTCTATGAACTCGCTCATGGGTTCGGGATTGAAGCAGCATGCGCCGCCGGCGATGACGATCGGTTCGTCATTGCCACGCTCCCCGGAACGGAGCGTTATCCCGGAAAGGTGCAGCATATTAAGGACATTGGTATAGGTGAGTTCGTAAGACAGGGAGAAGCCTAAAATGTCAAATCGATCGATATCCGTTTTGGATTCCAGGCTGAACAGCCTGCGTCCCCTGGAGGCAAGCTGTTCCTCCATATCAGGCCATGGAGCGAACACCCGTTCGCACACCACATCATCTCTTTCGTTAAGAAGATGATAGAGGATCTTTAACCCGAGATAGCTCATCCCCACTTCGTACGCATCGGGATAAGCCAGCGCGACCGAGACCCGGTTTTTGGAGAATTTCTTGCGGACGATATTAGTTTCTTCGCCTATATATCTGCCGGGCTTCTGGACGTTAGCGAGTATTTCCCTAAGGGTATTCATTCTGAACCGTTATCGCTTCCTCCTGCTTACGCTTAACAGGAACCCGATGCCTATAAGAGTGGCTACGGTATTCGAGCCGCCGTAGCTTATAAACGGCAGAGGCAGCCCTACGACGGGCATAAGGCCAATGGTCATGGAAATATTCACCAGTATCTGGAACGCTATCAACGTGATGACCCCCGTGGCTATCGCCTTTCCGTAAATATCGTCGGTCCCGGAGATTATCCTTATCCCCCGGGATATGACCAGTATGTATAACCCGAGCAGTATCAGGGCTCCTATGAACCCCCATTCCTCACCTATAACGGAAAATATGAAATCCGTATGCCTCTCCGGCAGGAATTTCAGATGGCTCTGTGTCCCGTCCAGCCAGCCTTTCCCGAAGATCCCTCCGGAGCCAATGGCGATCTTTGACTGTATTATCGTGTATCCCGCACCCAGAGGGTCGATGTTCGGGTTCACGAATACCAGGAGCCTGCTTTTCTGATAGTCTTTAAGCAGGTTCCAGAGAACTGGCAGGCTTAAAAAGCCGAGTAACAAGGTAGTCAGAATGTATTTAACGTTCTCCCCGCAGATGAATAGTATCGAAAATACTATAGTGGCGAGAACCAGGGCCGTTCCAAGATCGGGCTGGAGGAAGATAAGCAAAAAAGCCGGCAGGGCCAGGGCAATGGAATACACAAAATTATCAAGTGTCCCTGTTTTTTCTTTCCGGCTTCCCAGAAAAGCGGCCAGCGCGAAAACAAGAGTGATCTTGACGAATTCAGAAGGCTGAAGGGAAAATGGTCCGAGGTTTATCCACCTTTTCGCGCCGTATATTTCCCCTCCGAACAAGAGGAGCATTATCAGAAGTATCAAATTGGCTCCGTAAGCAAGATACGCGAAGTCGAGTATCCGTATATAATCCATGTTCGCTATGGCCAGTAGAAAGACAAACCCAACAGTCACCCACAAACACTGTTTTAGAACAAGCCTGTTTATCCCTTCGGCTGCATCTCCCCTCTCAAATGTCGCGCTGAAAACAAATAGAACGCCCAGGAGGACAATAATTGACACCAGCAGTAATAATATTTTGTCCATCTCGCCGCGCTTCGGCATTGGTCGTCTCCTATTTATAGTCGATAAGGGTAAAGTCCATAGACTATAGTCTATAGACTATCGCTTTTCATGCCAGGCTAAATAATCCCCAGCCTCGCTGCTTCTTTGAAAACTTTTCCACCTGTTTCAGCGGCGTAATATCCGCCCTTTCCCCCGTATTCATCAAACACTACGATGGTGAGCTTTGTGTTATCAAGGGGCGCAAATCCAGCGAACCATCCGTGGCTCTTTCCTCTCGAGGTCTGCGCTGTCCCTGTTTTGCCGGACACGACGACATCGTCAAGTTTTGCTTTCATGCCGGTGCCCCTGCGATCGTTCACGCATTTTCTCATGCCTTGTTTAACCGTGTCCAGAGAACGGGCGGAGATGCCGGTGCTTTTCTTCTCGTATTCATCTATGCTTACACTGCCGATGGTCTTTACAAGATGGGGGGTTACCAGATAGCCGTTATTCGCGAAAACGGATATCATCCTTGCGACCTGAAGCGGCGTTACAAGGAGATATCCCTGGCCAATGGAATAGCTCACGGTTTCGCCTTTGTACCATCTTTCATTGAATCGGTTCTTCTTCCATTTACGCGTAGGCACTATTCCCGCAGCCTCGCCAGGAAGGTCCACTCCGGTAAGCTTTCCGAATCCGAATTTTTGCGCGGAATTTGCGATATCATCCACTCCCAGGATAAGGCCGAGCCTGTAAAAATACACATTGCACGAGTTTTTGATAGCGTCTATCATCTTCTGTTCCCCGTGCCCTTTTGCCTTCCAGCAATGAAAGGTCGCCCTGCCCAGTTTGAAGACGCCGTTGCAGACAGCGGAAGTCTCAGGACTCGCTTTTTTTGTTTCCAGGGCTCCCGTGGCAACGACTACCTTGAATACAGAGCCCAGCGGATATTTTCCCGATATCGCCCTGTTGATGAGCGGATATTCCTCGTCTTCCAGCAGCGTTTTTATCTCCCCGGACCTTTTCCTGTCGATAAAGATCTCCGGATCGTATGCCGGCGCGCTCGCCATTGCGAGGATGGCTCCGGTGGCAGGATCCATGGCCACTATCGCGCCCCTCTTTCCTTTTAACAGTCCATCGCAGAACTTTTGCAGATCAAGATCTATTGTAAGGTAGAGATCTCTCCCGGGAACAGGCTCTTTGTATCCCAGGGTCGACATTTCGCGGCCAAGGTGATCCGCCTCCACCTGTTTACCCCCGTGTATTCCCCTTAAATAGTTGTCATATTTTTTTTCAATGCCATCCCTGCCCACAAAATCGTTCAGCCGGTAGCCATAGTGTCTTAGCCTTTTGAATTCGGATCTGTTTATGAGGCCAAGGTACCCCAAAATATTCGCGGAGTTCTTCCCGTTTAAATATTCGCGTTTTGTTGACACCTCCAGAAGCAGGCCCGGGTATTCTGATCCGATCTCTTCCAGCTGGATCGCTCCTTTTGTTCCTATATCGGCAGCGACCAGCACGGGAGAATAACGCCGCTCTCTGCTTTCTTTGATCCGCTCATCTATTTCATCTTCAGGGATATCCAGGACCGCGCAGAGGACCTTTTTCAAGGCGTCCAGGTCCTTTATCTGGTTGTATGTGACGGAAGCGTTGAAACTCAGCACGTCCCTGACCATGACCCTGCCTTTCCTGTCATGTATGGCGCCTCTCGGAGCCATTAAAGGCGTGACTCTCAGCCGGTTCTCTTCGGACATCACCCTGTACGTATCGTGCCGGATCACCTGGATGTAGATAAGTCCGGAAAGAAGGAACACAAAACCAGCTGTCAGTATTCTTACCAGTGTCTTGACCCTCATCTTCCCCCTGCTTCTACGTGTAATTATCGAGGAGATAAAAAACGAACGGTGTGATCATTGTGGTAACAATTATCGCGCGCCAGCTGTTCGCTAACGCGGCTGTTAAACCAAGGTCATTTCCGGAAATAGTATTGAGATAAAGCACCTGCAGAGCGGTAACTGAAAGGATCGCTAAAGCGGCTATCAGCATCTGGGCGACGGGACTTTGCCTGTATAACATCCCGGCCATCATGAAGGCCCCGATAGCCACTGCCGGGAAAAGAACGATCTCCAACGGGAATGTGTAACCCGAAAAGACCCCTTTCAGGAATCCGGCCGCCAGACCAATCAGAACGCCTGATGCAACACCATGAAAAACAGCGGTAAATACGACTATGAGCAGGACCAGGTCCGGAAACCATACGGCATACCGCATAAAACAGATCTGGATAAAAAACGAGACAAGTAAAAGGGAGTAAAGGATCAAAGTTTTTTTCATTATCGCTTCGGGGTCATTCTATTATGCACAGGACTTCTTCCTCGTCAAAAAAATTCGCGAACGGTTTAATGATAGCGTATTTATACAGGCCGGTCTTGCTTTTATGAGCGGAGACCACTTCGCCGATAAGAATGCCCTTCGGGAATATCCGGCTCAATCCGGAAGTCATGACGATCGACCCCTTTTCCACGTAAGCGTCCAGCGGGATATAGATTATCTTCGCCATTTCCTTGCCGTTCCCGACAACAACGCCGTTGATACGGCTTCCTTTTATGACCCCGCCCGCCTTAAAGTTCGGGTGCGTCAACAGGGTCACAAAACTGGTATCAGCGCCGGACTCAACGACTTTGCCCACCAGACCCTTTGCGGAACATACGGCCGTCTGGGGCTTTATCCCGTCCCTGGTCCCCCTGTCAATTATGAACGACCTGGTCCAGTCATTGGGTTCTCTTGCTATTATCTCGGCTGAGATCGTGTTGAAGCCAAAGTTCTTCTTGAACTGCAAAAGCTCCCTGAGGCGCTCGTTCTCGTCTCTTATATCAGAGAGTCTGGCGACCTCCAGGGAAAGGTCCCCTGTTCTCTTCCGCAAGGCCCTGTTGTCTTCGTTGACCCGCTCCTTGCTAATGGCATACTGTTTGATCTTATGATACGCGTTGAAAGGCGCGGCAATGACCCTGACGGTAGCGCATCTGATAGGGATAAAAAAGGAGTGGGTGGAACAAAGAATAAGGACTATTGCGAAAACACCAGCAACAATGATCCAGTTTTTATGTCGAGCAAATATTTTAGGCACATCGAATAATAAGAAGTTATTTCTGCAGCCTTGGCGCTACAGTCAGTCTTTTGAGATATCCAAGTTCACTCAGCACCTTTCCGGTTCCAAGTACGACCGCTGTAAGCGGGTCGTCAGCCAGGTGGACCGGCAAACCGGTTTCCTCCCCGATAAGTTTATCCAGTCCCCGCAGGAGAGCCCCTCCTCCCGCAAGGATCAAACCTCTCTCAATAAGATCCGCTGACAGCTCGGGAGGAGTCCTTTCAAGAGTGATCCTGACCGCTTCGATGATCTGCGCGATCGGCTCGGAAAGGGCTTCGCGGATCTCTTCACTGTTTACGGATATCATTTTGGGAAGGCCGGCTACAAGGTCACGTCCCCTGACTTCCATGGTCAGTTCTTCCGACATGGGATATCCTGAGCCGATCGTTATTTTTATGTCTTCGGCCGTGCGTTCCCCGACCATCAGATTATAGGTCTTTTTCAGGTAGCTTGTTATCGCTTCATCGAGCTCGTCGCCCCCGATGCGTATTGACTTGGAGAAGACGACCCCGGCGAGGGATATTACCGCCATTTCGGTCGTGCCTCCGCCGACATCGATCACCATATTGCCGAAGGGTTCATGTATGGGAAGACCAACGCCTATGGAAGCGGCGATGGGTTCTTCTATCATGTAAACTTCCCGGGCGCCGGCATGGAGGGCGGAATCTTTTACCGCTCGTCTCTCCACCTCCGTGATACCCGATGGAACAGCGATAACGATACGCGGCCGGATCAGTCTGCGCGAATGGTGAACCTTCTTGATGAAGTATCTGAGCATGTTCTCCGTTATGTCAAAATCAGCTATAACGCCGTCCCTCATAGGTCTTATTGCCACGATATTTCCGGGAGTCCTGCCCAGCATGCGCTTTGCCTCTTCTCCGACGGCCAGGACATTCGTTGTCCCGGCTTCGATCGCCACAACGGAAGGTTCACAGAGAACCACCCCTTCGTTTTTGAGATATACAAGAGTGGATGCAGTGCCCAGATCGATCCCTATGTCGCTTGAAAAAAGACCCATCATCCTCTCAAGAGCTTCAGCTATTTTTCTTTGTATCATGAGTAAGCCTTATTTTTTGGTTGCCAGATTTTTTTGTCACACAATACCATACAGTATTATATAACAAAAAGAGGTTTTATCCAAACGTTAATTTCTGCAAGTCCTCCATGAATCCCGGGTATGAAGTGTCCGCGCATTCGGTGTTCTTTACAAGACATTCCCCGTCTGAAAGAAGGGACGCGACAGCCATGCTCATGGCGGTCCGGTGATCGCCGAAGCTTTCCAGATGAGCGAGTTTGAGCTTTTTAGCGTCGCCCGAAATCACGAGTGAATCCTTCGATTCGGTTATATGCGCGCCCATGTTATAAAGATTTTGTGTCATACTTTTTACCCTGTCGGTTTCCTTGAGTTTTAACTCACCGACCCCGCTGATAATGGTCTCGCCCTCAGCCATTGACGCGGCTACCATAAGCACGGGTATCTCGTCGATCAGAAGAGGTATTTCTTCAGCTTTTACAACCGTTCCCCTCAGTTTCGAAGTTCTGACCACCAGGTCGCCTTTTGGCTCGAAACTGTCGCTGACATCCAGAACCTCAATATTACCACCCATCCTTTTGAGGACATCCAGGATACCCTTGCGCGTGTGATTGAGCCCGACGCCGCGGAGGATTATGCTCGAATTCTTGACCAGGAGCGCTGCTACCATGAAAAAAGCCGCGCTGGATATGTCGCCCGGCACCGTGACATCTTTTGATACCAGCTCTTTGAGCCCGGTGATCTCCGTTCTAAGCCCTTTCCGCCGTATATCCGCGGAAAAGTATTCGAGCATGCGCTCGGTGTGATCCCTTGACTGGAACGCTTCGGTCACAATAGTGGTGCCATCGGCATACAGGCCGGCAGAAAGGACGCAGGATTTGACCTGCGCGCTGGCAACAGGCGTTACGTAATCGACCGGGCACAGCGGTCCTTCCCTGCCCTGGATTCGCAAAGGAGCGTGGTCCCCTCCTTCCATTGGTTTTATCCCGGCCCCCATAAGTGTCAGCGGGTCGATAATGCGCTGCATGGGCCTTTTGGAAAGGGAATCATCTCCGGTAAGGACTGTTGTAAAATTCTGACCTGCCAGTATTCCGGACATGATGCGCATACTCGTTCCGGAATTGCCCAGATAAACCGGTTTAGGGCAAACGGAAAGGCCCTTAAGCCCCTTTCCGTGAACGGTTACCGCGTCCTCTTCCTGTTTTATTCCCACTCCCAGAGAACGGAATGCCTCAAGCGTCCGCATGCAGTCTTCCGCGGGAAGGAAATTCCGTATCTTCAAGTCGCCTTCAGATATAGCCCCGAACATTATCGCCCTGTGGGAGATACTTTTATCGGCAGGGACCGAGATCTCTCCTTTAATTCCTTTAGGCGGACTTATTTTCCAATCCATGATATAGCACTCTTTCTTTGATACGATATTATTTCAATATCTAAATGGTCTATAGCCGATAGTCTATAGTCAATAAACCATCGACCATCATTCGCCTCGATCAATAACTTCCATTATATCATCGGGTACAGGAGAATGAAACTCCATATATTTTCCGGTTTCCGGATGAGAGAACCCTATCATCTCAGCATGGAGCGCGTGCCGGGCGATCTCTCCCCCCTTACCGTATGTCTTATCGCCAAGGATCGGATGTCCTATGTGCTTCATGTGAACGCGTATCTGGTGTGTCCTGCCCGTTTCCAGCTCCAGCCGCAGGAGAGAGAAGTTACCGAATCTTTCAGCTACATGGTATGTGGTGCGAGCATTCTTCCCTTTCGCGAACGCCACATCCATTTTTTGACGGTCAACCGGATGTCTGGCGATCGGCACTTCGACAACGCCGTTATCAAACTCCACGCGGCCCATGACCAGTGCGATGTATCTTTTTTTCACCGCCTTTGCTTGGAACTGTTTTGACAGGGAACGGAGTGCCCTGTCGTTCTTGGCCACCACCAGAAGGCCGGAAGTATCCTTGTCAAGCCTGTGCACAATGCCCGGCCTGGACTCGTCACTGCTGGCCGGCAGGCTCCTGCAGTGGTGAAGAAGGGCGTTCACAAGCGTGCCTTTTTTGTTGCCCGAGCCGGGATGGACGACCATGCCCGCGGGCTTGTCGACGACTATTATCCAGTCGTCTTCATACACGATGTTCAGCTTTATATCCTCCCCTTCCAGGCGACTTTTTTCCTGTGGAGGCATCTGGAGAAACACCTGATCCCCTTCCCGCGCGATGTAATGAGGCTTGACGCTTTCACCGTTCACCCTGACAAGGTCCTTATCCATCAGGGCCTTAACATAAGTGCGGGAATATTCCTCGCCCAGTTTCAGCGCTATGCACTTGTCAACGCGCGTCCCCTTACTGTCGGCATCAATTGTAAATCTAAGTTCCTTCATCTAAGGCCATGTTCCCGGGGTTCTTCGCCCGTAAATAAAGTATGATCCATACAGCCAGGCCCAGCAGAAACATTACGCCGCTTATGACCTGGGCAAGGGTCATGCCAGGCAGGACAGGAGGCGTGTCACCCCTGAAAAACTCGATAAAAAACCTGAAAACAGAATAAATGATCACATAGGCGCAAAAAACAGAACCATCAAAAGTTTTTTTGCCCCGCAGGAAGCTCAGGAAAAAATATAAGAGCAGGAGAAACAATGACGAGTAAAGCTGGACAGGTATCCTCATGTGAAGCTCTCCAGGGAATGTCACCCCAGGGCCGGTCTCTATTATTTTTCCGTAACAGCAGCCGTTAAAGAAGCAGCCAATGCGCCCGATGGCGTGTCCCAATGGGATATATGGAGCTAAAAAGTCGCTTGTCCTCCAGAACGGGAGTCCCTTAAAACGGCTTAAAAGAACACCCGCGGCAACAGCCAAAACCAGGCTGCCGTGAAACGCCATGCCTCCGTCCCTGAGAGCTAGAACCCTCAGAGGATATTGGATATAGTATTGCCAGTTGATAAGCACATACAGGAGCCTCCCGCCCACAATGCCGATTATCAGTATCCAGACCAGGCAATCCAGGATCTTGTCAAAAGGCATGCCGAACCGTTCCGTGTCCCTGCGTATAAGGAATATACAGGTCAAGAACGCTATGGCCAGGAAGAATCCGTAGCTATATATAGTAACCGGACCGATTTCTATTAATACCCGATGCATATTGTAATTTATAGCGGTCGGATCTATCCGACCATTGCGTAGGGGCTCGATTCATCGAGCCCCTACATTATTCTCATTCTGTAGGGGGCGGATCTATCCGACCCCATTTGATCATGCTCCCTGCGACTGAAGCGATAAGTATTCCAACGCCGATAGTGATAAAACTGTCAGCGATATTGAAGACCGGCCATATTCTTAAATCTATAAAATCGATCACATGGCCGAAACGCAAGCGGTCCGTGAGGTTTCCCAGTGTTCCGGAAAGGATGAAGCTCAGGGCCAGCTTCTCGAAAAAACGGAGACTCTTCCGTTTAAGGAAGAGAAATAGACATATAAAAAATACCGAAAGAGCCGCGATTATCACAAAGAAACGTGGATGAGATCTGAACATTCCAAAGGCAGCGCCCGTGTTGTACACAAGAGTGAGGTGGAGGATATTTTTGTTCAATATCACGCTTTCGCCCGGCGTTAAAACATTCCCCGCGAAAAATTTTGACACCTGGTCCAGTGCATATACGAGAAAGCCTGACGCGAAGAGTAACACTATCTGCCGCTCTTTTTTTCTTCCTTTTCCTGACATATTATGCAATGTTGCGCCTGTGGCAAGGCTTTTAAACGCTGCCTGGAGATCGGTTCACCGCACATGTCGCACTTCCCGTATGTCCCGTCATCTATGCGTTTCATAGCGTCGTCCAGGGCGTACAGCCTTTCCCGCTCTCCTTCGGCCAGTTCAAGCGAGAACTCCCTGTCGTATAGATCCGTTGCCATATCCGCCATATGAAAAGCATATCCGGAAAGATCACCCGAGGCATCTTTGATCGATTTATTCAGGGCTTCCCCCCTGATCCTCATTAACTCCTCCAGTATCATGGCCTTCTGTTCGATCAGCGTCTGCCTTATCTTTTTGAGTTCAGTTTTGGTGTAATTCTTCTTCTTGCTCGATCTTTTCTTATTTAGCATCGTGGCTCCTTTTCGATATTACGTCAGAACACCGCCTGCATAACTCAGGGTATTCTTTGTTTTCCCCGACAGTTTCACTGTAATTCCAGCACCGCGGGCATTTTTCACCAACGGCCCTGGATATTTTTACCTTTAGCGGAAAACCAGTAGCGTCTTCCATGCCTTTTTCCGGCGACTCTGAGACACTTGCCTGAGAGACCCTGAAAAGAAGTGGCAGGATATCAATGTTTCCTTTCAGGAAGGCCTTCATGTTGCCGTCATCAGTATACATGGATATCCTGGCTTCCAGGGAGCTTCCTATCAATCCTACCCCCCTTTTTTTCTCAAGGGACTTCATTATTTCGTCTTTCATACCCAGTATCCTGTCCCATTTGTCATCAAGGCCCGGGTTCTCCCAGCCCTTCATCTCTTTTTGCAAATCAGGCCAGTCTGACATGTGGACGCTTTGATCCTTTGCCGCCATAGAGACATGCTGCCAGACCTCTTCTGTCGTGAAGGCCAGGATGGGCGACATGACCCTGACCAGCATATGAAGTATATGAAATATCACTGTCTGCGCGGACCGTCTCGCCACAGAGTCAGACGCTTCTATATACAATATGTCCTTCAAAACGTCAAGATAAAAAGAGCTTACCTCATAAACACAGAAATCGTAAACAGCCCTGTACACTTTATGGAATTCCCAGGCGTCGTAATGAGCGGTCACGTTCTTTACCAGCCGGTACAGACGTGAAAGCATCCACCGGTCGGTCTCGGATAAGGCATCGTGCGCCACTGGATCCTTTGACGGGTCAAAATCATACAAATTGCTGAGAAGATACCGGAAGGTGTTCCTTATTTTTCTATAGCCGTCAGCCAGCCTGGCCAGTATCTCCGGAGAAAGCTTGATATCGCCTTCGTAATCACTTGAAGCGACCCACAGGCGAAGTATATCAGCCCCGTATTTCTGCATTACTTCCTGCGGGCTGATGATGTTCCCGATGGATTTGGACATCTTTTTACCTTCAGCGTCAACGACAAATCCGTGTGTTAGGACCTTTTTGTAAGGGGGCCGGCCCTTTATTCCCATGGAGGTTATAAGAGCTGTCTGGAACCAGCCGCGGTGCTGGTCAGAACCCTCGAGATACAGGTCCGCGGGGAAGTCAAGTTCTTTCCGTGCTTCAAGAACGGCCTGGTGGCTCACGCCGGAATCAAACCACACATCAAGGATATTTTCCTCTTTGCGGAATTTTTTGCTTCCGCAATTGCCGCAGGCCCCATTCGCCGGGATGAGCTTTTCAACATCCTTTTCAAACCAGGCGTCCGAGCCTTCCTTTCTGACCAGAGCGGCAAAATTTTTTATGATGTCCGCGCTGGTAAACGACGTTCCGCATTCAACACACTGAAAGGCGGGAAACGGCACTCCCCAGTAGCGTTGTCTTGAAAGACACCAGTCCGGCCTGTTCTCCACCATTGAGCTTATGCGCTCCTCTCCCGCTTGAGGGACCCATTCCACGTCTTCCTTTATGGCCTTGATCATTTTTTCCCGCAGATTGTTATGGTCAACGTTCATGAACCACTGTTCCGTGGCCCGGAAGATTATGGGTTCTTTGCACCTCCAGCAATGGGGATATGAATGGGTTACCTCCTCGGAGTATATAAGGCTGTCTTCGTCTTTCATCTTATTGATTATCGCTTTATTGGCATCAAATACATCCTGGCGCGCGAATTCACCAGCCTTGTCAGTGAACTTTCCGCTGTCATCCACCGGCATGATCACAGGGAGATCATATTTCTGCCCTGTCATATAATCGTCCTGCCCGTGTCCCGGCGCAGTATGCACGCATCCTGTGCCTTCGTCCTTTGTAATATAATCAGCCGGCACAAGAACGGAATCCCGGTCCATGAACGGATGGCGGGCTTTTTTCATGGACTCGACTATTTTTTCCCCGGATTTTTTTTCGAGGACTTTATATTCGTTTATCCTGAACTTTTCCATGAGGCCGTCTACAAGTTCAGAAGCCATTATCCATATTTCATCGTTGACGCTTACATATGAATACAGAAATTCGGGATGCATGGCGACCGCGACATTTGCTAAGAGAGTCCACGGGGTCGTGGTCCAGATGATAAAATATGCTGTTTTGCCGGATATCTTGTTTAAGGTTTCAAACTTCACATAGATAGAAGGAGAGGTCTTGTCGTTGTATTCCACTTCTGCCTCGGCAAGGGCTGTTTCGCAGGTCTTGCACCAGTTAACGGGCTTCAGTCCCTTGTAAATATATCCTTTCTCATAGAGGTCAGCGAGACAGAAAAGGATATCTGCCTCATAATTTTTCGAAAGCGTCAGATACGGCTTTTCCCAGTCACCGAACACGCCCAGTCTTTTGAACTCATCCGACTGGATCTTTACGTATTTCATCGCGTAATCATACGCCTTCTTCCGGAATTCCACCTGCCCTATCTCATCCTTGCCTATGTGCAGCTCCTTGAACAGCTGGTGTTCTACGGGAAGGCCGTGACAGTCCCAGCCGGGGACGTACCGCGAGAGATACCCCTTCATCGTAAAATACTTTACGCACATATCCTTGAGTATCTTATTGAGCACATGCCCCATGTGGATACGCCCGTTGGCGTAAGGAGGCCCGTCATGCAGTATAAAGCTTTCGGGCGAATTTTTACGTTTTTCTATTATGGCCGCGTAGGTATTCCCTTCCTCCCATTTTTTGAGGAACTCCGGTTCTCTCTGGGGCAGGCTTGCTTTCATGGGGAATGAAGTCTTCGGAAGGTTCAGAGTATCTTTGTAATTTATTTTTCCCTGGTCGCTCTTCATTTTTTCAAATTTTTAGCTTTAAATTATAGTTTTTCGTTTTAACTTTTTAACTTTTACATTTACTCAAGGTATTTGCCGATTATGGGTTTCAGTTTTTCAATAACATTTTTTGGAATAGCATGCTTGGGCGTTATTATCGCGTTCCGTAATGCTTCACCGCATTCGCACGAGAACGACGAAGGCAGCGCCGCTATTGTATTCTTGAGCATTGTTTTTGTGACCTCGGTATTCTTTGTAAGATTCTGTATTATCATCTCTACTGAAACTTCTTCCACTCCAGGCGCCTCATGCCAGCAGTCATAATCTGTTACAGTGGCTATTGTTGTATAGCAGATACCCGCTTCCCTGGCCAGGCGTCCCTCGGCCAGGTTGGTCATGCCTATTACGTCCGCGCCCCAGCTTTTGTATATAACGGATTCTGCCTTGGTGGAAAAGGCAGGACCTTCTATATTGACGTAAGTACCGCCGTTATGGATGGTTGCATCAAGACTTTTATTGGAGTTATATATAATCTGTTTCAGTTCAGGACATACCGGTTCTGAAAAGGATACGTGGGCAGCTATTCCATCCCCGAAAAACGTCATCTTACGCGCCTGATTTGTCCTGTCAATGAACTGGTCGACCAGGACCATATCCAGTGGGTGGACATTTTTTTTAAGGCTTCCGACCGCGGAAACAGAAATGATCCTGTCAACTTCGAGGACCTTGAACGCGTATATATTGGCACGGTAATTTATCTCGGATGGAAGTAAATTATGGGAGCGGCCGTGCCGCGGCAGAAAGACCACCTCTTTCCCGGAAAGCCTGCCTATGACGAATTCATCCGACGGTTCTCCAAAAGGCGTGTCAACCTTCCTCTGATCAACTATCTCGATCTCTTCCATATTGTAAAGCGCGCTTCCGCCGATTATTCCTATCCTGCTCATCTGTCCAACACCTCCACGATCTTATTCCTGCTGGTCTCGCCCGTCACTATGACCACACGGCTCTTGGCCACCTTGTATCTCTCCGCAATAAGTTTTATCAGGGCCTTGTTCGCCTTTCCCTTATCAGGGGCGGCCGTTACATAGGCTTTTAACACGCCGTCCTTTTCAATGAGTTCCTGGCGCGAGGCTTTCGGAAAAACTTTTACCTGCAGCTTCACTTCAATTACCCCAGCCGGTAAGCCAACTGATAAAGGATGTTTACGATGAAACTCTTAATAACGCTGAGTATTATGAACGCTACTATTGGAGAAAAATCCATCATGCCGATCTGCAGAGGAAGCCGCCGCAACGGGGCCAGGACCGGGTCAGTGACCCGGTAGACTATCTGGACTATCTCGTTGTATTGATCAGCCCCTACCCAGGAGAGTATGATCCTTATGACCAGCAGAAAATACAGGATGTTAATAACAAGCGATATCAGTAAAGCCAGACTGCGAAGAAACTCACCGAGTATGAACATGACCTATCCCCCTGATAATTCTTCAGACCTTTGTTTAGCCCTGTTAATAGCGGCTTTTATTATTCCCTTTAATTCATTATCTTCAAAAATCGACAACGCGGCTTCCGTGGTCCCGCCCTTAGATGCGACAGCGCGGATATGTTCCCCCGCGGAAATATCCATGTTATTTTTCAACAAGGAGGACGCTCCGAACAGGGTCTGTGTGACCAGTTCTTTTGCGACATCCGGATCCAGGCCTGCTTTTTCACCGGCCGAGATCATGACATCCGCAAGATAAAAAAGATAAGCCGGGCCGCTTCCGGATACAGCTGTTACCGCGTCCATCAGGGCCTCTTCGACCTCCACCACCCTGCCTATACTGGAAAATATCTTTTTGACTTCCTCTTTTTCATCCGCCAGATCATTAAAAGAAACGCAGGTCATGCTCTCCCCGATAACAGCGGCCATATTAGGCATGGCCCTGGCAACCGGCACTTCTTTTCCAAGAAGATCAGTGACAGTGCTGATCTTTACCCCGGCCATGACTGATATGATGGTCTGGCCGGTAATAAGACCGGAGAGTTTTTTTAGCAAGATTTCAGAATTCTGAGGTTTCACGGCGATGATCAAGTAATCTACATTTTTTACAAGCGCGCTTAGCTCCGCGTGCCGGCATCCGGATGACATCGCCACGGACTCTGCCTTGCCGGTATCCTTATCATTAACGGCTATGGACCCCGCTGAGGCAATATTTTTGGCGAGCAGCCCCCTGAGAATGGCGCTGCCCATATTTCCGCAGCCTATTATGCCTATCTTTAGATCAGACATTTTTGAACTTCCCCCTCTTATAGTATTATATTTGACGCTATAAGGTATCATACTTTTTTTCCAAAGTCAAATTAATTAGGCGCGGGAAAGGATGAGCCTTATCTGTTTCATGAGCTCCCTGAGCTCTTCCTTGTCAAACGGCTCGGCATCAGGGACGAGCCTTATGATGAACGTCTTTGCGTCCCGGTCAAATAATGCGTTGTGATCGCCTTCTCCCAGGGCATCCATTGATAGAACATTAGGTATCATTTCGTAATATTCCTCAAGAGATGCTTCGCCTCCAAGATACTTGCTCACAGTGAAAAGCATTATCTCCAATAAAGGCAGATAAGCGGTTTCGGGGAACCCGGCGTCATCTATTCCCGCGATAATAGCCCTGTCTTTTACACTGTCAAAATGTTCAATATGTGAGACCTTGGAAATTATGATGACATTTTCAGGCTTCACGGAACCTCTTTCACTGTCGGTTATGTTATTTATCATCCGGGCGAGTTCTCTCCCCTTCCCCTTGCGGATCACAAGGTTTTTGAGAAAATTTCTGAGGTGTCGGTTGTTGTTCTCAAGGGACGGCAGCATCTGGATGAGCTTTTCCACCTGGCGGTGTATCTCCCCCTCCCCTAATTCAGTATCAATGGCAAGGACCACCTTTCCGCTTTTCTCTGCCGCGCCTGTCAGCGCGTGCACCAGATTATAAATAGTTTTTTCAGCGTCTTTGATAATAACCTCTTCTTTGCTTTCGGGCTCCTTTGGTTCTTCTGATCGGCGCTGGTCTTCAGCACCAGGCTCGATTTTAGCATCGTGTGTATCAGGTTCGGAAAATTCTTCTTTGTTAACGGTTCTGTGATAACGGCTACTGAAGAGATATATCCCTCCCGTGAAAAGGATAGCTATAGGAATTGTTATGTAGTATGGAAGGCCAAGTGTTAACAAAAAGTCGATCAGCATCCCGGAGTAAGCAGTTGCGGCAAAAGTGAAAGGGATGATACTTAACGGTGTTTTAATATCGCTACCATGCAATATAACAAAAAGGAAATGCGAGATAGCCATGCCGGCCATGAATTCCCATATACCCATACGCCCAGCGATCATGAATATTGAGAGAACAAGGAAAGGAATGCCCTTGAATATGGCGCTCTCAAGCCAGGGCGCTTTTTTGATCGCATATTCCTTATACGATAATCGTGGATAGAAAATCCTTTTAAACGCGTGAATAGCAGCTGTCCGTGGTGTCACGGCTTTTTCATAGCCAACGTTTCCGATCTGAAAAAAGTCAGTTATATCACCGTCCGGCAGTATCCCTGTGCCGCGGCACTTGTGCTCGGTTATCTTGGCGATCGCTTCGGCGATATCAAAAGGCCTGTCACGCGCTATTCTTACGTAATGCTGGCCATATCCTTTGAACGCCCTGACCTGCTCCGAAGCCTCGCCTATTCCTAACACTATCACGTCAATACCCGCATCCTGATATTTCTTTAGTGTCTCGTTAAAGGTTTCCGTGAGTTCATAACTTCCGTCACTGGAAACCCGGATACATCTGCGGTCAACACCGTCTGTGAACAGGATCATGTATTTTTTCTTGGCGTTCAGGGCCTCACGGGAATCCAGGAAACCCGTGCCCTTTTCATTGGTCAGTTTTTCTTCCATTGCGAGCTGGATATTGGTGCCATCCCGGGCTATCATGTTTGACATGGATATCATCCGGTTCCTGTTCTCATCTTCTGACACCCTTTCTCCCATCTGGACAACGGTTACCGGAGGATCGTCCGTGAAGTAAGATAAGTCATAAAAGAAATATTTGGAAGCCTGTTCGCGCAGCTTCCAGAAATTCTCTCCCACTGTCCCTACGGTGAACGTGAGTTCACTGGTCATATCTTTCATGCTCGAGCTGAAATCCAGGAGCACCGCGGCTGCCGTGGTCTGCATTTTGGGCCGTTTCTTGCGGCTGACAAAGGGTTTGGGTTTGCCGAGCATAATGGCAACAGGGTCTACCTCTATCCCTGTTTTTTTCATCTTCTTTATGATCCTTTCCCTTGACTGGATAGCCTTAAGCATCCTGCGGAAGATGAATTCAGTATCACCAGCGCCGCTCAGGAAGAATGACGCGAATTTGTCGTTCAGGATAACGTCCGCTTTGAGTTTCTTTGTGTGCGAACTAAATTTTTCCTGTATCCTCTGCTCCATCTCGTCCCAGTGGGACAGGTCCAGTCTTGTGCCCGGGGGGCCTTCGGCTCGTTCACGAGGGGGGGCCTCTTTCTTAGCTTGACCTTCTCCTTTCTCCTCTCCTCCTCTTGCTCCTCCCGTTGGTCTTCCTTCTCCCAGATTTCCATCCGTGGCTCGTTCACGAGGGGAGCCCTCTTTCTTAGCTTGACCTTCTGTAGGCTGCGCGCCTTCTGAAATCTCGGGCGCGCCCTTTTGCTTCTCAGCTTCTGATGGTTCTGGTTGTCCTGTCTCTGGTAACTCCATTTTTTCTTGCTCTGCTGCTTCTTCATCTAATACGTCTGTCTTTTTCTCAGGTTCTATCATTGGCGGCGCCTCAGTCCCATCCTCAGGCGTTTTGACCTCTACTTCGTCATGCTTATATTCAACGTCACCCTTTAAGCTCGTTCCCGGTGTGAACGTTCCCGCCCTTGCGCCCCTGGCAACCTTTGCCTGACTCTTTCCCGGCGCGGCTGTATACAGATATTTTTCAGGATTCTTGTATAACTTCGCTCCTATCCTGTTCAGTCTGCGGGACGCCTGTTCATCCATGTCCCTGACAGCGTTGATAACAGCGGTTAACCTGTCCACTTCAGCGTTGTCAGTTATGAGCTCGAGCTCTTCGTCTATCAGATAATCCTCCTTAAAAGCTATTATAAGGCCGTTAAGTATGCCTTTTAATGCCTGGAAATACATACTTTCCGGTTCATCCATTTTCTGTATCAATCCCATTCCTATTTCCCAGAGAACGTATTCCCGTGAATATTTTGAAAATATCATGGGCAAAAGATGAGAACTGAGTTCCAGGTTCTGTGCCAACTGGCCGACACCCTTTCTATTACGCAGATGATCAATGACATGTCCGAATTCGTGCCATGCTGTCCACATTATAGTTTCTGGTATGGGGACGTCAGGGAGCTCTTCGGCTGCCTTGTTCTCAAAAACGACCGCGTAGTCGCCTACGAATATACCTGCTGCCTCCTCCCTACTGATAATCCCTGGAACAAACAGGGCCTTTACGTCACAGTCCGCGTATTTTTCAGGGGCAAGCCCGAGCGTCCTGAAATGGGTCTTGGTGAACTTTCTGGTGCGTGTGATCATCTCCGGTTCCGCGAATATATACGCCCTTGTGTTCACTTCTTTCTGGGCATATCCCACGTTAAGGTATACCCCCTTTGGCAGAAAGAACCCGCGCAGGTCCAGGAGTCTCTCTTTCATATCATCTCTTTCGATCCGGGGAAGTTCATACATGTTCGCGAACTCCTCCAGCCTGTCTTTCAATTTCTCATCAAGCTTTCTCGCGGCCTCAAACACGTCTTTTTTTGTATTCTCATTATAATTTTTATGAAGAGAGGCGAGAAAATCCCGCATTATATTACGCGCGAAATAAAAATACGCTTCCTTTGGAGACTTGAATTCAGACGGGTCAAATCTTTCAGCGCTTCTGATCATTTCCGGGATGTCATATTCTATCTCGATCACTTTCTTTTTCTCTTCAGGCTCCTCGCGTCTTTTAGGCGATGCTTTTTTCTCAAAATTCCACACTCCGTAAAAACTTTCACCGATCTTGAGCCTGTCTTCATCGTCAGGCAGGTCCATCCTGCAGGTTATCATCCTGTCGGTAAGGCGGCGGTCTATTTCCTTTCTTGCGGCATATCTCTCAGGATTCATTGTGAACACCAGCACAACGTCTTCTCCTATCTCAAAAGGCTCTTCTTCCGGGAATATCGGGTGCACGATCTTCTCTCCCCTTAATACGGGTTCAAGCGCCCAGAGAATATGGGGGGATATGTTGGCCTCGTCTATATCTATTACCACGTTGCCCTCGCGCAGGTGTTGATAGAGTTTCTTTACGCGTTTTTTCAGTCCACCGTCCGGGGTCTGCTCCACGTCCATGGTGAGGTCCGTGTATTCGCTTCCTCCGTGGCACTGGTACTTATAGAACTTCCTTCCGGTTATCTCGGCGTAAAACCCCGCGAGCGATGTTTTTGCCGTTCCGGACTCACCCACGAACAGCACGCCTCTTGAAAGTTTCTCCGCGCGGCTAAGCACGGACAATCCTTTCCCCATCTCCTTGGTATCAAAACGTATCTTATGCTTTTTGCTCACCTGCCGCGGGGGGAGCCCCTTCTCTCTGCTTCTAAAAGGCATCATGTCGACTTCTATTATGGGGGTGTTAAAGGTGCCGTCTTTGGTCCGGACCCGGGTATCAAGGGATGGGGCATGCTCCAGATCAAATACGATCTTTAATATTTCCCTGAACCTTTCCTGGTCAGACACGCCTGTGTGGAATTTATCCTGTGAGAACCTTACGCCGAGTATTGCCAGTATCTCGTCCAGCAGTATCACCCGGCTGATCATCTCGTATTGATCTTTAACAGCTTTTTCTGCTGCGCCGGGAGGGTCCCTTCCGAAATTCTGCCTGGGGTCATAACCTGTGCGTGGAATATCTTCCAGCATGTCCTTCCATGCACTGTCCTCCCCTTTAGCCAGTTTTACAGACTCCGCTATCATGTAAAATATTTCCGGACTTATATCATAACTCGCCCTGCCCGACCACATCCTGCTCCTGTCATGCTCCAGCGTAAGTTCATATATCATTTTCAGGTAGAAAGCCTCCTGCTGGTCAAGGCCGTAAGAGGTCCTTAAGACCTGTTCGAACTTTGATGTTTCCTCATTTTCTTCAACCACGGGAAGCTCATGAGAAACACCGATGTTTATCCAGCGGTTGAAGAACGCGCTTGAGAACTCCTCAGCGGATTCAGATGATATCTCGGACACGAAATGTACGTGGTCGGGTTTAAAAAATCGTTCTATCCTTCCCTCTTCTGTCTCAAGGTCTATATAACCGTCCTCAAGAAGCCCGTTGAGAGAGGTCCTGAGGTCCTCGTTCCACTGGTCTATGTTGCGTATCCATACTAGCATCTCTTTTTGCTCCCTGTCCTCTCTTCTTAGCTGGTCCATCTCTTCCTGTTTAAAGAGATACCGGGTGATCCTTCCCCTGGCGAAGCGCGATATCCTTCCCTCCTCTTTTTTTCCAAAACAGGGCAATAGCCCGCCGAGTATCTCAAGCTCAGTATGCTCGGGCGCCGCGTCTATTACCTCCATATCAGCACCCCTTCGGAAAGCCGCAAAGTGAAGTATATCACCGGTCCTGGCCCCGTGCTCGCTGATGAACAGAATCGGGTCGTCCTGGTCAAGGACCTGGTCAGTAACCCATGCCACCCATGCTTCGTGGCCGGTGACACGGGACGCGTATTCATTCCTGACCTCTCTATTGAATCTGGTCAAAAGGTCGCCGGATAGCACTTTTTGCTCCTTGAAAACCTCGTCAATAAGCCCGTGAAGGATATCCTGGACTATCTTTCTTTCATGACTGTGGGAAAAGCCGGCCTCGTACACGGTCCTGCAGGCCTTGTAGAATTCGTATAACAGATCCACATTTCCGATATTTTCTGTAAGAAGCGGTTTGCGGACCTGTTGCGCAACGCGTCTTATCTCGCGTTTGGATATATGGTGGCGTATCTTGTCCTCTTTACCGAGCTCTTTTCCGATAAGGGACTTTATCCTCAGGTGGAACTCCGCAAGAAGGCCTGCCATCAATTCCTTGCCGATCGCATCTTTTGTCGCGTCATGATCCACGGCCGGACCCTTGCCAAGAAAATACTTGAAAAGGCTGCAGAGAGTGTCAAAAGAATCGTCCTCATCCACGTATATATAATGCAGGTTGGAGCTTATCTCGCTCCTCAGCATCTCCCTGGCATGTGTCTTTTCAGGAAGGTTATTCGTTATTATAAGATGAAAGTCCGAATGCACCTTTGTCATCATCTCGTGCCCGGGGAATTCCTCGAGATAGACTATCTCATCGCCGCTAACTATGCTGCTGAACCAGCTTAAAAGGTCCCTTCCCTGTTCACCGATAGCGCCTTCATCAGCGATGAAAACGCCTCCGTGTGTCAGGAATTCAAGCAATGGCTGCCTGTAATGAATAAGCGACATTATCTGCGCCTTTTCATCGGGGCTTGATCCCGGCAGTTTCTCTTTGACCGCGTTCTCAAGGTCAATATTCGTGTAAATAGAACTGTCCCAGTTGACTTTCTTACCATCCTTATCCATCTTCAGGATACCGGCGCCTATAAGCCTGGTAGAGATATCAAAAGGCACTGAACTTTGCAGGTCGGCAAGAAATACAGGCAGGGGCTTATTGCTCAAGAATATCTTACCTTCGCTGTTCTCACGCGCGCTGCCGATAAGGTCTGAAAGCTCGCGTTCGCCGTGCATCTGGAAAACATGCCGCGGAAGCCCGAGAAGGAACGCTATTTCCTTTGCTATGCTTGTTTTTCCTGCTCCTGAGGCCCCTTCAAGGTCAACATGCCTGCCATGGCTGAAAACGTTCAGGACAGAGAGCTCGACCTCTTCAAGAACATCAGTGTCCATCAGAAAATCTCCCGAGTCAAGTGGCTGTATCCTGTCCGTTACACAGGGGTTGCGGATATTCTCAATGTCTACCGGATATAATTCCCTCATTTCGCCGTTTATGTTCACGAGCTCCTGGTCCCGTTTATTGCTTGTGTCAAAATCTTTATAGATAAGTTCATGTCTGGTGACAAACCAGTTGTCTTTGTAGTTAAGGTACACACTGCCTGATCTATCCGCGCAGAAATAAAAAGGTTTATCTATGTAGCGCTGATCAAACCGCGCAGGTTCAGCCTGCCTTTGATATACTGATATATGCGGCTCTGCGTCAAGAAGTTCGACAAGCCCCGGGACTTCATATCTCCCGTGGATTTCGCCGGTCTCTATGTCATAAAGGATTTGCTCGTCTTTTATGATAAAAGGATGCAGCTCCAGCTCTTCCACGTTTTTATTACGCGTATCATGTATATACATCCTTGTCCCGTTTGCCGTGAACTGGACATCATGGATATTCCTGTCTCCTGCCAGGCCTTTATAATAAACATACTCCCCATCTTCATCATCATAGATGTAAAGGGTGGCATCCCCGTCAAAAGACCCTATTACCAGATATCTTCCGTTCGGGGAAAAATCCAGAGATGAGCCCCACCTGTTAAGGGTTGTCTCCTCCTTGAATTCATCGTTGTCTTCGTCCAAAAGATACAGTTTTGTAGCGGCGTTCCATATTGTTACTCCTATCCTCCTGCCGTCAGGAGAGAATTCGACACCGTCGACCAAGTATTCCTGCTGGATCTTTTGACTCGGGACGTATTTGTCTATTTGTTCATCATAAGTATATATGCGCATAAATACATCATCGCTTCCTGTTGCTATTCTTTTACCGTCAGGAGAGAAACATAACGCCCGCACCCATCCCTCGTGCTGGAATACCTGTTTTAACTCAAATGTTTTTTCATCTTCACTGAACGCGTATACCCGCACTTTATTATCCTTCGTCAGGCTTCCCGTAATGATCTTTTTGCCGTCGTTTGAAAAACGGACGGAATTTACCCTTGCCGTGGAATCATCAAATTTTTGTTTTTCTTCGTAGAGCCCGGAATCGGGATCAAGAGAGAAAAGATAAACCGCATTATAACTCCCGCATACCAGAAAGCTGTTGCCGTCCGGAGAGAAGTCCATTTCACCGAAGAATTCATCATCATATTCAAATTCGAACTCCTGCGCCGTTTTCCAGTTCCTATCTTCATCACGCGAGAATAAATAGATTTTGCCCCCCTCGTCGCTGGCAAGGCATTTTGTTCCGTCGCGGGAAAAACGCACTCTATGAAACTCTTCCCCTGAAAACGGGATGCCTGTTTCAAAAAAGGCCTGTCCTGTTTCAAGGCGGTTCATCTTACGCGGTTCCACGGTCCGTCTTCCGAATTTTCTCCCATGCTTTGTCATAATCGTTTTGATGCTGCTGATCTGCGCTGATATCTCCTCGTCTTCTTCTGCGTGTTCCAGCAGGACCTTTGACCTGGCCAGCCTCTGCGGCCATGGCATGCCGGCGATCTCGGTGTCAAGGACATTGATCTTTTTATGGAGGTTGCTCAAAGGAAAGCTCTGGCCCGTGTTTATCTCCCATCCTTCCCTCTCATCCTTCACAATGAACGGCTGAGGTGAAAAAATGCGAATATGTTTGTCCCAGCTTCCGGTCAATATATTGTCACCATCCGGCGAGAACATTGCCGAACCAACGCTGCTGGAATAATAAACTTCCGCGTCTTTTTCCGATGCCATAACATGAGCCATTTCCTGTTTCAGGGCATACCTGTCTTCGGGTATGTCCAGCGCGTAAAGACACACTGTGCCCTCCCAACTGGATGTCACAATACCCTTTCCATCCGGTGAGAATGAAACTGATGATACAACTTTATTATGATCACGGAATATCTGTTTCAAAATATATCTTTTATGAAAGCTGTCATATCCGTAAAGAAGGACCGATCCTCCCTCTAAACCCGCAAGAAAACTCAAACCGTCCGGCGCGTGAGAAACAGACCATACCCATCTTCCATGGCCGACCTCCTGCATTAACTTATATTGTCCATTCTCCTCTTCCACGAACAGGCGCAATTTTCCGTCTTCGCATCCGGTGATTATGGTATTCCCCAGCGGGCATCGGGAGATACTGGCTGACAACACGCCGTCAGGATGTTCAAGTTCCTGTATCTTCTTGTATTTCCTTTCCGTGTCATCATATTTATAAACACTGGCTTTGTCATTCCGGCCGCCTATTAATATCCGGCCGCTACGGGGGAAGAACCTGACCGTCATGATCCCACCCCCATATTTTTTTTCGAACGTCTGTTTTATGAAGTATCGCCCGTTCCTTTCGTTCAATTCATAAAGATAGGCTTTACCGTCCCTGCTCCCTACGATCAGTTTTTTATCATCCGGAGAGAAATCCACTGTCCACACAATATCAATCGGGTCATCCAATGTCTGCTTTATCTCGAACTCGCCCGTATTCTCATTCAATACATAAATAAACGCTCCACACTCTTCACCCGTTTGCCCGCCTATTCCCGCGATTATCTTCTTCCCGTCATGCGAGTACTTCGCGTCCCATACTCCCGCAAAGGCATGATCCGCCGGTTTATATGTCCGGTCTTCGAAATGCGCCTTCCCTATGTCAAGGGGGTTTATAGAGCTCCGGTCTGTCTCCACCAGGTCTATTTCAGCTTCGTATCTTTTCACGATATCCTTCATGGGTTTAAGCCAGGCGCGTTTTTCTTCATCAGACCCTGCCTGTTTGAACCAGACCTTTGCCATGGCAAGCTGGCTTGCCCATGTTTCAGGGTGTTCGCCCGCTTTTCTATTTTCGGATTCCGCCCACGCGAACGCGACAGAAAGCAGGCGGAAACTGTATAAGAATCTGCCCCTGAGCATGGTCCTTTCCTCCGGCGGGAAGCCGATGAATATGTATTCATCAAGGCAGTCCTCCACGAGTTTGCATATTTTCTCAATATCAAGCTGTCCCTCCGGATATTCCCTGATCCTGCGACTCAGTCCTTCTGCCATCCTTAAAAAAGCCGTCTGTGACTGCATGTCATAACGCCTTGCTCCTTCCACAAGGTATCTGATATATCTGGTATAAAGCTCCAGCATGTCGCTGATGAATATCCTTTTAATCTCATCCGGGACGTGACGCATATCAAGCGCTTCTTCAATGATGTCACCTACCTGGCCTCTGACCAGGAGTTTCCTGATTTCTTCGAGCAGCGCTTCTGATTCAAAAACCTCATCCAGCCTCTTGCCTATCTCTTCTTTCATCAACAGACGCCTCAGCTCCTCGGGTATCCATCTTGATTCCAGTGCTTCGTCCAGTATCTCGGTCATCCTTTTTTCAAACCGGGACAGGCCGTCGTAACCGAACGTGACATACCTGGACTTTTCCGCTTCTGACCATTCCCATACGGAATCAGACCTGGTCACCACAAGGACATGCGCGTTGGCCGGACGCGTCATGCGCGTGTCCCTGCCTTTCAAATACAGTTTCCCTTCCTGCAGGAATTCGTTCAGCGCCACGGCTTCCTCCGGCCTGAGATTATGTATGTTATCCAGTACATAGACTATTTGCTCGTCGGGAGCTGCTTCGGCCTCAAGTATGAGCCTTCCAAGGATCCCATGGCCGAATTCCTGTGTCTCTCCATCCTCTCCGATGATAGGCCCGCCTTCAAGCATGAAACGGTCCGTTTCACTGGTAACATTGATGAACTTTGTCCGCAGGCCGGGATTTGCGTCCTGAAAGGACCTGAAGACAGTCCTTATATCCGTTTGGGGCGTGACCCTTAGATGGACCGGCCTGTTCTTTGTGAACATCTCGCCGGCCATGAAGTCCTCAACCGATATGTCGGGAAGCTTCAGCAAAAACTCTCTTTCTATCATCTCCCTGATGTGTTCCCTGTCAGAGGAATCCTGCCATCTTGCGACAAGATGGCTGCTCAAAGCTGTTGCGAGCGCTTCCTTCCATTCCTTGCCCTGGCTGATATCATCGAGCATGTCCTCTGTCATCCTCTTCAGTTCCCGTATGGTGAACACCATTGTCTCTCTCTTGCCGAACTCTTTATTAAGGTAAGCGGTCGCGACCCGGTAATAGATATCTACTATTGCTTTTGTCATTTTTTTTCTCAACTTTTCATCGCCTATCCCGTTGGTCTGCCGTCCGTCCGGGAATGTCAAATCGTGTTTAAGGAACATGTCCGCGTATCGTCTTATTTTTTTCTTTTCAATGGACATGCGGTCGGACGCGCCGCTTATGAATGCCCTGACCGGGACTACGGCAGTGTTCTCTTTGAATACTTCAGGGAACATCCCCCTTGCTTCATATCCTTCGGGGTTTGTGTCTATTACTATCAGGGTTTTTGGATGTATCCGTATAACGTGTTCATCTCCATCCGGGCTTACCGGCACTTCAGTAAGTCTGATGACCCTGAACCCTTCCTCATCCGTCTCTGTCTCATTGATCTGTTCAAGCCACCAGGCCAGTGACACCTTTTCGTTCAGGTCAAGCAGAGTATTGAGCTCGCTGAGGGCTATCACCCCGCCTTCCTCTGCCCGTTCCTTGAAAGAGGTCTCGCCGTTAAACCTGAATTTACCTTTTTCTACCTGTTCAAACCCGCCAATAAGGTCCGTTAGCTCTGTTCCCTCGCTCACAGGATCGCTCAGAAAGGAACTTCCTCTTAATCCGGCATATCCGCGAGCCGCAAAGGTCTTTCCCACGCCCGTAGGACCTTCCAGCCGCAGGATGGGGAGACCCTGTTTAACCGCGTTCTCCATGGCAACAAGCATCCGTACTGTCTCGAAATCCAGCACTAACCCGGCCTTCGCATAAATAAGGTCATGCATGTTCTTATTGTTTATGTTCTTGAACTCTGCACTCAGCTCTATTTCCGCGTTTGGAAGGATCAGAAACTTCCTGCTCTTTCTGGTCTCAATATTAAGACTTCTCAGATAATTTCCGCTGTTCACCTTCCATGGCATTAATTCCACCTTTGGCTGCTGGAAATCTTTTTGTGTTTCCATGGATTTCGCGACCACCCTGTCATAAAAAGAATCATCCTCAAGGTTAGCGCCTTCCCTTATCGTAAAGATGATCTGCAGGTTTTCAGGAAGCTTTATCGTGCCCAGCTCAGGATGCTCAAGTTCACCGATTCGCAAGGCCTCCTGGAGCTGTGTCCTTATCTCCGGATCTATTGCCTCTATATTTTTTATGACCAGGACAAATCTTACGTCCGGATCAGCTTCGGCATTTTTGATCATTTTCATAAGCGCCCCGTAACCGAATTCCAAAATTCCACTGTTTTCCGCGGGCACTTTGTGCCCTATAAGCTGTCTTTCTGACGTGAACGGATGGCCGTAGATCACCGAAAGATGGATGTTTTCTTCTTTTGAGATACCCGTCAATGCCTCCATCAGCCTCTGATCGCTTCTGGACGCTTCAGAAAAAAGAACAGGATGCGAAGCATATAACGCCCTCTTTACTTTGGCATCTATGGAATCCTCAAGAGTAAAATACGGCGGTACCTTTTCAGGCAACTTCGTCAAAGTCTTGAGCGGGAAATGCATTTTCTCAAGTTCATCCCATTTTTTCTGTTCCCACTCAGGCAGCTTTACGGGCTTGAGGTCACGGTAATAATGCTTTATTGCGAACCGCAGTCCCAGGGAAAGCGGATTTTTAACCCCGGCATCTGTTAGGTCTCTTACTGCCTGTATGAGTGTCTTTGAGAAGCGTTCTTGCGTTCTTGGGGAAAATATGTGGGACCTGAATGCAATATCAGTTCTCAAGAGTTCTTTTTCAAACTGCTGCTGTCCCCTGATAATGTCCTGGAACTCTTCGTATGAAAGACCGAAAAGTTCCAGCGCACCTTCCTCGTCTATCAACATGTCTTGCTCTTGTTTTTGAATGTTATCCGGGTTTGATTCTGGATTATTCTTTTCGGCCAATATCTGTCTGGAAAGATATTGGCCGACCTTGTTCTCGCGGACTAATCGGTAAGAGGGATGGAACTTTTCAGCTCCTGCGATGTTATGATTGTAATATCGAATTATGAAATCCCCCGACTTGACGAATAAATAGCCATCCTCAGGTAAACCGCCAAGTGTTGGCAGGGATTCGGAAGGTATTTCTCCGGCTGTCCTTAATCGTTTGATCAGTGCTCTGATTTTTGCATTTAGTGCAAAAACATTCTGGTTTTCGATCCCTCTTTCAAGATCAGAAAGAAAATGAAAGAGATATCCGGAGATGATCGTGTTAAAGCCATCAACATTGTTTGAGCCGGCAAAAAGGGTCTGGATCTGAAGCGTGCTTCTATTAACAGCATATGGATCTGCCCATACGATCCCCTGAAGGATCATTAATATGCTTAAGGCAAATGCGATGACTTTTATGATCTTCGTTCCTTTTAAACACATCATTTCAAAACCTGACTTTTTGTCATCGGCACCTTCTTGAGTAATAAAGTTGTTACAGTTCTCCTTTCAGGCCTTGACGTCACAAAAACATCAAACCCATATACAATTATATCAAGCTATTTATTTGCCTAATTAAACAATCTACACTATATCATAATTTAATAATATATCAAAGCAGTTATTATGCCTTTTTGAAATCTTAACGATAGGGGCGCAAGCCTTTGCTTAACTCTATATAATAGGTGAAGTAATAAATGAAACGCAAAGGTGTGATCGTGAATTAGAAGTATTTATCCAGGAAGCTGAGGGTTTTGCTAAAGGTCTGTTTGAAGAGATTGCCTTCCATGCGTCTGCCCTTTTTTGTTTCATAAAGGTAATCCAGCATGCCAAGGCTGCCGATATGGGCTGCTCTTTCCGCAGGCAGTTCTTCGTAAGGTCTCACCAGGCAAAAGCCGAATCTGACCGGATGACTGGACAGGGTCTGCATTGGTTCAAGGATGCCTTCATTCTGCGCGGCATCGCCGGTGATGACGATCTCCCGGACCTTGTCCCATCCTGCCATGGATCGAAGAACCAGGATCAGACGGTTCGCGGAGGCGTGATCCAGGCTGCCGTTCGCGGAGATGATATCCTCTGAGCCGAGCCGGAAGACCTTGCAATCCAGCAGGTTCCGCTTGTGGTATATCATTGCCTCGGTCAGATCTTTGCACATATTCAAAAGCATGACGCCTTTGTCAGTGGCAGCTTCGGCCAGCGCCCTTTTGGCGTACGCGATACCCGAAAAGATAACACCGGATGCGGAGAAGCCCGCCAGCGCGATAGATTTAGTAAGATTGCGTATCACGGAGGAGTCGACCACAAGCACGTTCATATCAACGCCGAGTTTTACCCCTTCCAGGCCCGCGGGATTTTTTATTCCGTTTTCCCCATCCACCGAAAAATCTTTAACCATTTTGTGCAGGGGTGCTCTTCCATGCGGGAGTTTTAATATGGAACCGATGCGGACGCATTTTTCGATATCCGACTGAAATATCTCGCGACCGTATTTTGACAGCAGCACGGTGCCGCGGGACTGGACGATCTTGAGGGAATTGGAACTGGCGCTGACATATACGTCCTGGATCTTTTTCCCCGTCTTTTTTTTCAGTTTGCCAAGGATGTGCGATATCGAATCCGTGGCTGACGCGATATCCGTGATGACCCCCCTGTGAATTCCGCGGGAGCGGGACATTGTAAACCCTTCCAGGAAATAGGCGCCATTTCTGGCCCAGCGCGCGGCAACTCCGGAAATATCCTTGCACTTCAGGTCTAATACGGCGAAAGTTCGACTCATAATAGTTAAAAAGTTAAAATTTTAAACGAAAAACTATAATTCAAAGCTAAAAATTTGAAAGAATACCTCAGTTTTTCATTTTTCGTTTTTCATTTCTAATCTTATTTCGGTGAAATAACCGCGTCCTCGAACCTCAGGTCGATGTAGTTAATATCTTTAAGGTCCATCCGCGGGTCCTTCAGCATCTCGTTCAGCCTGTTTATTTTACGCGGGAAGTCAGTATTCCCCATTTTGACCTGAACACCGTCGATGTTCAGAAGTATATTATTCTGGTCCGACACATCTATATATTCGATGTCATACCGCTTGATGAAATCCTTTTCCCGCAATACTTCCAGCAAAAGGAGCGCCTTGGCCACCGGTCTGGTCTTTATCTTTTCCCCTGGAGAAGGAGCGCCCCAGAAAAATGTCACCCCTTTTATTTTGACCAGCCCATTGGTTTCCATGCCGCGGGCAAGGACCATTCCTTCCTTGTCGATCACCATCCCGTCCCCGGTATCTATGACAGCGACCGGAGTCCTTACAAGAAGATCGACTTCCAGTTTATCCGGCAGGATCCTCCGGACGTCGACTTTCTTCAGATGAGGAAAATCACTGACCGCGCCGGCGGCCACCTGTCTCAAGTCCACGGTGAATATATTCAGGCCGGTATATCTGTCTTTGATCTTTTTCTCCGCGTCCTTTAAGTGATATTTCCCTTCGCTGTTGACCACGACTTCCTTTATCGCGAAGAAAGGGCTGTTGATGAGGAAATAACGTATGCCAAAGACAAGACCGGTCAGCGCCAGCAGGCTGGCCAGTGTTATCAGTATTTTTTTTCGGTCAAGAAGATTGTCCGGAAGGAATTTTTTTCCTTGTGTCTTCTGTCTTGGTGTCTTCCTTTTTTTCGCCACTGACTGCTCCTTTCGCGTAAAGCGCGCTCGAGAGTATCTTCACGCATAACTCCGTGAAATCAATACCGGCCGCTCTGGCTGCCTTGGGAAGAAGGCTCTTTTCCGTAAGCCCTGGTATCGTGTTGATCTCAAGAACGAAGATCTCACCGTTCTCGTCCATTCTCATGTCTACCCGTGAAAAGCCCACGCAACCGAGACAGGCGTGAGCGGCTACCCCGATCTCCTGTGCCATTTGATAAACCTCCCTTTCGATCCTAGCCGGGACGACATATTCCGTGTCAGGATCCTCGTACTTGGCGCTGAAATCATATAACCCATGCGACGCGATCACTTCGACTACCGGAAGAGCTTCATTCTGCAATATTCCTACGGTCAGTTCCCTGCCACGTATATACTTCTCTATGATCGCACTTCCGCCGCAGGCCATGGCCTTTTCAACAGCAGCCGGAAGATCCTCCGGCGAGGGAACAATGGTAATCCCGATGCTTGAACCCTCATAGCGTGGCTTGACAACGCATGGAAAATGGACAGCCGTATCCGGCATGTCATCTCCGGAGTGAACCACTGTGTAATCCGGAACCTTCAGGCCGTTCTTGACAAATCTCTTTTTCGATGCCAGCTTGTCCATGGCAAAGGCTGAAGCCTCTGGATCAGACCCTGTATACGGCACCTCCTTAAGGGCGAGCATCTCCTGCATGGTCCCGTCTTCCCCAAATTTACCGTGCAGGGCGATAAACGCCATTTCTATTGCATGGGTGTCCAGAAAGGAAACTGTTTCTTCTCTGACATCAATAAAAACCGTTTCCAGTCCCGCCTTCTTAAGGGCCTTAAAAACAGCTTTTCCGCTTTTAATGCTTATATCTCTTTCGCTGGAACACCCGCCGGCAAGCACTCCTATGCGGTAATCCTTTAAGACATCGATTTCTGTGGTCAAATTTACCCCTTATCTTGCGAATAGGTTACCTGATACCCCCTCGTGATTATCAAAGCACCTCTATCTCGGGGACAAGGTCGATCGAAAAATCCGTCCGGACCTTATCCCGCACTTCGCGTATAAGCGTTTTTACCTCTTTTGCGCTCGCGTTACCTGAATTGACTATAAAATTAGCATGTTTTTGTGAAATAACGGCACCGCCGCATCCCGCGTCTTTCATTCCTGCTTTCTCGATCAATTCCGCGCTTTTGTATTTGCTGTTTTTCGGATTTTTGAAAATACACCCCAGGGTTTTCTGGTCCAGTGGCTGTGACCGCAGCTTTTCAAGGAAAAACCCCTGCATCTTTTCCCTGAGCTCGCTCAAAGGCATTTCCTTTAACCCAAAGACAGCCTCTATGATTATATCTTCTTTGTTGAATGAAGACCTTCTGTATCCAAATGAGATGCCCCTTTTTTCCAGATTTCTGATATTCCCTTTATCATCGATAAACTTGACCCTGACCAGACAGTTGCTTATCGCTGACTTATACCCCGCGTTCATGACAAGCGCGCCTCCTATTGTTCCGGGAATGCCTACAAGGCCTTCGAGTCCGGAAAGGCCCCTGGCACAGCACAGGGATATAAAAGGGGCCAGCTTTTCACCCGCTCCGACCGAGACCTCACAGCCATCAAATTTTTTATGTGTAAAATATTCACTCGCCAGGTTTATGGCTACCGCGTCCATGTGTCCGTCAGGCATCAGGACATTGCTTCCATTTCCTATAACGAACGTTCGCACCCCCGCGTCGTGCAGGAGGACCACTGTTTCCCGCAGCTCTTCCGGAGTAGCAGGCACATACCACGCGGACACGCTGCCGCCTATGAACATGGTGCTGTGCCCCGCAAGCCTTTCATCAAACGAAACATGACTTCCGTTATTTTCACACAGTATTGCCAGCGTATCTTTTATTATTCTATCCACCTTTTCCACTTTTTTGTATTTCTTCTACCAGCGGACGGGAGATATCTCCTATATCGCCTGCCCCCAGAACGAGGATGGTATCTTTTTCTTGCACTATGCCGGTCAAGAATCCGGGTATTTCCTCTTTTCTCATAAAGTCGACCAGCTTGAATCTGGCGCTATCGATCCTTTCATAAATATCCCTGATGCCGATCCCTTCTCCAGGATCTTCATCAGCGGAATAGATATCGGTCAGGATCAGGATGTCTGACCCGTGAAAGCAATAAAGAAAATCTTCAGCAAGGTCCCTTGTCCTGCTGAACCGATGGGGCTGAAAAATCGTGATGACCCTTCCTCTGCCGTATCCGCGAGCCGCCTCTATCACTGACCTTAACTCTGTCGGATGATGCGCGTAGTCCTCGAATACTTCTATACTACCGATTTTGCCGATCAAGTCAAACCGTCTTTTAACGTTTTTAAAAGACTTGACCGCTTCAGCGCTTCTTTCGAATTCAAGGCCCATCTCCATGCAGAGTGCCATGGCGCTGAGAATGTTCGTGACATTATACCGACCCATAAGAGAACTGGCAACCGTGCCGGACGATCTACCGTTTTTTAGGAGGTCGAACTTTATGGACCTGTCAAAGGTTGTATTCCTGCAGGAATACCTAAAAGAATCGCGAAATCCGATATCTATTCTTCTTGCCCGTGCTTTTGATGAGATATTCCTCAAAAGGCGGTCTTCACCGTTGAATACAAGTATGCCGTCTGAACGGATATGGCTGATGAATTGTCCATATGCTTTAACAAGGTGCTCCATTGAACCGTAATTCTCCATATGCTCCCGTTCAATGTTCGTGACGATGGCGTGGCTTACCCTTATGTCCCGGAAAAACCCGTCGCTCTCGTCGATCTCCGATACAATAAGGTCATCACGTCCCTTTTTAGCATTGCCGTTAAAAGAGTCCACTTCCCCGCCAATGATGGCAGTTGGATCCATGCCGCAGCATTCCATGATATGCGCTACCAGGGCGGACGTTGTAGTCTTGCCGTGCGTTCCGGTCACGCCTATGGATACGCGCGCTTCGCCCAGGACCTCTTTCAGCATCTCGGAACGGGAAATAACTGGAATGTCCAGCTCCCTTGCCCTTTTCAGTTCGGGATTATCGTCGCGTATGCAGAAAGACCTGATCACAAGGTCCATATCAACGGATATGTTCAGGCGATCATGCCCACTGGATATATCGGCTCCCTTGCGCATCAGCTTTTCTGTCAGGTTGTTCGGCCTCAGGTCTGAACCGGTCACTTCCCCTCCCCTGGCAAGACATATCTCAGCCAGGGCGCTCATCCCTATTCCGCCGATCCCTATAAAGTGAATTTTCGTCATATCGCGATCCGTGTTTATTTGCGACTTTCGGCCAGTTTAACTACTTCCGCTGCCAGCTTTTGCCCTGCGCCCGGATTAGCCAGTCCGGTAGCCGCCTCATACATGTTCCTCCATTTTTCTCTGTCCGTCAAGATTTTTATAACATCTTCCGCAAGTCCATCCGCAGACAGATCTCGTTCTTCCTTATGCAGGGCAGCCTCCTTTTGTGAAAAATATACCGCGTTAGACCGCTGGTTATTCCTGGAGCTGGGATAAGGCACAAGTATCATGGGCTTTGAATAGAACGCGAGCTCAAAGATGGCCGCGGCGCCGGAACGGCTTATTGCCAGGTCGCAAAGACTGTAGGCGTGGTCGATCCTGTCCAGGAACGAGAACACCTTTGCTGGCACGCTGTTTTCCGAGTATGAACGTGTTATATTCTCGAAATCCCTACTGCCAGTCAGATGGATAAACTGGAACTCCCCCGGTTGCCTCTCGTTCATAAGACAAGCCGCTTTTGATGCGACAGTATTGAGGGAGGTCGATCCCTGACTGCCTCCCATTACAAGGACGGTCTGCCTGTCAGGAGAAAGTCCAAGATAGCGCGCGGCTTCTCGTTTATCGTTCGAGAGCAGCTCTAAACGAATGGGATTACCCGTAAAGACCACGGTGCCACGGGCGTCAGGAAAACATTCAGCGGTTTCCTCAAAGCTGACCGCTACACGGTCGGCCTTCCGGCTTAACATACTGTTGGCCCTTCCCGGCAGAAAATTCTGTTCATGGATCAAAACGGGGATATGAAGGCGCCCTGCGCACTTAACAATAGCTCCCGAAGAATACCCGCCAAATCCGACCACGACATCCGGTTTTATCTTAAAAAGCAGGAACGTTGACACCACAGTATCTAAAATAAATTTGAACGTAAAAACAAGCCAGCGGATTGGGCGGAAACCAAAAGGCATGGGATTTACTGACAGGAAAAACGCGGGATGTTTTGACTTGTCCAGAATCTTCCTGTCCAGGCCGCGTTTGCTGGATACGAAAAAAATGTCCCTCACTCCTGTCTTCTCCAGTTCTGAAGCAAGAGCAATGGATGGAAAGATATGTCCGCCGCTTCCGCCCGCCGCAAGGATGACCTTCATATCATTCGGCCCTTCTTGAAATGTTAAGAAGCAATCCCATGGCCGCCAGGTGGACTACGAGCGAACTTCCACCATAACTGATGAACGGCAGCGGGAGTCCTTTTGTCGGCAGCGCTCCCAGGGAGACCCCGATATTGACAATGACCTCAAAGGCCATCATCACGCTTATGCCGAGAACGACCCTGGACATGAAAAGCTCTTTCAGCTTTAATGAGACACTTAAGGAATACCAAATCAAGACCGCGAAAAGAACGAGAACCGCGGTCGCTCCAAGAAATCCCAATTCCTCTCCGATAATTGAATATATAAAATCCGTATGCGAGTTGGGCAAATAGAACAGCTTCTGCTTTGACCCGCCTAATCCCACTCCCATTATCCCTCCGGAACCCAGCGCGATAAACGACTGTATGAGCTGAAATCCCGTTCCCTTTGGGTCCGCCCAGGGGCTGATAAAAACAAGGATCCTTTTCAAACGGTAAGGCGCGATGATTATGGCAAGCCACAAGAGCGGTATTGCTCCTGCTATGACAGATCCCAGGTGCACGAATCTCGCGCCGGAGGCGAACAGGATGACCGATCCTATAAATCCCACAGCAACAGTCGTTCCCAGATCGGGCTCCATTACGATAAGCCCCATTGTAAGACAGACAACTAAAAAGGCTGGTAAGAACCCCAGTTTAAGGTCGAACATCAGGTATCTTTTTCGGGCCGTGAAGTCCGCCAGATAGATAATAACGGCCAGTTTAGCGATCTCCGAAGGCTGGATCCCTAAACCCGGTATGCGTATCCACCTCTGCGCGCCGCCGGCGCGTGTCCCTATACCCGGTATAAGCACGGCAATGAGAAGAACAAGAGCTCCAAGCATGATCAGCCGGGCATGCTCACGAATGAATTCGGACGGAACGACCATAAAAAAAACAGCGGCAGTGAGGCCGATCAGCAGAAAAAAAAGATGGCGTTTCACGAAATACAGGCTGTCGCCAAATGTGTTATGGGCATAAACAGCGCTTGAGGAATATATCATGACGACCCCCACCATGAGCAATATTGATACGGTCAAAAGGACTACTTTCGCGCTTCTGTTCACACCCCCAGCCCCTCTGTTTGACACTTCTTTCCAGCTATCAGTCGTCAGAAGTCAGAATACAGAAATATATCTATCCTCTGCCCCCTGTCTTCTGACTTTTGAACAAACGCCATGCACCATGCCAATGGCTAATCCCCATCCAGCATCTATAATCCAGAATCTGAACACTCAGCTATCTCTCTTTGAAAAAGCGCTCCCCTCTCCTTGTAATTGGAGAACATATCAAAACTTGAACACATGGGTGATAACAGGACCACATCTCCGGTATCCGATTCCGTCGACGCAAGCCTTACGGCTTCCTTCATTGTATTAACCGTAATGACCGGAACGGACCCAGCAAAGACCTTTTTTATTTTCTCCCGGGCCTCGCCTATTACCACCATGGCCTTTACCTTTTCCTTGACAAGAGGAAGAATAGAACTGTAGTCCCCACCTTTGTCTCTCCCGCCTGCTATAAGCACTGCTTTTGTGTCCAGAGATTCTAGCGCCCGTCTCGTGGCATCGATATTCGTGGCCTTTGAATCATCGATATATTCAACGCCATTCCGTATCAGCACGCTTTCAAAGCGGTGTTCCAGCCCCCGGAACCCCATTATTCCTTTTCTTATATCAGCGAGAGAGGCACCCATGATCCTGGACACTATAATGGAGGACATCACATTTTCCATATTGTGTCCGCCTTTTATCGGCACTTCTGATGTGTTCATGATGACGACAGGACCACCGGGACTTTTGTACACTATCCTGCCGTCTTCTATTACTGCCGGACCCGTATTATGGCTGAAAAAGACAACATTGCTCCTGACTCTATTTAACAGTTCATTCCCCTGGAGGTCCCTGTGGACCACGGCCCAGTCATTTTTATCCTGATTAGCGAAGATCCTCAGTTTCTCATTTTTGTAATCATCATAGGTATGGTGCCTCTCATAGTGGTCTTCCGTAATATTTAAAAGAACCGCGATTTGGGGTTTGAAGCGCTTCACGGTCTCCAGCTGAAAGGAGCTGACCTCTACCACCGCGACACTATTAACATCCAGTTCTTCGACCTTGCTTATAAAAGGAGGGCCTATATTCCCGCATGTGACGACATGCCTGCCGGAAACGGATAAGATATTACCTATAAGTTCGGTCGTGGTGCTTTTTCCGTTGGTCCCGGTCACCGCGACGACCGGAGCGCGGCAGAACATAAATCCCAGCTCTAATTCCCCTATCACAGGAACATCTGCCGGCAATACAGTCGACAGCTCACGGGATCTAATGTCTGCGCCCGGCGAAACTACGATAATATCAGCGCCAGCGCAAAAATCCTTTGTGTGCTTTCCAGTCTCGATCTGAACAGGGTATTTTTTCAGCATTTCCGCGCGCTCGCGCATGTCGGGGTCCCGGCCTTCATCCGTGACCTTGATCATTGCGCCCTTTTGAGCGAGAAACGCCGCCGAAGCGTAACCGCTCGAGCCCAGGCCGATTATCAAAACCTTTTTATCTCTAAAATCCATTATTTTCAACAAGGAAGCGAAAAAGTTAAAAGTAAAAACGAAAAATTGTAATTAAGAGTTAAAAATTTGTTTTCCATCTAATCTAATGCGGGAAACCCTTGTCTTCTTCTCGTTTGCGTTAACTCTCTTTCTAGCGGACCTTTAACGAAGCCATACCCAGAAGGGCTAAGATCGCAGAAATAATCCAGAACCGTATGGTTATCTTGGACTCTGGTAACCCTTTTAATTGAAAATGGTGATGGATCGGCGCCATGAGGAATATACGCTTTCCGCTGGTCCTGTAGGAAAGTACCTGCAGGACGACCGACATCGATTCCATCACGAATATGCCGCCTACTATCAGCAAAAGGACCTCTTTCTTAAGCAAAACACTGATGATCGCGATAGACCCGCCCAACGAAAGCGCCCCCGTGTCTCCCATGAACACGGTCGCTGGATGGCCGTTGAACCAGAGGAATCCTAACCCGGCGCCTACCATGGCAGCGCAGAAGCATGTCAGTTCCCCGGCCCCGGGAAGATAAAAAACATAGAGGTAGTCGCTTATAACGGCGTTCCCGGTCACATAGGACATGATGGCGTATGTCATCGCTACAAAGAGCGTGCAGCCGATTGCCAGGCCGTCAAGCCCGTCTGTCAGGTTCACGGCATTAGAAGCGCCGACTATTACAAACCAGATGAATATTATATAAAAGATCCCGAGGTTGATAACGGCCTTCTTAATAAACGGGAAATAGAGATCACCCCCCAGTCCGCTGTTGCGTATGACAAAAAAGCCGATTATAAGGGCCAGGACGGTCTGTCCGGCAAGCTTAGTGAACGCCTGTAACCCTTTAGCGCTCCTGCTTCTCAATTTGATGTAATCGTCAAGAAAACCCACGATACCCAGCCATACCATGCCTCCGAGGACAAGGATGACAAAATCATTATCGATACGGCACCACAAGAGGGACGATATGACAACGGAAAGTATGATGAGAAGGCCACCCATAGTGGGAACCCCTTCCTTTGATCTGAGAAATTCCTCCAGATCTCCCACATGTTTCTTCCTGACATACTGGCCTATCTTCAACTGCTTGAGCCATTTTATTATTACCGGGCCGAAGACCATGCAGATGATAAAAGATGTCACTGCAGCCATGCTGGCCCGGAACGAGATGTATTTGAAAATGTTAAAACCGAACCAGAGGTCTCTTAACGGGAACAGGACATGGTAAAACATTTTATTATCCCCTCCATTCTTGCGCTGCGGGAGCCCTTAAGAAGCACTACGTCAGACGGGCCGGCTAATTCCCGGATGACCCTTGCAGCATCTTCACGGTCTTTAGCGCAAAAGACCCTGTTCTCATTCATGCCTCCCGATAACGCGCCCCTTGCCACGAATTTTGCGAGATCGCCCACGGTTATCAGAAAATCAATATTTTTCGACGCAATGCTCTTTCCTATCTTTTTGTGGAGTTCAGCCGCACGTTCACCCAGCTCGAGCATATCACCCGCGATCACGCTCTTTTTTCCGTCCGTAACGATATTTTTAAGGACGTCAAGCGCGCATTCAAAAGAGTCCGGGTTAGCGTTATACGCATCATTTATAAAGACAATATCGTTTACTGAGATCCTTTCAAGCCTCATCCGGGGCAGGGATACTTCACTCATGGTTTTTCTTATTGATGCGTAGTCGATCCCGAAACAGGCGGCCACGCAAGCGGCAGCCGCGGCGTTGTAAACGTTATGTTCCCCCTCTACCGGTATAAAAAGCCTCTCCCCGTTAAGGCAAAAATCGTAACCGCCTCCGGACTTTTTGATGTCGGTTATCCGGAAATCACAATCAGATGACCTGCCGAAAAACTTTATATCCATCTTCCCGGTTATACCGGAAAGATGGGCGTCATCTCCGTTCAGAAAGGCTGCTCCTGAACCGGGCAGGTATTCCAGGAGGCCGGCCTTTTCCCGGAACACGCCTTTACGGTCGCCGAAGAACTCAATATGTGCGTCCCCGATGTTCGTTATCACAGCCGCGTCTGGCGAAGTTATCCCGGCAAGAGCGGCGATCTCTCCGGGGTGATTGCTTCCGAGTTCAATGACCGCTATATCATGTGACGGTTCGAGATCAAACAACGTGAGGCTTACCCCTATCAAATTGTTATATGTTCCAGGACTTTTCAGCGGCCGATACCGGGAAGAAAGCAAACCGGACAGGATCTCTTTTAAAGTGGTCTTCCCGTTGGTGCCAGTTATGCAGATAACCGGGATCCCTGACCTTTTTCTGATATACTCAGCGATCTTCCCCATCGCCCGAAACGTATCATCCACGATGATAAGGTGATCGACTTCATTCCCATACCCCCGGGCTGCCGGATACTCAGCAATGATCCCACCAGCACCTTTTTTTATTGCCTCGGGTATATAATCATGGCCGTTGAAATTCCTGCCTTTCAGGGCGATGAAGAACTCCCCGGTTTTTATTGTCCTTGTATCTATGGAAAGTCCATCTACGGGCATATCCTCATCTGCTGAAAAAATTCTGGCACCAGTTGTCTGAGCGATCTCGCGGACAGTAAGATTTATCATATCGGTCTCGTTATTAATATCCCCTTTCCCCCAGAACGCATCTGGCCACTTCTCTATCGTCGAAATGGATCACATCCTCCCCGATGATCTGGTAGTCTTCGTGCCCCTTGCCGGCTATTATAACGATGTCGCCTTTCGCGGCCATTTCCAGGGATCTATGAATAGCCTCTTCCCTTAACGATATTATACTATAGTTCGTTTTACCGAGCATACCTTTTTCGATCTGATAGAGTATCTCTTCCGGGTTCTCGTTTCGCGGATTATCACTGGTGAGTATGACATGATCGCAGATATTCGCGGCGATCTGTCCCATTACCGGTCTTTTTGTCCTGTCGCGGTCCCCGCCGCAGCCAAAAACGCATATAAGACGGCCTTCCGTTAGATCCCTTAAACACCTTAACACGTGTTCCAGGGCGTCGGGCGTGTGGGCGTAATCAACAAAGACCCTGAACGGTGCCATGCTTTGTATTGCTTCAAGCCGTCCGGGGACCGGCAAGGCGTTTTCCATGCCTTTTTTTATACTGTTAACACTGATGCCGCCGTAAAGGAGGCAAGCTGTTGCCCCTAACATGTTGTAGACGTTATGAACTCCGATCAGCCCTGTCTTGATATGAAATTTGCCCTGACCGCGCGTGTTAATGTCAAATTCTGTCCCGCCCGGAACAGAACGGATATTCTCACCCTTGATATCCGCGCTATGTCTGATGCCGAAGCTTACCAGGAACGGGATGTCCGCGGAGCCCGTTATACCGGAAACCATGGGATCATCCGCGTTGACAACCCCGGTGCCGCCGGGTTTAAGAAGTCCGAAGATGCGCGATTTATCCCTCAAATAGACATCCATATTTTTATGGAAATCGAGATGCTCGGGCGAGATGTTGCAGAATATCGCGCTGTCCAGTCCAATGCCGCAAACCCTCCCCTGCGATAGCGCATGGCTTGATATCTCGATAACAGCCGCCTCTTTTTTGCCGGCGGACATATCCGACAATAAACGGTTCAGGGTCAAGGTATCCGGGGTGGTCATCTCTGAACGGCTGTAGGTGTTGTTTTTAGTTACAGTAAAGACAGTGCTTACAAGTCCGCTGCTTACCCCGGCGGCTTTGAGAACATTACGGATCAGGAAAACGGTTGTGGTCTTTCCATTCGTTCCAGTTACTCCGTAAACCTTCATTCCATTTGACGGATCATTGAATATCTTTTTTGCGACGGCCCCCAGGGTTTTCCGGGTATCGTCCACAACAACAAACCTGCCTTTGCCCTGTCCTGCCAGCCCTTCCGGTATATGCTCGCACACAATAGTCCCCGCGCCTTTTTGCATAGCGTCACGGATATAATCATGTCCGTCCCGGACGGTCCCTTGTATCGCTACAAAAACATCGCCTTCCTGGACCGCCCTGGAATCCGCCTTGACCGCAGCAGTTCTCAAACACGCTGATCCAAGAAATTCCGTTATTTTTTTATCTGACATTTTGTTCCCGTGTGTTCGATTCAAGATACTGAAGCACGTCCTCGGCTATGCCCTTAAAAGTCGGGGCTGCCACGCTGCCTCCAAAATGCGACGGATGAGGATCATGCGCGGTGACTACGATACTGATAACCGGGTTCTCTTTGGGAGCAAACCCTATAAATGTCGCGTTATACTTATTGGCGAAATAACCCCCTTCTGGATTGACCATCTGGCCGGTCCCTGTCTTCCCGCACATGGAATAATTGTGGGAACCCGCGCGCCGGCCGGTCCCATTCGCCACGGCTTCTTTTAATATCTCTTTCATCTTTTCACAGGTTTCCTCGCTTAAGACTTTGCGATTCGCATGAGGCTCGAATCGCTGAAAGACCGTCTCTTCCCAGGTCGTGATACGATCTACAATATAAGGACGCATTAAATACCCGCCATTTGCTATCACGCTGACGGCGCAGGCAAGCTGGATCGGTGTAACAGCTATGCCCTGTCCAATGGGGATAGTGCTCATATCGCTGCGCGACCAGACAGCCGGGGATCTGCATATGCCGGAGATCTCTCCAGGCAGGTCAACGCCGGTCTTCTCACCAAAGCCGAATCTCTTTATGTAATCAAAAAGCGTTCTTTCGCCCAGCTCACTCGCTATCTTTACAGTGCCGATATTGCTTGACCTGGTGATGACTTCCTTGAACGACAGTTCACCGTACGGGTGATAGTCGTGCAGTATCCTCCCGCCGGTCTTATACTCACCGTTTTCGCAGTAAATACTGTCCTCCAGATCCTTTTTTCCTTCATTTAACGCCGCGCTCGCCGTTACTATCTTGAATACGCTTCCCGGTTCAAAAACGCTTGATACTGCCCTGTTCTTCATCAAGGATTTCGGCGCTTCAATAAATTCATTGAGGTTGTAATCGGGGTAGTTTGCCAGCGCGAGTATCTTTCCCGTAGAGGGCTCAAGAACAACCGCTGAAGCGGCCGAAGCGTTGAACTTCATGGCCATTTTAGCGATCTCTCTCTCCGTGATATACTGAATCACGCTGTCGATCGTTAAAACGATATTGTATCCGTTCTGTGCCGGCAGAGAATCTTCCTTCTTGTCCAGAACAGGCCTTAATTTCGCGTCTCTGATCATATGCCTGAACCCGGGTTCGCCTTTAAGCCTATCGTCCCATACAAGTTCCAGCCCTTCCAGGCCGGTATTATCCACTCCCGCGAAACCGATGATATGTGATGCCATGTTGTCATTGGGATAAGTTCTTTCACTTTCAGCCATGAAAGATATCCCTGAAAGGTCAAGGGTTTTTATCTTTGACACTTCTTCCTCACGAGCTTTCCGTTTCACCCAGACAAAGGCCTTGTTTTTATTTAAACGTTTTAAAATCGTTTTTTTGTCAACATCGAGCAGATCGGACAGCACTCCGGCCGCGTGTTCTTTATCTTTAATGCTGCGCGGGTCCGCGTAGACGCTCGATCTGTCCAGATTTATGGCAAGCGGCTCCATATACCTGTCATATATCGCTCCCCGGCGGGGCTCGATCGTAAATATCTGGTTGTGCTGCTCTCTTGCCATCTCTGCAAATGTGTCATGGTGCATGACCTGCAGATAAAATAACCTTATAAAGAGGGCCAGAAAGAAAGAGAGCGAAAAGAAAACCACCACATACTGACGTGCCCTGAACATATTCCCTCGCCTTGATCATGACGCCGGACTTCTCCTACCTGCGGGATTTTGCCTCAGCTTTTGCCGTAAAAACGTCCAGAAAGAAGCCCATAAGTCCTTCAGCGGCATTTTCATCCTTGGAACCGGCACAGAGGAGCATATCTCTGTCACTGTGTTCTGATCTGTGAGCAGCAAATTCGATCTTTTGCGTATTCAGTGAAGTGAGCAGACTTCTGGGAGATTCCAGCTTGGAAAGATTATACATTAATTTGGAGTTCTGGTCAATGAGCTGGGAGAGATACTTCTTGTTTTTCTGCAGGCCGTAACCAGCTTTAACGATCTCCACGCGCTGGTGGACATAGCCTACCGCCATCGCGGTGACCAAACTGCATATAAAGATTATTCTGTAAACGCCCATCACAGCCTTTCCGCGGCGCGCAATTTCGCGCTTCTTGACCTCGGGTTCGATCTGACTTCGCCTTCTTCGGGAACGATCGGCTTCTTTGTAAGTATTTTCAGTTGCCGGTCCTTTGCCCCGTCTCGGAAAATATTCTTTACCAACCTGTCCTCTATGGAATGGAAAGATATAACGCATATCCTTCCCTTTTCCGCCAGATAGTCTATTGTCTTTTTAATGCCTTCCTCGGCAGCCGTTATCTCATCGTTAACATATATCCTCAGGGCCTGGAACGTTCTAATTGCCGGATGTAACCGCTGTTTCCTGTATTTCCGGCCTATCGCGTCAACTATTATATCCTTCAGCTCACTTGTGGTCTTGATACGTCTTTTCCCCCTTACGGAAGATATTTTTTTTGCCACCAGCACGGCGTATCGTTCTTCACCGAACTTCTTTATGATATCCGCGAGCGCCGCGGAAGAGAACTTGTTCACTATTTCCCTGGCTGATATTCCTTTGTCGGGATCGAACCGCATATCCAGATCCCCTTCTTTTGAAAAGCTGAATCCCCTTTTCCCGTCATCTACCTGAAAGGATGACATGCCCAGATCGAATAATGCTTTGTCTATACTGGTTATCCCGAGATGGCCGAATATCTTTTCAATGTTCCTGAAGTCATCGTTCACACAAGTGACCGCATCCGCGAATTCCATTAGCCTGTGTCTAGTCCTCTCCATCGCTTCCGGGTCCTTATCCACCGCGATCAGCCTGCCTCCGGGAGTTATTTTCCGCAACAGCTCTTCAGCATGGCCTCCCCCGCCCGCGGTGGCATCCAGCACAACATCGCCGGCTCCCGGTTTCAGATTGTGGACCACTTCTTTCAAAAGTACCGGACGATGTTCCATCTCTTTTATGTGCAGTCTTTAATGGTATAATGTAAGTTTTTTCCGTGGACCGAGGATCTTACCACATATCGTTTTACTCCCAGATGTGATATGCCGGAGGGTAAAGCCCTTGCTTTCTTGACGCGTTCCACCATGTTAACACAGTTGATGAATTCCACCTGTTTCTTGTTGAATTTTATCGCATATCTCCTGTACATGGCTTATCCCCCTTTGTTGTATTCACTCGATATCTATTAATCGTTCCGCGATCTCCTCGTAATGTTCCTTCGAGGATTTATAGAACTCTTTCCATTTGTTGTTGTCCCATATCTCAATGCGGTCAGAAACGCCGATTATCCTTATGCTCCGGACAATGTGGGCATATTCCCTCAGGTAATCCGGCAGCATTATTCGCCATTGTTTGTCCGGGATGACTTCTGTCGCCCCGGAAAAGAACATCCTTTTGAATTTGCGGACCTCTTTTTTTGTGAACGTCATGGCCTTGAACTTGCTTTCCTGGGTTCTCCATTCATCTTCAGGAAACATGAACAGACACTCATCAAGTCCACGGGTAATGTATAACTTCTCCACTCCCATTTCCTGGATGCTGTCCCGGAATCTTGACGGGATTATCAGTCGGCCTTTTTTATCAAGGGTATGTAAATATTCTCCGTAGAACACTCCACTTTCCTCCCTTTTATACCACTCTATCCCAAGTATACATATAAAAGCGCCGATTGTCAATAGTATTTATACACTATTGATCCATGTCTGAAATGGCTGAAAAAACATGCTATAAGTTGTTATACTGCGGAATGTTAAAAAAAGATGGGCCTTCTACCAGTAGAGTTTTTGAAAACGCGCGGAATAACGCTTGATCCATTCCTTTGAAGCTTCCGGCAGGGGGATTTCCTTCCCCATCTGCAATGAGCGGAGGACGCGGTATTCTTCTATCAGATAGATCTGTTCTATCAATTTGACCTTGAAAGCGTCAGAATAAGTGGAAAAGAAAACCCCTACCCGGAATAACCCCGTCTCAGCGTCTTTAGCCACATGGGCGACTTTTGCTTTTATGCGGAAAATTTTTTCGTAGAGAGGTATCTGAATTTTTATCAAAGTCCCAACGGACACTTCCTGCTTTGCCATGAACAAAAGCCCGCCTTCACTCACGTTTATTGTTTCGGACCTTTCAGTCTCCTGGCCGGAAAGCTGGTATTCAAGCGGGCTGACAAGAAGATGTCTGATGAACTTTCGTTTTTCTTTTTTAGGCATAATGAACTGCCGTCCAGCGTCAGAAAGCTATATCAAATTGTTTTCCTTCAGATTCTGTCCGAGTTTATCAACAGCTTCCTTAAGCTTCGGGTAAAGTTTAACGTTGATGTTGATCCCTTTACCTGTCGGGACTTTTTCGTTACCCTGTGGAGGCTGGGTCCAGATACGGATATCTATTACATCATTGCCCTGATATTCCGATATCCTGACCTTTATGTCCTGATATTTGTTTTTCTCAAATACCGCTACGTCTTTTTCCATATATCCCCCCTCCTATATTATTAGGAATATAG
>CAYSJU010000012.1:0-8771 GCA_964431495.1 uncultured Planctomycetia bacterium
ATATTGGTCATCCTGTAATTGAACCCTATCTCGGAATGATGATACCCGTCCCCTTCGTCCCTTGCCTGGTTGACCAGAAATTTTATATGTTCCATCCTCGCGGCGTCCCGGCCCACTACCATGCCGCCGCCCCCTGTAGTAATGGTCTTATTTCCGTTAAAGCTGTAACACCCTAAATCCCCGAATGTTCCGGTATGCCTGTCACCATACTCCGCACCCAGGCTTTCAGTGGCGTCCTCTATGACATAAAGCCCGTGTTTTTCGGCTATATCCATTATCTCGTCCATGTTGCATGGATTCCCGTACAGATGGACGGGAATTATGGCTTTTGTCTTTTTCGTGATGTTCTTCTCGATCTCGCGGGGATTGATATTCCACGTCTCGGCGTCCACGTCAGCGAACACGGGAGGCGCGCCGACATATACGATCGGGTTCACGGTCGCTATGAACGTCAGGACAGGGACTATGACCTCGTCGCCCTCGCCTATGCCGAGCTCGTGCAACGCCATGTGGATAGCGGCCGTGCCGCTCTGGGTGGACACGGCTTTCCGCACCCCGAGGTATGACGCGAACTTCTCTTCGAACTGTCCCACGAAAGGCCCCACGGTAGAGACATACCCGGTCTCCAGGGCTTCGTTCATGAATCTCTTCTCACATTCGCCTATATTGGGCGCGTCAAGAAATATTTCGTTATACATTGTAAATGTCCGGTTTGTATGACTTCCGGTTCTTTTCTTCGCTGAACCACTCTATCGTCTCTTTTAAACCCGCTTCCAGCGTGTATTCCGGGGTCCACCCCGTGAGTTCCTTTATCTTCCCGTTACTGCCCAGGAGTCTCTCCACTTCGCTCCTTTCCGGCCTTACCCTTGCCCTGTCCCGTGTTATGACGGCTTCGGTGTTTATCATGCCGGCGATCTTCTCCGCGAGGCCGCCTATCGATATCTCCGTCTGTGTCGCTATATTGATCTCCTCTCCGACCGTCTTCTCCGACCTTGCTATGTCTATAAAAGCCTTTATCGTATCCTTTACAAAACACAGGTCGCGAGTGGGATGGACCGCGCCGAGCTCTATCTTTTTCTTCCCGGATAAGAGCTGCAGTATGATAGTGGGTATCACGGCCCTTGCGGACTGCCTGGGCCCGTACGTGTTGAACGGTCTGACGGTTACAACGGGCAGGTCGAACGACCTGTAAAATGATTCGGCTATCCTGTCAGCCGCGATCTTCGTCGCGCTGTACGGTGATTGCCCCTGGAACGGATGCGTTTCATCAATGGGCGTGTATTTCGCGGTTCCGTACACCTCGGAGGTGGATGTAACAAGCACCTTTGAGATATCCGTTTCACGGGCGGCCTGAAGAACGTTAAGCGTGCCTTTCACATTCGTGTCTATGTACGAATCGGGAGAATGATAGGAGAACGGTATGCCGATCAACGCCGCGAGGTGAAAGACAATATCAATGCCTTCCATCGCCCTCCTGACCCCGTTCGGGTCCCGGACGTCACCGGCAAATATCTCTATTTTTTTCAGTTTTTCATCCTGAAAGGAATCAAGCCATCCCCAGGAATTAAAGGAATTATAATATACGAACGCCCTCAACCCGCAGCCCTCTTCCAGCAAACCTTCAATAAGATGGGAACCTATAAAACCATCGGCCCCTGTTACCAGTACTCTCTTGTTCTTTAACTGCATATTGACCGCCTTTTATCTTATGCGTTATTCATCGGCACCCTCGTGAAGCCAGTGTCTTCCCTTGCTGTACACCTTCCCCACCTTGTCTTCAAGTTCCGGTGAGACCAGGCGTAACAATTCCTTGCCCAGTATCCTGTACTGCTTGCCGACCTTCGCGGTCCTTATGATGCCCTTTTTTATTAACCGCATCGTAGTGCTCGGGCTCACCTTCAGCAGCTTCTGGGCCTCCTGGGTCGTGTAAACCTCATTAGCCTTTATTTCCATATAAAACTCCTTTTTTACGCTTGTTGTGTAACTTTATTATTATATTACTATGTCCGCTAAAAATGTCAATAAAAATCTTTGTTAGTCATTAGTGGTCATTAATGGTCAAAAATGGACTTTATTCTCGGGATAACAACCTGTCTTAGCATTGTATCGTTCTGTTACTTCCGGTCTGACGGCAGAGGTAAAAAAATCCTCCTATTGCCCCCAATAATAGAACGATCACAAATGATAATAAAGATACGCTCATCGATTTTACCGCGGGAATACCTGCGGATGAGAATAACAGAATGGTCGCGACTTCGCGAACACCGGCGCCGCCAACGGAAATAGGCAGTGTCGAGACGAATTCAATGACCGGGACAAAGGCCAGCAGCATCAGAAAACTGATGTTGACATCAATGGAACGTGCCAGCAGGAAAAAGTAACACACTACACATAAATGCCCGAACACGCTCAGGGGAATGACCTTATTGAAGACCGAATAATTATCACGATAAACGAACAGTACTTCGGTCACTTCCTTTAATACTGCTTTTACCGGTGATAATATCTTCAGGGGAAAAGCGAATATCTTTTTGATAAAACGCTGCGTTCTCCTGCTGAAAAGGGTAAGGAAAATAATGCTGACCGCGAAAGCCACCGCTCCAAAGACTATCAATATCCCTGAATTCAACAAAAATTTATAGACAAAAAGAAAGCCCGTAAGGGCTAACAGCATAAGACCGGCCAGGCCCGCGAACTTGTCAGTGACCACAGAAGCCGCCACTTTCGTTAAATGATCCTTTCTCCCCTCTTCAGGGTCGTCGGATCCGGGTAAAACGGCTATCCTGGTAACATCCCCGATAACCCCGCCCGGCAGATAGATGTTAAAGAACAGACCCATAAATGTGACCTTCAGCACCAGCTTTAGATCATATTTATAACCCAGACATTTTAACAGGATCCGCCATCTCAACGCGTTTATATAAATACTTAAAATGCCTATCAAAAAAGACAAAAAAAAGAGATAAAGCCGGGAATGCCCTATGATGAAAGCGATACGCTTAAAAGGCACTCTGGTAAAAAGAAAAGCGAGGATCAACAGGCTTATCCCAACGTGTAGACCATATCTTAAATATTTCATAGCTTATACATCCGAACCGTGATCTTCAAAAGGTCACATGCAGTTAAAAAATTTATCATAAGTGCCCGCGGGGATCATGTTCATTTTACTTGCGATCTTGATCGGGAACTTCAATTTTTTTATGAAATTATAATAAGTGGGATAATCAAGAAAAGTTTTAAGGGGGTATGCCATGAATTCTTCCAGATCCTTACGCGTAATTTCGAGACGTTCGATACAAAGGTCTATTATCCCGGGATCTTCTATTACATACGCCCCTTTTACCCTTTCCAGCGCTTCTTCTCTTGTCATCTGCCCGGAACGGATAAGCGCGGAATAATTGAACCTTCTCTTATCAACGTTGAATTTGACCCTGTACACGTAGTAAAGCAGGCTTTGCCATAGATCGTCAAAATAATGCGCGCCCGTATCCACCCAATCCATCTCCTTTTTTATGACGGAGTCAATGTCTTTTCTGACATATTCGCAATAATAGAGCGGCGTAATGGCGCGTATGCCCCTTATTATCATATAGTAAAACAAGTGACCGGGCGCCAGATTAAAACCGGGACTATCCGGTTCCCAGTTCCTTAACTTCACGGTGCCGAATTCATCAAGAACGCTTTTGAGATATCTTGCGTCCAGATAATTCCAGGTAAGCGGGGCTATCCCTTCGGTCCTGAAAGAATGCGCGGTAAGGACATATTTAATGTCTTCTTTTGCCGCGACCCCGTAAAGCGCGGCGAATATTCCCATATCCGTGCCCACCTCCAGATTCGGCACGGAGGCCTTCAAAAAAGCGATCCTGATATCTCTTGATTCCCGCCGGTCCGACTTTACCGTTCTTAAATCGACCTTTAATTTTCCGAGGGCGTTCTTTATGTTTTCACCAGCAACGGGATTGTCAAAACCGTCATCAAAATGAACCGCTAAAGGTCTTAACCCCCATTCTTTTCTTGTTTTATAAAGCAAATAAATGCTGTCCCTTCCCCCGCTGACGCCGATAACACAATCGTATTTTTTGTTCTTTCCCGATCTTTTGATGTTATCGATGATCTTGTTTAACTGTTTTTCTCCTTTTTCACTCAATGGATACAGCCTTTCAAGCTTATCATGCAGCTTACAAAAACCGCATTCTCCTTTTTCGTCAAAACTTATACCCGGAACCGTGGTATCCATTATGCACCTGCTGCATATTTTATGATCTCTCTCCGGTTCTGCCGCGCCTTTTCTTCCTGCCGTGAACTGTCCCATGGTTTTCCTTTTCCGCGTAACTCCGTTCCCTTGATCCGTCGATCCGTCTTACTCTCTGAAATCATACACAAAAATGGAACCGCCTGCCACGGCGTCCGGTTCATTGTCCGGGGCCCATTTAACGCTCTCTATCTTGTGAACACTTACCGCGTATACGCCCTTTCCCGGCCTGTTTATCTCAGCGGGTGAAAGTGGCCTGTGCCTGATCCCGTAATAGGCGGGATCCGCCGTTCCAAAGTAAAAAAGCCCGATCTCATCCACGTCATTCTCCCTCATGTATCGAGCCAGGGCCGGGAGATCCTGTCCCCAGTCGATGTTGGAATCCCTCAGGTACCTGTACCCGTTTCTCGGCCCGCCTATGGTCTCGTTGAAATAACTCAAATAATCAGGCCATGTCCATAACGCCGAAAATGCATACCATGCCATCAGAATGACCGCGAGGATCCTGAATGTGTTCCTTCTCATAAACTCGATACTCCTGCCCGCCAGTATAAAAAAGAAGGGATAGAGGCAGAGGATATATCTTAAGCCCAGCTGGAGACTGCTGAAAGAGGCTGTTATAAAAAATAACGCGATCGTGGCAATAATAAATCTCTCGTTCCTTTTTATCCCGTTCTTCAGCGATACCAATAGCCCCGTGATCAGAAAGAACAAAGCAGGTAAAGGGGTCTTTATCATGACCGCCAGAATAAAATATAAAGGATTACCGTGGCCCGACCATCTGCCGCAAAAGAACGTGCCATGCCCCACGTACGCGTGCCTGAGGACACCCAGTATTCCGAGCAGATGCTCGCCCAGCGGAAAAGGGGCCTTCAACAGGAACTCATCCAATCGACCGTCAGCGGTCCCATCCCAGAAAGGAAATACGTTCCGGGCGAAACTATGCGCGATCCTTATTTTTTCTCCTGCTCTCATAGCGTCCTTCAATACCGGCTGGAGCTCAAACCCATACCCGGCCCAAAGAACCAGAACAGATATGGCGATCACGATAAGGAACTTGACGATGAATCTTTTTCTTTTCGCGATATCGGGAACGGAAGGCAATTCGAACAATAAGAGAAAGCAAAAAAGCGGATAAAGCAAAAGTGATGAATATTTTGAAAGCTGGGCTAATCCAAGGCAGACCCCCGCGGTCAATACATTTTTTATGGAAGGAGCTTTCACGAAAAGCCAAAAAGTGCACACCGACAACAGCATAAAACATGTCGTTACCATATCAGTGGTCGCTAATCTTGTGTGGGCCAGCATGTTGGGTGATAGGCTGTAAAGGAACAGGCTGAATAAAGCCGCTTTTGTGCCAAAAAGCGCGTCCGCCCACAGGAACAATATGATACCGCACAATAGACCGACAATAACGACGGCCAATCTGCTCAAGAATATCATTTTGTGAGGCTGGCTGTTATATTTATAAAAAAAAGCCTTACCGAACTCGGACCTGTCCTCTTTTCTCCACTCCGAGCTGTCCTCCGGCATATTGAGGTCCATGAACAGTTTAAGGGGCAAAGCCACTATGTATCTCGACAGCGGCGGATGGGACGTATCCATCTTGAGGTCCCATTTGGTCAATAGAACATAACCCACCGGAATATGATGCGCGAGTTCATCACAGGTCGGGGACTTCCTGTCCGGCCATATGCTTGTCACTGCCAGGACCACGAATACGGCCAGCAGTAAAAAAGTTATTAAGTATATATAAATTTTACGCATTCTTTATCTTTATTTTACCTGTGTATCCGACTCGATCTTATAAATGACCAGGCACGGGCCCGCGGCGCGCCTGGAATAAAGCTCCGCCGAGCCTATGCTCATGTAAGTATGATCGTTCCTGTCGTACGGGGGCCGGATCTCTTCATTATAGTAGGGGCTGAACCGGGCCACTTCGGTGTGCTTCTCGAGTTCCTCTATGAATTTTCCCTTGCTTCCTGAACTGGTGTTGTGATTGATCACAACGTAATCTATACCGCTGTCCCTCATTTTTTCAACGTCATACTCGATGACGGGCGCCTCTGACATGAACTGGACCTCGTCCATGTCCTTATGGCCGAGAAAATAGACGTTATACGTCTTTTTCTCTTCCGCGGCTTTTAACATGTATTCCAGTTTCTTATCCTTGGCCGCCTTGAGCCCTTGCTCAGAACCGGATATTACGAACTTCCGGCGCAGCTGTTCCCGTGTCTGGGATATAGCGGGCCTGAACGACGTGTGGTCCACGGCTATGCCGGCGCCCTGCGGGATGTTGGCCTTTATCCATTCGGCTGAAACCGCCCTGGTGTCCTTGCCATTGAAAAGAAGGTCCGCTTTTACCGTTTTGACGAGGCTGGGCGCCAGTATGGACAGGGCCAGCGCGATGACCAGGCCGGCCTGTTTCCAGTTCCTTGCCCTGGGCATGATCACCCCGAACACCAGGAATGACGCCGCTATTCCCAAAAATGGGACAAGAGGCAGGACATATCTTGAAAATCTCTGGCTCCTGAACACGAGATGGAGGTAAAAAAGCGCCGGGAAAGAAAGGAAAAAGACTGCCCGCGGCTTTTTCATCTTCACTATAACGGCCGCGATACCCGCGGCAGCGGCAAGCGGTATCCACGGACCGACGCCTTCGTACAGGGAATAAGTAATATGATGTCCCCACCCCATTGGCTGTCCCCGGATCCTGCCCGGGACGCTGATCAGGAAGAACCTCCAGTCCAGTACGGAAAAGGGATTTGTGACGATAAACGTCACTGCCGCTGCCAGAAGCGCGAACAGTAGGGACCTGTTAAATATCAATTCCCTGATATCCCTGCCGTTCAATAGCACCATGGCGACATGCGCGCAATAGAACGTGAACAAAACAAGCGCCGCGTTATATTTCGCGCTCGTGGCCAGCCCTATAAGTACACCCGTCAGGACATAACCTCCAATGGAAGGTTTCCTGATGATCCGGACACAGCTGAGGTACATGGCCAGCACCAAAAGGACCATCATGTTATCCACGTACGCGTAGTGCGCGTTCACCACGCACAGGAAAGACACGGCCACGATAGAGGCGGCGTATGTCGCGCCCTGTTCGCGGAAAGGCCCTTTATAAAAAAGCCCCTTGTACAAGAGATACGTCAGCCATATCCCCAGGGTCCCCGGTATCAGGGCCAGGACGATCCTCGCGATCAAATAAAAGCCTGACGGGTCGGTAAAAAAACTTAACGCGAAATCCTCCACGCCGGCAAAGATCCCGCTAAGCTGCCCTGTCAGGAAATAAACGCCGTATGCCGCGAAAAGCAGATACGAACATAAGGGGGGTATAATGAAAAAATGCGGATTCAGGTCGCCTGTTCCGTAAGCGATGGCGTGATTTACCACGATCGGTTCGTCCTGGTGGAGTGGGAACGGCAACCCGTAACACAGACCCCATGCGCGCAGCGCGAAACCGAGCGCTACGACTATTATGATAAGGTAATACTTTTTTATGAAGTTCATCCGTGCAGCGACCTTATCCTTAAAAGATCCAAAAACATCTTTATGGAACTGTCCATTATCTTCACCTTGCTCAAGGGTGAATTCTCCCAGGTCACTCCCCTCTCTTTTATCCGGCACCCTTTTATCCTGGCGATAAAGAGCATCTCCACGTCAAAGCAGAACCCGTTTATCCTCATCTCTCCGGCTATATCGCGCGCCACGTCGCCCCTGAAAAGCTTGAATCCGCACTGTGTGTCCCGGAAATCCTTCAGGAGCAGCAATTTGACCATGAGATTAAATATCTTCCCCATGGTCTCCCTGTACCACGGCTGGCGCACCTTCACGCGGGAGTCCTTTACGTCCCTTGACCCGATAACGATGTCATGGCCCCCTTCGATGTCCCGGAACAGTTTATCGATGTCCTCTATGGGTGTGGACATATCAGCGTCACTGAAAAGCACGAACTCTCCCCTGCTGTTCATGATACCGTTCCTGACGGAAAAGCCCTTTCCCTGATTTTCCCCGTTCTTTATGACCCTTAATCTGTCACCCCTGGAAAGTCCGCTCCGTTGAACCACGGAAATGGTATTATCGGTACTACCATCATCCACCACTATCACCTCGTATTCATAATCCTTTGACCTGAGATAGTCATAAACACGGGAAAGTGTCTCACCTATCCTGTCCTCCTCGTTATACGCCGGTATTATGACGGATAAAAAAACGCCTCCTGACATCGCCTCTACCTCTTCTTGCTCATGTATCACAACAGCTTTTTTATCTTTTCATACAGCTTTAAAAGAAAATGTTCCACAAAAAGAAAAGTGCTCAGAGTTTTCAACCTTAAATAAGCGACCGGCCTGTAGAGCCTGGCGAACGCCTTTACAGCTATTGAATCGACCTCTTCATACTTCCTGTCCAAGAACAATGACACAAAGTTGATCATCTTTATTTTTCGCTTCATCCTGTCCGTAAGCCAGGGGTGTTCGATATGCATCATTGAATACTTGCCCCATTCTTCCGG
>CAYSJU010000012.1:8871-56721 GCA_964431495.1 uncultured Planctomycetia bacterium
CCGTAAGCCAGGGGTGTTCGATATGCATCATTGAATACTTGCCCCATTCTTCCGGACGATCGGGCTTTTCCAGGCCGTTCTCAACGCACAGGTCCATCAGCTGGGTCCCTGGCAGCGGCCTGAAACAGTGGAAGATGGAGACCTTGGCCCGTTCATTGCCCCTTAAAAGCTTGAGCATTATCTCAGTGCTCCGCTTCAGGTCCTCTTCGCTTTCGGTCGGAAATCCGCCGATGAAATTGTAGTAAGGGGGAATATTCGTCCTGTCTATCCTGTCCTTGAAATCCATTACCTGTTCAACGGTAACGTCTTTCTGTATCATGTCAAGTATCCTCTGCGAGCCGGATTCCACGCCAACGGCTAAACGCCTCACGTTGCTGCGCTCCAGGAGCCCCAGATCGCCGTTGTCCAGTCTTAATATGTCGTTTATCCTGCCGTTGATGTTCAAAAAAATGTCCAATTTTTCCTCCGCGATACGGCCCAGGATCGTCCTGGCCCTTTTGGAGTCCACGAAAAAATTATCGTCTATTATCTCAATGCCGTCGATATTGAACTTCTCCTTTATGCCCCTGATCCGCTCCATGGTCCTTTCCGCGCTGAATGGACGCCACTTTTTCTTTAAACCAAAACTCGTGCTGTAGCAGAAAGTGCACCTGTAGGGACAGCCGCGGGAGGTCTCCAGCACAAACATGTCCTTTTTGTCAAATTTGAGTATGTAATCTTCTATATTGACCAGGTGGTAAGGCGGGTCCGGCATCGCATCAAGGTCCATCAGCTCCCTGACCTGGTTCACCTTTATTTTTCCGTCCTCCTTATAAGCCAGGCCGCGGATCCTGTCCAGCGGCCGCTTATCCCTCAATGCCCTTACCAGTTCATGAAGGGTCAATTCTCCTTCTCCGATAACTACAATATCTATGTCCCTGCTGCCGAGCGTCTGCTCAGGCAGTATGGTAGGATGAACGCCTCCCCAAACTACCGGCACTTTTGAATTATCTTTGACAAAACGGGAGATCTCCAGCGCGTTATTTGTCATTTCTCCCGTCAGGGCCGTCAGACATACACATATCGTGTCCCTGCCAAGCTCCTTCAGTATCTCCCTGTCCCACCTTTTCATGGTCCGCTGGTCAATGATCTTCACGCTGAATTCCTTCTCCACGAATACAGAGGCCTGCAGCAGGCCGAGCGGAAGATACTGGCTCTTCATCGCCGCCTCTATGTAACTTGACCTGGGATATACCAAAATCACGTCAGCCATTGTCTGTTCCCCTCCTCCCTGACCTGGAAGCAACAAGCATCTTCACCAGCTGTTTGAAATTAAAAAGAATGTTCGTCGTAATAGCGCACTCATAGGTGCAGTAACACCTTGTGTCCTTTATGAACCGCCTGATCTCATCGGCTATGTCGGAATACCACAGTTTATTAAAGTCATACCGCGCGTCCCTTATATTGCCGATCTTTTTATTAAGTATCTCACATGGATACAGATCTCCAGTTTCTGTCATGACACAGCTTATCCTTCCCGCCAGGCAGGGTATCACGTACCTGTTCTCGCTGAACACGGTCGATATTATTTCCTTCTGCAGCGATTCCTTTTTCCTGATCAGGGCGCTGCCAAAAAAATCATAATAACCCAGGTCCCCCGCGGACCATCCCTCTTCCTGTACCTTTATGAAATCAAAATAATGCCTGGTGTCCACCTCTCCCAATGGCCCGGAACGCGGCTTTCCCCTGACCATGTTTATTATGATGTTATCCGGCCTGACCTCGTCTTTAAGGAATAACGCCAGCTCCTTTAACTCTTTCTGGTTTTCCGCGGTGCACGTCGTCACCGTCGCCACGTTAAGGTTCTTAAAACGCTTTTTGAGTTTTTTAAGCTCCCTCACCGTTTCTACCGCTTCGGTGAACCCGGTGGAAGTCCTCCTGATATAATTATGCGTCTCTTCAAGGCCGTCCAGTGAAACAGATACCAGGAGTTCCGCGTTCCCGCACCTCCCGCAGATCTCAGGGACCGTCCGGACGATGGCATCACGCAAAAGGCCGTTCGTGGTAATGGTCAGGAATCTGAATTTATTATTACGATAGAATATCTCCGCAATCCGGGATATATCCTCCCTCAGGAACGGCTCCCCGCCAGTCATGGAGAACCATAGGAGCCGGTCCATGCTCCGGGACACCTTCGCGATCTCGTCAAGGGACAGCTCATCGTCCCGCCTGTTCAGTTTTTCAGCGTAAAAGCAGTGCCTGCACGCGAGATTGCACCTGGCGGTTATAAAGAAAATGAACTGCAGCGGGTTTCCTTCGGGATGGAATACCCGCGGCAGAAATCTCAACATATCAATCATTTTTACCCCTTGTCAGGATACCATAAGCCATGGCGAAAAATGATACCACGGAGATCTCGAAACAGACGACATAGGACCTTAGACCGAAGAACGGGCCGCGCTCCCTGATCAGGAACAACAGCATCGGCGCTATGGAAACGGAATACACGCCCAGGAACAGCAGGAAGGGTGCCGGGGTAACCCCGATCAGGCCGGCGGAAAGCAGGACCATACCGCTTGATAAGCCCGCGATCCTGAGGGATACCGGCAGTTCCTCCCCCCCGGACCTGCCGGCGGAATTGTCCCGTTTATAAGCGCCCGCGACCACGACCTTTTTGAAATAATCGCGCAGCATGGACCAATGGCTGAACTGCTTCAAATGGGTCACTTTAAGGACGGGGTTCGACCTGCAGCGATAACCCTTCCGGGTAAGGCGGTGCCCGATCTCCACGTCCTCATAATACGGCATTGCCTCATTGTATCCCCCCACGGATTCAAAAACGCTTCTTTTCATGGCGCAGAACGCCGAGTTCGTGAAAGTCACGAATTCCGGCAGTTTTGACTGCCGGTATATCGGCATCAGGTTCTGGAGCTGGCTGAAAAAATCCGTCTGTGGAATATCCTCCTTATACGTTCCCGAGACAACATCAGTGTCCGGTTCGGATAAAAGGGACGTGATCTTCTCGATCGAATCCGGCTCAAGCACGATATCCGAATCGATGAATACAAGTATGTCCCCTGAAGCGCCCTTTGCCCCGCGGTTCCTGGCCCCGGCCGGCCTTCCCCGTTCTTCAGGACTGACGATCTTCCCGAACGGGTATTTTCGCGCCTTCTCGACCGTGTCATCCGTGGAATGATCATCCACCAGGATGACCTCAAGGTCTTTCGCCGTTTGCCGTGATATGGCCGAAAGGCACTCTTCAATATGGCCTGAAGCGTTATGCATGGGCACGATCATGGATATACGGTCTTCTTTCATGTCAACCCCTGTCCCCTCCCCGCCCGGCCCGCGCGTTCTTTCTCATGTCCCTCACGGCCCATAACAGGATTACAAGGAGACCGGCTACCTGGACGGGAAGAAATCTTTTAAAATAGGAAGGCTCGTACCTGAAGGATACCGTATGGCGCCCGGCAGGGACCTTAACGGCCATTAAAATATCCGAATATTTCACTATTTCAACGGCTGTCCCGTCAATAAAGGCCTTCCACCCCGGGTAATATTTCTCGGAAAAGAGAAGATATCCTTCTTTATCCGGCTCGATCGCGATCCTGGCAATGCCCGAAGAATACTTTTGAACGGAAACACCCGCGTTATGAACATCTTCCGGACTGGTAGACAGCGAGAACATGAATCTTGGCAGGTACCCCTTAAGCTCGTAAAGAAAGACCCCCTCCTCTTCCGCGAGTTCCCTGAGCGGCGCGATGTCCAGTCTTTCCGCGGAAATGACGTATTTCACGTTAAGCTTCCGCAAGAGATCCTTTTCTTTGCTGATAACGTCCGGGGCCGCGGGCAGAACCCCGATAGAATCGTCCACGATCCCGAGCCCTTTCAGCCTTGAAAAATAATCCCTGTTCATGAGCGGGCTGTAAACACCTATGCTGTCAAGCCCATATACCATGTTCATGCTGAAGTAGGCCCAGCCGGGCAGGCTGTCCTTCGAACCGAAGGGATAAATGCGGTAGATGGAACTGTCTTCTTCAAGTATCGCATATATCTGCGGCTGCCGGATGTCGCCGGTATCGAAGCGGCCGATAGCGCTGCGCGGGCCTTCCAGAAAATGGCTGTAGACCAGAAGTTCCAGTAAAATGACCCCCAGGCAAATATATCCGGTGACCGCTTTCTTCCTGAACCGTAAAACAAAAGGTATCAGTAAAAGAGTTACGGCGATCAGTATAAGGCCGTATAACGCGAAAGGGTACGCGAGCGAGAGCTTGTCCTTGAGGACCGCGAAGTGGCCTTCGATCTTCCCCATATAAGTATCCAGGCTGTACCTGTGAAAAGGCTTCCCGTAAATATTCTTCGCAACATACTTTTTAAAAAATTCCAGTATGCCCGGACCAAAAAGACCGATCGCGGCTTTCGCGGCCAGGAAAGCTGCCACGACCGCAGCGATAAACCATACGAAGCTTCTGTACGCTTTTGATAACAGGCGTTCACTGTCCCCTGAGAAGCACAGGCTGAACCCTTTCGCGCTCAGGACAGACAGAAAAAAAACAGCGAAGTATACGAACTTGGACGGGACCCTGAACGAATAAAACCCCGACAACCTCAGCATCCCGGTGTAAAGCGGGTTATATTTCCCCAGTGCGAAGAACAAAGCGGCTATGAAAAAAACAAGAAGGAACATGTTCGACCTGTCCGCTTTAGCGTTCCACATACCCGCTATAGCGAAAAACGTCCCCAGAAGACCTATATAGATGATGTTGTTCCGGATAAAGATCAGCCCGAAGGCCGGAAAGACCATGCCGGTCAGCGCCAGAGGGAAAAAAGAACCCCATAAAGCGAAATCCAGCGTCTGGATGCTCCTGTTGGAATGCATGGCGATCTCGAACGTGGCATAGAGCTGTGGGATGCTTATAAGCAGGCCTGTCAGGCCCGCGACAACCATACCCTTCAGAACAGGCGCCCACGATAACCCGGCCATGTGGTTCCTGTACAGGAAATACAGCGCCGAGAACCCGATGCCGTAAAAGGTCATCTGGACAGAGCCCGCCAACAGCTGCACGCCCCATATTATCCCCGTGGCCGGAAAAAACCACGCGCTTTTTCTCTCAGAGCTCAGGTAATTCTCGAACAGGAACAGGACCGCCGGGAAAAAACACAGGGATTTCAGGGTGGACAGGTTGATAAAGGCCCCGGCGTACACGCTGCCGAAGCATAAAAGGACCGACGCCAGAAACGACCCCGCCGTGCCCGCTCCCATTTTTCTCGCGTAAAGATACATGAACAGCCCCGCCAGAAGAATGTGGAATAAAAAAGAAAAGTTATACGCGGCCCTGAACGGCAGCGCGAAAAAGAAAAGGAGGTTCAGCGGGTAAAGCATGCCGACCTGGCCTTCCGCGAACAGCGGAAAACCCGACTGCACGTGTTTCACCCACAAGGGGATCTGGAAGTTCTTTATGCTGTCGGCATAAAAACCGGACCAGGGAAAGAACTGCTGGGAATAATCGCCTTTTATGAACGTTGAATTCCCTCCCAGAAGATCCCCGAAAAAGAGGCACGCGATACATGAAAACAGCACCGTGAATATTATTATCTCTCTTGTTCTCGCCATTTATCCCGTTCTTTTTATTCCAGCCGGTAGATCACATACTTGTCTTTCTCGTATCTGACCGGTTCGTACTTTTTATCCAGATATTCCCGTAATAGTTCGGGCGAAAGAACGCCCCCACCCGTGTAAAGAAAATAGCGCGCTCCTTTATCCTTATAGCCGTCCAGAAGATCATTGATAAGCCGCGGTCCATCCTGCTCTTTCCCTTCCGGAAGCTGCAACACCCATCCTTTGCGCCGGCTATAGTATAACATCTCGCTGCCTACCAGGTGCCCTCCGATCACTACCATGTCCGCGGGGCCTGACACGTCCCGCACCGCTTCCGACGCTTCAGGGACCAGCTTGAAACCCGCTGGGAGGACATAAGCGTATAACGCGTACCTGCCGATCAGTAAGGCCAGCACAACGACCGCCAGAACCTTGCCCGCCTTTGCGGAAAGATAGGTCGTTTTCAGCGGTTCCGACCACCGCGCGAGGAAAACCCTCGCGATGAAGATGGAAGCTACCGGCAGGACGGAGAGATAGTAATACGGCTCCCACAGGAGCGCATTGAACGCGAAGAGATACAACGCTACCCCGCCCAGCCACGCGAAGCACACCAGTTCGATCCTCTGCCTCACCCTTACGGTCAGTCCCAGAAGAAAAAGCGCGAACCCTACGGGTGTCAGCAGGAAGCCTGAAGTGATACCCAAGAGATCCTTGTACAGGCCGGGGGTCAGAAAAAGAGAAGGGTCGAACCAGTTGGCGACCTGAAAAAGTTTGGTCCTGTCCGGCGATACAACAGCGCATGTCAACGCGGAGCGGGCATACCATAGCACGGCGGGCATGGACGCTATTAAAGCGAAAAGATAATTCCGGTAATCGATAAAGCATTTGAACTTCTGCCGGTAAAAAATAAGGAAAAAAAGCGGCAGGAAGATGTGGAACGACTGGATCTTGACCAGTAAAGCCGTCATGGCGAAAAGGGAAGAGAGCCAGAAACACCATCTTTTATCGCTGTTTACAAAATACAGCAGAAAATAGACGGCCCCGGTGGAGAAGAAAAGCATTTCAGAGTCAGGCATGACCGCCCTGCTGAATATTATCCCGAGGGGTGAAAGGTTATAGACGATGAGGCCTATAAGCGCGGTCCTGAAATCATAAAGCTGTCTCAGAATAAGGAACACAAAGATCCCTGATCCCGTAAAAAAGAAGATACTGAGCAGGCGTCCGATCCACTCATGCACTCCTCCGGAAAGCATGTAGAAAGCGGCCAGAAGTATATTATACAGGGGGAACTCCAGGATAAGGTATCCGGTGTTTCCGGGCACGAAATCCAGTTTGGAACGCAGGATATCTATCCCGTTATGATAGAAGAACCTGCTTATACTGGCAGTCTGTATCTGTCTTACATCACCAGCTTCCAGGAGAGGGATATCGATATTGATAAGCCTGATCAATACTGAGGCCGCCAGGACAATTAAGAAGATGACCCTTTCGTCCAGTTTCCAGGAACTACCCCTGCCCTCTGACAACAGCTCCATATTATTCACTCCTATTCACTCCTTTCCTCCTAACACCTTCCGTATCAGCGACAGCGCCACCACGACGTTCAGCCGTATCCTCGTAAAAGAGGTAAGCCTCAATATCTGCTTGATCAATTTAACCGGCCTGAAATAGAACCTCTTATAAGCCACGTTCTGCAGGCGCGTTATATCCTCCGCGCTCAAGCCCTCCAGGTGATGGACCGGGCTCGTGTGAATTCCGTATCTCGAAAAATCCAGATCGTCGATCAGGCCGCTGTTCAGGAACTCCTCAAATATCTCGGTCCCGGGATACGGCTTTAACACGTGGAACTTCGCTATGTCGGTATCCAGCTCTATCGCGAAATCGATCGTCTTTTTGACCGTTTCCTCCGTATCCCCCGCGAGCCCCAGCATGAAGAACCCCCAGGTCTCTATGCCGAGCTCTTTTGTTATTTTCACTGTTTCCCGCACCTTGTCGAGGCTTATCTGCTTCTTGACGCGGCGGAGCACTTCCTCGTCGCCTGACTCTATGCCCAGGCCTATACTGTAAGTGCCCATGTCCTTCATCGCCATGAGGACCTCGCGGTTAAGAAAATCGGCCCTGATACCGTTCGGGAACGCGAACCTGACCGATATACCCCTTCTCTTTATTTCGTCTCTTACCTCAAAGACCCTTTTCCTGATCGTCACGAAATTGTCGTCCCATATGTGTATCTCCCTGGCGCCGTAGTCCTTTATCAGTCTTTCCACTTCATCCACGATATTCTTCGCGCCCCGGGCCCTGAACCTCCTGGTGAAGATGCTGCGGGTGCTGCAGTACGTGCACATGCCGGGACACCCCCTACTCGTGATAATGGGGAACGTCGGGCTCTCGAGCGCGTCAGGATAGGTGTACCTGGTGTTGCTGAAAAGATGTATCGCCGGGAACGGGATCTCGTCCAGGTCATCGATAAAGGGCCTTGCTTCATTGATGACCATCTCCCCTTTTCTCTTGAAACCCAGACCCCTGACCGATCCCGGGTCCCTGCCTTCCTCAAGGGCCGCAACGAGCTCAACGGTCGTGTATTCTCCTTCCCCCATCACGACAAAATCCACTTCATCGTGCTTCAGGCATTCCTCCGGCATCAGCGTCGGGTGGATCCCGCCGAACACGACCCTGGCGCCGGAACCCTGCTTTACCAGGCGGGCGGTCTTGAGCGCGCTGTTGAACGTCGGCGTAAGCGCCATGATCCCCACCAGCCCGATCCCTTCGCTGACCACTCTCCGGAGCAGAATGTCCGGAGTTATCTTATCGGCGTCGATATCCACTATCGTCACCCTATGGCCGTATCTCTCCAGCATGGCTCCGACATACCCCAGGCCTATCGGCGGATGCTCGGGTACTACGAACTTTCCGTATAATTGTTCCTGCGAAGGATTGATCAAAAGTACGTTCATATTATTACCAGGAGGCTTACTGTTTTTTGAAATCGTCACCGAGAAGCAGTTTTTCCAGCCACAGTGTCAGGGTAGTGTAAAGATATTTTTTCCCGAGTTCCCGTATCCTGTGTTTGGAGAGCCCGCTTTTTCTCCCATACCATTTGATCGGTACGACCTCATAGCTGAACCCTCTTATTACCGCCTTGAGCGGGATCTCGACCGTGATATTGAAATGCGCGGATGTCAGTGGCGATATCGCCTTTATGACATCGGCCCTGTACGCCTTGAAAGCGTTTGTCGTGTCATTACACTTTAACCCGAAAAGGACCTTTACAAAGGTATTAGCGAGCCTGTTTATTCTCAATTTTAACCAGGGATAATCCCTGACCTCGCTTCCCTTTATGAACCTTGAACCAAAAACACAGTCACAGTTCTTTCTTTCGATAGTCCGGAAATACTTCACGATATCCCCGGGGTCATCAGAAGCGTCACCCATGGCGATCACCACTACGTCGCCCTTTACGTTAGCCAACCCCAGTGCTACCGCCCTTCCGAACCCGCCCGGCGCGAGCTGGTGTATATACCACACGCGGTCCGGGTACTGGCGTGTAAGTGATTTAAGGATATCCTCTGTCGTGTCGGTGCTGTTATCGTTGACGATCATGACCTCATGCTCTATCCTCTCCCTCTCCAGCCTGGCCAGGATATCCTTCACGCTTTTCTCGAGGCACTCTTCCTCGTTCCTTGCCGGAATGACCACGGACAGCTTCAATCTATTTCTCCCCTGTTCTTTTTACCTGTTCGTTCTCCAATAAATAAGACCGCGAACACCTCGCGCATACTGTCTTCCCTGAGCCGACGTCCAACTTTTCACCGCACTCACATATCCACCCGCGCATGCGCGCGGGATTACCATAAACAAGCGCGTAATCAGGCACATCTTTTGTCACTACGGCTCCCGCGCCTATAAAAGCGTATTTACCGATAGTATTCCCGCACACGATCGTGGAATTAGCGCCAAGGCTTACGCCTTTGCCTACTACGGTCTTCCTGAACCCGGTTTCCCTGTCCCGGGGATATTCAGAACGCGGGTTGAACACGTTGGTGAAGACGCACGAGGGTCCGCAGAAGACATGATCCTCCAGCACGACCTTGTCGTACAAAGAAACGTTATTTTGTATTTTCACACCGTTGCCTATCACCACATCCCCGCTCACAAAAACGTTCTGTCCCAGTATACAGTTCTCTCCCACCCGCGCGCCTTTACATATATGCGAGAAATGCCATACCTTCGAGCCCTTGCCCAGGACAACCCCGTCCTCCACTATGCTCGTGTCATGGATAAAACGTTCTTTTTCCAATTTTCACCTCACTTTTAAACGGCTACCGGCAGACCGTTGTTCCTCAACGACTCCTGGGCTTTCTCAAGGATCTTCACTACTTCAAGACCGTTGCGCCCGTCAGTCAACGGTCTCCTGTTTTCCCTGATACAGTCCAGAAAATGCACGCACTCCATCCTTAACGGTTCGACCATATCGACATGCGGCAGATAAATATCCCCGGTCCTCAGGGTCAGATAATCGCCGTACGAATCAAAATTGGATCTCCCCTTTTTATCAACGCCCTTGTTATATATCTTTATCTTCTCCACGCTCTGGACATCGTCGAAAACGAGCATCTTCCTGCTCCCCACAATCGTGAGCTTTCTCTCCTTATGCGGGTCAAGCCAGGAGATCTGGACCTGCGACATTTTTTTATCCCTGAAATAAAGGGACAGGAACACCACGTCTTCCAGATCCTTCTGCAGGTAGAACTGGCCCCTGGCGGACACGTTCTCGACCTCGCCGCCGAAAAGATACACCAGCATAGATATATCATGCGGCGCGAAACTCCATAACGAATTCTCGTCTCTGCGCACGGCGCCTAAATTCACCCGCTGCGAATACGAATAATATATCTCTCCCAGCTCGCCGCTGTCGATATATTCCTTTATCTTTTTCAGCGCGGGGTGATACAGCATAAGGTGCCCTACCATCAGGACGGTATTATTCCTCTCGGACAGTTCCAACAGCTCACGGCAGTGACTCTCCTTCAGGGCCATGGGTTTCTCGACAAAGGTCGCTTTTTTCGCTTCAATGGACGCCTTTGCCAGGCGGTAGTGGTCGACCGCCGGGGCCGCGATGACCACTCCGTCAACCTCTGGGTCCGAAAGGATCGTCCCGAGATCAGAGAATGTCTTTGACACATTAAAATTTTTTCTCGCGGATTCCAGTTTGTCCTCGTCGATATCGCAGCAGGCGTACAGAACGCCCAGATCATGATAATTTCGCACCAGGTGCCTGCCCCAGTTTCCCGTACCGACGACCGCTATCTTAAGATCACGCATTTTGCCTCCTTTTTAAAAATGAAATCCGGCCAATAAGTTCCATGGCTGTCAACACGCAGGCTGCCTTGAACACAAGCCTTGCCAGCAGCATCACCGCTCCCCACCTGATGGAAAGGTTGTGCATAAGGTCCGGCAGGCCCGGCAGACCATGGAAGAACCGCGGGTTGAGCGGCTCCAGTAGCGCCGTGGTTGTGCCCGCGCTGTTCAGGTTGGACACAAAAAGGCAAATGACGAGACCATGATAAACCCAGGCAGGTATGACCCCCTGGCAGACGGCGATCATTAGCAGCGGGATCACCCACACGAAATAATGGACAGGGACGAAAAATATGACATAAACAAGCATTAAAGACGAAATGGATATATCCAGAACGGAAATACCGTCCGGTTCCCTTTTTGCCCTGAAACAGGTGCTGATCAAAAGAAGGTATAACCCCATAAAGACGGCTTTCTGCACTAACGGCCAGGGCGTCGCCGCGACCCCGCCCGCGTAGAACGCGGGGAAGAACGAATTAATAACATACCCGCGGCTTGATATAAAAAAGGGTAAGGCCACCAGGACAAAGGGAATGACCACCGGGACCAGGTTTTTTAAGAGGCCCTTCACTGAACGCGACAAAAATATCAAGAGCGGCAATATCATAAAACCGGCAAAGGTCTTGAAAAGCGCCGCGGTGCTCAGGAGAAAGAATCCCCACCACAGCTTATGTTCTTTCATCATCAGGACCGCCAGCACGGCCACCGAGGCGGGCATAATATCCGCCTGTCCGATCATGTATACCCCGTACAGTATTACCGGATTAAAACACCATAATTTAAGGGCGCGTATCTTTGAACTCCGGTCGCCGAGGTACCGCAGAACTGCGTAAACACAGAGGGCGTCGAATACGAGGTAAGGGGCCTTCATAAAAAAAAGATGTCTAAAAAAAGCAAAAGAAGCCCCGTTTGCCAGAAGCCACTCACCGGTCCCCATGGAAAACACCACCTTTATCCAGTGGTAAAAACCCGGGTCAAAGGGCCTTAGCATGAATTGAAAACCTCCCAACACAAAATATGTCAAAGGGGGATAATAAGTCCCCATTATGTCGGCGCCGGTTACGTGTATATACCGGTAAATATCAAATACCCCTTCATAAGTCAGCTTGCTCGCGTAATAATTTATATAAATAAGATCTGAATGCGCGGCGATGAATATACAGATCAGCCTCAGAAAAAATGCCAGTGTGATCCATAATACGAGATCTTTAACTTTTATTTTTTCAGCTTCACCGGACATCTTTTTTTCTGAACGCCTCCCTTAGAAATAACCTTAAATAAGACAATGTCGTTCTTAACATCTTCATCTTGCTTCTCCCTGCCCGCATATGACATTTTAAGACCATGGGCACCTCGGTAATACGAATGCCTAATCTTTCAAGTTTTAAAAAGATATCAACGGCGCACACAAATCCTTCTTCCTCTATAAAACCGTCCCCGTAGACCTGGTACGCCCTGGATAATATTTCCGGCCGGTAACACCGGTAAAACGAGCTGAAAGTATTTATCTCCTTCTGGCGAAAGATCATTTTGACCAGGAAATTCGCTCCCCTGCTCAATATCTTCCTGTAAAACGCGGTTCCCTCTATCCCGCCGGTTTCGGTATAACACGAAGCAAGGACAAGGTCCGACCCGGACCGCATCTGTTCCATCATCTTATCGAAGATAGACAGGTCGCTGGTATTGTCCGCTTCCATCGTCACTATAATATCATCCCTGTTTGATGCCCCGAGCAAACTCCTAAAACCCAGATCAAAGGCCACCCCGGGTCCCATATTCCGGGGGTTGGAAATCACCTCCACGGGCAGGATCTCGTGCAATTTGCGGACAACATCGACCGTCCCGTCAGAAGAACCGTCATCAACAATAAATATCCGGTAATCCCATCCGCATACTTCCGCGTGAGAGGATATCTCCCGGCATAATTTCCCGATATTCTCCTCTTCATTATACGCGGGCACCATAAAGATGATCATCGGCACCTGCTCCTCTGCCATTCTATAGTCGGGACAAGTCCCTCCTCAAGCTGCACGCAGGCCTTGAACCCCAGGAACTTCTTCGCCTTTTTCGTATCGGGCACCCTGCGCATGACGTCTTCATAACCGCTGGAAAAATTCCTGTAAGGGATATACCTGACCTTCGTCTTCGTCTTCCTTATCATCCCCCAGATCATATCCCCGAGGTCCCTGATGTTTATCTCGCGGTCGTTCCCTATATTAAATATCTCCCCGTCGGAAGAGGGAGTATTCATGGCCAGAAAAACGCCGTTGACCATATCATCGACGTATGTCAATGACCTGGTCTGCCTGCCGTTGCCGTGCAGGGTCAACGGCCTGTTCCTCAGCGCGCAATCGATAAAAACGGACTGCGGTCCGCCCCACCAGGTCAGATTCTGGTTGGGCCCGTAACCCCCAAAGAACCTCAATATCGTCACCCTGAGACCGTATCTCTCCTGGTAAGCGAAACAGAGATGCTCGTCGTATATCTTGGACGAAGCGTAGGCCCAGCGTTTCACGGGCGTGGGGCCTAGCAGCAGGTCCGAGCTCTCGGAAAAAGGCAGTTTCGGGTTTTTCCCGTATACATCGGACGTAGAGGCGAAAACGAATTTCGCCTTCCTGCTCCTGGCGATCTCGAGCATCGACACGGTCCCTTTGGCATTGATCATCAGGGTATCCATCGCGTTCCCGTACCTGGGTATCTTGAAAGCGGCCAGGTGGACAATATAATCTATCCTCCTGCGTTTTAACCTCTCCTTCAAGGATATGTGATCACGTACGTCCGCTTTTATGAAATCGAAATCCTCCAGTTTCGCGAGGCCGCTGATATTGCGCCGGTACCCCTGCGAAAGGTTATCCACACCCGTTACCCTGTACCCTTCCCCCAGCACCCTTTTCGCAAGATTGGATCCTATGAACCCCGCCACTCCCGTTATCAATACTGTCTTCTTTCCCGCCATTTATGTTCCCTTTCTTTTGAACGCGTATCCGCGTTCAAGGACCTTCACTATTTTTTCCGATGCGCGGCCGGTCCCAAAAGCACCTTTACTCCAGTCGCATCTCCACCTTGCCGGACGGACGGCCCCGTCCAAATACGCGCCGTATCTCCCCGCCAGCCTGTTGGCCTTCCCCTTCAGGGTCTCCACCCACTCCGTCTCATCCCTCAACGTCAGACAGGGGACCCTGAGCATGTACGCCTCTTTCTGGACGCCGCCTGAATCAGTGATCACCATGGCCGCGCGCGCCTGCAGCGTGAGGAAATCGATGTATCCCAGCGGATCGATCACTTCCAGATTCCTGCTGTTCTTAAGCGTGTCCCACAGGCCAAAAGACCTGACGGCTTTCCTGGTGCGCGGGTGGATGGGAAAAACGATCTTTTCCCCGAAACGGTCAAGTTTCTTTATCAGAGATCCCAGGCCCGTCCTGCTGTCCGTGTTGAAATCCCTGTGCAGCGTCAGAAGATAATATCCTTTGTTTTTAAGCCCCAGCGCGTCCATTATTCCCCGGTTCTTCCTGCACGCGGGCAGGACCATCTTCAGGGAGTCGAACATGATATCACCCGTCAAAAAAACGCCGTCCGTTATTCCTTCCTTCCGGAGGTTCCTTACCGCGTTCCTGGTGGGGCAGAACAGCACCGAACTGAGACGGTCGCTCACAACGCGGTTTATCTCCTCGGGCATCGACATCCTGTAACTCCTCAATCCCGCTTCAATATGGGCGACGGGGATGTTCATCTTTGCCGCCGCGAGCGTCCCTCCCAGCGTGGAATTCGTATCGCCGACAACGATCACCAGCGAAGGGGCGTATTTTTTAAGCGCCTTCTCGATCCGCTGGAGCATCATGGCGGTCTGCGCCCCGTGCAAGCCCGACCCGACGTTCAGGTTGAGATCGGGTTTCGGGATGTCAAGCTTTTCAAAAAAGACCTCTGACATCCCGTAATCATAATGCTGCCCTGTATGGATGAGCTTCGAGTCAAATGCCCTCTTGAGGTCCCTGACCAGCGGCAGCACCTTAATGAACTGGGGACGCGCCCCTACTATCGTGACTACTGTGTTCTTCATGTTACATGAACTCTTCCACCGTCCGGATCACATGTCCTATCGCTTCCGCTGAAAGTTCCGGATACACCGGCAGCGAGATCACTTTTTCCGCTAATCGTTCCGAAACCGGAAAACTTCCCTTTTGATATCCGAGGTCCTTATAGCACTGCTGCAGGTGCAGCGGCACGGGGTAATAAACACGTCCGGCGACTCCCCTCTCATCCAGATGTTTCCTGAACGCGTCACGGTCGTCCACGGCCACGGTATATTGATGATACGTGTGCGTATTGCCCTCAAAAACCCCGGGGACCTGCATTCCGAGAGGAGCGAACGCCTCGTTATACCTCCGGGCTATGTCCTGCCGGCCCTTAAGCCATGAATCGAGTTTTTTAAGCTTGACGCGGAGAACAGCGGCCTGGAGACTGTCCAGCCGGGAGTTGTATCCGACCTCAGCATGAAGATACTGCTTCGCGCTGCCATGGACCCTGAGGCTCCTGACGCGCTCGATCAACGATCCGTCTGAAGAGACCAGCATCCCGCCGTCACCGAAGCCGCCGAGATTCTTGCTCGGGAAAAAGCTGAAAGCGCCGGCGTCTCCAAAACTGCCGGCCTTCTTGCCTTTATACACGGCGCCTATGGCCTGCGCGCAGTCCTCAACGACCTTCAGGTCATATCGCTTCGCGATGTCCATTATCCTGTCCATGTCCGCGCACTGGCCGTAAAGATGCACGGGGATTATGGCCTTTATTGATGCTCGATTCTCGATACTCGATTCTCGTAATAATTTTTCGATCTTGTCAGGATCGATGTTATACGTGGCAGGGTCTATGTCAACGAACACGGGTGTCGCTCCGAGAACTGAAATGCCTTCGGCGGACGCGAAAAAAGTGAACGGAGTCGTAATGACACGGTCCCCCGGCCCTATGCCCAGGGCATGTAAAGCGAGTATCAGGGCGTCTGTCCCCGAAGCGACCCCGACCGCGTAAGGAACACCTGTATAACTGGCGACCTCTTGCTCCAGGGCGGCGACCTCTTCCGAAAGTATAAAGCGCTGGCTGCTCACGACGCGCGCGATAGCTTCATCTATCTCCTGTTTAACTGTCTGATACTGCGCCTGTAGATCCAATAACGGAATCTTCATTTATTCTCCTTTTCAGGCATCACGCCCTTTATATAATTGACGATATTTTCCGCGAAAAATTCACTGCCTTTACGAGAAAAATGGCAGATGTCAGAAAAATAGATCTTATTGTTATCGATCATTTCCTGCTGGTCCAAAAACATAAAACCGCCGTGCGCGGCCAGTTCCCGGACAACCTGATTATGGGTTTTTATTCCCAGAATTATGTTTTTCAGGTCGCCCCAGACTTCGATAAACTTTTCAAAAGAGCTGCCCTTCTCATACTCGCCGCTTTCGGGCAGATAATATGCATATGTCATGACCATTAAAGGCTCGCCTCTGACTCCGGCTGTAGCGATAACCTTTTGAAGGTTGTCCCGGAAACTCTCTCTTGTCTTTATGTCAGATCCATACTCGAGCCATTCCGGCCTGGGAGTATGTTCCGGAACATACCTGTCCCTGTTTATCACTTCCCTGTCAAGCTGCACAAGAAGGTGCTTAATAAAATAAGGGAGCACCAGCCCGGTCCTCTGCAGCCACGAGTGCTTAAAGCGAAAACTCACTTCATCATACCAGGAATAGTGGGAATAATCCTTCTTCCATAACCCCGGCGGGACATTGTTCGCCCTTACTTCATTGATCCCGTGATAAAACACAACCAGATCAAAATGTTTGTCTTTTATCCACCCATATTTATAAACGCTGTCCAAAGAACTGTGTGCGGCGGCCGCCAGGTTGACTATGTTCACCTCTTTGTCCAGGAGGAGTTCTAATTTCTTTTCCAGGCATTGCGGAACACTTCCCCAATCTTCGGTCAGGGCTGATCCGTCCAGCAACAGGACATTGAAATCATCCTTGTCATACGTGTCCAGATTTTTCAGCTCCGGATACCACATATATGCCTGATCCCCGGGTGAGGAAAAGAAGCTCATCCCTCTCCTGGCCGTATAATAGCCCCTTGCCCATGCTTCAAGCAGGACAACAAGAAAGACCAGGTATATTATGACAAATAAGGTTTTTTTTCGATTCATTTTAGATCAGAACAGGCACTTTTGAACCGATCAGAACAGCGTGTAAATAAACGGCGCGACCGCTGACGATTCGGTAAAAAGGATCAACAGTCCAAGCAAGAGCAACATTATGATAATGGGCAGAAGCCACCACTTTTTCCTGACCTTCAGAAAATCCCAGAGCTCTTTAATAATATCCATCTTACTCATTATTCACACCTCTCCAGGTTAAAACTGCCTTTCCAGACCTTCCTTTGTCGCTGTCTCTTCCACTCTTTTTATCCAATAGCTCTCCGCGTTACTTTCGACTTTCCGGGCAAGGGGATCCCTCCTGAAAAGCTTCATTATTATGCCTATGGGCGACAACAAGAAATAATAAACCATCGCCAAAATAACCCTTGTGTTGAACCACCCGATCGCATGGGCCATCTTTGTAAAAACGATAAATAACGGTCTTAACAGCCGGGGGATTAACACCCCTGTCAGTAATGCCGCGGCCCCGAAGCCTAAAAACCAGGGATAAATATTTGCGTGGCCTTTCAGGAAATGCACACCACCGATCACGCCTAAAATACATCCCAGGACTATGCCGAATTGCCTCAAGTCTTTGATCTTTACTTCCTTCATCATTGCTCCCAATATACGTCGCCTGCAAGAACTAATCCAAGTCAAAATCGTCGACTTCTTCGAGCCGCAGCCTGCCCGGGTCCTGTTTTCTCTTGTCGACAACAAAAGGCCCCATGACCAGGTAGTCCATATTTGTCCTCATAAAACACCTGTAGGCGTCATCCGGAGTACATACGATCGGTTCGCCCCTCACATTAAAAGAAGTATTGATAACGAGCGGACAGCCCTGGTCCTCGCGAAATTTCTTTATCATGTCATAATAGATCTCATTGTCCTGCCGCTTCACGGTCTGGACCCTTGCTGAATAATCCACGTGCGTTATCGCGGGTACGTCTGAACGCTTTATCTTCAATTTTTCAAGGCCATTTGTCTCATCCTTTTCTTCGATCTTTTGTCTCTTATCATCTTCCACGGGTGAAACCAGAAGCATGTAGGGGCTCTCGCATTTAAGACCGAAATATTCCTCCGCGTTATCCAGGAGAACGCTGGGCGCGAATGGCCTGAAGGATTCCCTGAATTTTATCTTCCGGTTAATGATCGACTGCATTTTTTCAGACCTTGGATCGCCCAGGATGCTTCTTGAACCCAGAGCGCGCGGCCCGAACTCCATCCTGCCCTGGAACCACCCGATCACCTTCTGCTCACCCAGAAAATTTGACACGACAGCCGGGACCTTTTCATGCGCGATCCTGTCATAAGGTATACTGTTCTCCTTCAGATAGGCCCCTATCTCTTCATCCGAAAAAGAAGGCCCCAGGAGAGTGGCTTTCTGGCCGTCACCGCTTTCCCTTACCTCCCGCGTATTATCCAGATATTCATACCATGCTATCAGGGCCGCTCCCAGGGCGCCTCCGGCATCAGAAGCCGCGGGCTGTATCCATATCTTTTTAAAAGGACCTTCCCTTAACATCTTCCCGTTTGCCACGCAGTTAAGCGCCACTCCGCCGGCCAGACAGAGGTTCTCCATCCCCGTCATTTTATGAACATGGCGCGCCATGTTCATCATGGCCATCTCCGTGACGGCCTGGACGGACCTGGCCAGGTCCATGTGTTTCTGCCGCAGCTTGGTCTCCGGCCGCCTGGGCAACCCGCCGAACAATCCGTGAAACCTGTCATTCGTCATGGTAAGGCCGGCACAGTAATTGAAATATTTCAGGTTCAACCTGAAAGAACCGTCCTCTTTCAGGTCTATAAGGTTCTCCAGAATATCCTCAACATATTTTGGCTCTCCGTACGGCGCGAGCCCCATGAGCTTGTATTCTCCTGAATTGACCTTGAACCCGCAATAATACGTAAAAGCGGAATATAAGAGCCCCAGGGAATGAGGGAATCTGATCTCATGACCCAGCTCTATTTTGTTCCCCTTGCCCACGCCGAAACTCGCCGTGGCCCATTCTCCCACACCGTCCACCGTGAGAATGGCCGATCCATCAAAAGGCGAGGGATAAAAAGCGCTTGCCGCGTGCGAATGGTGATGTTCGGGGAATATGATCTTCCCTTTATATTCCAGTGTCTTCCTTATGTGCTCTTTTATGAAAAGCTTCTGTTTAATCCACGGCGGCATGGCGGAGATGAACGACCTTATTCCAAAGGGAGCGTATGTCAGGTACGTTTCAAGCAGCCTTTCAAATTTGAGAAACGGTTTGTCATAAAACGCGACAATATCGAGATCCCCGATATCTATACCGCCTTCCTTCAGGCAATACTCGATGGACCTCTCCGGGAAAGAGGGGTCATGCTTCTTGCGCGTGAACCTCTCCTCCTGCGCCGCGGCGATTATTTCCCCGTCCCTGATGAGGGCCGCCGCCGCGTCGTGGTAGAACGCGGAGATCCCGAGGATATACGTGTTACCTTCAGCCATAAGTAAATCCCTTATTTATCGCTGTTTTTTTTGAAAAATTCGTAATCGTTCTTTACCATCTCTTCAACCAGCTGTTCAAAGGTCAACTTGTAATCCCAGTTCAGCTGTTTCTTCGCTTTAGCAGAGTCGGCCACCAGCAGATCCACTTCCGCGGGCCTGAAAAACTCCTTGTCCACTTCCACGTGATCCTTATAATTCAGATCCAGCAGTTTAAAAGCTGTTTCCGCGAACTCTCTGACCGAATGTGTTTCGCCGGTCCCGATAACAAAATCTTCCGCCTTTCCCTGCTGAAGCATCGCGTGCATTGCTTTCACGTATTCCCCGGCATGCCCCCAGTCCCTTTTCGCGTCAAGGTTGCCAAGATACAGCTTATCCATGAGCCCCAGTTTTATCTGTGCGGCCGCCGATGTGATCTTTCTTGTTACGAATTCAAATCCCCTCCTCGGTGACTCGTGGTTGAAAAGTATCCCGCTGCAGGCGAATAAGTCATACGCTTCCCTGTAATTCCGGGTAAGGTCATACCCCGCTACCTTTGATATCCCGTATACCGATCGCGAATGAAACCTGGTCAGCTCATTCTGCGGCACTTCTTCGGCTTTGCCGAACATCTCGCTTGAAGCCGCGAAATACACCTTGCATTCCGGGCACGCGTTCTTGACCGAAGAAAGGATAAAATGCGTGCCGTTTATATTGACATTGAACGTGGAAAATTCATCTTCGAACGAATAGCTGACAAAACTCTGGGCCGCGAGATGGTAGCATTCGTCAGGCTGCACCTCCTCCATGATCTTATAGATGCTGGGATAGCTCTCCAGGGAACCGCAATGCAGCTTGATGTCGCCCTGTATTTTACGGATACGCCATAACCTGTGTTTCTGATCTTCGAGCGCCACCCTTCTTATTATGCCGTGCACCTCGTACCCGAGTCCAAGCAGATATTCAGCGATATAACTGCCGTCCTGACCGGTTATCCCGGTTATTAACGCCTTTTTTTTAGTCATCGCTTTGTTCCTCCTCGATCATCCGTGTCTTTATTTTCCTTATCCGGGGTAATTTTTCCTGAACCATTCTATCGTGTTTTTAAGTCCTTCTTCCAGGGCAACCTTTGGTTCCCAGATGAGTTCCTTCTTCGCCTTCGTGATATCAGGCCTTCTCACTTTGGGATCGTTCACCGGCAGGTCCTCAAACACGATCTCGCTTTTGCTTCCGGTAAGCTCCTTGACTTTTTGGGCAAAAGCCAGAACGCTCATCTCATTGGGATTCCCGAGATTGACCGGTTCGTTAATATCTGATCCCATCAGCTTAACCAATCCCCCGACAGTATCCGATATATAACAGAAACTCCTCGTCTGCGAACCGTCGCCGTACACCGTCAGCGGCACATCTTTAAGCGCCTGGTCGATGAAGTTCGGGACCACCCTTCCGTCGCATCTTCTCATGCGTTCGCCGTAAGTGTTGAATATGCGCGCTATCTTGGCGTCAATACCGTGCACCCTGTGATACGCGAGCGTAATGGCTTCCGCGAACCGTTTGGCCTCGTCATATACGCCCCGCGGACCGATGGGGTTCACGTTCCCCCAGTATGTTTCAGGCTGCGGGTTGACCAGCGGATCCCCGTACACTTCGGACGTCGAGGCGAGAAGGAACTTCGCTCCATGCTCCTTGGCAACCCCGAGCGAATTATGCGTCCCCAGTGAACCGACCTTCAGCGTCTTTATCGGATAGTTCAGATAATCCACCGGGCTGGCCGGGGAAGCCAGGTGAAGCACGTAGTCGATCTCCCCCTCTACGGATATATACTCTGTCACGTCATGCTTAATAAACTTGAACCTCTCGTTTTCCGAAAGGTGTTCCACGTTCTTAACGCTGCCGGTGATAAGATTATCCAGGCATATAATATGATGTCCCGCCTCGATGAGTCTCTCCGCCAGATGAGAACCGATACACCCGGCACCGCCTGTTAACAATATCCTCATCTCGGCTCCCCCCCCGTGAACCACTCGACGGTCCTTTTCAGGCCTTCTTGAAAGTCAACGCTTGTTTCAAGATGAAGTATGTTCCTCAGGCCGCTGATATCAGCATATGTCTTGAACACGTCACCGGGACGTTTTGGACCGTAAACGGACTCGATGTGCTTTCCCATTATTTTCTGCAATGATTCGGCCACATCGATAATAGAATAATCATTCCCGCAGGCCACGTTAAAGACCATGCCGGCCGCTTCCCGGACCTCGCATGCCGCGAGATTAGCGTCCACCACATTGGACACGAACGTGAAATCTCTTGACTGCTTCCCGTCGCCGTCAATAATACACGGCTCGTCATTCTGCAACCTTGAGATAAAAGCCGGTATCACCGCCGAATACCTTGATTCCGGGTCCTGCCTGGGACCGAACACGTTAAAATACCTTAAAGAAACGGTCTCGAGGCCGAAAGTAGCGTTGAACATCCGGCAATAATATTCACCCGCGAGCTTGCTTACGGCGTAAGGCGATATGGGATCAGGCACTATTGTTTCTTTCTGCGGATACTGGTCACAATCGCCGTAAACAGAACTGCTGGAAGCGTACACCACCCTCTTTATCCCCGCCTCTTTGGAAAGCAAAAGCAGATTAAGCGTGCCCGCGACATTCACGTCATTCGTGACAACGGGCCTCTCCACGCTCTTCGCAACGCTCCTCAAAGCGGCCTGGTGCACCACATAATCCACGCCTTTTAGAGCTTTAGTGACGTCATCACCATTGCGGATGTCCCCTTCATGAAATTCGATCTTATCCATGAACGGCTTGATCTTGTCCATGCTGCCGGTTGAAAGATTATCGAGCACCCGCACGTCTTCCCCGCGCCTCACAAGCTCTTCCACTATGTTCGACCCGATGAACCCGGCCCCGCCTGTTACCAGATATTTATTCATGTTCGCCTCTTTCTCCTTCAAAGCTTTATTATGTTTTCCCCTTTGATCTTTTTCTTCTCAAAAACGTTTCTCGTGTCAAATACGATCCTGGAATTCTTAGATATCAGACCGTAATCAAGATCGCTGTGGTCGGTCACCACGACGACAATGTCCTGCTTTCTTAAAAGCTGCTTCGTCAATGTCCTGGATCTCGCCTTGATCCCGCCGATATCCAGGTAAGGGATATACGGGTCATGATACGATAAAACCGCCTTCTTTTTCTGCAGTAGTTCGATAATATCAAGCGCGGGCGACTCCCTCAGGTCATTGACGTCTCTCTTGTAGGTCACTCCGATTATGAGCACCCTCGAGCCCTGGATCTTTCTTCTTCCAGCGGCAAGTATCTCCCCTATCCTTTTGACTATTTGTCGCGGGACACCGCGGTTCACGCTGGCCGCGAGATCCACCATCTTTGTCTTAAAACCGACTTTCCGCGCCTTCCATGACAGGTACATGGGGTCAGCGGGTATGCAATGTCCCCCGATGCCCGGGCCCGGGTAGAACGGCATGAACCCGAAAGGTTTTGTCTCCGCCCCCTTGATCACTTCCCAGACGTCTATCTTTAACCTGTGGCACAGATTGGCGAACTCATTGATAAGTCCTATGTTCACGATACGGAACGTGTTCTCCAGCAGTTTCGTCACCTCGGCTACCTCCGGGTTCGAGACCCCTATCACTTTGTCTATAACCTGGGAATACAAGAGCTTCGCCAGTTCCGTCCCCCGTTCGGTGAAACCGCCGATGACCTTCGGTATGTTGCTGAAATCATATTTCGGGTTCCCCGGGTCTATCCTTTCGGGAGAAAAAGCGAGATAAAAATCCCTGTCCGCTTTCAGACCGCTTTTCTCGAGAGCGGGCAGTATGACTTCTCTCGTCGTCCCGGGATAGGTGGTGCTTTCCAGTATGATCATCTGGCCCGGACGCAGATACCTGCTCAGGGTCCTGCTGGCGCTCAGCACGAACGAGATGTCCGGTTCTTTTATCTTCCTTAAAGGCGTTGGAACGCATATGATAATAACATCCGATCCGCCCAGGACCTTCTTATCCGACGTGGCGAAAAACCTCTTCCTGCCGGAGAGCGCTTTAGCCACTCTCCTCGCGGGCACGTCGTTTATATAAGAATCCCCCTTCTTCAGCTTTTTTATCCGGGCGTTGTTAGTGTCCAGGCCGTTTACCTTAAAACCATTTTCACAAAACTCAAGGGCTATTGGCAGACCCACGTATCCCAGCCCAATTACGGTAATAACGGCTTTCTTGTTTTTTATCTTTTTCTTAAGCTCAGTGAAACTGTTCATCTAAACATCCCTTCCGCTTTTCAGGTATTCCTTAAGCGCTTCCTGCCAGGGGCGCATAACATACCCTGTTTTTCTATTGAACTTTCCATTATCTAAAACCGAAAACCTGGGCCTTTTCGCTGGCCGGTCCAGTTCATCCGACGTTATTGCTTCTATCGCGATCCCTTCCGATCCTTTATACCCGATTATCTGTTCAGCGAATTCATACCATGAGCATCGGCCGGAATTGGACACATGAAAGATCTCCCTTCCGGATGTCACACCCGCTTCCAAAAGCTTTGCCAGCGCTGTGGAAAAATCTTTCGTATACGTCGGAGAACCCACCTGGTCGCCGACAACTCTGAGCTTCTCACCTGCCGCAGCTTTTGAGATTAAGGCATCTACAAAATTTCTGCCTTGTTTGCCGAAAAGCCAGCTTGTCCGCACTATAGCATAAGCGGGCAAAAGTGTCTTTACCGCCTCTTCGGCCTCATATTTTGTCCTGGCGTAAACGCTGATGGGACAGGGAGGATCACCTTCCGTATAAGGCTCATTTTTCCTGCCGTCAAACACAAAATCCGTGCTTATCAGTATTAACGGGATATCACGGCCGGCCGCGGCCTTCGCTACGCTCTCAGTTCCTTTAACATTAACAGCATCAGCTTTCCCCGGGTCCCCTTCACACCCGTCAACATCGGTCCATGCCGCGGCATGGATCACTATATCCGGATGTTCTTCTCCGACTATGCGCCTGATCTCATCAGCGTCTGTTATACCGACCTTATAGAATACCAGGGGCGTGGCACATGACGCATGGGATTCGTTTATATCCACGCCTATGATCTTGTGATCCTTTTCGAGCACATCGCAAAGGTCGGTCCCCAACATACCGCTTGAGCCAGTAATTAGTATTTTCATACGTAACGAATCCCCTCACCACTCGATTATCTCCGCCCTCTCCCTGAGCGGCGCCCACCAGTCCTCGTTCTCCTTATACCATTCAATCGTCTTTTCAAGCGCTGTTAAAAAATCGTTCGAGGGAACCCAGCCCAATCCCTTGATCTTTGATGAATCGAGAGCGTAACGGCGGTCGTGTCCGGGCCTGTCCGTTACATACTGTATATAACTTTCGTCCTTCCCCATAATGGACAATACATGGCGAGTAAGTTCAAGGTTGCTTACCCGCTTGTCTCCCCCTACATTGTATATCTCCCCTGGTTTTCCCTTATGCAGGACAAGGTCTATCGCCTCGCAATTATCCTTCGCGAAGAGCCAGTCCCGCACGTTCCCGCCGTCCCCGTAGAGCGGGACTTTTTTTCCTTTTATCAAATTCGTTATAAAAAGCGGCATGGCCTTTTCCGGATACTGAAAAGGCCCGAAATTATTGGAGCTTCTTGTAACCATCACCGGCATATTGTGTGTCATGTAGTATGACAGGGCCAGGAGGTCCGCCGCGGCTTTTGTCGAGGAATAGGGGCTGCTCGGCCTCAGGATATCATCCTCGGACGACAGCCCTTCCGGGACGCTCCCGTATACTTCGTCAGTCCCTATCTGCACGAACTTCGATACTCCGCGTTCTCTGGCGGCCTCCAGCAGGACCTTTACCCCGTAGACATTTGTCATCAGAAAATCTTCCGGGTATTTTATGGACCTGTCAACATGGCTTTCCGCGGCAAAGTTCACTATCGCCTCTATTCCGCCGGCTAACACGTCTCTCACCAGGGTTTCATCGCGTATGTCCCCTTTGACAAAGGAATACCCGGGATCACCGGCTACACTTTTAAGGTTCTCCGGATTACCGCAATACGTGAGTTTGTCAAGGTTCACTATGCTGATATCATCGTGTTTCTCAAGCATCCAGTGTATAAAATTCGATCCTATAAAACCGCAACCGCCTGTCACTAATATTTTCATCTTATTCCCTTAGATCATCCTTTTACGGTCTCCTGCTCGGCCACGAGCTGATTCGCCCTAAGAAGCGACTCGAACGTCCCCGCGTCGGTCCACCAGCCGTCGAGTATCGAATAGGTCAATTTACCTTCACGCAAATAAGCGTTATTCACGTCGGTGATCTCCATCTCACCCCGGTCTGAAGGTTTCAGTGTCCTGGTGATATCAAATATATGTTTATCGTACATGTATATCCCTGTGACCGCGTAACTGGTTTTGGGCTTCTCTGGTTTTTCGGCTATGTCCACTATCCTGTCCCCCTCGAACTCGACGACACCGAATCTCTCAGGATTAGACACTTCTTTTATCAGTATCCTTGCCCCGTCAGCCTGGCCGGCGAATTCCCTGACTTCCTTTTTTATGTCTTTTTCTATGATATTATCACCAAGTATCACGACCAGCTTATCCCCTTCCGCGAAATGCTCCGCCAGGCTTAATGCTTCGGCAATGCCACCCTCCTTTTCCTGATAAGCGTAATTTATCCCTTTAAGTCCGAATTCGTTACCGTTTCCGAGCAGGTGTAGAAAATCACCGGCATGATTCCCGCCTGTCACGACTATGATGTCCTTTATACCGGCATCGACCAGCGTCCTTACGGGATAATAGATCATCGGCTTGTTATAAACCGGTAAAAGATGCTTGTTCGTTATCTTTGTAAGAGGATACAACCTCGACCCCAACCCGCCGGCTAATACTACACCTTTCATGATTCACTCCCCGTTTAAAAGAAAATTGGTTTCAGGTCTTCACGATTATCAAAAACCCATCTATAAGTATCTTCCACGACGCGCGACACGGTGTGTCTGGGCTTCCAGCTAAACGCGTCTTCGACCTTTGAATGATCGGTTATATATATTCTGATGTCCCCTTTTCGGTCCTCCATGACCTTTTCGATCCCGATCCTGTTCCCGGAGATATCCCGACACATGTCCGTTAACTCTAACAGCGAAACGGAATTCGCGGCCCCGCCACCGACATTATAGACCTCTCCGTTGACCCTGTTAATATCGCAGAGCTGCCTGTCTATCAGGTCGACCAGATCGTCTATATGCAGCACATCCCGCACCTGTTTCCCTGTACCATTAAAACCGATATAGTTAAGCTCTTTTTTGAAAAAGTGAGAAAGGACCCACAAAGACGCGAAACCCTGGTCAACTTTGCCCATCTGCCAGGGGCCGGCTATGACCCCGCACCGGTCGATGACCCCTCTTACCCCGTAGGCGTGTATATATTCCTGGAGTAAAAGTTCAGCGGCCAGCTTGGTCGAACCGTATAATGAACGGACTCCCTCTTTAGGAAAATCCTCGGTAATCCCCTTTTCTGATATCCCTGGCAGCTTCTGTTCCGGGGCGAGCGAGAACCTGCTATCCCCTTCTTCAAACGATATCCGGTTTATCTTATCGATAGGGTAAATGCGGCTCGTGGAAAGGAAGATAAAACTCGCGCCGCTTTGCCTTGCCAGTTCCAGACAATTGACCGCGCCAAGCAGGTTCGTATCAATAACATACCTCGGAGACTCGTTATATCCTGCCAGAACAGAGGGTTCCGCGGAACACTCTATGATCGCATCCACTTTTCCGACCGCGGACATGTCCTCCTGATTGCGGACGTCTCCGTGCGCAAACCTTATCCCGCGGTCCGTCAGCCTTTTTATGTTCAGTTCTGAACCGCGCCTTTTCAGGTTATCAAGGGCCGTTATTTGAACGGACCCGTATTTTTCCTTAAGGCCCAGAGCGAGATTAGCTCCAACGAACCCCGCGCCACCTGTTATCAAAATTTTATCGGCAATATTCTTCATTTTTTTTCGGACAGTTGATCTTTTTTCCAGTCAAACGGTATATCGTTATCGTATGCGTCAACGCGGTATTCATCCGGAGCCTCGTGGTTATATGGCTCGGTGACCGTGTTGACCACCACCGCCTCTTCGTCCCCCACGCATTTAAATCCATGGTAAACCCCGGGAGGTATCTGAACGAGCAGCGGGTCTTCCAGAGAGAGAACATATTCTTCCACGTTGCCGAGTGTCGGGGAATCTTCGCGCGCGTCATACAACCCGAGCCTCATTTTTCCTTTAACGCACGTGAAACTATCCGTCTGTATCTTATGATAATGCCAGGCTTTTACCACAGCGGGATAAGCCGTGGTCATATACACCTGGCCGAATTTCCGGAATATCTCATCGTCACAGCGTAATATCTCCATGAGCCGGCCCCGGTCGTCCGGAATAACTTTCAACTTCTTGACCTTAACTCCTTTCATCATCTCGCACCTCTTTCCCCAGCATTTTTCACTTTTCGTTGTCCGCTTCTACCCATCCCCTCATACCTGAACCCCATCTTCTGGAGCTTCTCCGGATCGTAGATGTTCCTGCCATCCAGGATAACGGGCTGTTTCATAGCCCCCTTTACGCGCTGCCAGTCTATCTCCTTGAATTCGTTCCATTCGGTCATGAGGATAATACAGTCACTGTCTTCCGCTGTCTCGTATACATCACGGCAATAGACGACCTTATCCCCCAGCTCGCTCCTTGCCTTCTCCATTGCCACTGGATCGAAAACCTTGATCGCGGCCCCTTCCTCCAGAAGGCGCCTGATAATACCAATGGCCGGAGCTGAGCGTATATCATCGGTATTGGGCTTGAACGATAATCCCCATACGCCTATGACCTTGTCGGGCAGGTTCCACAGCAGATTCGTTATCTTTTTGATAACGATATCCTTCTGCGTTTCATTTATGTGTTCTACTTCCTTCAACAGGTTAAACGGATATCCAAGTTCCTTTGAAATATGGATAAATGCCTTGAGATCCTTGGGAAAACAGGAGCCCCCGAAACCGATGCCCGCTTTTAAAAAATGCATGTTAATGCGGGAATCCAGGCCGATCCCTTCGGCCACGGCGTTTATATCCGCTCCCACCTTCTCGCATATATTGCTCAGCGCGTTAATAAAAGATATCTTTGTGGCCAGGAAGGAATTCGACGCGTGCTTGATGATCTCCGCGCCATTTATGTTCGTCACGATGATCCTGGTGTCAAGCGGTTCATACAGTTCGCGCAGGAGTTCCTCGGCTCTTTTCGACTCCACGCCGATCACCACCCTGTCAGGATCCATGAAATCATCTATTGCCGAACCCTCCCGCAGAAATTCGGGATTGGAGGCTACGTCAAAATCACTGCCATTCTTCTTGAAGGTGGCGATCGTCCTTTTAACCCACTCACCGGTCTCCACCGGAACCGTGCTCTTCTCAATAATAAGCTTATATGAATCAATGCTCCCGGCTATGGTCTTCGAGACCTTCTCTATGGCCGTAAGGTCGGCATTGCCGTCCGCCTTTGACGGCGTGCCGACACAAATAAACACCACTTCAGAAGGCCTTACCGCTTTCTCTATTTCCGCGGTGAAACTCAAACGCCCCTCTTCGTGGTTCTTCCTGACCAGTTCCTTCAGACCCGGTTCATATATGGGGACTTCTCCCTTGTTCAATGTCGCGATCTTGTTCTCATCGTTATCCGCGCATATAACGTTGTTTCCCAGCTCGGCGAAACAGGTTCCCGTGACCAGCCCCACATATCCGCTGCCAATGACCGCTATCTTCACGACAGGCTCCTTATAGTTTAGAGTATATGTTATTATAATTCCTACGAGGGGTGATTATAGCATATTACGGCCCCGCGCGCAATCAGCACTTTTCTACTGATTGAAAGAGCCGGGTGGACGTCTCGAAAAGGAGCGGCTGAGCCCGATAGGAAGATCGGGGAAGGCCTTTATCTTGAAAGCCAGCCAGACTTCGTAGTTATCACTGAAAAAGTTACTTCCTTCGACATCATAAGTAAATTCGACCTCCCAGCAGTGGAGATCACGGGTAACGGAAAACTGCTGTTCTTCTATGGATCCCCCCTGCAGATTAAATCTCTCATACCACCCGAAACGCCACTTCGGGCTGAAAATAAAATCCATGTCAAAGGTAAGCTGGTTCCTCGGATCAATTTCCTTCCTTTCGTATCTGTATCCAAAAGCCATTTTAAAATTATCCCACGGGTGCAGTGAGAACTCCGTGCTTCCTGTCCTGACTCTCGGATACTTGGGATTGACCAACATTTTTGAATCGATATACAGCCACTGATACGGGGCCACCTCCAGGTCAAAGTATATATCACTGAACTTGCCGTCTTTTTTGAACTCGAATTTGTCCTTTTTCATGCGGAAAAGGAAATCCGTGCTCATAATGAACCTTACCAGGTCCACGGTCTTTAATTCATCGCCAATATGCCTTTTTGTCTGCAGTTTGTTCTCGAGATAAAGATAGACCTGGTTCTTTTTCTCAAGAGAATCGATCTCATCCATCTGATAAAGATTGTCCTTGTCAACTGTAGGCTGGTGCATGTGCACGTATTCGGCCTTCGGGACTATAATATGCCTGAGATCGTTGATATCGAGTCCAAGGGCGTTGGTTTTTATATCGTATATGCGGTAAAACTGGGAAAACGCGTCAACACCGAACTCCAGCGCTTCTCTTGATATGAAATCCTTCTCCCATTTGTTCCTTGTATACAGCGTTTCGCGGAACGCGAAAAAAGGCGTGAGGTTCAGAAAGCCCAGCTTGCTGACATATGAAAGTCTGTTGAAAAAATCGGCCCGCTCAACTTTTTCATTCTCAATTTGATCAAACGCGAATTTCTTATCGAACGCCGTACAGGACATCTCGCTGTTATAATATAAATAAGTTTTCCATAATCGCTGAGAAGGGATCTCCAGTTTCAGCTCCGGAAGCTTCTGGGTCACGGTGTAAAAATCATTGAAACGCTTCTTCAGGCCGATACTTAACGTGTAATTGGGCTTGGCAGTTATTATGGAAGCATAATTCTGTGGGATGAAGTTGTTCTCTTCATATTCGTTATAGAAATAATCCTTCAGCATATATTCATCGCTCACCTTATTGAACTCGAGCATTCCCACTGTCCCGGGTTCAAAATCGATCCTGTGTGTCCATTGAAATCTTTTCCGCAACTTGGCATTGGTATCAGTATCTCCATAGTCGAACGGGGAGGGATCATACGTCCCTCCCATGTTCTGCTGGACAAAATACATGCGGAACGTCCCCTCTCCGAGTCCCGGGAACCCCATATCGTCCATGTCGTAATAGAGGTTGCCTCCTTCCGCGAAACCCTTTTTTGTCCGGTAATCGCCCAGGATGTCCACTTTTGTGTTCCCCCTGATGTAGAACCTCCACGCTGATAGGAGAAAATACCCCCAGTCGCTACTCCTCCCCGGTATGAACTGGACCTTAGCGCGGCTCTGGATTATGGGATGATAATAGTACGGGACCCACAGCACCGGGACCTTGCCGATGTAAAAAATGACGTTCTTTGCTATGACCTTATCGTCGGGAAACACCTGTATTTCGTCGCCGTGTACCCGGTAATGCGGGGAGTCGAGGTCACAAGTCGAGATAAAACCCTTTCTGAGTATATACTCATTTTTTGCGACCTTCTTTGTCTCTTTCGCCTGTCCGAACCAGGGAAAGGCCTTGACCTCAGCGCCTATGATCTCGCCTTTCTTGTTCAGAAAATCGTACAAGATATAGCTTCCCGTAAGGTCCCCTTCCGGGTGTTTGATATGGACATTGCCGCGGCAGAGGGCCTGCTGGGTTTTCGTGTTCACTTCTATCCTGTCGCAGGAAAGGGTGACATCGCCGTAATTTATCGAAACATTGCCTTCAGCGACGATCTTATTTTCCTTTTCAAAGAACTCTACCTTGTCGCCGTCAACTATGATCGGCTGCCCCTTTTTCATCTTTAATAACTCTTCATCCTGAGCATTCGTCTGTAACCCTGAGAAACTCACGATCAGCGTCGATAACAGTATCAGTTTTGCCCAAAAATATATTTTTTTGTTATTCATAGATCCCTCGGTCTCGCCCGGAGGGCTCGCCACTTCCTCGGACGTTTCGTCCTCGGTCGGCATTACATGACGGAAAGACTCCTGGTCTATGCACTATACCCCTTCTGTCCTCTATCCTACGCCGTACAGACCCTGTTCCGGCCCTTGTGTTTCGCCTTATAAAGCGCGGTATCCGCCGCTTCTATCAGTGAAGTGACGTCTTTACCGTTTTCCGGGTATGTCGCGATACCTATACTTATCGTCGTATTTATCTTTTCCTCGAACGTTTTTACCTCCGCTGATTCCACTGATTTGCGCAGACGTTCCGCGACTATAACGGCGAGTTTTTTCGTTGTCTCCGGTAATATAACGCAAAATTCCTCACCGCCGTATCTCGCGACCATATCCACTTCCCTCACGGAGAACTTCAGCCTTTCGGCCACTTCTCTGAGAACGGCGTCCCCGGCCAGGTGCCCGTATTCGTCATTGCATCTCTTGAAATGGTCAATGTCTATCATGCCGATCGAAAAAGTCAGCTCAAGCCTCCTGGCCCTGTCAACCTCCTCCATGAGCCGGTCTATCAAATAACGCCTCAGGTAAACTCCGGTAAGACCGTCGATAATGGAAAGCTTCTCGACCTGTTCATATAACTCCACTTTCCTGAGTTCCAGCGCGATCTGCGGAATGATGATGTTGATCTTGTTGTAACCCATTTTAGTCGCGCCTTCTATGGCCAGTATGGCGGATATCTTTTTCACGAACAGGGGAAAAGCGAGAAAAGTATCGGCCCTCACTCCGATAGAGTCAAAAACATCTACAGCGTTCTTCCGGTCCAGGTAAAAAGACTTAAAATCCTTTTCCCCCATGTATCCCACCAGGGCCTTGTAATCTATCGGCCCTTTTCTTTCTCTTTTGCCGTGATCCATCCGGTCACCCAGCACGCTTTTCGATACCCCCTGGGAAAACTTGCCGTCATTAAAGACCAGGAGATGGGCTGTTCCAAACTGGAAATTGTTCTCGAGGAAATCGAATAACGCGTCGAAAAGGTCATCAAATCTCAGAACGGACTCCAGCTGTTTGGTTATCTTGTATAAACGCGAAATACGCGACAGCTCTTTTTCGACGGTCCTGCCTTTCCGCTCACCGTTTTCCAGTTCCCTCACTACGCGGTTATATTTATCCTCTTCTCCGGCGACATCGGCCCTGTTAAACCGCTCAAATGTCCTGCTCAGCATCATGCACATATAGCTTATACCACTGCTTGCCACGAGAAGTGACATGAGAACCGCTACGTCCACCGCGTTCAAGATGCCTATCACCGAGTAAAAAACGAAAAACAGAAAATTCCCCGCAAGCAGAAAAGCCATCATACGCAGGGTCAGCACATAAGGGGCGACGATACAGATCAATGGGATGACAAAAAGCATTAAATACTCATCCCCGTGTGGAAAGAGGTAAAACGCCCAGCTTAAAAGCAGAAAAATAACGTTAATAGCGAATATCGAAATGACTTTTATTTTGAACATACCCTGTTCTTCCCTTTAGCCTTAGCTTCGTACAGGCACCTGTCCGCTTCCCAGACAATATCTTCCCTGAGTTCAGCGTCCCTGGGGAACATCGCGATGCCTATTGAAACAGTGACGGATCTTTTTCTTCTGCGGATGCTGACATAACTGTCCTGGATCTCGTCCTTGATCTCCCCGGCAAGCTTGACGGCTCTCTTCTTGTCGCAGTTAAGCGCCAGAAACGCGAATTCTTCGCCGCCGTAGCGGCAGACAATATCACCGGCCGAAGCCTTACTTTCTACCACGCGGCTTACGTTCTTCAGGACAAGATCCCCGGCTATATGACCGTATTTATCGTTGAATTTCTTGAAATCATCGATGTCAAGCATGAACAAAGCGAAGGGAATTTCGCTTCTCGTTCCTCTTTTTACTTCCTCTTCCAGGCGTTGCATAAAATACCGGTAAATATAGAGGCCGGTCAGGCTGTCCTTGATCGCTAGCTCTTCGGTCTTCCGGTATAATTTAGCGTTTTCCAGGGATATGGCCGCCAGTTCGCCTATAATATCGAGTATCCGTAGTTCATGCTGCCCGAAGGCCCCTTCCCGGCTGGAATCCACCCGCAGAATACCGAGGATGTTACCCTCGCTTATCAGCGGTTTGCTTATCAGAGAAACAAAGTCATCTTTCTTTTCTTCTCCGCCGATCGAGAACCTGAAATCCTTTCTCGCGTCTTTAACGAGCAGGGTCTGCATGTTCTTCATGACCCATCTTTCGAATATTCCGCCCTTTTCCATCACGGGAGACATTCTGGGAGCAGCTTTCAATACATTGGAAAGGAACAGCCCTTCCTTCTTTGTACCCACCAGATAGAACAGCACCCTGGTGTCATCCCTGAATTTATCAAAAGTCTTCTCGATCACTACTCTTATGACTTCTTCAGCGGAAAAGGTCAGGCTCAGATCGTCCGAGATGTTCTTCAGTTTAAGAAGGCTGTCTATTTTTCCTTCCATGGCCGAGATCTCGGCAACCCTGTTCTTGAAATGGTTCTGGATGAGATTCGTGTCCTCGTGGACCTTTTCCATAGTCACCGTGTGGTCCTGGTTGATCTTATTGATCTTTCTGTGGATATAGTGGCCGAGAAAGCTGTTCAGGAAGAACGCCATTATCAGCACGCTGTAATAATAAGGGTTCAGGTCGGTCAGGGGTTTGTATATGAACATCATGGCCAGCAGAAAACACGTCAGCCCGCCGAACACTCCCACTGAGATCCAGAAAAGCATGACCACGAGGGACATCATTATCAAAAGGCTTATGACGATCAGCTCCAGATGCTGGATCTGGCCTTTTAACGTAGGGACGATGGAAATGAGACTGTACAATAGCCCTATGAAAAGGACGGCGGAAACGAGTATGAGAAGGTTCCTTTTAGCGAAAGGAGTCATGAATTATCTATATGATTGTTTTTGCGGTTGCTTTATCGAAAAAATGTACCTTGCTCATGTCAAAGACGACATCCATATCCTGGTTTATCTGTGGATTGGTGTCGCCTGACAGCCGAGCGACAAGAACGTGTTTACCACTGTTCAGATGTATGTATACCTCTGAACCAAGATGTTCGACGACCTCGCAGGTCATCGTAACGATGTTTTCTGGAGGAGTTTCAGAAATAAACAATTTATCGTAAATATCCTCGCTCCTGACCCCCATCATGACTCTCGTATCAAGGTAATCTTCCAGCGCGGCATATATGCTCTCTACTATCCTTACCCGGAAGTTGCCTTCATCAAAATACATCCTGCCGTCTTTCTTTATGATCCTGCCTTCCATAAAATTCATTGGTGGAGCGCCTATAAAACCGGCCACAAACCTGTTTACGGGCTTGTTATACACGCTGGTCGGCGTATCTATCTGCTGAACAATACCGTCCTTGACAACTACTATCCTGTCCCCGAGAGTCATAGCCTCGGTCTGGTCATGTGTTACGTAGATCATGGTGGACTGAAGCTTCATGTGCAGGCGGTGAAGTTCGGTTCTCATCGTTACCCTTAATTTAGCATCAAGGTTACTCAGCGGCTCATCGAAAAGAAAAACCATGGGCTTACGCACTATGGACCTGCCTACCGCCACTCTCTGCCGCTGACCCCCTGAAAGCGCCTTGGGCCTTCTGTTCAACAGCTGTTCCAGTCCGAGTATAGCGGCCGCTTCCTTCACTCTCGAGATTATCTCTTTTTTTGGATATTTCTTCAGCTTTAGACCGAACGCCATGTTCTCGTAAACGCTCATATGTGGATAAAGGGCGTAATTCTGAAAGACCATAGCTATATCACGGTCCTTGGGAGGAATATTATTTACCCTGCGGTCTCCTATAAAGATGTCCCCCGCGGTCGCTGTTTCAAGACCGGCGATCAACCTTAAGATCGTGGATTTCCCGCAGCCTGAAGGCCCTACCAGGACAACGAATTCCTTGTTCTCCACGCCAAAAGTAACGTTATCGACCGCGACCACATCGCCGAAAACCTTTCTTACGCCGCGCAAACTGACCTGCGCCATATTACCACCTTAAATATTCCAGACTGAATGCTATTTTAACCCCTTACGGGTATTAATGCTTTATATACCATATTAGGACAAAAGTCAATAAATTGTTAGGGGTCAGACCCCCTCCCTATTGACCAAATACTCCATCAGGGTCGACAAGATCTGCTTCATCTCGCTCCTCTTGACTATCATGTCTATTAACCCGTGTTCCAGTAAAAATTCCGAACTTTGAAAGCCTTCCGGCAATTCCTGTTTGATGGTCTGCTGTATGACCCTTGGTCCTGTAAATCCTATAAGGGCCTTGGGTTCCGCCATGATTATGTCACCGAGCGAGGCAAAGCTGGCCATTATTCCAGCCATTGTCGGATTTGTCAGCACTGAGATGAAGGACCCCCCGTTCCTGTCTAATTTCTCCAGCGCCGCGCTGGTCTTTGCCATCTGCATCAGGGATAACAACCCCTCGTACATCCTGGCTCCTCCTCCGGAACCTGAAATGATGATAAGAGGCAGCTTTTTCGCATCCGCGTATTCGATGATCCTGGTGATTTTCTCCCCTACCACCGAACCCATGGAGCCCATAATAAACCTTGAATCCGTAACGCCAAGCGCGACACGCCTGCCGTTGATCTTGCCTTCACCGATAACGGCCGCTTCTTTTAATCCGGTCGCCTTCTGATCTTTCTTGAGTTTGGCCATATAATCCTTGCCGGGAGTTTTGAATTTCAAAGGATCTTTACTCTGCATGTCTGGATAGGCTTCCTGGAAAGTCCCGCTGTCAAGGACGATGTTTATCCGCTCATAAGCTCCTATCCTGAAATGATAATCACATTTCAGACAGACCTGAAGATTCTCCTTAAGTTTTTTATTGTAAATGACTTCTCCACACTCGGGACATTTTGTCCACAGCCCTCCCGGCATGTCCTTCTTCCGTGCTCCGCTGAATATTTTGGGTTTTTTCGCGAAAAAAGCCATCATTTCCTCTTAAAATTTGTTTAACACAAGGCCGGACAAAAGCTTGGGATAAAAATACGTGGATTTCTGCGGCATCATGTCGCCGCGCTCAGCTACAGCTTTGAGCTGTTCAACGCGGGTCGGGTTAAGAAAAAAAACTCCCTTATAGCCGCTGTTCCTGACCAGGGACACGGCCTCCTCGGGGTCCCTGACATATTTTACTTTCCCTTCCTCGTTCTTAATGTCCAGTAATCCATTAAAAACAGCTGAATGCAGTATGCTCACATCCAGTTTCTTCCATTCCAGGGATTTTTTTTCAACGATCAGTTTTTCGATGTCGGATTCATTTTTCAGCTCTATAAAGAGATATCCATTACCTCCGAAAAATCCGAACGCATGGCTTTCTCCGGATTTCTTGTCCAGACGGCTTATAAGATCCGCCAGGTCCCGGTGCCTGGTCACATAAAAATATTTTTTAAGCCTCTCTACTATCTCATCATCAGCCAATTCCATATCCTTTATCACCCTGTGGGTCCCCATTATCGTAAGGTTGCCACTGGCTTCCATGTCGGTAAAATACATCATAATGTGATCCGCGCTCCCGTCATACCCGGGTTGCTGCCGCATCATGTCCCGGTATTTCCTGGCCACTTCATATCTGTGATGTCCGTCCGCGATGAATATTCTTTTCCCTTCCATTGATGAGGATATCTTTTCCAGGGAGCTCTTATCGCGGAGGCGCCAGAGTTTGTGGCCTTCCATGCCTATTTGTATATCGACCAGGGGCGCGACCGAGACGACTGTCTTCTCCAGTATCTCTGTTATGGTTCTGCCCATATCCGAATATAACGTAAAGATCGGGCTGAGGTTCCCCTTGACCTCTTTCATGAGATTCATCCTGTCTTCCCTGGGAGCAGCAAGAGTGTGCTCGTGAGGAAATATCTTCTTCTTTTCGGCATCCGCTATCTCCATGAGCCCGATAAACCCTATCCTGCGGCACTTCCTACCGTGCACCTGGTATTCCTGCTCATAAACATAAAAAGCCTCGTCCTTATCTTTTACGAGGACACCTTCTTCCATCCACTCGGTTAAAAACCTATTCGCCCGGGTGTATTTATTGTCTTGCTCATTATCTCCTTCCCGATCTTTCCCCAGAATAAGTCTTATAACATTATAGTCGTTGCCCTCGTAAAGCTCATCCCTCATGGTCTGGGGGATGACATCATAAGGAGGGGCGTAAACACCCGCGACATCATCACCCACCTTGCCGGCATTATATATAATTCCTCTAAAGGGCCTTACTTCCGCCATATCACGACCTTTCCCAAAATTAATCCCACAAATACCCCCGTGATGTTCGCGACAGCGTCTCCCATACTAGGACACCTGCCCGGGACAAAATGCTGCACCAGTTCCATTACGATACCATATCCTCCACCCAATATCAACGTAAAGAAGGAACTTCTAGCCAGGGTCAGGCTGCTGTAATCATAATAGAAGCTCCTCATCAGCAAGGCTGACAGGATAGCGTATTCAAAGAAATGCGCTACTTTGTCAAAATGCCCGACCGTAAGCGCTGGCAGTTTTCTGTAAGGCAGAACCGCGAAAAAAAGAATAACAGCGACCCACAATACGGTGGGTATCCAAACAAAACCGCGTTCATTTCCTTTAAGCCATGCGCCCATATCATTCACATGAAGAACAGGTGTCGGGGTTACAGCAAGGCCTGGAAGAGTTGCCGTTCTTTCCCTTCCCGCGTTTCCCCTCCGACGCGGCCTTGTAATCCGTCTGATAGAACCCCTTGCCTTTAAAAATTATTCCGGCTCCGAAGCCTATCACGCGTTTCACGGGAGACGAGCATTTGGGACATTTTTTGAGCGGCTCATCCGTCATGCTCTGGAACTGCTCAAAACCATGACCGCAACTGTGGCACTTATATTCATACGTGGGCATTTTCCCTCCATTGACATTCCCTCCCCTGCTCCCGCAGGGGTAAACTCCAGCGGGAATCTGTATCCTCAGTCATTCCTGCGAAAGCAGGAATCTCTGTTAGATGAATCCTTTTTTCAATCTATCAAAAAACTTTTCTTTTCCCCTGGCGATCTTCTTGCCGAAACTCGCTTCAAATTCCCTCAATAGCTTCTTCTGTTGCGGAGTAAGGTCCTGTGGGACATCTGCCTTCACCTTTGCGAAGTGATCTCCCCTACCCCGTCCGTCCAGCCTTTTTACGCCCTGTCCCCTCAGCCTGAAAACCCGTCCGCTCTGGGTGCCTCCGGGGATCGATAACGTGGTCTTCCCGTCTATGACATTAACATCCACTTCATCCCCGAAAACAAGCTGTGTAAAAGAAACATTGATCACGCTGTACACATCGTAATCACGTCTTGAAAAATACTCGTGCTCCTTGACGGAGATCGTGACATATAGATCTCCCCCTGGCCCGCCGTGTGCGCCAGCCTCGCCTTCTCCGGAAAGCCGGACACGCGTTCCGGTATCAACGCCGGCAGGGATATTCACTTCTATTTTTTTTGCTGCTTCTTTTCTGCCAGTGCCATTACAGGAGGAACACGGGTCCTTGATGACCTTTCCAGCGCCCTGACACTGGGTACACGTGCGCGAAATGCTGAAAAAACCGCCTGATTGAGTTACACTTCCCGTACCGCCGCACTGCTGACATATCGCCGTTCCTGTTCCGGGCTTTGCTCCTGTCCCGTCGCAGTCAGTGCAGGTCTCGTACCGGCGGACCCTGATGCTCTTCTTTGTCCCGTGCGCGGCCTCCAGAAAGTCCAGCTTGATGTCGTACTGCAGGTCCCTGCCCCTGGCGGGGCCTGTCCCGCCACTCCTTCCGAAGCCGAACATCTCCTCGAAGATGCCTCCAAAGCCGCCTGAAAAAACCTCCCGGAATATCTCAAAAGGGTCGTGAAATCCAAACCCGCCGGTCCCGTATTGAAAAGCGGCATCACCGAACTGGTCATACCTGCTTCGCTTTTCCGGATTGCTCAGGACCTCATAGGCGTGGGATATCTCTTTGAACGTCTCTTCAGCTGACCCATCCCCGGGATTTTTATCAGGGTGATACTTAACGGCTAATTTTCTGTACGATTTTTTGATCTCATCGGCGGAAGCATTCCTGCTGACACCGAGTAGCTCATAATAGTCTTTCGCCATTGCGTCCTTTGATTGACTACTTATTATCCTTCTCTTCATCCACTTTGAAATCAGCGTCCACCACGTCCTCCTCTGATTTCTTTTCACCGCCGGCGCCCTCCCCTGCGGGCTCTCCCTGTCCCGGCTGCGGTCCCGCCTGCTGCTGGGCCTGAGCCTGTTTGTAGACCTCTTCCGACAGTTTATAACTGGCCTGCTGGAGCTCTTCCTGTGCTTTTTTGATCTCCTCGGCATTCTCCGAGGTAAGGGACTTCTTTGCCTTCTCAAGGGCTTCGTTGATCTTCTTCTTTTCATCATCAGAAACCTTGTCCCCGTAATCCTTCAAGGCCTTCTCGGTGGAATAGACAAAGGAATCCAGCTGATTTCTCGCCTCGATCATCTCCCTCTTTTTCTTGTCCTCTCCTTCGTGCAGTTTCGCTTCCTTCTCCATCTTTTCGATCTCTTCCTTTGATAATCCGCTGGATGATTCGATCCGTATGGACTGCTCTTTTCCAGTGGCCTTGTCCTTTGCCGATACATGGACAATGCCGTCTTTATCTATATCAAAAGAGACCTCTATCTGGGGAATGCCCCTTGGCGCCGGAGGGATCCCTATAAGGTCAAAACGCCCCAGGGTCCGGTTATCAGCGGCCATCTCGCGTTCTCCCTGCAAAACGTGGATGGAAACCGCGGTCTGGCCGTCGGCAGCCGTGGAGAATATCTGGCTTTTCTTCGTGGGGATAGTGGTATTCCGCTCAATTAGCTTCGTCAGCACGCCTCCCAGCGTTTCTATTCCCAGAGACAATGGAGTAACATCAAGAAGAAGCACATCCTTAAGGCTTTCTTCGCCGCTGAGCACACCTCCCTGGATCGCGGCTCCCACGGCCACGACTTCATCCGGATTAACGCCCTTATGGGCTTCCTTGCCGAATATTTCCTTCACCACTTCCTGCACTTTCGGCATGCGCGTCTGGCCCCCGACAAGTATGACCTCGTCGATATCACTCGCGGAGTATCCGGAATCTTTGAGCGCTTTTAAACATGGGCCCTTTGTCTTCTCGACCAGGTCATCTACCAGCTGTTCCAGCTTCGACCTTGTAAGCATCATGGTCAGATGCTTGGGGCCTGTCGCGTCCGCTGTGACGAACGGAAGGTTTATCTCCGTCTGGAGATTGCTCGAAAGTTCGCATTTAGCCTTTTCAGCGGCCTCTTTTAATCTCTGGAGGGCCATTTTATCGTTGCGCAGGTCGACCCCGTTCTCCTTTTTGAACTCATCGGCTATCCAGTCGATGATCCTCTGGTCAAAATTGTCCCCTCCCAGATGGGTGTCGCCATTGGTGGCCTTTACCTCAAAAACGCCTTCACCGACATCAAGGATAGAGATATCGAAAGTGCCGCCGCCCAGGTCAAACACGGCTATCTTCTCGTTCTTCTTCCTTTCAAGGCCGTAGGCAAGGCTTGCCGCGGTCGGTTCGTTTATTATCCTCAGGACGTTAATACCCGCTATCTGGCCGGCATCCTTTGTGGCCTGTCTCTGTGAATCGTTAAAATACGCCGGGACCGTAACGACCGCGTCCGAGACCTTTTCCCCGAGATAATCCTCGGCTGTCTGCCTCATCTTCTGCAGGATCATCGCCGAGATCTCAGGCGGCGTGTACTTCTTGCCATGCGCGTCAACTACCACGTTCCCTGACGCGTCCTCGTCTATCTTGAACGGGACTAATTTCTCCTCCACTTCAACCTCGGAATGCTTTCTTCCCATGAACCTTTTGATACTGAAGATCGTATTCTCCGGATTGGTGATCGCCTGGCGCTTTGCCGGCTGACCCACGAGCCTTTCCCCTGTCTTTGTAAAAGCGACCACACTCGGGGTGGTCCTGGCCCCTTCAGCGTTCGGTATCACTTTAGGCTCTTTTCCCTCCATGACCGCGACACATGAATTTGTAGTTCCCAGATCGATTCCTATTACCTTACCCATCGCTCAACCTCCCTTTACATACATTATTTTGTTTAACCCCAATACCATATATGCTCCAACCATAAAAATTATGAAACGCGTCAATAAGATATTTCCTTTTGCCTTTTATGAGTCCGAATATGAACAGAATTTTTATCCAGTTGCGAACGGTACCTACTCTTTCCACATGGAGTTTGCAGGTCTGCGAAAGATATGCAAACAAACCGTGTTTACTCCATGGCTTGATATGCGTAGGATCGTCAAGAAAATTGAAAGGGCCATGCTGTTCTCTCTTAAATCCAAAAGATGGGACAAACATTGTCGTCCAGTTAGGTGTTTCTATATAAACCCTTCCTCCTTCTTTCAGCACCCTGTTTATTTCGTCCCCCAAGCTAAAGGGGTCCTTCAAATGTTCAATAACATGAGTGAATATTATACCGTCAAAAAAAGAATCCTGGTATGGGAGTTCACCCAGGTCAAGATCAGTCTCTTTGAATAAAACAAAACCCGGAATTTTATCGTTGTTGTTTTTGTCAACAGCGCAAATCTCGGCTGAAGGATATATCTCTTTTAGATCGTAACAGTTTTCAGCAGAGCCGCAGCCAAGTTCAAGTATCTTTTCAGGCCTGTCTAAAGCGCGAAAGAACTTATATCTGACATCGAACCGTTTTACAAACCGTCTTGCGGATTCTTTGATCTTAGTTATCATGGTTATTCCGCTTCGTTCTGACCCTCTTCCTGGGAAACGTTCTTTGCGACCCGGACCTGCGCAGGCCTCAGAAGCCGGCCGTTCAAGAGATACCCCGCCCGCACTTCTCCCACTATCATCCCGTCGGGATAATCATCGGTCTCAGCAACAGAAACGGCTTCATGCAGATTAGGGTCGAACTGTTCGTTCTCGGTTTTGATCTTCTGCGCTCCATTGTCCTCAAGTATCCTGTGAAATTCTTTCTGGACCATCTGTATGCCCTCCATGACCGCCGTTTTATCCTCCGCTTTGTCCATGGCCATGAGCGCCATGTCAAAATTATCGACCATGGGAAACAGCTGCGCTATGATATCCTCGTTCGCGAATTTTATGTGGTCGCTTTTTTCTCTCTCTATCCGTTTCCTGGTATTTTCATAATCCGCGAGGACTTTCAGCCATTTGTTGTAATACTCATCCCTCTCAGCGGCCTTTTGACGGAGATCGTCCAGCTCTCCGGCCTGTATTGCTACTTTTTCCTTCTCTTTTTTCTTCATCTTCCCCCCGGTTTCAATGGTTCGGAGTTCATAGTTGGGAGTTCGTAGTTTAAGAAAAAATCACTCTATCTTTGCAGTCTACGAACTAGGAACTAATTAAATTCCTCGAGTTTAAAACTTATAAGATCCGACAGGTACCTCACTGTTTTAAGGACATTGTCGTATTCCATCCTGGTCGGCCCAATGACACCGATGCGCCCGACCGTATTCCCGTGTAATCCGTATCCGGCGGTTATGACACTGCATTCCCGTAGCGCGTCGAATTCGTTCTCTCTTCCGATATAGACCCTTACGCCCCTGTAAGGCAGCTCCCTCCGCATAAGGGAGCTGATCTCTCTTCTGTTCGAGAATATCCGGAGCATGCGGCGGGTCAGTGCCAGGTCCATGAATTCCGGCTCTTCCGCGAAATAATCCAATCCTTCCCAGTATATCTCGTTCTCGATGTCCTGCTCGACTATGTCGTTGATTATAGCCCGAGCGGATCTTGCCATGCTTACAAGCTCTTTATTCTCGCTTTCTCCTCCGACAATATCCTTAAGTTCCGCCGGAATGCTTGAAATAGTCGTCTCGGCGTAATTCGTGTTGATGAAGTTGGCGATCTTTTCAAGGTCGACCTTCTCCAGGTCCTTATCGATGCTGATTATGTAATTTTTGACAGCGTTTGTCATTGTGACAAGGACGGCCAGAACCGCCTCGGCTCTTATCTTCACCAGCTCAAGGTGTTTAAGATAAAAATTGCCGATGCTCGGCCACATGACTACGCCGGCGTGGTGCAGCTCCCTGCTGATAAGGAAAGACGTCTTTTCAATAACGTCTTTAATGCTTTTTATGCGACCGGTATATTCCCATGCCAGTCGTTCCGCTTTCTTTTTCTCCACCTCAAGCCTGTTCTTCGCAAAATCCACGTACTTCCTGTATCCACGATCTGTTGGAACACGTCCGGCCGAGGTGTGCGGCTGTTCGATATCCCCCGCCTCTTCCAGTTCCCCCATAATGTTCCTGACAGTCGCGCTGGAAATACTGTTTCCCATGTTCCTGGTAACGGATTTTGAGCTTACAGGAACGGCATCGGATACAAATATCTTAATAATATGCGTTAAGACCCGAAAATTTCTTTCTTCTTTCTTATTCATGTTAATCATAATAAGTCTTATAATACTGATTTGCGTTGTTCTTAAAACACCACCCTGTTTAGCACTCACTGGGTTCGAGTGCTAAATTATATCACCCTTTTTGAGTTTGTCAAGGATTATGTTAAGGTGTGAGTAAGAGCGCTGGGATGCTCGATTTTCGATGTTTGATACTCGATGCTAGGGGGTTCTACTTCTCTTTTCCTGAGCCCTCTTGAAGCTTTCTGAAAATGGAATATTTGACCTCTTTAGGGACCCGGGCCTTTATATACACGCCTTTATCCCGGTATTCCTCCTTGCGAACAGTCCCTTTCTCGCGTATGACCTTCATGAGCGCGTAATGTTTATGGGGCATGGTCAGTTCTATATCCTCCATATCCTCCTGAATATGATTAATGACCCTGTCAAATATTTCAGAAAAACCCTCTTTTTTTAAAGCAGATATGATCACGGGGCCCTGGAAGCGACGCGTTATGCGTTCGCGTTCGTTTTTATCCGGGACCGTATCCGACTTGTTCAATATCGTAAAGACGGGTCTGTCCTTTATCCCGAGCTGGTCAAGCACTTCATAAACAGAATCTCCCTGCAGTTCCCTGCGGGGATCGCTCATATCGATAATATGGAAAAGTATATCCGCGCCCACTACTTCTTCAAGCGTGGCCTTGAAACTTTCGATCAGATGATGTGGCAGGTCCTGCAGGAACCCTACGGTATCCGAGACAAGGACCACCTGGCTGTTGGGCAGGGTCACCTTCCTTACTGTGGGGTCCAGGGTGCTGAAAAACTGATTTTTTACGGGGACATTCGAACCGGTAAGCGCGTTGAACAGGGTGGATTTCCCTGAATTCGTATACCCCACAAGCGCGATCGTCAGCATGGAGAACTTCCCGCGCTGGCCCCTTCTCAGATCACGCTGGCCGGTTATCTCTTTCAGTGACCTTTTTAATTTCGAGATGCGTTCACGCACGCGGCGGCGATCCACCTCCAGCTTCTGTTCGCCGGGCCCCCTTGTCCCAAGGCCGCCGCCAAGCCGTGAAAGCTGTATCCCCTTGCCAGACAAACGCGGCAATAGATACACCAGCTGGGCCAATTCAACCTGGACCTTGCCTTCACTGGATGTCGCCCTGTGCGCGAATATGTCAAGAATAAGCTGTGTCCTGTCTATGGTCTTGACCTCTATGACCTCTTCCAGATTCTTCTGTTGGGAAGGAGACAGGTCATTGCTGAAGATCACGACATCCGCTCCGAGCTCAAGCGCAAGCCCGGTTATCTCCTGGACCTTTCCCTTGCCCACCAGAAGGTTCGGGGTAAGTGTCCGCCTGCGGCACGTCACTTCACCGACTATTTCCACACCGGATGATTTCGCCAGGTTCCGGAGTTCCATGAGCCGGTCCTCAAGGCTCCATGAAGTCTTCCCAATGTGGTCTATTGTTACCAGAAGCGCCTTTTCGGCTTTTTTCGTCGTATTATAATACCGTGGCTTATTCATTCACGTATCTTAAAATATCCTCCACAATTTCCGTAACGTCACGGCCGGCATTGATCCACTTGACCCTCTTATCCGATCTGAACCACGTGAGCTGCCTCTTTGCATACCTCCGGGTCTTCTTTTTCAGCTCTTCCCGGGCCTCATCAAGTCCCACGTCCCCTTCCAGATAAGAGCCGACCTCTTTTATACCAAGTGCTTTTCCCGCTGTCCTGCTCAATCCTTTTTTTCTCAGTTCCCTGACCTCTTCAACAAGGCCCTCATCGAACATCCTGTCCACTGTCCCGTTTATGCGCCCGTAAAGCGACACCCTCTCCAGCTCCATCCCGAATATCCTGCAGTCATACTTATCCCCGATCCCGGCTGTCTCCTTCTTCTTATCATGGATGGTCTCACCGGTAAGCTCGTAGACCTCAAGGGCCCGGATTATCCGCTTTACGTCATTCGGATGCAGGTCGGCCGCGGTCTCCGGATCCACCTCTTCAAGCCTTTTATGCAGATATACCTCCCCTTTTTCTTCCGCTTCTTTTTTAAGCGCTTCCCTTAATCCTTCATCCTTCGGGGGGGAGAAAAATATCCCGTCAACGAGAGCCTTCACGTAAAGCCCCGTTCCTCCGGCGACCACCGGTATCCTGCCCCTGGACAAAATATCCTCGATAGCCTCTTCGGCTTCCTCGGCAAATCGGGCCGCGTTATATTCTTCTTCAGGCGATACGCATCTTGCCAGATATGCTGGGACATCTTCTGCTCTCTCAGCAGCAGGCGCGCGGGTTATGATGTCCATATCTTTGTAAACTTGCATGGAATCGCAGGAAATGATCTCGCCGTCCAGCCTCCGTGCCAGGCCCAGGGCAACTTCAGTTTTACCGGAGGAGGTCGGGCCGACTATGAATATAACTGTAGGGTTATTCATTGTCCTTTTCAACAAGTTCGCCCTTCAGGGTATGAGGGCTAACACTCTTTACGCGCACTAATACAAGCTGCCCCACCAGATCGCTATCCCCTGGAAAAACACAAGAAATGTTGTTCCTGGTCTTACCAACAAGTTCCTTATCCGACATGCGGCTTTTGCCTTCCGCCAGAACTTCCTGCACGCTGTCTATCATTTCCTTATTCTTAGCGTGGGAGATCTTCCTCTGGATGTCCAGTAATTCCTTGTTCCTCTCTTTTTTCACTTCTTCGGGAATATTATCCACCAGACACGATGAGATCGCCGGCGGCCGCGGAGAGTATTTGAAGATGAACGCGGAATTGCATCCGATCTCCTCCATTGCCTTCCTGGTGTCATTTTGATCTTTTTCTCCTTCGGACGGAAACCCCACAATAATATCCGTAGTCACCCCTGCCCCGGGCAACATCTCCCGCAGCAGGTCTATCCTGGCCCGGTAATCTTCAGCAGTGTATTTTCTGTTCATGAGGTCAAGTATCTTATTGGATCCGGACTGAAGCGGCAGATGTATATGTTCGCATACTTTATCAAGATCACGCATGGCCCTGAAAAGGCTTTTTCCGGCGTCCTTCGGATGGCTGGTAACGAACCGGATCCTTTCTATGCCTTTTATTTTGTTCGCGGCCTCCAGCAGCTCAGGGAAATCTATCTTCTGTGACAGGCCCCTGCCGTAAGAATTAACGTTCTGTCCCAGAAGAGTGACTTCCTTGAATCCCCTGTCAGCGAGAGCCTTTATCTCTTTGAGAATATCTTTTTTGGGGCGAGAGACCTCTCTACCCCTCACGTGCGGCACGATACAATAGGAACAAAAATTATTACAACCGTACATGATATTGACGAACGCGGAGAAACTTCCTGCACGGTAAACCGGATTCGGCCCTTTTACCGGCCGTTTAATATTGTTTACGGCGATCACTTTCTGGTGGGTGAACGTCTGCTCCAGCAGTTCCGGTATATTGTAGATATTGCTCGCTCCGACGACTATATCCAGGTGCGGGAACTCCTTTAAAAGAAGCTCGCCGTGCCGCTTGGCCATACATCCCAAAACCCCGATCTTCAGATCCGGTTCCTTTTTCTTGCGGGAAACAAGCTTCTCGAGATTCCCCACAACCCTGTCCTCTGCGTGCTGCCGCACGCTGCAGGTGTTGAAGAGAACGACCTCCGCCTTTTCAGGCGTATCAACAAGCTCATATCCTTTTTCCAGGAGCATCCCCGCGATGAGCTCGGAATCCCGCTCGTTCATCTGGCATCCGAAGGTACGCAAAAGTATACGCTTTCCGTGCCCCGGCTTGTCTTTATTTT
>CAYSJU010000013.1:0-49859 GCA_964431495.1 uncultured Planctomycetia bacterium
ATAGTGATATATAACGGGATCGATGGAAAAAAATACGCTGTGCACGAGCTTGACGACAAAAAGAAGATCATTGTCATAGTGGCTTCCCTTTATTCACATAAAGGGCATACTTATCTTTTAAGGGCGATGCGGAGGGTTCTTTCCGTTTTTCCGGATGCAGGCCTTTGGATCGTAGGTGACGGGCCCTTAAGACAGGATCTGGAAAAGGAGGCCGCGGATTTTGGAATAGCTTCTCGGGTTTCCTTTCTTGGGAAAAGGGAGGACGTCCCTGGAATTCTGTTTCGATCAAACATATTCGCCCTTACGTCATTGAGGGAGGGATTACCTCTTGCCGTTGTGGAAGCGGTGGCCTCGGGGTTACCCGTTGTGGCGTCTGATGTGGGAGGGATAGCTGAAGTGGTCATAGATAAAAAGACGGGTCTCTTGGTCCCGTCCGGCAACGAGCAGGCCCTGGCCGAAGCCATGATCGAACTGCTCGGAGATCCCCCTATGATGCGGAAAATGGGGCAGGGAGGCCGGAAGATCTTTGAGAAAAAGTTTACCAGTCGGAAGATGATCCGTGAACTGGATAACGTATATCAGGAATTACTTGGGAGGTATCATGGCAAAGACTGACGTGGCTGAAGACACGGCGCCGGGTTTGCACGAGATGGTCGTGAAGATGATGTCAGAAGAAAAAGGCGGCCGGCTCCTGGATGTTCCGGCTGGTATCGGGAAGTTGTCTTCTCGTTTCAGGGAGATGGGGTTTGATGTTCTGGCAGGCGATATAGACGAAAAAATATTTCGTGCCGATGATATAAAATTTCAAAAAATCGACCTGAATGGGAAACTGGTCTACCCGGATTCCTTTTTTGACTGTATAATTTGCGTGGACGGTATTGAGCATTTAGAGAATATCTATCACCTGTTGCGGGAGTTTGGAAGGATCATCAAGAAAGGCGGGACGTTGATCATCAGCACCCCTAATATACTGAGCATCTTTTCGCGGTTGCGGTATTTTTTGACAGGATATCATGATTTTTTCGGCGGGTATTACAGCGATGAATCCCGGTTTTACACTTTGCATATCAACCCTGTTGGGTTCCCTCAGCTTTTTCTGGCGTTAAGAAGAGCCGGATTTGAGCTGTTGGAGACGGTCACTAACAGGAACGTTATATCTGCCAGAAGGTTTCCCGTGAGGCCATTATTGTGGATCCTGGCTTTTTGCTGCAGGATAGCGACTTCAATCAAGGTAAAGGACTCATTCATGCGTAAAACATTGAACTCTCCCGAGTTATTGATGGGGGAAATATTGATATTGAAATGCAGGAAGAGGTGAATGATGAACAGACTATCGGTGGCGATAATCACAAAGAACGAAGAAAAGACCATTGGCAGGTGCCTGGAAAGCTTGAAATGGGCCGATGAAATAGTCGTCCTGGACGGGTACAGCACGGACGGAACAGTCAGTGTTTGTAAGGAGTATACCGATAAGATATATCAGAAAGGATTTGAATCTTTTCCCGTGGAAAGGGACTTTGTGTTGAAAAAGACGTCCAACAGGTGGGTGCTCTCCGTTGACGCGGACATGTATTTCCCTCCGGAGATATGCAGCGAGATAAGGCACGTTTTGGGGACGGGGATCAAGTATGACGCGTTCCTGATGCGGGGGTTGACCATATTCCTTGGCAGGGAGATAAGGCACTGCAGCTGGTTTGACCTGAGGTTCCTCCGGCTGTTCAACAAGGAAAAGGGAAACTATGATCTGAACCTGAAATGCATCGACCCTTTCATTGTCAAAGGAAGGATAGGGCGTTTGAAAAATCATTTTATCCATTACGGCGGGGACAGCTTTAGCGATTATTTCGGAAAAATATCGAGGTACTCCTACCTGACGGCCCTTGAGTACAGGACAAAAGGGTTGAAGATCACACGCTGGAATGGTCTCTTTTTCCTGTTCCTGAAGCCAGCACTTATATTCAGTTATAAGTATATTGTCAGGAGGGGATTTATGGACGGTGTCCCGGGATTTTTCGTCTGCGCCAATTCGGCGGCAAGTTATTATTCCACTTATGCCGCGCTGTGGGACATGCAGAGAAAGGAGGAGAAGAGGTGAATGAGATGTCCGGTGATGCCATGGGCAGGCGGTGCAACATCGCCTATCTTCACAACAAGACCGGAATAAGCGGCGGGGAGAGAAGTCTTCTTGGACTGTGGCAGTATCTGGATACGGACAGGTTTAAACCCTATTTGATAGTTCCGGGCGAAGGGCGTTTTAGCGCCGAGGCAAAAAAAGCGGGTATAGAAATTGTCTGCCTTGAAATACCCCGGCTAAGAATGGCAAATTTTTTTAAGATCATAAAAGCGTCATTTGCCCTCGCAGGGTGCCTCAAAAAAAACAAGATTAATATTATACATTCGTATACTCCCAGGAACAACATTTTGAGCGCGCTCGCTGGAAAAATTTTAGGGATACCAGTTGTCTGGCATGAGAGGAATCTGGTGTTTGGCGACGAAACTGATGTAACAAGGCGGTTTCTTTTTCTGCCGGATAGAATTATATGCAATTCCCGTGCGGTTGCGCAGAGATTCAACAAAAGAGGACAAATGCCTTTTAAGGTTAAGGTAATACTGAACGGAGTTGATCTGGACCGGTTTAATCCGGCAGCAATCGCTAAAGAAGAAGGAAAGGAACTGTCTCCTGGCCGCGGAAAGGTGCTCGGTATAATCGCGAATTTCAGCAGGAGAAAACGACTGGAATATTTTTTAGAAGCCGCTTCTCTCATTTCTAAAAGATTAAGCGATGTGATGTTCCTGGTAGTTGGAGGTGGGTTTGCGGATGAAGATGGCGGCAGGCTCGAGTTCCTTAAGAACAGGGCGAATGAGCTGGAGATCGATGATCGAGTAAGGTTTACCGGGTTTATGGAGGATATAACCGGGGCCCTGGCAAGCTTCGACGTATCCGCTCATGTTACCCGGAAAGAGGCGTGCAGCAGGGCGATCATAGAGTCAATGGCAGCGGGAAAACCCGTTGTTGCCATGAATGACGGCGGCAATCCCGAGCTGGTGGAAAACGGAATTACGGGGGTTTTGACTCCCCCGGACGACATTGAAAGTTTTGTCAGGGCTACGGAGGAGCTGTTGACCGATGACGCAGAAAGAAAAGAAATGGGCAAAAGGGCAAGGGAGCGGGCCGAGAAACTTTTTGACGTGAAAAGAAACGCCCTGGAGACGCAACAGGTCTACATGGAGCTGATAGGGAACGGGAAAGAATGAGGATAGGTATTGATGTAAGAGAATTTAAAAAAGACGTTTACACGGGGCTCCGCACCATTTTGCGGAATTTCCTTAACTATGTTCAAAAATACGGTGAACATGAGTTCGTCTTTTTCGGCAATCAGCATACGGATTTTTCTTCTTTACCGGAACGCGGAGAAAAGGTCCTGATGCGGGAACGGAACACTTTCTGGTGGGACCAGTTCCAGTTGCCGGGAGCTTTGCAAAGAAAAAAGATCAATGTTTTCCTGTCCCCGTATATCAAAACCCCGTTACGGCGCGTTTGCCCGTATGTTAACACGGTCTGTGATGTTATACCCCTGAAAGTTTCAAGATTCAAGTGGGTCATGGCAGCGCTGGAAAAAACGCATTTTCTGGTGTACACTTTCATATGCATCCGCCGCTCGATGAAGACCATTACGCTTTCCGAGGATGCGAAAGACAGGATATGCAGGATATTCAGGATCGAGAAGAACAGGCTGAAAGTCGCATATCCTTCAGTGGAAATACCCAGATCGTTCATAGAGCCTGACGAGCGAGCCGATGGATTTATCAAACAGTACGATTTGTACAGGCCATATATCCTGTACGTCGGGAATTTTAAACCGCACAAGAACCTGGAAAGGCTGGTCGCTGCTTTTGGCCTGCTGCCGGAGGATGTGAAAAAGGACTACAGGTTAATGCTCGTTGGCGGTTCTGGAAAAGAGGCATCCGAGACAGAAAAGGTTATCGCCGGGCATGGTCTGTCAGGCAGGATCATAACCGTCAAGAACATAGAGCATGATGATGTTTACGTTTTTCTGAGAAACGCTTCATTTTTTATCTTCCCTTCTCTGGTCGAAGGGTTCGGCATACCTCCGGTAGAGGCGATGGCAACGGGTGTGCCCGTAGCGGCTTCAAATCTGCCGCCCATGACGGAGGTTCTCGGTGACGCGGCTTTATTCTTTGACCCGTATGATCCCGGAGACATAGCCAGAGCCATGCTCAGGTTCCTGAAGGAGAGCGGGCTCCGCGAAGAATATATTGAACGTGGATTCAAACACGTTTCCTTGTTCAATACAAAAGACCAGTGCAATGACATAATGGAAGCCCTTGAGGACGCCGGAGCGGAAAAAGTACTTTGCATAAGCAGCGAATTCCCGCCGGTGATAGGCGGGATAGCCACACAGCTCTTCAACCTCTGGAGCGGTCTCCCGGGGAAAAGGATTATAATCCTGACGACAATGGCGCAGGGAAGAGATCCCGACCTGGACACATCGCTTAACGTGGTGAGAAAGACATACCCGCTGGGAGGCTCTATGCTATCAAGGGTCGTTCGGACAATATTGCTCGCCTGGCATGTCTGGCGGCAGAACCGGTTGAGGAATATCAGAAAGAACCATTGCGCTCAGGTCATTTCTGCCGGGTTAGCCGGACTAATAATGAAGAAATTAAATGGCGTGCCTTATGTTGTCTATACCTATTCGGCGGATATACTGGAATTTGAACGCAATTTTATCACAAAATGGCTTATGAAGAGAATATTCGCCGGGAGTGAACATATCGTGGCGAACAGTAATTTCACGAAAGCCATTGCCGTGGAACACCGCCTGGCGCCTGAGAAAAAGATAACCGTGATCACTCCCGGAGTCGATATTAGCATATTCAGGCCCGAAAGTGGCTCGGGCAGTATCAGGGAAAAGTACAACATACCGGATAAAAGCAAGATCATGCTCACGGTATCCCGACTGGCAAGCCGGAAAGGACACGAGAATATTTTAAGGGCATTACCGGAAGTCATCCGAAAATATCCAGGGGTTGTGTATGTTGTGGCCGGGGAAGGAAGTCGGAGGAAAAGTCTTGAAAATCTTGTCAAAGAATTGGGTCTTGAGAACAAGGTTATATTTGCCGGTGAATTGTCCGGTGATGCGCTGATATTTTTCTATAATGCGTGCAGCCTTTTTATCATGGTCCCGCGGTATATACGTGAAAGAGGAGATGTCGAGGGGTTCGGGACAGTTTTCCTTGAAGCTAACGCCTGCGGGAAACCGGTGATAGCGGGAATGAGCGGCGGTGTATCCGAGGCCGTAATAGACGGTGAGACAGGCATTTTAGTGGATCCGGAAAACGTGGAACAGATCCGTGACGCGGTTTTACTCCTTCTGGAGGATGAAGAATACGCTAAAAAACTAGGGAGAAAAGGGCTTTCGCGTGTTCGTTATGAATTCAGCTGGGAGAGCCGCGCGGAGAGCCTGCGGAAGCTTATTTAGTCGATGGTCAATGGCCGATGGTCTATCGGCTATACACCATAGACTAAATAGAAACAAAAAGAATGAAAAGAACAATTAAGATATTACATGCCATAACCCGTCTGGACAGGGGTGGCTCCTCCACGAATACACTGTTAAGCGCCATGGGGCTTGCGGAAAAAGGATATGATGTGGATCTACTGTTCGGCCGCACCGAGAACGTGAATAGCGCCCTCCTGGAAAGGGTACAGGGTTCGGGAGTTTGTTTTATCAAGGAAGAAACCCTTGTCAGGCACATACAGCCTGTTCTGGACATGGTTTCATTTTTCAAACTCGCCCGTCTAATGCGGCGCAATCGATACGATATCGTGCACGCACATTCATCCAAGGCGGGTTTGATCTGCCGTATAGCTGCGAAGTGCGCCGGGGTAAAAGGGATTGTTTACACCCCGCACGGCCACGTATTTTATGGATATTTCGGCAAGCTGCTCACGTGTATTATTATCCTCGTTGAATCCATGGCCGCTCGCGTAACTGACCGGATAATAGGCCTTACATCCGCGGAATGTGACGACTGGTTGAGGTTCGGGATCGGCAGGAAAGACATATATGTTTCCATACCAAGCGGCATCGAATTCAATGAACTGGAGCGCGAGGCTGATGAGGGAAAGGACTGGAGGGCCGAGCTTGGCATCTCACGGGACAATCCGTTGATAGGGTCCATAGGCCGGTTCATTGAAATAAAGGGATACCGGTATTTTATAGAAGCGGCCATCGAACAGATGAAGAAAAGAGACGATGTCCATTTTTTGCTTACCGGCGATGGTCCGCTCCGCGAGGAATACAGGGAAATGATCGCAGCAGCGCGCATGGATAAGCGGTTCCACATGATCCCGTGGCAGGAAAATATCGGCGCGGTTATTGATTGTCTTGATATCTTTGTTTTGTCTTCCCTGAATGAAGGCATGGGACGTGTTCTGATCGAGGCCATGTTTCTGGAAAAACCAGTGGTCGCGACGAATGTCGGCGGTGTTTCTTCGGTTGTTTCCGGTGGAGCGGGGTTTTTGGTTGCCTCCGGGTCGGCAGCAGCACTGTCCGGAGCACTGGATACCTTGCTTGATGACAGGGAAAAGGCGAGGGAAATGGCACGGAAAGGCCGAGATAAAGTCGTTTCAGAATATTCTGTTCAAAAAATGATCAATGATCTGGATGCGCTATACAGGACCCTTATTACGTAACGGTATAAATGTGGAGGCTTTGATCTATCAAGCCTCGGGATCTGCAGGGGGGTTGATTTATCAAACCCCAATAAAAAGGGTCGGATAGATCCGGCCCCTACACACGGGAGATAACATGAAAATTCTTGTTACCGGCGGGGCTGGCTTTATCGGTATAAATTCCGCAAAGCGTTTTCTTGACGAAGGTCATGAAGTCATTATTTTTGATAACCTGTCCCGCGACGGCACCGAAAAAAACCTGGAATGGTTTAAGGAACAGGGCGAATTTATTTTCATAAAAGGGGATGTAAGAGATTTTGAGCAGGTCAAGGGATGTTTTCTTGAGCACAGGGATATTGATGTTGTCCTGCATCTTGCGGCCCAGGTCGCGGTAACCACATCCGTGACGGATCCCAGGGTAGATTTTGAGGTCAATGCCCTTGGGACTTTTAATGTATGCGAAGCTGTTCGGGGATTTCAACCCCGGTCGATCCTTCTCAATGCCTCTACCAATAAAGTTTACGGAGAGATGAAGGATCTGGAAATAGTCGAGAAAGACGGCAGATATAACTATAAAGATCTGTCTCAGGGGATCCCGGAAACGCGGCCCTTGGATTTTCATTCTCCGTATGGCTGTTCAAAGGGAGCCGCGGATCAGTATGTGATGGATTATTCGCGGATATATAACTTAAGGACCGTAAACTTTCGTCAATCCTGCATTTACGGGTCCCACCAGTTCGGGGTAGAAGACCAGGGCTGGGTCGCATGGTTCGCGATATGCGCTGTTCTTGGAAGGCCCGTTACTGTTTACGGTGATGGGAAGCAGATGAGGGACATACTTCATATAGATGACCTTGTGGACTGTTATTTCAGGGCTATCAGGGACATCGATAAGGCCAGCGGACAGGTTTATAACACAGGCGGAGGAACGGAAAACACACTTTCTCTCCTTGAATTGATCTCCATGCTGGAAAGGATCCTGGGCAAGAAGCTCGAATACGGTTTTGATGACTGGCGGCCGGGCGATCAGAAAACCTTCATCTGCGACATAAGAAAAGCCCGAGATAGTTTTGGATGGAAACCGCGGGTCGATGTCAAGGAAGGCGTTGAACGTCTTGTTAAGTGGGTCTCGGAAAACAGGGATATTTTTTAGATGAAAAAACATGTTGTCATTTTGATCTGTCTTTCAATACTCGTTCCCGCGGCCATCTGTTTCGCTGAGGAAGAGAAGCTCTTCCAGGTCAGGGCGGTCCTTTACATCAAATCCAACGTCTCCGAAGGCGCGCATGCGCCGGAACGACTGGTGGAAATGGCGGACAGGGCGGGTATCGATGCGGTTTTTTTGACTGAATATCACAGGCCGAGATGGGAATACGGCCTGTTCCCGTTGAGGAATCTTATAAAAAAGACCGTGGAAAAACCCGGGCTGCTGAGATACGGGTTGAGGCGTTGCAGGAAGAAGCTAGCCGAGATCAAAAAAAACACGCCGGGCGTGACGATCTTTTTGGCCTCCCGGATTGTCCCTGCGTATTACTGGACAGGTCACCCCTTTCATGAGGACGGGCTTACGCTGCACGATTGGGATATCCAGTTCATCGTATCAGGGATCGACATCAGTGATTACTGGGGGATCCCCACGGTGTCCAACCGCGGGTTCGCGAGTTACGGCCTGAGGAGCATTCTTAAATTGTGGCCGGTCGCGCTCTTGATCATCGGGATTGTTCTGTTGAAGAAAAAGCACTCGCGTTTCTATATCGCGGATCCGATCTGCTGGTTACTGATCATCACGGGAGCCCTATTTACAATGAACAATTTTCCGTTCAAGCATGCGAAATATCACCAGTACAATGAGGAAATGGGTGTCGGGCCATATCAGGAAGTTATAGATTACGTCAACAGAAAGGGAGGCGTAGTTTTCTGGTCAAATCCCGAGGTAAGTACCAGTAGAGATGTCGGGCCTGTGAGGGTGGCGAGTTCGAACGCGATTAAGCACATGCTTGATTCAGAAGATTATACTGGATTCTGCTGTTTCTATGAGGGGTACAGGGACGTCGGCGGCCCCGGGGGTGTGTGGGATACTGTTCTGGAGGAATACTGTTCCGGGAAAAGGAAGAACCCCGCATGGGCCATTGGAGAGATGACCTATCACGCGGGTGAGGGCCCTGGCAGCAAGCGAATAGATGAAGTCCAGACCGTCTTTCTGGTGCCGTCCAATACCAGAGAAGACATACTGGAGGCCATGCGGCTCGGGAGAATGTACGCTGTGAGATGCTCTGAAGGATGCCGGTTGCGGCTGGATTCCTTTATCGTGAAAGCCCCCTGCGGAGCGGAAGCGATAATGGGAGAAGAATTGGAAGCCGCCGGCCCGGTAACGGTCAGTTTCGGTGTCAGCTGGGAAGGGAAGGCCGGTCGGGCCGTTACCGCCCAGCTGATCAGGTCCGGGGAGGTCGTAAAGGAATTCAGTATTAAAGAGCCGGGAGAGTTCGTGTATACGGATGACCTATACGAAGATGGACGAAAGACCTATTACCGGCTTGATGTCCGCGGGGGGTATCCGGACATGCTTTTTTCGAACCCCGTATTCGTGGACTTTAAATAACACGCGGATTACGTTATAATATCTCTGGTTAAATATGAAAGTAGCGATCCATCAACCTCAATATCTGCCATGGCTTGGTTATTTTGACAAGATGGACCAGGTCGATGTTTTTGTCCTGCTGGATGACGTGCAATACAAAAAGAACGAATGGCAGAACCGGAACAAGATACGGACCGCTAGCCAATGGCAGTGGCTGACCGTGCCTGTCATGTACAAGTTCGGGGAGAAGATCAACGAGGTCAGGATAGACAGCCATCAGGACTGGCGCGCCAGGCAAATGAAGGGCCTGGAGATCAACTATTCCAATGCGCCGTATTTCTGGGATTACTTCACGTTCTTTCGTGATGTTTTCGCCCAGGAATGGGAGTTCCTTGTGGATATCAATATTTATTTCATAGAATACCTGAAAGACGCGCTGGGGATAAAGACAGACCTTGTCAGGAGTTCTGTCCTCAAGGTGAATGGCAGCAAAACAGAGAGGCTGGTCGAAATATGTAAAGCCCTGAAAGCCGATACTTACCTGTCCGGGGCAGGCGGGGACGAATACCTTGATAAAGGGTTGTTTGAAGAAAGCGGGATAGTCCTGGAGTTCCAGCATTATTCGCCCCCTCGGTATTCCCAGGCATTTGGTGGTTTTTATCCCAATATGTCAGTTGTGGATCTTTTATTCTGTCACGGAAAAGAGAGTTTAAGTATAATAAAAGAAGGGAGTGATCGATGAATATTCTGGCGATAGGAGCACATCCGGATGACATAGAATACGGGTGCGGCGGGACGCTTATCAAACTGACCAAGAAGCAAAAAGCTAAAATATATTTTTTCATAGCAACCCACGGTGATTTCAGCGGCGGGGCGGGGATCAGGATAATGGAACAGGAGGCGGCAGCTGATTTTCTGGGCGTTAAGAAGGTCTTCTGGGGCGGGTTCACTGACACCATGCTGAATGTTGGCGTTGAGCTTATAGGGAAAATAGAGGACGCGATAAAGGAGTGTAATCCGGACGCAATATTCGTGAATTATCCGGACGATACCCACCAGGACCACAGGTATCTGGCGGAAAGCACTATTGTTGCCGCGCGATACCATAGAAAGGTCATGTTTTACGAGGATTACACGTCCAGGAACTATGAACCGAACCTTTTCACGGATATCGAGGATACTTTAGAGAAAAAAGTCGAGCTTTTGAAGTTTCACAGATCCCAGGTGGAAAGGGAGTATCCCACCAGCCTGGACATGGTGGAAAGCGTAAGGGCGGTCGCGAACTTCCGTGGTTTCCAGGCAAAGGTGAAGTACGCCGAGGGATTTTTCGCCCTGCGGTATCTATTGGACAGTTTGTAGGGGCTCGATTTATCGAACCCCAGGAGGACGGATTATATGGCCCAACAAATTATTCCACATTCCAAGCCGACTCTGGGCAGCGAGGAGATAGAGGCGGTATCCGAAGTCATACGATCAGGGCATATCGCCCAGGGTGACAAAGCCAGAGAGTTTGAAAAGGAACTTGCCCGTTTCATAGGTGTCAAAGGCGCCGTAGTAACCAATTCCGGAACATCTGCTCTGCATCTGGGACTCATTGCCATGGGAATAGGTGAAGACAATGAAGTATTATTGCCGTCCTATGTGTGCAGCGCTCCGCTTAACACTATATGTCAGGTAAGAGCGCGGCCTGTTCTGTGCGATATCGAGCTGGAGAGTTTTAATGTTTCCATGGAAAGTATAAGGAACAAGATGAGGGATAAGACCAGAGCGGTTATAGTACCTCATATGTTCGGCAATCCCGCTGACCTTGAAAGGATAGGGGAAACAGGGGTCCCCGTGATCGAAGATTGCGCGCATTCGATCGGAGCCATGTTCGGGCACAGCCGGACAGGGAGCATCGGCAGCATCAGCATCCTTTCATTTTACGCCAATAAAATGCTGGCATGCGGTGAGGGCGGCGCGCTTCTGTCCAATGACGAAGAGATACTCCGGAAAGCGAGGGATCTCCGCGACTATGATGAAAAAGAAAATTATAAGGTTCGCTACAATTATAAGATGACGGATATGCAGGCCGCTGTCGGTTTAATACAGCTTAAGAAGCTCCCGGGATTGATCGAAAACCGCAGGGAAACAGCAAAACGTTACGATGAAGCCTTTAAAGATGCGGATATTATTCTGCCAAGAGGCGAATTCGACCACATTTATTACCGATATGTTGTAAGAATAAAAAAGGATCCGGCCGAGGCGATCTCTTCCATGAAGGGAAAGGGGATAATGTGCGCAAAACCGGTATTTAACCCTTTGCACCGCTACTTTGAGATGAGGTCCGGGTTTCGCAACACGGACGAGGCATATTCAACAGCCCTGTCCATACCCATCTATCCTTCTCTTGCCGAAGAAGAGCAGGAGAGGGTAATTAAAGCAGTTAGCAGCATTCTGTAGGTAGACCGATCAAACCGCGCAGGGTTGATAAGGGGCTTTCAAAAAATGAATAAGATCCCGTTTCCGACGACAGTAGATATAGCCCTTACGGGGAAGTGTAATCTCAGGTGTAAACACTGCAATACCTCTGACACATGGAACCTTGAGGACGAGCTCTCCTTTGAAGAGATCATAGGTGTGTTGGACCAGTTGAAAGAGGAGAAATTATTCAATCTCAGCCTTTTCGGCGGCGAACCTTTTTATTATTCAAGGATATTCGAGTTACTGGAAGTCCTTAATGATTATCCCATGAGAGTGTCCTTTTTGACGAACGGGACACTGATAGACCGGCCCGCTGTAAAGCATATGAAAAAGATGAGATTTTTGGATTATATACAGATAAGCATCGATGGATCGACGCCGCATATCCATGATTGGCAGAGGGGAGAGGGGTCTTTTGCGAGGGCGATCGAAGCCGTGAAGTTGCTTATTGAAAATGATCTTCCAGTAAAAATAAAGGCTATAATAAACACGTATAACTACGGGGATATTGAGAACATGGTGGAACTGGCACTGAGCCTGGGTCTGGATGGCATGGATTTCGGAGACGCTGTGCCCTGCGGCAGGGCGGCTGTCTACTCCAGTGATATGCGATTCAAAGGGGAAGCACACCGGTATATAATGGAAGAGATGTTCCGCCTGGAGGAGAAGTATCCAGGGTTCGGTTTTGGCGGGACTCTCGCCCAGAAAATGGAAATGCTGCTGGATTTTTACAAGAATGGCCCCGGCAAGGGAAAAAGAGGAACATTTTCCACATGCCCCGCCGGGCATACCATGCTTTCCATACGTTCCGACGGCAAAGTGGTCCCGTGTTCGGCGTTCTGGACGCTGGTATGCGGGGATCTAAGGAAGGATCCCATCCGGGATATCTGGGATAATTCCAAATGTTTAAATGAGATAAGGGCGCTCAGGGATGAAGCTCTGACCAAGCATGATCCCGAATGTGAGAAGTGCGATTATCTGGCATACTGCAATGGCGGATGCAGGGCAAGCGCGTATTACTCCTCGGGCGATGATTTAAAAGGGATAGATCGCGCCAATTGTCTGGTTTTTTCAGACCTTTACGGGTTCAGGGTCAACAAAGACATTGTTCTGCTACCGGACAATGAAAAGGGGAAAAAGTAGAGCTATGGCTGTCTGCGAAAAGGGAAAGAGAGTTGTTCAGTATCCTCCAGAAAGCCTTAACAGTCTTTATATAAATGTCACGCGGTTCTGTAATCTGGGCTGTAAACACTGCTGGCTGGCTCCACCCCGCCGGGAGGAGTTGAAAGAAGAAGACCGAGAGATGTCCATCAAGGAAATAATAGCAATAGTAAAAGCAACGCAGGAACTCGGCCTGGACTCCATAAAGCTTACCGGCGGAGAGCCCCTTCTGAGGAATGACCTGGAAGATCTGCTCAGGTTCTGTTTGGATTCCGATATCGAGGTTGATGTAGAGACCAATGGAACTCTTGTTTCAAAAAAGGTTGCCAGGATGTTCGCGAAATACGAGCTGAACCATATCTCGGTCAGCCTTGACGGTTTTTCCGAAGAGAAGCACGACTTTTTCAGGGGACAGAAGGGCGCCTTCAAGCTCACTGTAAAGGGTATTGAGAACCTGATCAACGAGGGTTGCCATGTTCAGGTGATAACATCTCTTTATAAAGAGAACCTGAAAGGGTTCCCTTATTTCCTGCGCCTGATGCGGAAACTGAATGTGAGCGATATCAAGATCAATACTATTTGCTCGATAGGCCGGGGAGAGGCCCTGAAGAATGCCGGGCTCACGCCTACCGTGAGAGAGATACTTGATTTTTCAAAAAAATTACGTAAAATGAGTGAAAATTTTCCGGGGTCGGTGTATCTTGATATTCCGATAGCATTTAAAGCACTGGCGGAGATCAAGCATCACGGCGGCCACGTATGCGCTATCAAGAATATCCTGGGGATATTATCCGATGGGAGCGTCTCGATCTGTGGCATCGGGTATCTGGATGAGGATCTGCTTTTCGGGAATGTCCGGAGTCAACCATCCCTGCTGAAAGAGATATGGCTCAATAATCCCGTCCTGAACAGGATACGGGAGGAGATCCCTTCGAAACTTGAGGGAGTATGCGGGATATGCGTTTTCCGGAACAGGTGCTTTGGAAACTGCATCGCGGAGAGTTATTACAATACGAGGAGACTGACAGCGCCATACTGGTTCTGCCAGAAAGCTTATGTCGAGGGTTTTTTTCCCTCAACGCGTCTTATCCCGGAGGCGTTGAGGACATGATGAGAAGAAGGTATGACTTTAAAATCCTGGAAACCACGATAAGGTTCAATTTTTTGAATTTTAATGATATGCCCCCTCTGTTCGATCTGACAGTTGCCGGTGGAGATACAAGACCCGATCTGGATATATATTTTTTCAAAGATAAGCAGGGTTTAGGGATAAAAAGGATAAGCAGGGGGAGGATGGCCGGCAGCGCAAAAAAGTTCCAGGGGAAGCCGTATTGCGAGATCTTCAATTTCAGAAAAAAAAGGTTTTTCTGCTTATTTGAGGACGCTATATCCCTGGAGGCTGTCATGAATTATGCGGTATTCCGGTCCTTTTTTGTCTTTCAAAGCATCCTGGACATGCTTTTTCTGCATTCGGCATCAATAATAATGGGGGACAAGGTCTATCTGTTCGTCGCGCCAAGCGGAGGCGGGAAGTCCACTATTTCCTCCTTTGCGGAAGAAAAAGACCTCAGGGTCCTTAGCGAAGAGTATTGTGTCATAAAAAGGAGAAATAACAGGTTTTTCGCGGCGTTGTTCCCTTCCGGATTGCCGTCATTGCATTCCCGGGAAAAGTGGGAGATCGGAGGTGTCTTCCTTCTTAACAAAGCTGACGCGAACAGGGCAAGCGGCATCTCGATAATCGAGGCGATCAGGAGGACAATGCCGGAAGCTACCAGCTTTTTCCACGACCTTGTCCCACAGGCTGAAAAGGCCAACTACAGGAGGAATGCCTTTAGCTTTCTGGATTCGATGTTCCAAAGTGTGGATATCAGGTTGTTGGATTTCAGAAGAGATCCGAGCATTTTTTCGTACTTACGCGGCATGCTATGAATACAATAATGGATAAGATAAAGTCCGGACGCGCTTTATTGCTCTCCAGAGCTTCTTCATTGCTTGGGGATGTCAGGACTATACTACAATACTCGACGGGGAACTTGAAGAAATACAGGAGAGACCTGTTGGGCATTGCGGTTTTAAAGGCACTGTCCTTTCCTTTAGGGCTATCCATTGTATATATCACTAAAGTCACTCTGGATAAGGGGATCCTGGGTAAGAACCTCGGTTTATTTTTGAATTTCATGGCGCTGGGAGTGCTGGCATTCTTTTTTTCACGGATACTTGGATATTTTGCGAATAGAAAACTGCAAAGCGTGAAGGCAAGGTTCTCAGTGGATTTAAACTACGATATGACAAAAAGGCTTTTCGGATTAGACTACCTGAAGATAAAGGACCTGAGTTCCGCGGAACATTCTTTTATAGTCGCTTATGATCACCATACCATTGAGGGGCTGATCTTTGATGACATACCTTCGCTGGCATCCCTGGCAAAGGTGCCCGTCTTTTTCGTGCTTGCTTCGCTGCTTTCATTGCCTCTTACCCTGTTAGTGTTCGTTTCTCTGCCGTTCATCGCGCTGCATACCGTCTGGGCCGCGCGGAAGGGCAGGAGATACAGGACAAGGGAATTATACTGTTCCCGGAAACATTATTCACATATGCATGATTCTTTGCTCAACATAAAACTGATAAAAAGTTTTTTCAAAGAAGACTGGGCCGTGGGGAGGGTGATCTCATTATTCCGGGACAAGGCTGACAGTTCCTTGAAGTCCTTCCTTTTCTCGCATAAATCCCGGTTCGCGGGCGATCTTTTTCTGAAGCTCAATACGGCATTGTTCTGGCTGCTGGGAGGGTATTTCGTGATCAAGGGATATCTGAGTTTCGGGTCATTCAGCGCGGTTTCCATGTACGTGGCCCTGATCGTTTCTGAGATGTACACTATAAGCGGGTTTTTTCAGGATCTGAACGAGGAAAGGGTGTCCATAAAAAGAAGCGCGGAATTCATTAATGAGGTATCAGAAAAAAAAGAAGCGGGGGCTCCGGAGGCCGTTATTAAAGGGACGCGGTTTGAGGAGGATGTTGAGTTCAGGAACGTGACATTCGGGTATGCAAAGGACAGAGTGCTGCTGGACAACCTGTCTTTTGTCGTGCCCGCGCGCAAGTGGACTCTTATCCGGGGGGGGTCCGGGATCGGAAAAACGACTTTGTTAAGCCTGTTTCTGAGACTGTTCCCGCCGCGTAGCGGGGGGATATTTATCGGTGATGATGAAATATGCCGGATGGACAGAAGTTCTTTTTTCAGCAAAATATCCGTTGTCCACCAGGAGCCCTATCTTTTTGACGACACTATCATTAACAATATTCTGTTGGGTGAGAAGAGGCAGGAGAAAGATATAGAGAAACTGTTGCATTGCGCGAAGCTTGATGAGCTTGCCGGCAGCCTGCCAATGGGGTATAATTACCATGTCAGGGAATCAGGTTCCGTGCTTTCAGGCGGGCAGAAGCAGCGAGTAGCGATCGCCAGGGCCCTGGCAAGGGATCCCATGATCCTGGTAATGGATGAAGCGACCTCGTTCCTTGATTCTGATAGCGAAGAGAAGATACTTGAAAACATCAAAAAGCACTTTCCGGATCTTACTGTTATTTTTGTCACTCACAGGGACAGCGCCAGAAAGTTCGCTGATGAAGTTTTTATGTTAAATGGAGCCGGTATTTCCAGGGAAAGCGATATACGTGCAAGTTAGGAATGGATCATGAAAACGGCATATCCCGTAAAAAATGAAGAAATTGTTGTTCGCAAAGAAAAGAACGAGGCGCTGCTGTTCAATCCCTCGGACGGGAATCTCCTGTGTATCAATGGGACAGGTATGCATGTCTGGGATATCTGTGACGGATCCCGTGCCGCAGGGGAAATAGCCAGGGAGATGGAAGAAAGGTATGAAGTGCCCCTGGATAAGGCGGAAAAGGATTGCCTCGAGTATCTGAAAGAGCTGGAGAAGGCGGGATTTATCAAGTACAAAGATCCGGGGGATTAAATGAAAAAAAAGAGATTAAAATATGAACCGCCTATTGCCTATAACCTGACACACTCCGTTAGGAAGGAAGTTCACGCTCAGGCGTCGTGCGTGACCGGCACATCGCCCGGCGCGCCCGGAAAATGCGTGACCGGGCCTTCAGCCGGCAATAATTGCGCAATCGGGAACACTGCCGGCATGAAATGCCAGGTCGGGTCTTCCGCTCAAAGCGGTAAGTGCCAGATCGGGACCATAGCTGGGGGAAAATGCCAGTGGGGCAATACCCCCGGAGGAAAGTGCTCGTGGGGCGGCGCTAGATAACCATCCGAAAAGGCCCTTAGAAAGATGCAAAGTGTGGTAAAAGGCCAAAGCATGTTTCCTTTCCTCAAACCTCTGGATATCTGCACTTCCAAAGAAATAGTTTCGTCAAGGGTCAGAACCGGCGATATAGTTATCTACAGAAATACAGCCAATGGAGTCCTTAACGTTCACAGGGTTTTGAGCGTGAACGGGAAAAAGAACTATGCGTTGTTGAAGGGGGATAATAGCCCCTATGGATCAAGCGAAAAGGTGCCCTTCTCTGATCTAAAGGGAAAAGTTGTATCCGTAAGGAAAGGCAAACAAGTCTATGACCTTGGAGTTTTTCACCGCAGGCTGTTCGGAAGAATTATAGCTTTTCTGTCACGTTATGACCTGACACCACTATTGTTTAAAAGGCGGTTCATAGACCCGGCGGCATTGAGGATATCCAGAAATTCTTTATATGTTTTTTTGCGGAGCCCGTTGTATGGAGATATTAAGGTGAAGAGCGAGAGGAACGGGACTCAATGCAGTATCCATGTCTTTGTGGGAAGGGGAGAGAGCGCCGAAGCTATAATGGATATAAATGAGAACCGTCTTACGCTCACGAGCTGTTATATCCGGCGGAGAGACCGCAACAGGCTCTTTATAGACAGATTCATGCAAAAGGCCGTTGAGACAGCCGACAAGGAATACGGTCCCCAGTATGATATATATGTTGACAAGTCGGAAATCAAAAAGCTGCTTCATCCAACAGACAGGTCGGTCCTGCCCGGACGGATCCGTTTTTTATGGGAATGTCAAACAAAATAGACCTATACCCGGCCCTTAATTTTTCTTTTCCCAGAGCAGGGAACGAGGAAAAACTCATTAATCTGTGTTCCAGAATAGACATGTCCGAAAACGGGAATGCCGAAGCCCTGTCTCTCGTAAAAGCCGAAAAACTGGACTGGGATCATTTTCTCGGGCTCGCGACAACCTGCAGGGTTGTACCGTTCGCTTACAGGCACCTGCAGCCCTTTGACGAATATGTGCCTGCTCATGTAAAACAGGTGTTAAGGGAGGAAGCCGGTGCTGAATTCGCCCGTAATATCAGCGCTTTGGAAGACATTAGATCCATTACGGAACTCTTCAGGGAGGAAGGCATAGAGGTTCTTTTCATCAAAGGCGTTCCTTTTATGCTGGATGTTTACGTGGATATGGGCTTAAGGGGATTTGGCGATATAGATGTACTGGTAAAAGATTTCAGGAAAGCAGAAAAGGTCTTAAAAAGAAAAGGATTCAAGCCATATGAAAACCGCGGCGTTTTTAATTCTTACAGGTCCCAGAGGCTGTATACTCTGGATGGGAAAGTCTATTTAGACGTCCATGTTGACTTTATGGGACGCAGACTGCACAACCGGATTTTGAACATAGATAAAAAAAGGATATGGGAAGGCAAAAGGGAAGTAAATTCGGAAGGGGTTAGTGTTTATACGCTGGACGTTCCGCACACCCTCTTATACGGCTGTATGCATCTTTCGATCCAGCATGGCTTTCTTGGGCTTATCTGGTACGTGGATATTCATGAGTTCATAAACAAATATGGTGACATGATCGATTGGGACGATATCCGGGAATTAGCGAGGTCTTACAGGATACTGAGGCCGGTTTACTATTGCCTGCTCTTCACAAAGAGGATGCTGGGGACACCGGTGCCTGATAACGTGCTTGAAAGCATGGAGGGCATTGAAAGGAAAATCGATCACAAGATATTCGACAAGATAAAGGCGAACAATGCAGAGACGGATTACCTTGCCGAGCTTACCCTGTTTGACAGTGTATGGGACACGGTAAAATTTGTTTTATTGAGTTTGGTGGTATATCCGTATTTAATCGTGCATTTCCTCAAGATATTCGGTAAAATACTCGGGTCGCTAAGTCCTCGCAGGAGCCGGGGGCAATCAAAAATGAAAAGCGAAAAATGAAAAAGGATAATTCAGAATTAAAAATTAATTTCGCGTCAAGATGCCCAGCACTCTTTTTAGACGCCGGCAATCCCCGTGGGACAATTTCGAATTTTTAATCTCAATTTTACATTTTTCACTTTACATTTTAAATTTATTTAATGCGTTTCGGTGGATAAATATGGATAAGCAGGATCTACGAAACCTGTGGTGGTCACTCGTTATCATGTATCTCGCGCTGATCTACGCCACACTTGGCGCCGCGCCGATAATATGGGACGCGGTAGATGATTTTTTAGGCGGGAAGGGGGTGTTCGCGGTATTTGTGGCCGGCAGTATTGCCGGGATCGCCATCCTCGCTTACATGGCCTCCATTAAGAAAGAAAGATCCGTAAACAATTATCTTTTGCTTATGCTGTTCGCTTTTATGTTTTTGGTATTGAACAAACTCGCAGTATTTGCCGTTGATAAGGTCCACCTGATAGAGTATGCCGTGTTGAGCGTTCTTGTTTATAACGCGCTCAGGATAGACCTTGACAGGTTTGACATTCGGCTTTATGTTATCGGTTCACTTGTCTGCCTGCTGGCGGGTTTTGTTGATGAGTCGCTGCAATGCGTCATGCCGGACAGGTACTTTGACTGGAGGGACATTTGGCTGAATGCCCTGAGCAGCATAACCGCCTTTGGCGTAATAAGATACAATATTTTGAAGCGATGAAAAAAAGTGATTTTTATTATGAGTTGCCAAAAGACCTGATAGCGCAGAGGCCCTTGAAAGAAAGGGATAAGGCGCGGCTTATGGTACTGGACAGGTTTGAGGGGAGCATGAAGGAGAAGGTATTCAGGGATATTGTCGAATACCTGCGGGAAGGTGACTGTCTGGTATTGAACGATACGCGGGTAGTGCCGGCGCGTCTCTATGGAAAGAGAAAAACAGGCGGTAAAGTGGAGATATTCCTTCTTGATACTGATCAAGTTCAGTCAAGGGCGCTTATCCGTCCTTCAAGACGTGTCAAACAGGGAGAGACAATAGAGCTGGAGAGCGGCCACATCGCGACTGTCCTGGGCCAGGCGGACACAGGACGTTTTGTCAAATTCGACATCCCTCTCTCTGAGGCGCTTAAGTCCGGGCACACTCCTTTGCCTCCGTACATTTCCCGCGATGATCTGCCCGAGGACAGAGAGTATTATCAGACTGTTTATGGCCATGCGGATGGAGCTACCGCGTCTCCTACTGCCGGATTACATTTTACGCGGGAACTTCTTGAAAAATTTGAAACAAGGGGGGTAACGATCGCAAAGGTTACCCTTCATACAAGTTATGGGAGCTTCGCGCCCGTAAAGGCAGAGGACATTGAGGATCATGAAATGCATTTTGAATATTTCAACATTGATGAGACCGCGGCAGATGTGATCAATAAGTCGAAACGGGCAGGAGGACGGGTTTTTTCCGTGGGGACAACATCCACGCGTGTTCTTGAAACTGCTGCCGGGGACAGAGGGGAAGTTAATCCCTTGAGCGGCAAAACAAATCTCTTTATTTATCCGGGATATCGTTTTAAAATAGTAACCGGGATTATAACGAATTTTCATCTCCCGGAGTCCACCCTTCTTATGCTGGTGTGCGCTTTTGCCGGCAGGGATCTTGTCCTGAGGGCATATGGCCGGGCAATTAATTCGGGGTTCAGATTTTATTCGTATGGGGACGCAATGCTTGTGGTCTAATGGGGGAGGGATAGAATGAAGATGGTCGTGCTTATTTTTACTGTATTATTTGCATGCGGGGTTGTTTCTCAGTATGCTTATTGTGAAACAGTTACCCTGAGATCGGTAGCAAGCGGCATATATGAAGACGGCGAGTTCACCTCTACCAACGACAGGTTCGAGGCAAGATGTGTTGTTGATAAAAAAGACGGGTTGATCAAAATGGAAAAGGTCATTTACAGCGACCGTGAAGGCAAGTTGGATGAGGATGAGCCTTATGAAATCGTTGATGCGGTTTTAAGCGGGGGTATGTCGGCTTTGACTGTATCGCGAAAGAAGAAGGGCCAGGAAATAATAGCCGGTGTCCGTGATGTAGGACTTGGCGCTGCGGAGATCATTATCATTGGGAAAGATTTTTACGAATATTGCCGCGCCGCTAACGGTAAGATGTATCTTGAATCCGGCGAAATAGAGCACAGCGGCCAGTAAAAGAGTGTCCGAAAATGGAAAAAAAATACAAGTTTATAGCAGAAAACACCAGCGATTATGTGGCTATCCTGACACTCGGCGGGATTTTAACTTATATAAGTCCCTCTCACCGGGAGCTTGGATATGAACCGGAGGAGCTTTTAGGAAAGTCGGTACTTGATATGGTACATCCTGAGGACAAATCAAAATTGCTGTCCCTGTTGAAGCAATACGGGAAGCTGAAAATCACGGAATTGGATAAGAAAAAAGCAGAGGAGGTGGCCGAACACGTTGGATTCCGCTTTTCTGATAAAAATGGTAATTGGCGCTATATCGAAGCTACAGCCAACCTCGTAAAAAGCCTGTCAGAAAAAGGGTATGATATGCTGACGATTTCCAGGGATGTTACTGAGCGCAAGCTTGCAGAAGAAGAGCTGAGGGAATCCGAGAAGAGGTATAAGCTTTTATTGGAAGCAGCATCAGAAGGGATCGTAGTCGCTGACATAAAAACAAAAAAGTTCAAATACGCGAATCCTGCTATCTGCGAGATGCTGGGATATACGCGGGAAGAGCTTGTGCAGATGGGTGTGGAAGATATCCATCCCAAGGACTCGGTTAAGCACGCGATCTCCGAATTTGAATCACAGGCAAGAGGTGAGAAGATACGGGTTCCCGGGATGCCCTGCCTCAGAAAAGACGGCACTATTCGGTTTGCGGATATCGATTCGACCACGGTCATGATCGATGGGCAGGAACATATGTTAGGATTGTTCCGGGACACAACAGAGCAGAAGAGAATAAGGGAAAAGCTGCAAAAAAGCGAAAATAAATACAAGACGCTTCTCAGTAATCTCCCGCAGAAAATATTCCTCAAAGACATGGATTCGGTCTATGTTTCCTGCAATGAGCATTATGCAAGGGATTTGAAGACAAGCGCCGAGGAGATCATCGGGAAAACCGATTATGATTTTTTCTCCGGGGACCTGGCTGAAAAATACAGGGCTGATGACAGGAGTGTGTTGGGATCCGGAAAAACAACGGATATCGAAGAATCGTATATTCAAGACGGGATGGAAATAATAGTCCATACCGTCAAGACGCCTGTGAAGGACGCAAAAGGTCATACAGCCGGTGTATTAGGCATTTTCTGGGATATTACGACGCAAAAAAAAGCTGAACTTGAGATACTGGAACATCGGGAGAAGCTTGACAAGATCAACAAGGAACTCAAGTGGAAGATAGAAGAGCTGGAAGCTGCTTTGAACCATATTAAGCGGCTGGAGGGGATGATACCGATCTGCATGAACTGTAAAAAGATGAGGCTGGAAGGGAAGGACCCGAAAGATCCCGAAGCGTGGGTCTCGATCGAGAAGTATATCTCCACGGAGACAGACGCCAGCCTTACGCACGGGTTGTGTCCCGAGTGCGTGAAGAAACTTTACGGCAAGTAGGAGCAAAAAATTTTTACCGAAATCCTGCGCGCCTGGTAATAAAAGAATTTTGTTGTCGCGATATTAGAAAAGCGGGAGGTGGGTGTCATGAGTAAGCGCGTTTTGGCCATAGATGATAACCATGATTTTTTAAGTTTACTTGAAGGCATGCTGAGGAACGGCGGTTATGAAGTCAAGACCCTGTCGGATCCACGGAAAGCAGAAGAATATATCGACAGTTTCAATCCGGACCTCTTGATAATTGATGTCTTTATGCCCGAGAGGTCAGGTTTCAATCTTATCGAGGATTTCAGGGGCAAAGGACTGTACGAAGACATCCCCAAGATATTCCTGACATGCCTTGACGATGACGTGGAGAAAATGACGGCCAAGGCATACGGTGTTCATCAGTATATAACCAAGCCGTTTCAGCCGGAAGAACTGCTGGACATGGTAAAAAGAAGTATTGTGTGGTAAAAGCAGCAAGGATGGAGATCATGGGATCCAAGAAAAAAATAGTCATAGCCGATGATAATAAAGAGTTTTGCGGCCTGGTCACAGACGTGCTGAGCGAGTCGGGGCATGAAGTGGATTCGGTCTATAACGGGTACGAGCTTCTCGCTTATTTAAAAAATTTCCATCCTGATGTGGTCATCCTTGATCTTATGATGCCGGAAAAGGACGGTCTTTCTATTTTTGACACCATAAAACAGCTATCGCCTTATTCTCGGATAATCATCTATACGGGGTATCAGGAATACGCGGACAGCGTGTATGCCCGCAGGGCGGACCGGTTCCTGGTAAAAGGGGCGGATGTGGACAGTCTTGTGAATGCCGTAAATGAACTTGCGTAGCATGTTTTTTTCATTTCCTGCATAAAAGAACCCACCCAAACAAATGAATTTTTTTATTCTCGATCACAAAGATACAGGGTCTCGAGCGCGCTGTGGAAAGCTGATAACAGCGCATGGTGAGGTGCCCACTCCTGTTTTTATGCCCGTGGCCACGCAGGGAACGGTCAAGACGATCTCGAATAAGGAACTACTGGAGTGCGGGGTCGATATGCTGATATCGAATGCCTACCACCTTTATATGCGGCCTGGCAGGGAGATCCTCGGGAAAGCAGGAGGGCTCCATGATTTTATGGGGTGGAAAAAAGCCATAACCACTGACAGCGGGGGGTTTCAGGTGTTCAGCCTTGCTGAACTGTGTAAAATACGCGAGGAAGGGGTGGAGTTCAGGTCACATATTGACGGGAGTGAGCATTTTTTTACCCCGGAAAGCGTGATAGATTTCCAGCTTTTGCTTGGAAGTGATATCATGATGCCCCTGGATGAATGTGTCCATTATCCGGCTGAAAAGAATTACGTGGAGGATTCCGTGGATCTTACCCTGCGCTGGGCCGGGAGGTCAAAAGCCAGGCTTGCTGAGAATCAGCGGAAGTCCAGGCTTTTCGGTATTGTTCAGGGCAGCACATATCATGATCTTCGGGAAAAATGCGTCCGGGGACTTATGGATATGGACATGGATGGTTACGCGCTTGGAGGCATTGGTGTAGGCGAGCCGGTGGAACTTATAAATGAGATGACCGAATATACGGCCTCACTTCTTCCGGAAAACAAGGCGCGGTATGTGATGGGGGTGGGTACGCCGCCTGACATGCTGGAGGCGATATCGAGCGGGATAGACATGTTTGATTGCGTTGTTCCCACCCGCAATGGGAGGAACGGCCAGGCCTTTACCTTTTCCGGCGAGATCCAGCTGCGCAACGCGCCGTTCAAGGATGACTTCGGTCCCATAGACCCCGAATGCGGTTGTTTTACCTGCAGAAATTACACCCGGGGATATATACGGCACCTGTTTAACGTTGGAGAGATCCTTGCTATGAAGCTGATCTCACTCCATAACATATTTTTTTACGTAAAGCTTATTGAGCTTTCACGGGCAGCTGTTCAGGAAAATCGCTTTAGTGGATTCAAAAAGGAATTCTTGAATCGCTTTGAAAGACAGAGTAAAAATGAAAAGGTTAAAATGTAGAGTGGAAATGATAGTTAAAAATTAAAAAGTTGGCGTCAATCCTGTAATCAGAACGCTTCGCCTTAGTCTAATATATTAGCGTTAACGAACTTATAGACGATTTTTAATTATTAATTGCAATGTTTCATTTTTCCTTTTAAATTTTTAATTTATTTTGTTTGTTTTTTGCCTAAGCTCTATGTATAATTAAGCAAACGCTTCAAATGAAAGGAGTCTTATTATGTTGTCGATAGCATTCGCACAAGGTGTCCAGCAACAGGCATCGCGCACCCAGCAGAGCCCGATAATGGGTCTCTTGCCCATTGCCCTTATATTTATAATCTTCTATTTTCTGTTGATACGTCCCCAGAAGAAAGCCCAGAAGAACCAGGCGATGATGCGTGACAGTCTCAAGAAGAATGATGAAGTTATAACATCCGGCGGGATTCACGGGACAATAGTTAATATCCAGAACGATGTCGTTACACTGCGCATTGACGATAATACCCGGATAAAAGTGCAAAAGGGTTCAATATCCAGCCAGAAAAGGGCCAAAACAGAAGAAAAAGGTTGACCATATGAAAACAGGCCGTGTGCTTGACCATGGCCAAAAGGGAAGGATCAGCGCAATATGTGGACAAGGATCAGATGGAAGTGTGTTCTCGTCGTCCTGATAGTGGGACTGGCCGTTTGGTACTCGTACCCTCCTCTGGACATCCATAACAAGGAAGGGGAAGTAACGCGGGAAGGGCAGATAAATATGGGACTGGATCTGCAGGGCGGTATGCATCTTATTCTGCAGGTGGATATGTCCAAGCTGACACCGAACGAAGCAAAGGACGCGCCGCAGCGCGCTCTGGAAGTCATAAGGAACAGGATAGACCAGTTCGGGGTCCTGGAGCCTGTGATACAGAGGCAGGGGAAAGACAGGATACTCATCCAGCTTCCGGGTATAACTGACAGGGAAAGGGCCAAAGCTATAGTGGGCCGCACCGCTCACATGGAATTCAGGCTCGTGGGAGATGACCCGGAACTGCTGAAAAAAGCCATGGAAGGAGTGCCGACAGAAGGTTATGAACTCAAATACATGAAGACCAGGGAAGACAAGCGGGAACCTCTTCTCCTGGATGAAGACGCCGTATTGACCGGAAACATGCTTGTTGACGCGAAAATGGAGTTCAGCCAGGAGGGATTCGGCCAGCCGTATGTTTCGCTTGAGTTGAACGACAAAGGCGCGGATATATTCGCGGATGTTACGGGCAGGAACACGGGAAAACGTTTGGCCATAGTCCTGGACGGTGAAGTGCACACCGCCCCGGTTATAAGGGAAAGGATACCTTCGGGAAGAGCGCAGATAACCGGTAATTTCTCGGTGCAGGATGCCAAGGATATAGCCATTGTGCTGCGGGCCGGCGCTCTGCCTGCCCCGGTCGAGGTTATCGAGGAAAGAAGCGTTGGACCGGCTCTTGGTAAGGATTCCGTTGAGAGGGGTATCAGGGCCATTCTTATCGGCGGTCTTACCGTGCTTATTTTTATGGCCGCCTACTATCTCCTGGCCGGCTGTATAGCGGATGTCGCCCTGCTCATGAACCTCGTCCTTATCACTGGAGCTCTCGCGTATTTCAAAGCCACACTTACGCTTCCGGGCATAGCCGGTCTTGTCCTCACCATCGGTATGGCCGTGGACGCAAACGTGCTTATATTTGAGAGGATCAGGGAGGAAATTCAGCTCGGGAAGACGCTCCGGGCGGCCATTTCCGCCGGTTATGATAAAGCTTTCTGGACAATACTGGACGCTAATGTCACAACTCTTATTACGGCCCTGATCCTGTTCCAGTTCGGGACCGGACCGGTTCGTGGATTTGCCACCATTTTAAGCATAGGTATTATTGCAAGCATGTTCACAGCGCTAATAGTAACGCGCCTGATACTCGACTTGATAACTTTAGGCAGGTTCAGTATAAAAAAACTTCCAATGCTCCAGTTTTTCGCGAAACCGAACATCCCTTTTGTAAAGATCCGCAAATTCACTTACCTGGCTTCCGTGATCGTTATAGCCATAGGCATGTTCCTTTTTGTTCGAAGGGGAGAGAAGAATTACGGCATAGATTTTACCGGAGGCACGCTGCAGCAGTTTCAGTTCAAGGAGTGCGTACCGGTAAAAGATGTCCGCGCGATCCTTGCCGGCATGGGATTGGGGGGATCGTCTATCCAGCAGTTTGAAAAAGGCAAAGGGCTTATAATAAGATCGTTCAGCGGCAATACGGAAAAAATAATTTCCGGACTCGAGGAAAAGTTCGGGGGTGGCTCTTTTGAAGTGATGAGGGTAGAGGCTGTTGGCCCTGCGGTGGGCGCGGATCTGAGGAAAGTCGCGGTCAAGGCGCTTATCTTTGCGATGATAGGGATATGTCTTTATATTTCGTTCCGGTTCGAATTCAGGTTCGCCATAACCGCTATCATCGCCCTTATCCATGACGTTCTGGTGAGCCTTGGCATAATAGCTTTTACAGGCAGGGAGATCTCCCTGCCTGTTGTGGCGGCGCTTCTTACCATAGTGGGTTATTCGATCAACGACACCATAGTCCTGTTCGACCGGATAAGGGAGGACAGAAAATTTATGCGCAAGGCCGGTGAAGAGGAGATCATAAACACCAGCATAAACCAGACTCTTTCAAGAACTGTCCTGACGTCGCTTACGACCCTGCTCGTGGTCCTGGCTCTCTTCATCTTCGGCGGTAAAGTCATCAATGATTTTTCGTTTGTACTCATGATCGGCGTACTGGTCGGTACATATTCCTCAATATTCATTGCCAGTCCTCTATTGATAGACTGGCCATCTAGAAGAGTAAGCAGAAAACGTTGATAGCACATATCCATAAACACAGTTACGAGCAAGGGGAAAAAGGGGCGTGGACAGGCATCTTAAGCAATTTTCTGCTTTTCCTCATAAAGATCTCCGCGGGTATTCTCGGCAGGTCTCAAGCAATGATCGCGGATGCGTTTCACACCGCGAGCGATGCGCTGACAAGCCTGGCGGTCCTTCTGGGATTCAAGATCGCCAAAAAACCGGCAGATGCGCATCATCCGTTCGGGCACGGACGCGCGGAATCTATCATCGCCAAGATCGTGTCGTTGATATTGATCCTTGTCGCCCTTAAGATTGCCTATGACTCGACAAAAATATTGATCTCAGGGGATCTGCCCACGCCCGGTATTATTGCTCTTGTCGTAGCCTTTTTGTCCATAATTGTTAAAGAGGCTACCTACAGGAGGGTCATCTCGTTAAGCAAAAGGATCAAAAGCACTTCGCTGATGGCGGACGCCTATCATCACCGCAGTGACGCTTTATCATCGGGCGCGGCTCTTGTGGGTATCGCAGGCGCAAGACTGGGATGGAAATTTATGGACCCGCTCGCGGGCATTGTCGTCGCGGCGTTTATCCTCAGGATAGGGATAGTGTCTTTCCACGCGGCCTATGACGAGCTTATGGATGCCGCTCCTCCGGAGGAATTCAAGCAGAAAATAGGAAAAATAGCGCGGGACTGCGAGGGTGTTGCGGAGATCAGGAAGATAATGGTCCGCAAATCCGGCATAGAGTTTTTTCTTGAGATCACGGTAGGCGTTGATGGAAGAATGACCGTTAAAGAGGGGCACATTGTCACGATGAGGATAAGAAGAGACATTTTCAAAGTCATGCCCGGCGTCAGGGAGGTAATAGTGCACATAGAGCCGGTTGAAGAGAGCGGTGGGAAATGAAGAAGATATGGAAGGTGCTCGAAGCTAATCCCCGGCTGCAGAAAGTCCTGTGTTCAGAGCTTGGCGTTTCGCCTATATTCGCCCAGCTCTTAGTGAATCGCAATATCAGGACGCCTGAACAGGCCCAGATGTTCCTCTTTGGTGAACTTCGCTCATGCCACGACCCCTTTCTCCTGAAAGGCATGGCGGAAAGTGTTTCAAGGATAAAGAAAGCCGTTGCTGAAAAGGAGAAGATCCTTATTTATGGGGACTATGACGTGGACGGGGTGACGTCAACGGCGTTATTGTCCTACATTTTGGACGAAATGGGGGCTGATTACGACACATTTATCCCGAACAGGCTGGAAGATGGGTATGGGTTCAATATAAGGGCCGTTCACCTGGCAAGAGAGCGCGGGATCGGACTGATAATCACGGTCGATTGCGGCATAAATTCGTTCAAAGAGGTCCAATGCGCCGGAGATTATGGTATTGATGTTGTAATCACCGACCACCATGAGATAAAAGGTGACGACGTGCCTCCGGCCTTTGCGATAATCGACGCTCATCAGCCGCATTGCAAGTATCCATATAAACACCTTGCGGGTGTTGGAGTTGTCTACAAGCTGGCCAGAGCGCTTATGGAGGGGCGCGAGGAGCTGGCAGATTCTCATTTGGATCTTGTTGCGCTGGGGACCATCGCGGATATCGCCCCGTTGGACGGCGAGAACAGGATACTGGCAAAGTGGGGATTAAAAAGACTGAGGGAAACGGATAAATACGGACTCAAGGCGCTCATGGACGTGGCAAGGATAAGCCCCGAAGCCCTGGCGTCCCGGCACATCAGCTTTATACTGGGGCCGCGCATAAACGCCATGGGCAGGGTGGGGTCAGCGGATGTCGCGCTGGATCTATTCATGTGCAGGGACCAGGCAAAAGCGCGGAGCATTGCCGAGGTCCTTGAGAGGGAGAACCGGAACCGCCAGGCGATAGAAAAGAATCTGTTGAGTGAAGTGAAGCGATTAACGAAAGAAGAGATAGATATTGAGGAAAGCGGTGTTCTGGTTTTGGCGGGTGATGGGTGGCATCCGGGTGTTTTAGGGATTGTGGCCGCAAAAATATCGGAGGAATACGGTCTTCCAGCGATCCTGATAACCATGAAAGACGGGAAAGGCAAGGGGTCCGGCCGAAGCGTGGAGGGATTCAACCTCTTTGAAGCGCTGAAGGAAACAAGCAGCCATCTGATCGATTTTGGAGGCCATGAAGCGGCCTGCGGCATCAAAATACGCGCGGATGAAGTGGACGGCTTCAGGAAGACCCTCACTTCAGTTGCCAGAAGACATTTTGCCCAGGGAAAGGCGGTATCGCCGGCGATGGAAATAGATGTGAACGTGCCTTTTTCGCATATCGGGGTGAAGCTCGTCAAGGAATTACAGATGCTCATGCCCTATGGTCAACAGAATGCCGAGCCGGTTTTTTCCACGAACGGCATTCAAGTGAAGAATAACCCGCGCAATATCGGCAGGGACGGCTTTAAGTTCCTTGCGACATGCGGGAACCTTACATGCGAGGTCATTACCTTCAGGAAGAGGAAGGTGGCAAAACCGCCGAGGGGAAGCATCATAGATCTCGCCTATACGCCACATATAAACCGATGGGAGGGGATCGAGACCATTCAGCTTAATGTGAAGGACCTGCAGTTAGTAACGCGAGGTGACGTATTGACTTTCAGGCCATAAAGATTACAATAGTAGCATATCATATGGGAAAATATAGTGGTTTAGGGGTTTGATAAATCAAACCCCTACATAATGAAGGTAGCGGGCCGATTTATCGGCCCGAAAACTGAAGAGGAGGCGAAATGGCAAGGAGAACCAAGGCGAAGGGAAGTCTCCTGAGTTCTGAGGAAAAGATATATTCGGTATTCGCTTATTTCGGCGTTCTTTGTCTTGTTTCGTTGCTGGTAAAACGGGACAATGAATACGTGATGTTTCATGTGCGGCAGGGGCTGGTCCTTTTTATAATAGAGACCATCTTCGGCATTTTGCAGGTAGTACCTTTGCTTGGCTACTTTGCCTTTGTGCTGGTGCTGCTTATCTGCGGCCTGCTTTCACTGATAGGTATGGTGCAGGCGATTATGGGCAATAAGTGGAATATGCCCGTTATCGGGGAATGGGCGAAAAAAATAACAATATAAAAAGGAACCCGTGTGAAACGGTTGGGGATACTAGTATTTTTGGTCCTCTTAATCGGTATCGTGATAGTCGGTATTGTTGTATCCAGAAAGGAAGCTCCACAAAAACCTTCAAAGGACATCGAGCATGTGGTGGTCAAACAACTATCATTCGAGACCGCCGACAGTCTGGGCGGATGGGATGAAAAGGTCCTGACCAGATACAGAACCGACTATAGCCTTGCCGAACACAAAGGGGAGCGGTGTGTAAAAGCGGAGAGTAAGAATTCCGCGTCGTCTCTTTTTATCAAGGAGCCGCTTTCTCGTTCGAGAAGGCCATTTGTCTCATGGGACTGGATAGTGGCGAAATTTCCGGAGCGCAAGGAAGAAGAAACCCTGGACGACAAGAAAGAGTTTGATTTCGGGGCCCAGGTCTATGTCATATTTAAATCGCGGTTTTTCCTCACGACAAAAGCCATACAGTACGTGTGGACGGAAAAGTTGCCAGTGGGAACGGTTTCAGACAGTCCTTACACCAAGAACGTGAAGCTTATGGTCCTGGAATCAGGCCCTTCAAACGAATGGAAACACGAGACCAGAGATGTGAAGGAAGACTTCCGGACACTTTTCGGTGAAGAAATGACAAGGGACGTGGAAGCGTTCGCGTTCATGACCGATTCCGACAGCACCGATTCCAGCGCTATCGCTTATTTCGGCAACATACGACTGGGATACATCGAGTCGGTAAAAGAAAGGGGGAACCATCAGGAGCATTAATAGATCATTACGGTCACAGTATCTGTTCCTTATCATTCTGTCAATGATCGTACCTACGGTATTCGTCGCGGGCTGCCTTTACTATTTCATTTTCACCATCATGGCCGACCGTCTGTTGTTGCCGGACGTGATCGCAAGGGACCTTGTGCCGGTCATACACATGATAAATCTTATACTGGTGATAGGGCTGCCAGTGGTGTTTGTCGCGATGTTGACCTGGGCGATAATTCTGTCTCATAGATTTATCGGGCCATTGGAGCGGTTGGAAGAAGACATGCGCAAGATCAATGAGGGGGATTATTCAGTGCGTCTTCAGATCCAGGAAGACCACGATCTCAGACCGATCGCCAATGTTATCAATATGCTTGTGGATAAGCTGAATGAACGGAAGGGATAAGTAGAAGTGGGAATTCATAAAACAGCGCTCGTATCCGGCTCCGCTGAGATCGAACCGTCCGTGGAGATCGGGCCCAATGTGATCATCGAAGGGGGAGTGTGCTTGCATCACGGGGTCAGGGTCATGGCCAATTCTTACATATGCAGCGGGACCGAAATAGGCGAAGGAACAGTCATACATATGGGGGCCGTGATCGGGAATACTCCGCAGGATTACGCATATAACGATGCGGCCACATTCACAAAGATCGGGAAGAATAATATAATAAGGGAATACGTGACAATCCATCGCGGGACCAAGGAAGGGTCGTCCACGGTCATAGGAGACAATAATTTTTTGATGGTCCAGGCCCATGTGGGGCATAACTGCATTATTGAAGATAACGTTGTGATCGCACCCAGCGCTTTACTGGCGGGGTATGTGGAGATCGGGACAGGGGTCTTTATATCGGGCAATGTTGTCTTTCACCAGTTCTGCCGTATCGGGCGCGGTGCCATGATCGGAGGATTTACTGGCGTGAACAAGGATGTTCCGCCTTTTATGCTGGTAAGGGGCCCATCGACGGTCTGGGGTGTTAATCTTGTGGGACTCAGGCGCTCCGGGGTGAAGAATGATGTCATACGGGAGATAAAGGAAGCCTATAAGATATTTTTCCGTTCCAATCTGGGACAGGAAGAGGCCATAACCACGATAAAGGAAAAACTGCGATCTCCGGAAATAAACGAATTCATATCCTTTATAGAGGGTTCCAGAAGGGGGATATGTAAATACAGGTTCGCGAACAAAGAGGAATATTTCGATTGATCCCGCACACTTCGGGTGCGAGGCATGAAAAGGGGGGATAATGGCTAAGAAACATGATGAAAGTAAGATACTCGAGAAGTACGGGCCCATGCTGAAGAAGTTCGGCAGCGAGGTCGGGGAAGCAGCAAAAAGAGGAGAGGAAAGTCTGGTGACCATGTCCAAACTGCTTAAGATCCAGTTTGATATGCTGGGCGTGAGCCTGCAGAAGGAGAAGCTTTACTATGAAATAGGCAAAGAAGTGGCTGAAAAAATGATAAAGGGGACGTTGAAGATAGAGGACCTTGCGAAATATAAAAAACCATTGGCCGAGATACAGGCAGCAAGGGAGAAGAAAAAAAAGGCCATGTCAAAAGTGAAAAGCGCTGGAAAAAAGAAGCCTAAAAAGGCTAAAAAGAAAAGCTAAAAACAGGAAAAAGGAGAAGATGTCATGAAGAAGATCATCATTTTTGTGTTTTGTTTGTCACTGAGCATGGCATGCCTGGCGGCTTATGCCGGCGAGAAGGAAAAGGGATATAAGATAAAGCGTCTGGCCGCACAACTTTATGACAGGAAATACAGGATGCATTCCCAGCGGGTGCTGCCGAGCTACGGGAAAGATGCCGTGAAGTATGTGCTGCCGCTCCTGGACGACAAGAACAATGCCTCGATCCGAGTGGTGGCATTATATATCCTCGGGAAAATAGGTGATCCTTCGGTGCAGGATAAGGTCATTACCATGCTGAAAGACAGGGATCACAGGGTCAGGGGAGAGGCGGCGCGGACCTTGACCAGAATAGGGGCAAAAAAGTCCGTGGAACCGCTGAAAGAGCTTTTAGCTGATCGTGATGCCAATGTGAGGTTTAAAGCGTTGAGGGCGCTTGCCAGTATCGCGCCGAAGGAAGAAACGGACCTTTTCATCAGATCGCTGGAGGATTTCGATCCACGGATAAGGAGGTTCTCTGTTATGGCCCTGGGTAATATTAGATCTGAAGAAGCGATCCCCTATCTTTCTCAACTCGTGCAGGACTATGACCCGGGAGTCCGCATGGAAATAGGGAAGTCTCTGGGTAAAATAGGGACAGCTGATTGCCTTCAGCCGTTGTACTGGCTGACTAAGGATCAGGAAACGGGTGTCAGCTTAGTGGCGATGCAAAGTATAGCTGAGATAAAGGGGCCGCAGGCGGAAAGGATCCTGGTAGAGACCGCTGACAGTTATGATCCCAGCATCGCCACCCGCGCTATCATCCTTTTAGGCGATCTAAAAAGCCCGGACGCGCTGGAAGTCGCAAAGAAATACCTGGACGACGAACACATGTCAGTCAGGCTTGCTTCCATCGAGACATTGGGGAAGATCGGCGGTGAGAAGGAGAAAGCCCTGCTGGAACCTCTCTTGGGCGCTGAGTCAACACTTGTAAGGCGCAAGGCCGGAGGCGCGCTACAGGCGGTGAACAGCAGAATATGAACGATAGAGATCCTGCATCTCGCGCGAAAAGGTATTCTGCCGTTAAAGTCCGCATTTTTTTGGCAGACCTGGCGGTTACCGTTATATCTCTATTTGTGTTTCAGGTCTGCATCTCGCGCCCCGCGAGCGGCATGGCCAGCGGCGTTTTCCGCAATTTTTATCCCGCCTGTTTTATTTACGTTACCGTGTTCCTCGGGTTCATGTATGTCATTGAGTTTCCACTCCGGTTTTTGGGTTCTTTTTTTCTGGAACACCGCTTCGGATTGTCGGATCAGAGCTTCCCGTCATGGCTTTTTGACGAGGCTAAATCCGCCATGTTGACATTCGTAGTCTCAATGCTTGCAGTCCAGGCCTTCTATCTGATCTTAAGGAATTTCCATGCGACATGGTGGGTAATAGCCGCTTTTCTATGGATATTCTTTTCGATCGTGGTTGCGCGGCTATTGCCGGTGATCGTTATACCTCTGTTCTTTAAATATTCCCCCATAACCGATGATACCCTGAAGGAAAGGATCCGAGCTCTGGGGAAGAAGGCGGGAATACGGATACTTGATGTGTGCCAGATCGATTTCAGCCGCAAGACCAGAAAAGCGAACGCGGCGCTCGTTGGGCTCGGTGGGACGCGCAAAGTTATCCTCGCGGATACTCTTATTGACGGGTTTACGCCGGAAGAGGTCGAATCAGTGGCCGCCCACGAATTCGGCCACCACAAATACAGGCACATCTGGCAGCTGATCATTTTTTCAGGCCTGATGACATTGACGGGTTTTTTTCTCCTTTCCCGCGTGCTGGAGCGGATATCAGTGTTTGCCGGGGCAACCGGTGTTTCAGACCTGTACATCTTTCCCTGTCTCGTGTTCTTAATGATATGCTTCAGCATGGTCATCCTCCCGCTGCAGAACCTGTTTTCCAGGCGGCTGGAACGCGAGGCCGACTCGTTCGCCCTTGAAATAACAGGAAGTCCACGTATATTTATTTCCATGATGCGAAAGCTCGCGTCCAGGAATCTCGCGGACGAAGAACCGTCGAAGTTAAAAAAAATATTTTTTTATGACCATCCTCCTGTCGGGGAAAGAATACGGATGGCAGAGAGGTGCGATGAAGAAGGCACCTGAAAGAGGCCTCAAGGGAATATTGAGCAGGGTTTACAAGCTGCTCGAAGGATATTTCGGGGATTTGAAATGGTGGCCCGCGGATTCGGATTTTGAGGTGGTCGTGGGCGCGGTGTTGACCCAGAATACCGCATGGCGCAATGTGGTTGTGGCCATAGAAGGATTAAAAAAGCACGGGCTGATGGACCCCGTGAAGATCCACCGCGAAAGAACGATCCGCCTGTCAAAGATAATAAGGTCTTCGGGATATCACCGGCTTAAATCGATCAGGTTGAAGGCGGTATGCGCCTTTTTGCTTGATAAGTGCGGCGGTGACCTGAAAAAGATGCGGAAAGAGGAACAGCACGCATTACGGGATGAGATTTTAAGCGTAAAGGGCGTGGGTCCCGAAACAGCGGATTCCATCCTGCTATACGCTTTTCATAAACCGGTGTTTGTCGTTGACGCGTATACCAGGCGAATATTCTATCGCCACGGCCTGATACGCGAGAAAGCGTCATACGGTGAGATACAAACTCTCGTTCATGAGAATTTCCCCAAAGACACGAAAGCCTTGAACCAGTTTCACGCGCTCCTGGTCGAAACTTGCAAAAAGTTCTGCAAAAAGAGAAAGCTGCTTTGCGGTGAATGTCCGCTCGGGGTCCTGAAATGAATAACATGGAAGAATTGGCAAAAATAAAAAAAGTTGCCGTAGAGGTCTCCCGGGAAGCCGGAACATACGCGCTGTCGCACATGGGAAGGATCGGTAAGATATCGTACAAGCAAGGATACGGTAACCTGGTTACCGATGTTGACAAGGGCTGCGAAAACATTATTATCGAGCGGATAAAAAATGATTTTCCTTCTCATTGCGTACTTGCAGAGGAGAGCGGAGGAGAGATCCGTGAAGCGGAATTCAGCTGGATAATTGACCCGATTGACGGGACCACTAATTACACGCATGGTTTTCCGGTTTTCTGCACCTCGATCGGGTTGATAAAGGGAAATGTGCTGAGGCTCGGTGTTGTTTATGACCCTTCACGGGACGAACTCTTTGTCGCCGAAGATGGAAAAGGGGCATTTTTGAACGATGGAAAGATCGAGGTTTCTGGAACCGAAAAAGTTCAGGATTCGCTCATAGCAACGGGTTTTGCCTATAATTATGCTGGAAAAGTCGTGGTCCTTTCGTATTTTGGAAGGATCCTTAAACACGCGCAGGCCGTGAGACGCGGCGGGTCAGCGGCTTTGGACATGTGTTACGTCGCGTGTGGCAGGCTGGACGGTTTCTGGGAATTCGGCTTGAAGCCATGGGATACCGCTGCTGGCCTGCTCATGGTCAAAGAAGCGGGTGGAGACGTGACTACCCTGGGAGGGACCCAGTATGGCATTTTTGAAAAAGAAATAGTTGCTACAAATGGCAGGATACAGGGAGCATTGTTAGGATTATTGAATTCGTGAAATCCCCACCTCAATACACACTTCAATAACACCCCTTGGTTATTCATGTAGAAAGTAAGCTAATTAAAAATTTTAGTCTTGTAAGTAATTATATTTGAATGAGTTAGGCAACTATAAATCCCTATATGTTAGGATTTAAAATATTTGAAATATGCGTGTTGACAAATCCAGCATATGGAAGTACAATGTAAATAATAAGAAAGCTAGATGGTTTCTTATTTTGGAGGCAGAAACGATGAAATACAAAACCATAATAGAGCTGACATGCGAGGCAGCGGATAAGGAAGAGGCGAGTAACACCGCGGGGGAATATCTCCGAAGCATGATCGATATAGGTGTGGATATGCGGTGCAGGACGGTCAGCGCGGACGCGCACCGCCTTGTAAAGTACGGCCTGACCACCATTGTCGCACTGCTTTTTATCTCATCCCTGCTGGTAAACTTTATACCATTCGGCGGGGCAGAGAAAGCGGAAAAGACTGGCGGAGTATACTTTCCGGACACATGCACCGTCATGCCGGCTTTAAAGACCGGTGACAGGGATGAGTTCCAGAAAGAATGGGAGAAAAAAGAAGAAGAGGTCATCCTTGACTACCTCAAAGACTAAGTCCTTTTACGCCTGCAATTATAAGTTGACACGGACGGTTGATGGAACTATACTTTGTTTATAGGAAAGCGAAAATGACCGTTTGTGAGGGCTCATAATGGACGAAAAAAGAGGACACGCGAGATACCCTGTGCTGTCATTCCCTTTATTTTGCTCAAGATGCGATTCACGGGATGCTAAAATGAATATCAATGATATTTCCTGCAGCGGTCTCAGGATCTCAACAAATGAAAAAATGCATAAAGGCGGCAGGGTAAAGCTTGAGATCATGCTTCCCGCAGACGATGTGCCGATGTTCGTTAACGCAATAGTCAAATGGGTAAAGAAAGACCCGGACAATGAGAGTGCTTATCAGGCAGGCGTCCATTTAGGCGAATTGAAACCATACAACAAACAGAAGATCGTCAAGCATATTCATGTGAATTTCGGGTCAAAGTCAGCTCGGTTTCCTTTCTAAAGATGAGCCGCAAAAAGATCTTCAGTGGAAAACTCGTAAAGCTTTTCATATCAAAATTAAAGCTCCCCAATGGTAAGACTGGTTATTTTGAAGAGATCATCCATCCTCAAGCATCACTAGTCGTGCCTTTTATTAAAAACAGGATAGTGTTTATACGGCAGTACCGAGCCGTGATCGATAAGTATATCTGGGAATTGCCGGCCGGGATATTGGAACCCGGTGAAACGCCTTATGCCTGCGCCAAACGCGAGATAACTGAGGAAACAGGCTATCTCGTGCGGAACGTTAAAAGGATAGGCAAGATATATACGTCTCCGGGGTTTTGTGACGAGATCATACATGTATTTAAGGCGGATTGTGTTTCAAAGGGACGTTCCGAAAGGGATGCCGACGAGCTCATAAGGGTGCGGCTTGTCAAAAAAAGTGAAGCCATCGAACTCTTCAGGAACGGAAAGATCCAGGACGCCAAGACAATAGCCGCTCTTGCGTTTGCGGGGATCATATAAAGGAAGCCGTTTCTGCGGGATATATCCGTATTTGGCTTGACAACTCACGCTATGTCAGATATACTCCAGACAGATATCAAAGGGGGGTAAGATGAAGAAGATAGTGTGCGTCATTTTGATATTATTATTATTATCTTATGTAAACGCCTTTGCATCAACAAATAAACCCTTGGAAAATCTTTCCGATGGGCTGGATGACATGCTCTATGGTGGTGTCGAGGTCCCGGATTGCATCGATGAGACGCATACGAAAGGCACGCCGGCATATCCTGACTGCAATAAAGACACCACTGATGACGTTGGTCGCGGTATTGCCAGAGTTGTGGGCGGACTTTGGAAGGTTGCCACGTTCTGGTATCCTGAAGAAGGCGAATAGGGAACAGTTAAAGACAAAAAAAGAGTGGTTGCTTTCAGAACGAAGGAGCCACTCTTTTTTTGTCTTTGAGTCTTCTTTCTTTATGTTCGGTCTCCGCTGGGGACCCTAACGCTATTAGCAGATCGATCTTCCTGGAAGACTGGATTGAAAGTGATCTTTTCAGCTCTTTCTCATTGAACCAGCCAAGGATACAGGTTCCTATTCCCAGTTCAGTCGCTTGAAGTACGAGGTGTTCGCAGGCTATGCCGATGTCAATGAGCCTGAAATCAGTGTTTCTTACTATTCCACCAAGCCATGGGGCTAATTTTTGTCTTTCGGACACGATAGCTATTAAGGCCGCCGCTTTTCTGGCAAAAATGTTCATGCTGTAGGGTCCGGAAAATACACGGTCAGATATTGATCTCATTTTCTGTGGATCATCGATTATGATGAATTCCCAGGGCTGGGAGTTGCAGGCGGATGGCGCGTAACGGGCGGCTTCCACGCACAATTCAAGGTGCTTTCTGTCTATTTGTTGGCCCGTGAACTCCCGGACGCTTCTTCTGGATTTTATTAGTTTAAGCAGATTTTCCATGATATAATGGGGTCGCGTCTAGACATTAGACATTTTCATACGATTAATGTTATGGGGATGTCTAATGTCTAGACGCGACCCCTATAGTATACCATGTCATGCGAAAATTACAGATTTTAATTATCATATCATCGGTCATCTTGTGCGGGTGCGCAAGCACTGGGAAAATCAGATCGTTTAACCGCGAGAAAGACATATCACGGAAAAAGTCCGTTAAAACCATGTCAAAAACCCCGATTTTTTTCACGGGAAAAAGGTTCACTTACGCGATCGCCTGGAACGGTATACCCGTGGGAAAGATCACTGCCGAGATTGGCGACATTAAAGAATACAGGGGAGATGATGTGTATCCTGTCCTGCTAAGGACGGAATCGAACAAGTTTCTTTCAAAGATATACAGGGTCGAGGATATCTATACGTCGTATATTTCTGCCACTGAAATGCTGAGCCGCAGGTATGAAGCTGACCGCAGAGAGGGAAATTACAGGAAACATGTCATCGTGGAATACGACTATGAGGGGAGGAAGGCCACCTACACAAACCTGACCGACGGGTCGGTTAAATACTGTGAGATAAAGGATAACGTCCAGGATCCCGTGAGCGCGATGTGTTATTTCATGAGTTTGCCGGTAAGCCTGAACGATAGAATAAATATCACGGTCAATTTGAACGAGAAGAACTATGATTTGTACGGAAAAATAGAAAGTCTTGACGTTGTCAAGCTGCCCGGCCTTGGTCCTTCCCCGGCTTTTCGCGTCCGTCCCTATGCTGTTCTGGACGGAAAGCACGTGAAGAAAGGCAGGGGATACATGTATTTTGGCGCCAGCAAAAAGAGATATCCGATCTATGGCGTGTTATGGATACCCTTCGGCAAAGTGACCGCGACGTTAAGGGCCGTGGAAAGCATGTAGTAAGCTTAAAATGAAAACGGAACCTGAAGAGATCGTGTTTATCCCCGGAAAAGTCGGTCCCGCATCATGTGCGGGATAGCCTTCAGCGGAATCCGTAAAATTGATTGATTCTTGCGTGGAGATTTAATTTAGCGTATAATGAATAATCTTTATATTTCGAAAAAGGAGTGCATGATGAAAAAACTTGCAATAATCTATTATTCCAGAACGGGAAACACCGAGAAGATGGCGCGCCTGGTCGCTGAAGGCGCTGGAAGCGAACCAGGGGTGGAAGTGGATATTGTAAAGGTGGAGGATTTCCCCGCTAAAAAGGCCCTTGAATACGATGGGCTGATAATAGGTTCGCCAACCTATTATGGTTCCATGGCCGGGCCGGTGAAAGAGCTCCTGGATGGATCAGTCGCCTTTCACGGACAGATGGAAGGAAAGGTGGGGGCGGCCTTTTCCTCCGCTGCCAATATCGGTGGAGGAAATGAAACAACGATAAACGATATCCTGAACGCAATGCTCATACATGGCATGATAGTCCAGGGCAACTCGCAGGGTGATCATTACGGTCCGGTCTCAATAGGGTCTCCGGACGCGCGCGTCAAAAAACAGTGCAAAGAATGCGGGAGACGGACCGCCGGGCTGGTAAAACGGCTGGACTAAGTCCATGTTGAGGGATCAGGACGCTCATGGTAAACGGGAGATCAAAAAAAAGGCGAATAGTCCGAAAAAAACCGGAGAGTTTCAAGTTCAGCCCCAGGGGGAGACGCGGAAAACCGGGCAACGTGGTGCTCAGGATGGAGGAATTCGAGGCGCTACGGCTGGCCGATTATCAATCCAGGCTGCATGCCGAAGCCGCTGTGCTCATGCATATTTCACGCCAGACATTCGAGAGAATACTTAAAAACGCCCGCAAGACCGTTTCGGACGCGATAGTGAACGGCAAGAGCATAAAAATATGGGGAGGTTCTTACGATTTTAGTGATGTTGACATGGAGGTGTAGCCGGAGATGAAGATAAATATCCGTTATATCAAGAAGGACGATATTTTTGAGTTTCAGGCCATAGAAAAAAAACTCAGGGCGCATTTTATACTGTCACGGCCAGAGGTAAATAAGTTAAGGACTGTTCTGGAAAAGGCGCTTTTGGAAAGCAAGGCCAAAAGCAAGAACAGTGATTAACATGGTGATGAGGGGTATCGGAACGATGAAAGCATCATTACGTGTCTTGATCTGTTTTTTGATCACATTTTCCTTGGCTACCGATTTTCAGGCAGGGGCAGGGGAAAAAAAGAAGAAATACGTGAAATCAAAACACGGGATAAAAGCCCTTATAAACTTCAGCAAAGACCGAAAAGAAATGGTGAAAGGGTTTGCGCAGGAGACCGAAAACTACAACAAGGCGAAAGCGGCTCTCGAAGCGGGAACTCTTGGATCCGGGGATGCCGCCTCAAGCGTCAGGAAACGCCTTGGCGCACCTTCTATAGTTGTGTATGACGAGGTTACGGGAACAAACGACTGGGTCTATAAGCCGGGCACTTCGGATTTTTTTACAAAGGACGAGGTGCATCTCGTTTTTGACAAGGATGGAAAGCTTATGGAATGGGGGGTCCCGGAGGATTGAGCGAAAGGAGACAAAATGGGTGAGGGCCGTATTATGTTGACCCGTGAAGGATATAATTCAATGCAGAAAGATCTTGTAGCGCTCAAAGGGCCAAAGAGGAGACAGATCGCGGAAGACCTGGCCGAAGCAAGGGCGCAGGGTGATCTAAGCGAAAATGCTGAATACGATGCGGCCAAGGAGGCCCAGGCCATGAACGAGAAGAGGATCGCGGAGATAGAGAACATCCTGAGCCGGGCCCAGCTGATAGACGAATCCGCTATCTCAAAAGATGAGGCCCTTTTGGGGGCTACAGTAAGGGTCAAGGACCTTGATGCGAACGAGGAATTTGATTACATGCTCGTCTCAGAAGAAGAGTCCGACTTCGATCTGAACAAAATATCAATTACCTCTCCGGTGGGAAAAGCCCTTTTGGGGCATAGAGTGGGGGACGAGGTCCAGGCGAATGTTCCCGCGGGAGACATAAGGTATGAGATAGTTAGTATCAGCAGATAACCAATGGCATGGCGCAATGAGCATGGGGCATGGTGTATCAGAAGGCGGGATATCAGGGCATCGGACGAGAACCCGATATGCTGATTTCCTGATGGCCACGTGCCCGGCGGTGAAATAGTGGATTTAAGATAGCGCAGGTCGGAATTAAAGGAGGTTTTAATGTTCTTAAAAAAGATCAAGTGGATGCGGCTATTTCTGCTTCTGTTCGCGCTGGCGGTCGTATATTCATTTCTTCCACTGTTCCCTTTTTGGTTCATGCATGGCGCGGGAAAGAACGACAACAACCAGGCCAATATAGCAACACTCGAGGGGAACAAGGGCGCTTATTTTTCTTTCATAGTTTTCGGGGACAATCATTCCGGGCTGATCTTTAACGACTCGGCAACGCTTAAAGAGATATGGCACATGAACCGGGAGGACAGGTTCCGGAAGGTCCCTATAGATTTTGTCCTCAGCGTCGGCGATGTGACCCTTGACGGTGAAGAATCACATTTCAGGGCCTACAAAAAAATGCAGAAGCTTATAAAATGGCCTGTAATAGCCGCCATAGGTAATCATGATGATAGAGAGCTCTTTGATGAGTATTGCGGCGAGAAAGAATTCACTTTCGCGGACCGCAATTCTTTTTTTATTATACTGGATAACGAGGGAGGGGAACTCTCGAACGCCCAGTTCAAATGGCTCGAGGAGCAGCTTAAAAAGGCTCAGGAGTATGACCACATATTCATAGCCATGCACAAGTCTCCTTTTGACCCCTATCAGCAGGAATGGTACAACATGGACAACAGCCCCTGGGCGTATAAATTCCGAAAATTATGCGCTAAGTATGATGTAGATATGGTCTTTGCGGGGCACAAGCACATGTTCAAGCATGAAAATTTTGATGGAGTGGATTACATAGTAACAGGCGGGGGTGGCATGCTTACAGAGATACCTGAATCGGAAGGCGGGTACCTTCATTATATAAGGGTAATGGTGAATCATGATTATGTCACGTATGAGGTAAGAAAAGTATCCCCTCCTTTATGGGAATATCTGACATATTATTTCTGGAAAGAGGCAATGTACTGGTTCCGGAACCTTTATGGATCCGGGTATATTTTTGGCAGGAACACAGAGGTCGAATCGATTCGCGTTCCAAGTCTCGATGATAAGGAATACTGGTTTGATTTTATTGAAAAAAATGGGGGAAGGTCATGAACAAGCAAAAATGGAACCCTGAAACACTGGGTATACACGCGGGGTATGTTCCCGACCCGGCTACAGGATCGCGCGCTGTGCCCATTTACCAGACAACTTCTTATGTCTTTAAGGATACTCAACACGCGGCGGACCTTTTTGCCTTAAAAGAGTTCGGGAACATATACACGCGCTTAATGAATCCCACGAACGATGTCCTGGAAAAACGGGTAGCCGCGCTTGAGGGAGGAGCAGCCGGTGTGGCCACGGCATCGGGCCAGGCGGCCATCACTTTGACGATACTGAACCTCGCTCCGGAGGGAGGGGATATAATAACTTCGAGCAGCCTGTATGGCGGCACTTATACCCTGTTTCAGTACACTTTGAGCAAACTTGGAATTAATTTTGTCTTTGTGGATTCCACGGACCCGGAAAATTACCGGAAAGCTATCACCCCCAATACAAAAGCCCTGTACGCGGAGACCATCGGGAATCCAAGACTGGATACCGTTGATTTCGAAAAAGTCGCGGAAATAGCCCATGAAAACAATCTTCCGCTTGTAGTGGATAATACCGTTGGAACGCCTTTTCTGGTCAATCCGATCGAATATGGAGCGGATATCGTGGTGCATTCCACCACGAAATATATAGGAGGGTTCGGGACATCTATCGGCGGGGTTATCGTCGATTCCGGAAAATTCAACTGGGCGAACGGGAAGTTTCCGCACATGACAGAGCCTGACCCCAGTTATCACGGGGTAAAGTTCGTGGAGAGTTTCGGGGATGTTCCGGGTTCGGGGAACATCCCCTTTGCCGTGAAGGCCCGTGTGAGTTTGCTGCGCGATATGGGGCCATGCATGAGCCCGTTCAACGCATTTTTGTTCCTGCTCGGCCTTGAGACGCTTCATCTCAGGATGCCGAGACACAGTGAAAACGCGATGGAGATAGCGCGGTTTCTCAAAAAACACAAAAAAGTCGCCTGGGTCAATTATCCCGGGCTGGAGGATCATCCTCAGCATGATATTGCGGCCAAATATTTCAGGAACGGCTGGTATTCGGGTCTCGTCGGTTTCGGGATAAAAGGAGGGCTGGAAACCGGGAGGACATTTATAAACTCCCTTGAACTTTTCAGCCACCTCGCTAACATCGGGGATGCCAAGAGCCTTGCCATCCATCCGGCATCTACAACACACCAGCAGCTGACTAAAGAGGAGAAGGAGGCAGCCGGTGTTACCGAGGATTTTATCCGGTTGTCGGTCGGGATAGAAAATGTGGACGACCTGATCAAGGATCTGGGCCAGGCGCTTTCAAGGGTTAAGTAGCCCCAGTTGAGGGATTATTACATGAAGATCTACGATGATCTTACTAAGACTATCGGAAATACTCCGCTTGTGAGGCTTGCGAAGATAGATAAAGGCTTGCCGGGCAATATTCTAGGAAAGGTAGAGTCTTTCAATCCTTTATCAAGCGTGAAAGACCGCGTGGGACTGGCAATGATAGAAGACGCGGAGAGGAAAGGTAAGATTACGGAAGACTCCGTTATCATTGAGCCTACAAGCGGTAATACCGGTATAGCGCTTGCGTTTGTGTGCGCGGCTAAGGGCTACAAGCTTATTCTGACCATGCCGGATACGATGAGCGTGGAAAGGAGAAAGCTTTTAGAAATATTAGGCGCGGAGGTGGTCCTTACTTCCGGAGAAAGAGGGATGAAGGGAGCGGTTGAAAAGGCGGAAGAACTGGCAAGGAACACACCCGGCTCATTTATGCCGCAACAGTTCGAGAACCAGGCCAATCCGGAGATACACAGAAAGACCACGGCGCGGGAATTATTGGAGGATACTGACGGCCAGATCGATATATTTATAGCTGGCATAGGAACGGGAGGGACCATAACCGGTGTAGGCGAAGCCCTGAAGAGTAGGCATCACGGGATCAAACTGATCGGAGTGGAACCCGCAGGCTCGGCAGTTCTGTCCGGCGGAGAACCCGGGCCGCATAAGATACAGGGCATAGGGGCTGGTTTTATCCCAAAGGTCTTGAAAAAGGATTTGTTAGATGAGATAATAGCCGTATCGGATAAAGAGGCCGGCGAATTTTGCCGCAGACTGGCGAAGGAGGAAGGAATGCTTGTGGGGATATCTGCCGGTGCTGCGGTAGCCGTGGCGGTTAAAGCGGCATCAAGAGAGGAAAACACAGGGAAAAATATCGTCGTCATTCTTCCGGATTCAGGCGAGAGATATCTCAGCACCTGGCTGTTTAGCGACGCAAAAGAACGATGAACCCAAGAAAAGAACACGTTGTGACAAAGTATTATAAGATGCCCGAGGACGAAAAGTTCATCCTTGAGAGCGGGGTAAAACTTCCCGAATTAAAAATAGCCTACGAGACATACGGGGAACTGAACAAGGAAAAGACGAACGCCGTTTTGATATGTCACGCTCTTTCAGGCGACGCCCATGCCTCGGGGTACCACTCAGAAGCAAAGAAACCCGGCTGGTGGGACCCTATGATAGGCCCGGGAAAGGCTTTTGACACGGATAAATATTTTGTCATATGTTCAAACGTTATAGGTGGATGCAAGGGGTCAAGCGGCCCCAATTCCATAAATCCCGATACGGGAAAGCCTTATGGTCTCAGTTTTCCCATCGTTTCCATCAGGGACATGGCCAATGCGCAGAAAAAACTCATTGACTTTTTTGGAATAGAAAAACTCCTGTCGATCTGCGGGGGCTCAATGGGCGGTATGCAGGCACTGCAGATGACATTGGATTATTCGGAAAATGTTATCTCATGTATTCCAATCGCGACTGCGCATAAACATTCAGCTCAGCAGATCGCCTTTGACGAAGTGGGCCGACAGGCCATTATGGCTGATCCGGCGTGGAACGGCGGGGATTACTATAACAGTGAACACCCGGTGAGAGGCCTGGCCGTTGCCAGGATGGTAGGACATGTAACGTATATGAGCGATGAGTCCATGAACCAGAAATTCGGACGTATGTTGAAAAAAAAGAAGTTAGGATATGAATTTTCCACCGAATTTGAAGTGGAGGGGTATCTCCGCTACAGAGGAGACAATTTTGTAAAGCGATTTGACGCCAACTCATATCTTTACATGACCAAGGCCATGGATTATTTTGACCTGCAAAAAGACAAGAAGCTGGCCCATGTCTTCAAGGACCTGAAAGCGCGGTTCCTGGTCATCGCTTTCAGCTCGGACTGGCTTTATCCCCCATCGCAGTCAAAGGACATCGTCAGGGCCCTGAAAATGAACGGGATCGATGTCACGTACTGTGAGATAAGCTCCAATCACGGGCATGATGCGTTTCTACTTGAATTTGACGAAGAGACAAAGCTCATAAAGCATTTCCTGCAGAAGACGTTCAAAAAGGCGGCGGGAAAGTAAATGATGATAAAGACGAAGGAAGAACTGAGGTTTGACCACACGATCATAGGGGATATGATCGCGACGGGGTCCAGGGTGCTTGACATGGGATGCGGCACCGGGGATCTTCTGGAATACCTGGTGGAGAACAAGCAAGTGAATGGCAGTGGCGTGGAGATAAGCGAGAAAGCCATCTACGCCTGCGTGGAAAAAGGGCTTAGCGTGTCGCATGAAGACATAGATTCCGGCCTTAAGGAATATCCGGATAAACTCTTCGATTATGTCATATTCAACCAGACCATGCAGCAGGTCCACAGGCCAAAGGAAGCGATCCGCGAGGCCTTACGGATAGGGAATGAAGTGATAATCGGGTTCCCTAATTTTTGCCATATAAAAGCGCGGTTCCAGATCTTTTTCAGCGGACATGTCCCGATCACCCCATCCCTTCCATACAACTGGTATGATACCCCCAACCTCCATTTTTTAAGCATAAAAGATTTCTGGGGTTTTTGCCGCGAACAGAAGATAAATATTGAAAAAAGTATTTTTCTGACGGAATACAGGATCATAAAATTCATGCCAAACCTGTTCGCGCTGAACGCAGTATTCCAGATATCCAAAAATTGAAAATCCCTAATTAAACTTTATCGGCTCCTCCGACAAAATGGAGAATTTTCAACAACATTACAACATATTAAACAAAGAGCAGAGAGAGGCCGTGGATCTGATTGACGGACCTGTCCTGGTGCTGGCCGGTCCCGGCACCGGAAAAACACAGCTTTTGTCCGTAAGGGCCGCTAATATACTCAAGAAAAAAAAGGTCGCCCCGGAGGATCTTCTTATCCTTACCTTTACGAACGCCGCAGCAAGAGAGATGAGGCAGCGGCTGGCCGGGATCGTCGGGCAGGAAGGCTATAATGTCGAAGTCGAGACTTTTCACAGTTTTGCCAATTCCATAGTTCTTGAATCAGAAGAAGCTATCAACTATGTCAAGGACAAGATAGAGATCAGGGAGGTAGACAAGGTAAGGGCCGTTGAACACATTCTTGATAATGTGAAAGGGGTCGAGCCACTGAGGCCGTTCGGCGCGCCTTATATCCACCGCGGGGAAATAGAAAAAAGGGTCAGTGAGCTTAAAAATGACGGGATCTCACCAGGCGAGTTCAAAAAAAGCCTGAAGGATATTAAGCCTGACGGGGTCAATATCGAAGAAAAACATATACCGCGCTTAAAAGCACTCGCACTTATATACGAAAACTATGAAAAGCTGAAAGACGCTGACTCAAGCCTTCTTTTTGATGAAAGAGGGCGCATAGATTTTGACGACATGATACTTATAGCCCTGGACGCGCTCGGGAAGGATAAGGAACTGCGGAACGCGTTCCGGAAGCAGTACAGATACATAATGGTAGATGAATATCAGGATACCAACGGCGCCCAGCTGGGACTTTTATTCGCTATACTTGATCCTGATTCCCCGAACATCTGCTGCGTGGGAGATGACGATCAGTCCATTTACAGGTTTCAGGGAGCCACTTTGTCGAATTTCCGCGTTTTAAGGGAAAGACTGCCTTCATTAAAGACGATAGCGCTTAAGAACAATTACCGTTCCACTCCGGATATAATCGAGCTTTCAGGCCGGATTATCGCCCAGCTTCCCGGGAAGGAGCGTATAGCCGAAAAAACGCTCAAAGCCTGCAGCGATTACGATAACAGTGATATACGGTTCCTGGAGTTCCTGACCGAAGAGGAAGAGCTCGGCTTTATGGTAAAAGAAATAAGGCGCCAGGCCGAACTCATAAAGAAGGAGGAGTCTCTTTCAAAAGAGGAAAGGAAAAAGCCGTTCAACAATATCGCGGTGCTCGTGCGAAAACGCGGGCAGATACTTAAGGTCATAGATGCTTTTCTGCAGGCGGGCATTCCTTATGCCACGGACGGGGAGGAGGACATACGCGGCGAAAAGAGGGTGCGGCAGATGCTGGATGTCCTCAGGCTCGCCAGCGTTGATATCGAGAACAATGAAAAAAAATCCCTCTGTCTTTACAAAGTACTCACCTCTGATTATATGGGCATTTCGCACTCGGATATCCTGAAATTCATAGGCTTTGTCAATGGAAAGAAACGCGCGGCTAAAAAAGCTGGCGTTGAGGATCAGGAGTTTTTCAGCCTTTTCCAGCAGTTCCAGGAACATTTTGCCCATTTCGGAAAAGACGAAAACGGGCAGTGTATCCCCCCGTCGATGGAAGAATCCGAACGGCTGGATATTCTGCGCGACATAGCACTTGAAGATCCTCACGCCCTTCATAAAGCGGCGTGGGCGGTGGAGGGGTTGCTTACCGACGCCAGCAGTAAGCCAGTTCATGATATGCTGATGGGGTATGTAGCGGACACCGGCCTGTACAGGTTTATACTGAAAAGGTATGAACACGACAAGGTCCTGCGTATGCGGGATCTCAGGGCGCTGGTCTCTTTTATAAATATGGTGAAACAGTCCGATCTTGCCGACCCCGCCAAGGGGCTTGACGCTTTCACCGAAGAGCTGGATCTGCGGGATATGCATGGAATGCCGGTTCGGGGTGAACTGGCCACACTCAGCCAGGACGGGGTGCGCATTTATACGGCCCATAAGTCAAAGGGCCGGGAGTTCTACACTGTTTTTCTTCCTTTTTGTCTCCAGCAGAAAAGCTGGCCTATCAGGAGGAAACCCGACGTAATACCGCTTCCACCGGATATCTATAAAAGCAAAGAGCGGGTGGAAGAGAAAGCGAAGATAAAACTGCTGGACCTTTACGATGAACTGCGCCTCTTTTACGTGGCTTCAACACGCGCTAAATCCCATCTTATATACACGGCTACCCCGGCGGAAAAAGTCATCGTGAGCCCGTTCTTGAGCCGTTTAGGGATCGAGCCTGAATCCGGATCACCGCCTGATGAGGAAGATTTTCTGGCGGGATTTCTAAGAAAAGTCCCGGAAGAAGACCCGTTTAAAGACACTCGGGAGATATTGAAGGATATTGTTTCCAATATCACCTTGAACCCGACGAGTCTCAACAATTACATAGTCTGCAGGAGGAAGTTCCTCTATGACAACGTCCTTATGCTTCCGGCAAAAAGGAATCAGCACCTTACGTTCGGTAACTGCGCCCACAAGGCCCTCGAGGAGGTATATACC
>CAYSJU010000014.1:0-10271 GCA_964431495.1 uncultured Planctomycetia bacterium
GGTAGTTAAAGTATACCATATTATATATAAGGCCACAATCGCATTTTTCTTACTTTTTTATGTTTAACATAAGCTTGGAAATGCTATGATTTTTCTCTGGAAATCGATCAACCCGGTCATTTATTAATTCAGTTCTACCTGCTTTTTTATACCATTTACACCAAAAATCAGATCTCACAACTCATGTATAGTAAAGTAATTACGCAAAAAAACCGCATTATTATAGCAAATGGTGTAAAAGGCTGTTGAAGTGGGCTGAAAAGAATCATACAAATGTGGAGTTTCCAAAATTTTTCAAGCAAGAACTTTTAAGATATTGTTCTGTACGGGGCATAGAAAATCGGTCAAGCCTGGTCCCCGACATTTGCGATGGTTTCCGACAAAAAATGGCTGGGTTGACCGATTTTTTCTGAGCAGGCTTTGCCGCTGGAGCAAAGCTTCCGTCCCTGGGAAGGATAATATCTTAAAAGTTTTTACTTATGGAAAAATATGTGCAAAGCTGGAAAAACTTGATATGCGGTATACTTATTTGCGGACAAAACGCTTTTTTATCACTTCCACAATGCCGGTGACTTTTGACAACCCTTTTTTCCAATTCTCTAAACTCAAAGCTTCCCTTGTTATCTGTCCGAACTGCTCAAAAATAGAGTATATGGCCGGGACCATGGCAAGGGTCAGCGGCGTTGCGAATACTAAGCCCCCGATCACGGTTATCGCGAGAGGATTCCACAGGTTCGCGCCCTCGCTTCTGTCCAGGGCCATGGGTACCAGCCCAAAAACAGTAGTAGCGGTAGTCATCAAAACCGGCCTTAATCTGTCTCTGGAGGCATGGATAACTATCCTGAAAACATTTTTTTGGCTCTTCTTTAGAGTATTCGCGTGGTCCACAAGTATTATGCCGTTGTTGACAACTATGCCGGCCAGCATCATCATTCCTATCAAAGCTCCCATCCCTATTGACGTGTCAGTAAGGTAGAGAGCGCTTATAGCGCCAATTGTCGCCAGCAGGACAGTGACCATTATAATGAATGGCTGCCGGTATGACTCAAATATCGACGCCAGGACCAGGTATATGAGTATCAGTATCACCACGATCGTAAGCATAAACTCCCGCTGGGTCTTTTCCAGCATAGGATAATCTCCCCCTATTTCGTAATAATAGTCCTCGGGCAGTTTTAGATCCGAAAGCTGGTCTTCCAACAGCTTCACGGCTTTCCCTAAAGGGATGCCGCCGATGTTAGCGCTGACCTGGATCATCCTCGCTCTGTTCTTCCGCCAGATCTCACTGGGGCCCAGGCCATACTCGAAATCCGTAAGCTGGTCCATCCCCACCCTGTCGTCACCCACCCTGGCTACGGTCAGGGTGTGGATATCCTTGATCGTCCGCCTGTCCTTTTCCTGCATACGCACTATTGTCTCGACCTCGCTTGCCTTTGTGTGGAAAAGCGTCGCCCTTACCCCCCTGACTTTCGCGTGGAGGATATCGGCCACTTCTTTTGTCGACATGCCGAAGTCCGCGGTTTTCTTTTTATCGACCCTTATCCACAGCTCCGGCCGGCCGCTGCGCATCCTTATTTTCGTATCCGTAAAATACGGTATCTGCCCCATCCTTGTTGTAATGGCGATCGCGATCTCACGCAACACGTCATAGTTATAGCCAAAAATGTTAAGCAGTATTTCCTTGGTCCCGACTTCCTGTTCTTCCTCGAAATATATGAACGCGGGCTGCAATCTAGCCACCTTGGGCCTCAGGGTCTCGATCACTTCGTTTACTGACCTTTTACGCTGCGCGAGCCCGACAAGATTGACATATATCTTGCTTGACCATGCTTCCACGCGTGAGGTAAAATCCTCTACTTCCGGGATCTCCTTCAAGAAGCTTTCCACCTTTCTTACGGCCTCATCGCTGGCGTCCAGTTTAGCGCCTGTGGGAAGCTCAATGAATATCGTGAACCTGTTCTGCTCGGTGGCGCCGAGATATTCCTTTCCCATCTTTCCGTATAAGAACACGGAGCCGAGGAACAATGCCAGGGCGATCGCTATCATGAGAAATCTTTTCCTTAAAACGAATAACAGGCTGTCCCTCTGTAATGTGTAAAACGGCATAAGAAACCCTTTCTTGACCTCCTGGGATTCCCCGCCTGCCTCCATGATCTTCATCCGTGAACACATAAGGGGCACTATCATAAGCGCCACAAAAAGGGATATAAAAAGTGAAAATGTAACGGTCCATGCCACGCCGCCATAAAGCAGGCTCATGGATTTACTCACAAAAAGCATGGGTAGAAAGACTATGACCGTGGTCAAAGTTGAAGCGAAAATAACGACATTCATCTCGCTGCTTCCTTCTATCGCGGCTTCTATGCGCTCCATTCCCTGTTCGCTTTTTGTTATTATGTTCTCAAAAACGACTATGGAATTGTCTACCAGCATACCCACCCCGAGCGCCAGCCCGAAAAGCGTAATAAAATTTATCGACAGCTCCATTATTGCCGGGATAAAAATGTTGCACATATCCATTAACCCGAGGGTTATGATAAGGGAGATGGGTATGGACACGGCTACGATAAGGATGGGCCTGTATTTTACGGCGAAGACCAGAAACATTATTAATCCCACGAGAAGAATATAAAGGATAAAATTCGGCACAAAGACAGCAGCGACCAGCCCTGCCAGAATGATAAAAATAAAACCGCGTTTGAATTTTCTGAGGAACAGCATGAGGATGAATATGATCATGACGGCCCCGCGAAGCAGGGAATTGCGAAGATTTGATATTGATGTCTTTATGAACTCCGCCTGGTTCTTTGTCACGATAACATCTATATCCTCGGGCAATGACTTCCTTATATCATCCACCTCTTCCAGAATATCCTTAGCGACCTGGATCGTGTTGGCTTTTGACTCCTTCTGCACATATAAAGAAACGACGGGTTTTATGTTTATCCTTGAATACGTCTTGGCTTCCATAAAGGAATCTTTTATATCCGCGACATCCCTTACCCTTACGACCGAGCCATCGGGACGGGAAACCACCACGGTCTCCTTTATATCATCCACTTCATCAAACTGTCCGATCGCCCGGATCAATAATTTATCCTTATCCCTCTCGATCTCTCCCGTGAGAAGATTAAGGTTACTCGCGCCAAGCGCGCTTATCAGCTGGTTTATGGAAACAACGTAACGGTAAAGAGCGTTTTTATCCGCCTCGACTATTATCTTGCGTTCTCTCCCACCCCCTACTTCGACATTCGCGACTCCTCTTATCCTCTTTATTTTTTCCTTTAAGTCTTCGTCCACCATTCTTCTCAGTTCTTCCTGGGTGCGTTTACGGCTTGTGATCGCCAGAATGACAATGGGGACATCCGTTTGGGAAAACTGCGCGATGATCGGTTTCTCGGCCTCTTTCGGCATCTTTTCCTTGACCTTGGCGAATTTTTCCCTGACCTCCATGGCAGCCAGCTGCATGTTTATGCCCTGTTCAAAGCTGAGAACGACCGTTGCTTCACCTTCTTTTGAAATAGACAGGATCCTTTCAAGATGGGATACGGTGCTTACCGCCTCTTCGATGGGCTTGGTGACCATCGCTTCGACCTCGGTAGGCGGGATGCCGCCTCTTATGTAGATAATTATGCTTATCTGTCCGAAGGCTATATTGGGATACAATTCCACCGCCAGCCTCGTCAGCGATATCACCCCTATTAAACATAGAGCTGAAAATATCATCAACGTGCTTATGGGTCTTTTTATGGAAAATCGTGATAAGCTCATGTTTCAGCGTCCGCTACTTGCGGAAAAGGCGCACTATCCTTTTTCGTATATCATCTTCGAGCACAAAAATAGAGGGTATAACCACAAGGGTAAGGAATGTGGATACAAGCAACCCTCCCATAACGCTTATCGCCAGGGGGGTCCTGAGCTCAGACCCTCTTCCGACGGCTAGCGCCATAGGCAGGAGGCCCAGAACCGTGGTAAGCGCGGTCATTATGATCGGGCGGAGACGTGCCCGGCATGCCTCCACAACGGCTTCCATGACACCTTTGCCCTTTTTCATCAGAATATTCGTGTAATCTACCATGACTATACCGTTGTTTACTACGATACCGCCTAACATTATCACCCCCAGAAGGGCTATCACGCTCACGGACGTCTTGGTCGCGAACAAGGCGATAAGAACGCCTATCAGTGACAATGGTACCGTAAAAAGAATTATGAGCGGCTGGGTCAGGGATTCGAACTGCGCGGCCATGATCATGTAGACCATGATGATAGAAAGTATCAGGGCAAACCTCAAGCTGTTAAAGGACTTCTTCATCTCTTCGGATTCACCGGCGAGCCTCAGGCGGTAACCGCTCTCTACCTCTATCCCTTTCAACATCTTCTCCACGTCACGGTTTATATCCGACATTTTCCTTCCGGCTATATTGGCGGAGATCGTTATTGTCCTTTCCTGGCTTATACGCCTTATCTCACTGGGCCCTACTCCCCTTTCAAAGGAAACGATTGTTCCGAGAGGCAACATGCCGCGGGTGGGACTGCTTACCCTGAGATGATACAACTTCTCATAAGTATCCCTGTCCTGTTCTCTCAATCTCACTCTTATGTCCACCTCTTTGCCTTTTTCCTTGAACTGTGACGGGATATACCCCCTCAAAATGATCTGCGTGACCCTGGCCAGATCTACGACCGAAAGGTTATACAATGAGGCTTTGTCTTTATCTATGTGCATCCTCACTTCAAGAGAAGCTTCCGGAATATCGTCTTCTACGCCAAAAATCCCCTTTATCTTTCTAAGGCCTTCTTTGATCTCTTTAGCGATATTTTCCATTACCTCGAGCTTCTCTCCCTTGATCTCCATTGTTATGGGTTTCCCGCCGCCGCCGAACGTTCCGGCCATCACCCCTTGCTGCATCAATATCTCTATTTTCGCGGGCTGGTACTCTTTCGAGGCGAACTTCTCCTGAAACTCCTGGACAATATCTATCGTTTTTACCCTCCTCTTTTCCTTGAGGGAGGCGATTATCTGGGCCTGATGAGACCCCATCCTCTTTATGACGTCTTTCGCGGTCTCTCCCCTTGTCGCTCCGACAACCGAACTAACGGATTCCATATTGGGATCCTGCCTGAGCTTGTTTTCCAGCATCACTGTTATCCTGTTCGTTTCCTCTACCCTTGTTCCCACCGGCATATCGACTTTTACCAGAAACTCTCCCTGGTCCGTCTTGGGCATAAGCTCCCTTTCGAGAAAATTAAAGAGGAACAGGCTGGCCACGAAAATCCCTAAAACAGACAAAAGCCCCGTCTTCCTGTTAATAATGAATTTTCTGAGGAATTCCTCATACTTTACCAGAACTTTCTGCCATAATTCCCCTCCCGCAAAAGCTTTGGCCCCTTTTGCCGCCTCCTCGCCTCCGCCAAGCTTACAGCTTAAAAGAGGTATGAGGGTCAATGCCACCCAGAGCGAACCGATCAAAGAAAATGTGACCGTAAAAGCCAGTTCCTTGAACAACTGTCCCGCTATGCCTACGACAAATATCATGGGCAGGAAAACCGCTATTGTTGTCAACGTGGACGCCGTGATAGCGTTAGATACTTCCTCGGCTCCTTCACTGGCGGACTTTTCAGGAGACTCGCCCATCTCTCTATGCCGGAATATGTTCTCGATGACGACAATGGCGTTATCCACGAGCATGCCGACACCAAGCGCCAGCCCGCCGAGGGACATCATATTTATCGAAAGCCCGCCGAAATACATAAGGGTAAAAACGACCATAATAGAGATCGGAATGCTTAACGTGACTATGGCCGAAGCTTTGAAATTTCTCAAAAAAACAAGTAAAACGATAAAAGCGAGGATCCCGCCCTGGAGAGCGGCGTCACGGACCCCGTTTATCGCGTCACGGATAAAAGCCGACTGGTCGTATATGATCTCGAGCTTTACGTCCGGCGGCAGCCTCTTCTTGATCTCGTTGAAAGCCCCCTTTATCAGGTCAATGACCTTTACCGTGTTGGTCTGGGCCTGTTTCTGCACCGAAATAGACACGTTCTCTTCCCCGTTATATCTGGAAAAGCTGCTTCGTTCCTTGAACGTGTCTTTTACTTCCGCTACATCCTTTATCGAGACATATCTTGGTTTACGGCTGATATCCCTTCGCTTCATTTTTTCATCAAAAGGAAGGACTTCTTCCTCCCTTTCTGTCCCGGTTTTTACCACAACATCCCTTATCTCGCCGACTTCCTCAAACTCTCCCAGTGTCCTTATAAGATACTCATAAAAACTCTCTTTGATGGTTCCCGCCGGATAATTGAGGTTGGAGTCCGTTATAGCGTCCGAGACATCTAAAATGGGGATGCCATACGCATGCAGCTTGCCCTGGTCGATCTCCACTAATATCTCCCTCTCCAGTCCTCCTTCGACCGAAGCGGAAGCCACGCCGTCGATCTTCTCCAGTTCTTCCTTTATTACGTCAGTTGCGAGTTTTCTGAGCTGGACCGGGTTCCTTTTACCCGTTATGCTGATCCTCATGATCGGCATCTCAAAAGGGTTAAAAGGCACGACCAGGGGTTCGGATGCGTCCCTGGGCAACCGGGCCTTCATGAGGTCGACCTTCTCCCTTACCCTGAGAGACGCGAAGTCCATATCCTGGTCCCACCCGAATTCCGCGAACACAAGAGAGATCCCCTCTCTTGATACCGACCGGATACCTCTCAGACCGCTTACCATACCGACAGCTTCCTCAACAGGCCTGGTCAACAGCGTCTCTATCTCCTCCGGAGCGGCATTAGCGTACGCAGTGAACACCGTCAACTGGGGATACTCGATAGGAGGGAATAACTCCTGGGGAAGCTTCACCAGGGAAATGATCCCGAAAAGGGCGACCCCGACAAATATCATGACCGTTGTCACTGGTTTTCGTATTGAGAAATCAGACAGTCCCATAGTTTAGCTTTCAGCTTTCAGTCTTCAGTCATCAGCTTGTCGAATAACGCTATGAGCTGAAGGCTGACAGCTGATGACTGAAATCTTATATTGTTGTTTCTTGCCTTACTTTAGAATATCGTTTCCTGTACTTCGGTTATTTCTACTTTATCTTTATCCTTGTATTCCTGGTGAAGTTCCCGTATTACCAGTTCTCCTTCTTCAAGGCCCTTTCCTATTTCCGCCATGTCATGAGTAAGATACTCTATCTCAACGGCTCTCTCCTCTACTATGCCCTGATCGCCCGCGCCTTCCCCCGGCTCTCCTTCCGCTCCTTCTCCTTCTTCCCTGTGAACGACATACACAAAGTACTGCTGCTCCTTTTTCTTGAAAGACGCGCTCGGTATTATCAGCGCGTCCTTCTTTTCATAAGTGTTTATGACCGCCCGGGAGAACATCCCGGGTTTTAAAAGGTTTTCCTCGTTATCAAGCTCTATCTTGACCTTCTGGGTGCGCGTCCTTCCTTCTATCATAGGGGAGATCATGTCCACTGTCCCCGTGTACGTGTCTCCCGGATAAGCGTCCAGGAATATCTCGACATTCTGGCCAAGCTCCATCTTCGGGGAATCTTCTTCAATAACATCGAATGTGGCGTATACCTCGCTGTAGTCCACAAAAGTGCCGACTTTATCCTGGGAAGTCACATACGCGCCCGCGCTCTTCTCCTTGCTGCCAAGGTATCCGTCACCAGGGGAGTAGATATTCGTTTTTTCAAGATCGCGTTTGGCGGATTCATATTCAAGTTTTTTCTGTTCATAGACCACCTTGTCATGGCCGCCTAATTCATAAAGCTTTTTGGCTTTCTCCATCTCCAGTGCCGCGTATTTTAATTTAAGAAGCGCGTCTTTCTGATTGAGGCTGGCGATAATATCCCCTTCCAGGATACGCTCCCCTTCTTCAAAGTTGAAACTTTCAAGTATGCCGCTGGTCTCGAACCTCAGGTCTATTTCCCTGAACCCCTCTATCCTTCCCATAACCGGAAGCATGTCCTTGAAATCCATCCTTTTTACTTTATATACTTTCACAGGAATGGTCTCCAGAAACTCCACCATCTCTCTTTTATCCTTCGCGTGCCTCCACCCGATATCCCTGATATGCTTGACGGTTCTCGCCAGGAACAGTGTCAAGATCAACACCCCGAGCGCTATCCATACGTAGTTCTTCTTCACCCTTTCAATGGTCACGATGCGCTTGATCCTGTCGATCTTGATGCTTTTTGCCTTTTCCATGATCTTCGCGATCTTGATCTTTTTGAACACCGCCATTATTTTCCCGAAGTCAGGTTTTTTAAATCTTTTTTTATCAACGTCGGGTTTTTTATTCTGATCATTCATCATGATTTCCCTCCACAATATACTGCTTTGTTTTTATTGGTCTTTTTATGGCGTCCCTTCTTTGACCTCTTTCTCTTTCTTGCCGGATCCATTTTTAACGTCCTTATCGGCTTTATCTTCCCTTGCTTTCTCCCATTCATCAAATTCCGTGTTCTCATACCCCGGCCTGAAATAATCCGGTACGCCTATCGCCTTATTAAGGCCGCTGATAGAAATGTAATACTCCGCTACCGAGGAAATTATGCCATATTCGTGTTCCGCCAGTTTTGCGATCTCCTCGATGACCTTTGAGATCTCTACGACCCCGTACCGCTGGTTCTCTGTCAGCACGTCAACATACGTCTGCTGATGCTCCACCTGGGCTTCGGCGATGTCCATCTGAAGTATGGCTTTTCTGTATTGGAAATACTGCTCCTTGACCTCCACGATAAGGTCCTGCTTTGCCTTGTTATATTCATATTCGGCCCTTTGATGTCCTACTTTGGCTTCCTGAACACTCGAAAAATATTCCACATTATCCAGAAAGTTATAGGTAAAGTAGCTTGTGGCAGATTCGGTCCCGCGAAAAGCGGACACCGTCGGCGCCCATTTTTCCCTTACGTAGTTATATTCAAAAGTATTTCCCCATAGCGGGATACTCCCCTTGACCCCCGCGAACCACTGCGGCTCCAACCCCCTGCCGGAGCGGACCGGACCGGAATGGTCATTGGGCTGCTCGTAATCGGCCTGAATGCTCAGCGGTTCGTAATTCTCATACGACTGTCCAAAAGACCCGTGAAATTCTACCCTGGGCCATGCTTTTGCCCTTTGCATTTTACGTTCCATATTATAATATTCGATAACTGTCGCCTTGATCCTGAACTCGGGATTATTGGCAAGTGCCAGGTCATAGCAATTCTCCAGCCCGAGCGTCAATGTCTCCGCGGGACGTTCAACTGGTTTTATTTTGATGCTCTCCTCCGGCTCCATGTTCATGGCCTGAAAGAGTACCATTTCCGCCAGCCTGATATCTTCCCCGGCAGAAAGATAGTGAAAATTCGCCTGTAGATTCTGTGCCTTGACCTTGAGGTATTCCACCCGCGAGACAAGTTCCTCCTGGAAAGATTTATCGGTCACCTCATAATAATTGTTGATCTTTTCCTTCCATTTGTGCTGCATGTCCAGGGCCTTGGTCGTTTTATCAAGGTTATAATATGCCTCTTTGGTGTCTTCCACCACCTCGTTCACCACTTTTTTCTTTTCAAGTTTTACGATCTCCATATTCGTCTTGGCCTGGCGCATTGTAAACCATTTTTCCATCCCGTCAAAAGCGACGTATTTCGTCTCGAGCTGGTATTTGTACCCGCGGTAATGCCTTGAAAGTCCGTCAGCTCCTATCTGCCCCGTCGTCATCTCATGGGTGACGCTAAACTCGGGCAGGAGGTCCCTGTAGGCCTCCCAGAGCCTTATCTCGGCCAGTGTTATCTGTTTATCTGATACGGTTATGCGCGGGCTTCTGGCTAAAGCTATGTGTACGCATTCATCTATGGGATAGACACGATCGGTCTGTATTTTTCCAAGTTTAAATTTTTTTCTTCCCCATTTATCCTGCAACCACTCTATCCATGTCCTGCTCCCTTTGTTCTCTCTATACGGGTCCTCTTCTGCTTCTTTTTCAGCTTTTCTGATCCTCTTCTGCCTGGCTATTTCCTCCTGTTCCCTGTTATAGAGTATTTCCTCCTTATCGATCTTCGCGATCAGGCCCGGGATCGCCGGGTTCATCCGATCGATCCTCTGCGCCTTGAGCGCTGTCCCTCTGGCGTCGCTGAAATTCCCTTTCTCTAATAACTTCATGGATTCGGCGATATGCCTGCCGGCCTTCCTCCTTGTCCTTTCGGATCTTGCCTCCGCTTCCGTTTTCCTCTTTTCCACGAATTCCGTCTGGCGTTTGATCTCTGCTTCCTTCCGCGCCTCCTCCC
>CAYSJU010000014.1:10371-49759 GCA_964431495.1 uncultured Planctomycetia bacterium
TTGCCGCTTCCGCCTCCGCTTCCGCTTTCCTCTTTTCCGCGAGTTCCGCCTGGCGTTTGATCTCCGCTTCCTTCCGCGCCTCCTCCCTTGCCGCTTCCGCCTCCGCTTCCGCTTTCCTCTTTTCCGCGAGTTCCGCCTGGCGCTTGATCTCCGCTTCCTTCCGTGCCTCCTCCCTCGCCGCTTCCGCCTCCTTCCTCCTGGCCGCGCGCTCTGTCTCGCGCTTTGCCCTGGCCGACCTCTGGGTTTCTTCCCGCGCCGCCCTCTCCTCTTCCCTTTTTAATTCGTCTATCCTTGACGCTATCCGCAGCACCTCTTTATTTGAAGGGTCGATCTTCAGTATCCCATCTACAACTTCCCCGGCCCCGGCATAATCACCTTGCTCCAGATATCTATTGGCCTCGTTCAAAAGCTCTACTATCGCGATCCGACTCCTTGCCTTCTTCAGGACATCTATCAAGCTCTCCCTGACTGCTTCGCGCTTTGCTTCAGCCAGTCTCCGTGCTTCTTCCCGCTCTCCCATAGCCTTATCTTCCGTCGCTTTTCTCGCCGCGACTTCCGCCTCCCTCGCCGCCTTATCCGCCCTACGCGCTTCTTCCCTCGCCGCTCTCTCTTCTTCTCGCCGCAGTTTATTTATCCGCGATAATATCTGACCGGCTTCCCTGTTCGAAGGTTCAATCTTCAGGATCTCGTCCACGGCCTTTTTTGCCCTGGAATATTCGTTTTCTTCGATGTATTTATACGCATCGTTCAGTATCTCCACGATCTTTATCTTGAGCCTGGTCTCTTCCAGGACATCTATCAGGTTATCCTTGTATATCCTGCTCCTCTCTTTGATCCTTTTATGCGCTTCGTCCCTGACCGCTCTTCCTTCCTTTCTTTTCAGTTTCTTTATCTGTACCAGTATGTTCTTCGCCTGCCTGTTCAGAGGATTGATCTCCAGTATCATTTCCGCGTATTTTTGAGCCTCGCCATAATCGCCTTCTCCCAGGCGCTTATTGGCCTCGTTCAAAAATTCCACTATTTTGATCTGCTGCCTCGTTTCATCCAGGATATCGGCCAGGCTCTTTTCGTTTGTTTTTTTATCCGCGAAAAGATAATATCCGTCATAAAAAGAGAAAGCCGTCAAAACGGAAATTATCAATATACCTCTTATTAATCTCAGGGGGCATCTGAACACGTTATACCTTTTCCTTTGCGTGGTCGCCGTAATAGATCCGCCATGTCACAAAAGCCAGAAGCTAGGTCTGATTTTCGGAATGTTCTTTTTTCCCCTCTTTTTCCTTCTTTGCCTGGCGGTACTTCCTCATATAATCACGCATGTAAACACGGTGTCTCTCCTTGTTGGCCTCCCGGTAAAGCTGAAGGTATTCCTTGTGTTTACGCCGCCACTCCAGGGACCTCTCCCGGCAGGTCTGCTTCCAGGACCTGTCCTGCGACTCCTTGTACTTGAAATAATTGGGGTTACTCACTCGCCATTTTTTCATATTCATGAGCTGTCTCTGGTACTGGCATTCCAGGCTGGAGCACACCTCCTGATTAGGCCTGTATTTGTTTGGCACAAACGGCTTGCCACACATCTTGCACTTTCTCTCCTTGTTCTTTTCCGTATACACGATCACACCTCCATGAATATTTCCCGGCGGCACAACAGCGCCGCTCCGATGGAAGATGATTCTTCTCCCAGAACACCCGGGATAACTTCCAGATCATTCAACATCTCCCTTGAAAGAAATTTATCCATACTTTCCCTTACATATTGAATAAAACATGCTTCCGCTTTTTCTACCTCCCCTCCAAAAACTATGAACTTCACATTAAACATGTTTATCAGATAGGCCACCCTTACGCCCAGGGCCAGCCCTGACCTTTTCACGAGATCCTCCGCCAGTTCGTCCTTGAGTTCGGCGGCCTTTAAGACCACGCCCAGGGTTATGCCGTCAATATCGCCTTTTACCATCTCAACGATATCTGTCCCGACCCCCCTCGAGACCATGTTCTTTGTAGTGCTGACAATGCTGAATTGGTTCCATGGCCGCAGATACGCGCCGTATTTCTCGTCGCTGTACTCATCCGCTTCAAAGATCAATTCCTTTTTAAGCACCACACCGGTCCCCACATCAGAATACATGTACAGGATATCTTCTCCCCTGACCCTTGGATCAAAATCCCTGTCTCCATATCCAGCGGCTGTCGCGGCTGTGGTCACATAGATCCTGCACCCGAAAATATCACTGATCCCTTTCGCGAAAATACTTACACTCTTGGGATTGATCTCGATTATCTCTTCCGGAACAGCGATGCCCGCGCAGGCGAGACCGCCCTTCTTAAACCTGGTCCGTCCGGCTATTTCCCGGACTATTCCAGAAATATCCTTGTTTTTTCCCCTTCCGGACAGAAGAAGATCGATCTGTATGTTCTCCTTTTCCACGACCTTTCCCCCAAAATCCATTACTGTCAGGAAACATTGTTTTCCCCTGAACCCGATGCCAAGGACCTTTGTATATTCCTTGTCGATCTCAAATATTCTTTCATCCCCAGAACCGGACGTTTTCAGTAGGCCTTTTTTGACACAAATCCCCAGATAGTCATTGACGAAATCACCCGTGAGATCTGGTCCCCTTGCCACTCCTTTAAATAGATCCTCTCCTTTTTTCAGTTGAGAGAAAACATCAAGGATCGTCTGTTCTCTGTCTGTTTCCGGCCTGATCTTGAAAAACTGGGTTTCTTTCTGCTCTTTCTTCATGCTCCCTCCACTTGTTAAAAATCAGGAGATACTTTACAAAAGCTGGTAACTCCCTTTTTTCTGGTTCAATAATGTAAAGCCCGGCAAACTGAAGTCCGCGGCTCCTTTTATCACAGGGTTCCGCGAGGGTAAAAATCCAGTTTTTCGAAAAACTGGATTACATCTAACTTTTTTAAAGATAAATTTACTATTTGTTAATATACCTTACTATTATGTATAAGTCAAATTAAGAATGAAAAAATCTGGAGGTTGGTAGATTAGTAAAGCCAACAGGGACATGTTAAGGTTTATCTGAAAGCCAGTTGACTATAGTTTCTCTGACAGACAACCTTTCTTTTTACAAGCAGCATGACCTTCCTCTGTCCCCGGATCTCCATTTCGGATAAATAAGAGCGGGAAGACGATATCGCTTACGCAGCACGGCACCCATACGGACAGGAACAGGAACAGCAGGATCGCCAAGGAAGTGAACCATTCCAGGCCGTTTCCTTTTGCCATCATTATGTGGAATAATGACGCCCATGTGCTTATAAAGACATGTCCTGCATGAGGAAATTTTGTCGAAGGCCTGTAGTACGCGATGCCGACCCCTATGAGCGCGAGCGGGTTGATCAGCCACCATCTCTCTATGAACCCTATATGCATTTCCCTGTGCGGCATTTTGAGGAGGGCCTCTCCTAAATATGGTATGATCGAATCGCTCAAGGTCGCGATACCTATTGATCCCGCGTAACCGATCATTAAAAGGGGCAGGATCGAACATCTGCCTTGCCCCGGCCCGCATTTCTTGTAAAAACTGTACATTGAAGCAGTGACCAGCGCGCTCAAGAGAACATGGAGGGGATGAAATATGTAGAAAAGGGTATATGCGTCTTTGGACGGTAAATCGCGCAGAAGCAGCATGACAACTATTCCTGATACAGCCCCCAGAATAGTAAAAGGCGCGTGATGTTCCAGCTCCCTTAAGATACGGCGAAGAAGCATGCTATTCATCTGGTACCTGTCTCGCTTTTTGTCTGATACAGGCCAGTATGATTATAAGGAGCGCATGGTAGATAAGCGATATCAGGTCCTTTATCCGGACCGGGACCATTATCATTATCTGTCCGGTAAATGATAACAGTCCGGAAAAAATAAGAAGCTTAGTAAGGACGATGTATCCGGAAAAAATTATCAAGAATTTCCGCGCCCATTCTCTGCCAAGGAGGATACCGATCCCCAGAATGAATGAGACACCCGCGCTAGCCATAACAAAAATATAAACATTTTCAGGTTTTACGGAAACCCCGGGAAGACCCCATGTCTGAACGGCAAAACAGCCGATCAAAGTGACTGTTCCGATCAGTATCTCAATGACCCCGATAGTTATCAAAACGATCTTTCGCATGTTATGACTTTCTTTCCGGTATTCAGTAGTTCTCGAACGATCCCATGATACAATTATATCATATTTTTTGATAAAAATTGAATCACGGTAATACTTGTGATATCATTGATCTATCTTTCATTAAGGAGGTCCTTACACATGAAACTTGCCATAGTCGGCCTGGAACAATCCGGAAAAACGACCGTGTTTGACGCGTTAACTGGTTCTGATAAGGGGGTCGGAACATACGGGAAGATCGAGGCCAATATCGCCATGGTAAAAGTGCCGGACGAACGGGTGGATTGGCTTTCGAAACTCTATGATCCTAAAAAGATCGTTTACGCGGATATAGAATTCGTAGACATCCCGGGCAGTATCAATGATTCTTCCGACCCGAAGATAATAGCCGCGGCCCGCGAAACAGAGGCTCTCATCTATGTGATAAGGGCGTTCCGGAACGAAAATGTCATCCATCCGCTGGGGAGCATAGACCCCGCAAGGGACCTTGAACAGGTCAAAACGGGATTATTGGTGGCCGATATGTCCGTCGCGGAAAAAAGAATAGAAAAGCTTAAAGTGTCTATCCAAAAACACTCGGACAAGCAGGAAGAAGATAAAATAGAGCTTGCCGCGCTGGAAAAAGTGATGGAAAAACTCGAAGCGGAACGGCCGGCTTCAGAAGCTGAACTCACTGAAATGGAAGAAAAGGCCGTGCGGTCTTTTCAGTTCCTTACCCTTAAACCATACTTGACGGTTTTTAACATATCTGAAGATGACCTGAAACCCGGAGAAACGGATAAGATCCTTAAAGAATTCCCCGATTGCATGGCCATGTGCGCGGAAATAGAGATGGAAATACGCCGGCTTGATGAAGGAGACAGGGCCACTTTTATCGAAGACCTTGGCATAAAAGAACTATCCATCATGTCTTTCATCCTTAAAGCGTATGAGACCCTGGGGCTTATCACTTTCTTTACCGCGGGCGAAAATGAGGTCCACGCATGGACGATCAAACAGGGCACAAATGCCATAACCGCTGCCGGTAAGATACACTCTGACCTTGAAAGGGGTTTCATCCGCGCTGATATTTTCTCTTTTAGCGACATAAAAGAACTTGGAAGTGAAAGAGAGGTAAAAAGCGCCGGAAAATTCAGGCTTGAAGGGAAGGAATATATAATGCAGGACGGCGATATCGTGTACATCCGGTTCAACGTTTAGTTGACAAACACCTGTGGCTATGCTAACATTTCTACCAAAATAGTTGGATATCATCAGGTGGCCCCATCGTCTAGCCCGGTCCAGGACACCAGATTCTCATTCTGGCGGCAGGGGTTCGAATCCCCTTGGGGCTACCAGCATCTCTCAAGATCAGTATCAGGCCTCCCCATAGCACAAAGGATGAAATTTCTCATCAGACCCCTACCGATAGATTGCTTTTGGAAACCTCTACTTATTATGCTATAATTTACTGGAAAAAAGGAGGCAATATGAAAATATGCAAAAGTCTAGTCTGTATTCTCTGTTCAGCCGCTCTCATTTTTACCACCATCATCAATAACGCGCATGCCGAGGAGAACAAAACATATGCCGACAGGAACAAATGGATAAGACTGGTAGAAAACTGCGGTGATGTTTTGACCGAAGTCCAGGAAATGCCGGACCAGAGCATACCCGACGACCTCCTGCAAAGGTGTTCCGCTATCGCCATATTCCCTTCAACCATATCAGCCGGTATAGGGATAGGCGGTAAATACGGGCAGGGTATAATCATGGTCCGGAACGAAAGAAGCGGCAAATGGTCAAGTCCAGCTATTTTTACTTTAGCCGGAGGAAGCATCGGCTGGCAGATAGGCGGACAGGCAACGGATATAGTGCTGCTTTTTATGGGAAGAGAAGGCATAAACGGTATATTACAGGGAAAATTCAAGCTGGGCGTTGATGCCGCTGTTTCGGCCGGGCCTGTCGGCAGGAATGCCGAGGCATCAACGGATGTAAAACTGAGCGGCATTCTTTCTTATTCCAGGAGCCGTGGTCTATTTGCCGGTGTCAAGCTGGAAGGAGAGGTCATCACCCAGCACTGGAAGGGCGATGAAGAGCTTTACGGAAGAAGTTTATCGGCGGAAGAAATATTGCTGGAGAACAAAGCTGAAATGCCGAAAGCTGCCGATAGCATACTGAAAATATTAAGAGAATATCCCTACAAAGGGTCATAGGCATTCTACTGGCGGATCGGTTTGAAAACGATCTGCGCGGGAGATTCTGATCAATATTTGAACTTTATTTTTTTGGGATTTTCCGTTTTTAGGGATATACTTGGTAATAAAGACTTTCTATCATGAAAAAGATCCTTATTTCTCTAGTAATAACCGCTGTTACCGTCACCTGTGCCTTGGGCCAGGCGGGTAAGGGGGATCTGCTGTACCAGCTTGACATTTCCGCCCAGGTAACGGAACATCTGCAAGAAATATTCGACGAGTTCAACAACAGCTTCATGGACTATCAACCCGCGCTGGAAAGGATCAGTATTCTGAAAAACGAGTACGGTAAAGCCATTGACCCCGTGCCGGAAGAAGGCGGAATACTGCATGACTTGATGGTCCAGCTCTTATCCAGGGTCGAGAACTTTTTTCTGCACTATAAAAAGACAGGGCGTGAGGATGTTGAGCTGAATATAAAGATCGTTAAAACAAAGTTTGAGATCGCCAAGGAAGCGACGAAACTGCGTTGTTTTTGCATGTCTATCTGAAATTCTAAGGTTCTCTGATCATTGCTGGAGGGTTCATGAAAACAAGGATCATACCCGTTGATACGCTCGGGCCATGCGATAAAGTATCTCCGCTTGCGGCAAAAAAAGAATCTACTTTCATGTCGGAGGATGAATGCGTTATCCATAAAGTCCATAGGAATGAAATCATAAACGCCTTATCGTCTAATGCGGGCCTGGTCTTCTTCGAATTAGCCGGGCCGAGAAAAAAAATACATTTTGACCCGGAAAAAATTGCCTGCGGTATTGTGACCTGCGGCGGGCTCTGTCCCGGGCTCAATGACGTGATACGTTCGATCGTGGTCGAGCTGTCCGCGCGGTACGGCGTTACCAGGATCCTTGGTTTCAGATATGGATACGAGGGGCTGGCGAAAAATCCGAAGTTTGAACCGTTCCACTTAACACCCGACAGTGTTGATGGGATACATCAAAGAGGAGGAACCATTCTGTCATCGTCGAGGGGCCCTGTTCCTGTTGAGGAAATAGCAGGCACACTTGTCGAAAAAGACATAAAAATACTCTTTGCGGTCGGCGGGGACGGCACCATGCACGGGGCCTCCGAGATAGCGCGTTACATTAAACAAAAGGGCTTGGATATTTCCATAATAGCCGTCCCGAAGACCATAGATAACGATATCAACTATCTGGAAAAGTCTTTCGGCTTCGAAACAGCCATTGAGGAATCCAAATCGGTGATCGAAGTCGCGCATGAAGAAGCAAAAGGCGCGCCGAACGGCGTGGGTCTTGTAAAGCTCATGGGGCGGCGGTCCGGGTTTATCGCGTCTTATGCCACACTTGCCAATAGTAACGTTAATTTTTGTCTTATCCCTGAATTGCCTTTCAGGCTGCATGGCCCGGGGGGATTCTTTGATGTCCTGAAAAAAAGGCTTGAAAAAAAACATCATGCGGTGATCGTTGTCGCCGAAGGAGCCGGTCAGTACTTAATGAAAACGGATCCCTCTAAAGTTGAAACTGACGCCTCTGGGAACATCAGGCTCAATAATATAGGCCGCTTTCTGCAGACTGAGATCGACAAGCACTTCCATGAGAGCAACATGGAAGTCAATGTGAAATATATCAACCCCAGCTATATTCTCAGAAGCGTTCCCGCCAACGCCATGGACTCTTCCTACTGCCTGATACTGGGACAGAACGCGGTCCACGCGGGTATGACAGGAAGGACAAATATGGTCGTGGGCTTCTGGAATCATCATGTCATTCATGTCCCCACCCCCATGGCAGCTGAAAAAAGGCGCAATGTCAATCCCCGAGGACGTCTATGGAAAACCGTGATGGAATCCACCCTTCAGCCATATTCACTGTTTGAAAATGTTCCAGAATACGAAAGTGAGGCATAATAATGGACAAAGTGAAAAATAGAAGAAAACGGATATTCGCCAACAAGCTGCACAGGACGATATTCCTGCTCGTCTTTATAGCCGCTCTCCTGCCTACGGTCATTACCGCGATCTCCATTTACTATCTGACTTTCGAGATCACGGCGGAACAGATCGGGATACCTGAAACTATCGCTTATAACCTGTTCCCCGCCGCCCGGAAAGTGATCACCATTCTGATCATCGCGACGCCGGCGGTTATCCTGATTATACTGTTCTTTGCCTCTGCCATAACCCATCAGATAATCGGTCCTTTTGACAGGATAATAAGGGAGATCGATGAATCCGTGACCGGCGCAAGACGAGGACCGATCACCCTGAGAAAAACCGATAAATTCTGGCCGCTTGTGCACAGGATCAACAAACTGCTGGATGCCCTCCAGAAAAGCGGGCGTTGATAATTCCTGGATGATCAATGTGCATCCGGACGTGAAAAGAGTTTTCAAGATCGCTGGTTTTGAGGGACAATTAACCCTCCGGTGAATACATCTGGGAATGGTGCGCGAGGCGAGATTTGAACTCGCACAGGATTGCTCCCGCCAGCCCCTCAAGCTGGTGCGTCTGCCGTTCCGCCACTCGCGCAATATTTTGGATAATAACTGTTCTATTTTATTTCATGACCGATTTTTCGTCAAGCCTGTATTGCTTCCATATCCTTTCCATCGCTTCTGCCGCGCCCAGCGGTAATTTTATGTTCACCATATCTGATATAATCGTATCCGAAGGGTTGATCTCAACGGTGGAACGGTTCATATATTCAGCCTCTAACATCGGACGGCTTATGTAAGGGAAGACGCTGCTTGTCCCTATCGAAAAATATATATCAAAGCCCCTGCTGAGCTCGTCTTTCAAAAGCTGCATTTTATCGATCGGTAATAACTCCCCGAAAAAGACCACATCGGGGCGGACGGTATTACCGCATTTTTCGCACACGGGCGGGATGGTTATCTCGCTGTAATCGTTGACTGTCCTGTGCCATCCGCATGCCGCACAGACCAGCCTGTGCATGTTCCCGTGTATATCTATCACATTGCGTGAACCCGCCGCCTGATGGAACCCGTCGATGTTCTGGGTCAGCACCCATACCCTTTTAAAATGTCTTTCCATCTCGGCAATGGTCCTGTGCGCGGCATTGAAGGATGCTTCCCGGCATCTCTTTTCTATCCTGGAAAGATACTTCCAGGTAACCTCGGGCCTCTCTTTTATCATCTCCCCGGCAAGGGCCATCTCTATGGGGATGCCGTCCTCTGTGAACTTATCATTATAGAGCCCCCCTATTCCCCTGTAGGTCGGCAATCCCGAATCCGCGGAGACCCCGGCGCCGGTTATGAAAAAGATACTGCTGCATCTTTTCAGGAGCCCGGCGATCTTCTTGATCTTTTTATGGTTTTGAGTATCTTCCATGCCCTTTTATTATCACTTCAGTCTTGCCAGCATATTCCGGATCTCAGGCTGGTCCGGCTTTATGCGTAACGACCGCGAAAAAGCGCCCTTCGCTTCCGTCCTTTTCCCGAGGCGAAGGTATATCTTGCCTTTGACGTTCAACGCGGACGCGTGCTGCGGGTTCAGTTCAATGGCTTTATTTATCTCCTCAAGCGCCTTATCATTCCTTCCCATATTGGCATATGCCACGCCCAGGTTAAAATGGGAATTCGCGTGTTTTGGGCTTATCTCAACTGCCTTTAACAGCACCTGTTCCGCCTTGCCGTGCTCGCCCATCTCAATATAGATATAACCCAGATTCGCGTATGCCTCGGTCTGGCCCGGCGCTATTTTCAGGGCCTTCAAATAACAAGGCACGGCTTTGTCGAACTCGTTTCTCCCAGCGTAAATATTACCGAGGTTTATATAAACACGTGGTGTCTGTGAATAGGGCAATATGCTTTTATACAGTGTTTCATCGTCCTTCCATTCCATGTTCTTCCGGTATGTTAAGGTCCCGAGTATCGCTCCCGCGGAAAGGGTTATGAATAAGAACAAAAAAACTTTGTTTCTCCCCCCTGTTTTGCGGCTCTGCAGGAGATCCCACAGGACCAGATTCACCAGAAAGAACAAGCCCGCGCATGGCAGATACAGCCAGTGGACGGCAATAAAAGCGTTCACTGGGTACAGGTTAAGCACCGGCAGGAGCCCGATAAAAAACCAGGCCAGACCGAAAAACTTGAGCTTGCTCCTTTTCCAGAAAAGGATAAAGAGAAGCAAAACGAGAACTATGCCGATAACCGCCATAAGGGTGGGAACTTCCATGATAGACCCTGATCCAGCAAGGTGCGTTTCCATGTGAAAGCCCACAGGGTAGAACAGAAACCTGAAATATAAAAAAACCGCTTTGCACGCCGTGAGCGCTCTGACATAAAAAGGCAGAGCAGGTAAAGAAAGCGTAGAAAACGCGGTCTTTGAAAAATCAAGGACCGTGGCACGCGTCAGCAGATAACTGGCGAGGACCACAAAGAAAGGAACAGTTAAAAGCCACTTCCCTTTTCCGCGCGTCCCGGTATCATCCGCAACTGAAAACAGATAAAGCGCGATCAGGAAAGGGGTCACCAGGGCGACCTCTTTCGACAAAAGGGCCAGCGCAAAAGAAATCAATGAGACAAAATACAGTAAAATGTTTCTCCTGTTTCGCATGTAAACAATGAAACAGATAATAGAACAGAGGACGAAAACAGAATACAAGGGGTCTGCCCTGCCCGCTATGTATGTCACGGCCTGTGTCTGGACGGGATGAGCGCTGAAAAAAAGCGCGGTGGCGAACGCGATGAACACGTTGCGCGATATCAGGAATATAAGAAAAAAAACGAGCACCGAACAGGCCGCGTGCAGAAATATATTGGTAAGATGGAAAACAAAAGGCTTCCCGCCGCCAGTCACGTAATTGAACATGTTCAACAGGGAATATACCGGTCTATAAAAATTGTTCCTCGCGCCGCTCGAATGCGCCACATTGCGGGTCAACACTTCGCGGCAGTGGGAAAAGTCGTGTATGAACGGGTTTTGGACTATAAAGATATTATCGTCCCAGACGAACTCGTTTGTCAGGGAACCGGCGTAGAAAGAGAACGTGACCGCGATAAGTATGATCGACAGGAGTACAAAACTCAAGTTCCCTGTTCTGGCTCCTGATAACGGCATTGTATGATCCCTTAGATCCTTTTCTGCACCCATCTCAAAATATCCTCAAAAACCTTCTCTTTTCCCAGTTCTATTGACAGGGCGTGGCGCATCTCAGGATATTCTATTATGATCTTGTCCGGGGTCTTGAGCCTTTTAAAGATGCTTCTGCTCGCTTTGGGGCTTACCAGAAGCTCATCGCCCGCCAGAAGGAACAATACGCCTGTTGGGATCCGTCCCCGGAAAATCATGCAGCGTATCTGGACCATGCCGATATTAAACAATAATTTTGATGTGCCCGTCCGGTGCTCCCTGGGATCCCTGTCGATCATTTCCTGGTATCCGCGATCCCTGGTGCACATCTCCGAGGTGAACGGGAGATTAAACTGTTTTCCGGGATCGTATAAAAGGGATGCGAGCATCTTGATGTAATCCAGCACGGTAAATTTTAATCTGCTCATAAAGGCGGGTGAAATACATACCAGGCCGTCAAAAAGTCCGGGATACATTATCGCCGCGATAAATGAAATAAGAGCTCCCATGCTCTCACCGAGAATAAAGATCTTTTTTCCCGGGCTTTCTTCTGAAATAATCTCGCAAAGGCGTTTTATGTCCTCAAAGTAGGTCCTGAAAGAATCTATATGACCCCTCGGGCCTTGTGTCTCGCCGAATCCTTTGAGATCTATCGCGTAAGAGGAAACATTTTTCCCCAGAAAAAAGTCCGTCATGCATTCCCATCTTCCACTTTGAGCGGCCAGGCCATGCACCAGCAATAAGACGGCCCTCTCATCTGTAGCTTTCCATTTCCTGTACAGTATACCTGTCTTGTCATCCTTTTTTATCGGTTGCATCGTGACTCCCCTCTGAAGAACGGACGGCCTGCGCTATCCATGCTTTTCAAGCTGCGTAAAGTGCCTGGCCGCCTTGACGGCCCTTTTCCAGGTGCTGATCATTTTTTTTCGTTTCGCGCTATCAAGGTCAGGCTGAAAACTTTTTGCCATTCGCCAGTTCTTTTCAATGTCTTTTTTGCTTTTCCAGTAGCCGGTGTGAAGTCCCGCGAGATACGCGGCGCCCAGCGCGGTTGTCTCGGGAATGGCGGAACGGATGACCGGGATCCCGAGTATATCCGCCTGAAACTGCATCAGGAAATAGTTAACGGAAGCGCCGCCGTCAACCTTAAGTGATTTTATTTTATGTCCCACATCCTCCTCCAGCGCTTTAAAAAGATCGGAGGATTGGAATGCGATGCTCTCCAAAGCCGCCCGTGTTATATGCGCGGGTGTGGTCCCCCTGGTTATCCCTACAATGATACCACGGGCATCTGGGTCCCAGTATGGCGCTCCAAGGCCCACAAAAGCGGGCACAAAATAAACTCCCCCTGAATCAGGCACAGAAAGCGCCAGTTTTTCCGAATGGGCAGCGGTCTTCAGTATCTTTTGCTCATCGCGCAGCCACTTGACAACCGCTCCGGCTATAAAAACAGAGCCCTCCAGAGCGTATTCCATACCATCGCCTATATCCCAGGCAACGGTGGTCAAAAGCCTGTGTTTGGAAAAAACCGGCTTCTTGCCGGTGTTGACAAGCATGAAACAACCCGTTCCGTAAGTATTTTTCACGCTGCCTACCTTAAAACAGGCCTGGCCGAAAAGCGCCGCCTGCTGATCCCCGGCAACACCGCAAATCGGTATTTCTTTTCCGAACATACTCTTTTTCGTTATACCGAACAGTCCGCTTGAAGGCCTTACGGCCGGCAGCATCGCGGCTGGTATGTCAAAAATACCGAGAAGCTCTTTATCCCACTTGCCGGTCTTTATGTTAAAAAGAAGTGTCCTGGAAGCATTGGTCACGTCAGTAACATGCTCCCCCGTAAGATTAAAGATAAGCCAGGAATCCACCGTGCCAAAACAGATCTCGCCGTTCTCCGCGCGTTCATACAGACCGGGAATGTTCTCCAGCAGCCATTTGATCTTGGTGCCGGAAAAGTACGGGTCCAGGATCAGGCCGGTCTTTTTCTGTATGACCCGGTCAATTCCACGTTCCGCGAGCTTTTTACAGATCTCGGCCGTCCTCCTGCACTGCCAGACTATGGCGTTACACACCGGTTTTCCGGTATCTCTTTCCCAGAGGACCACTGTCTCTCTTTGATTTGTAATGCCGATACCAGAGATCTGCCCGGAAGTTATGGAAGCCTTTTTCAGCGCCTTCCGCGCCACGGACAGCTGGCTTTCCCATATCTCCACCGCATTATGCTCCACCCACCCGGGCCTGGGAAATATCTGGGTGAATTCTTTCTGGTGGCTGGAAACGATGTTCCCCTCGTGGTTAAAGACGATCGCCCGGGAACTTGTCGTCCCCTGGTCCAGCGCGAGTATGTATTTTTTCATGGCATCCCTCCGTAAAATCTGTAAATTCTTTTTGACAGCGCTTTTTTTAGAATTATACTTTAATTATAGCTTAATGTCATACGGCTTAATGTCAAGATATAGAAAATGAAACCAAAATTCGATGTTATCATAATAGGCGCCGGCGTTGTCGGCGCTGCCATCGCGAGAGAGCTCTCCCGGTACCGCCTGAAAACCGCTGTCCTTGATAAAGAGGCGGACGTCTCTTTCGGGACCAGCAAGGCGAACTCCGGCATCATCCACAGCGGTTTCCATGCAGAACCCGGCACGCTGAAGGCCAGCCTCTGCATAAAAGGCGGCCGCTCTTTTGACCGTCTCTACGAGGAACTGGAGTTCCCTTTTGAACGCAGGGGTGAACTGATGGTCGCCTTTACGGATGAGGAAGTCCGCATACTCCAGTCCTTCTACCAGCAGGGAAAGAAAAATCATGTCCCGTACCTGGAACTCCTGGGCCGCGAACGCACCATGGAGATGGAGCCCCACCTGAGCCCTGATATCATGGGCTCCCTGCATGCCCCTACCGCGGGCATAATCTGTCCCTATGAATACTGTTTCGCGCTTATCGAGAACGCGATGCGGAACGGGGTCGAGGTCTTCACGGGCGAAAAGGTTACTGTTATCAGCAAGAAAAAAAGGCGGTTCTTTGAGATCGAAACGGAAAAAGAGAGCAGGTTCTCATGCTGCTTTGTAATAAACGCGGCCGGCCTTTACGCCGATGATATTGCTGCGTCGGTCGGCATTACTGATTTCAAGATACTGCCGCGAAAAGGAGAGGAATATCTCCTGGACAGGAGGGTCGGGACCCTTGTAAAAAGGGTGCTCTTCCCTATCCCCACGAAAACATCCAAGGGAATGCTGGTTATACCAACGGTCGAGGGGCCTGTCATGGTGGGGCCGACTGCCGTTGATATTGACAGGAAAAATGATTTCAGCACCACCCGCGCAGGTTTGAAGACAGTCTTTGAGCACGCCCAGAAGATGGTCCCTTCCGTCAGAACCTCTGATATTATCACCTCCTTTGTGGGCATCAGGCCCGTGGCCACGGGAAACGATTTTATTATCGGCAAAACCAAGGTGGATGGGTTTATCAATGCCGCGGGCATACAGTCCCCCGGACTTACCGCGTCACCGGCCATCGCTGAAATGGTCCGTGATGTGCTGCTTCAGGAAGGCCTCAAGATGGAGGTAAAGCCTGATTTCGATCCGAAGAGAAGATCCATACCCCGGGCCAGAAAACTCGTTGAACGGAGGGAATACAAAAAATTAGAAGAGATCGCTGAAAGCGATAAAGAATATTCTAATCTGGTCTGCCGCTGTGAAAATGTCACAGAGGCGGAGATCGTCGCGGCGATCAGGAAGGGGCACGTGACCCTGGACGCCATAAAGTTCGCGACCAGGGCTGAGACCGGCCGCTGTCAGGGAGGCTTCTGCACTTCAAGGATAATGAAGATCATAGAGAGAGAAACAGGCATACCCCTGGATAAGATCACCAAGAAAGGCCCTGGATCCGAGATCTTACCGTTCCAGCTCAAGAAAGGAGAAAACAAGTGACCCGGGAAGTCCAAGCGCTGGTCATCGGAGCCGGCCCAGCGGGCCTGGGAGCGGCTTTATCCCTTAAGAACGCGGGGATAGAAGATATCCTTGTGGTCGATAGAGAGGACTCCCCGGGAGGCATACTTCTTCAGTGTATCCATAACGGGTTCGGACTGCATCAATTCAACGAGGAACTGACCGGTCCCGAATACGCGGAACGCTATATAAACCGTTTCCGAAAAAGTAATATAGACCTGCTGGTCAATACGAGCGCGATCGACATCATCGCTGATGGAGACAAAAAAACAGTCGTCCTCCTCTCGGAAGAAGAGGGACTGATGGAGGTCAGCGCCAAAGCCGTTATCCTGTCCATGGGCTGCCGTGAACGGAACCGGGGGAATATAGCTATTCCCGGCAGCCGGCCGGCAGGCATCATGACAGCGGGTTTTGCCCAGAAGATGGTCAACATGCACGGCCACATACCCGGCAAAGAAATAGTGATCCTTGGGTCGGGAGATATCGGATTGATCATGGCCAGGCGACTGACATGGGAGGGGGCGCATGTAAAAGCGGTCATCGAGGTCCAGCCGTTTCCGGGAGGACTGAACCGCAACATAGTGCAGTGCCTGAACGACTTTAAGATCCCCCTTTATCTTTCCCACACGATCACGAACATCAAAGGCAACTGGCGTATAAAGGGCGTGGATGTCGCGTCCATTGATAAGCACCTTGAGCCGACGAGTGAAGATAAGTTCAGCCTGACCTGTGACTGCCTGCTGCTCTCCATAGGGCTTATACCGGAGAACGAGCTCTCGCTCAAGGCAGGAGTGATACTGGACCCCGTGACCCGCGGAGCCATAGTTGACGTGAACCTCATGACCTCGGTGCCGGGTGTCTTCGCCTGCGGCAACGTCCTTCAAGTCCACGATCTGGCCGACTGGGTCTCTGAAGAAGCTGAATACTGCGGAAAAGCGGCAGCGCTTTATATTCAGGATAAGATCACAAAGGGCAGGGAACTCCCGGTAAAGACCGGCAACCTCGTAAGATATGTACTCCCTTCCCGGGTCGAAGCCGGAAAAGAGGCCATTCTGTCCCTGAGGCCTATCACTCCTGCTAAGGACATCACTCTGATGATAAAGTCGGAAAAAAAGATACTTCACAAAAAGAAACACAAAAAGATCTTTCCGAGCGAAATGCTCCGGATACCGCTCAAGGAGATACCAGCGGATGCTCAATATATAGATGTATCTTTTGTCTGGGAGGAAAAATGAAAGAAGACCTGATCTGCACCAACTGTCCTCTTGGATGCGGTCTGCAAGTGACTTACGATAAGAAGAAGATAATCAAGGTCGAAGGTAACACCTGTAAAAGGGGCGAGGAATACGCGGAAAAGGAGATCTTCCATCCTGAAAGGATCGTTACCACGACCGTGCGTGTATCAGGCGCCGCTGTCCCCTTTCTCCCGGTAAAGACGGACAAAAGCGTCCCCAGAGAACTCTGTTTCAAGGTAATGGACCGCGCGTTCGGCGCGCGGGCCAAGGCGCCTGTTAAGGCCGGAGATATAATAATAAAAAATATCCTGGATACCGGCGCCGATCTGGTGGCTACAAGAAGCCTTAAAAAGGAGAAAAACAATGCATAATTTCGTAGGCGAGCTCATGGGCACGATGATATTGATCCTTCTGGGGGACGGCGTTGTCGCCAATGTCCTTCTCGGCAAAAGTAAAGGTGAAAATTCCGGGTGGATCGTTATCAGCACTGGCTGGGGCCTTGCCGTGGCCATGGCCGTTTATGTCGCCGGATGGGTCAGCGGGGCCCATATAAACCCGGCCGTTACTATCGGCTTTATCTCTATCGGCAAACTCAGCGTCCGGCAGGCAATACCTTATATCAGCGGCCAGTTTCTCGGCGCGTTTCTCGGCGCGATCCTGGTCTGGCTTGCCTACATGCCGCACTGGAAGGTGACCGACGACGCTGACCGCAAGCTCTCGACCTTCTGCACCATGCCTGCTATCCGCAGCTACGGACTTAATCTGCTGACCGAGATCATCGGCACGGCCATGCTGGTGTTGGGCGTACTGGGGATCTTTGATATACACAACAGCCTCGGCAAGGGCATTGCCCCTTATCTAGTGGGTATGCTGGTATTTGCGATCGGCCTGTCCCTGGGCGGCCCCACCGGATACGCCATCAACCCGGCCCGCGACCTGGCCCCGCGGATCGCGCACTTTCTGCTGCCCATTCCCGGCAAGAGGGACTCTGACTGGGCCTATTCATGGGTGCCTGTTGTCGGTCCGATCATCGGATGCCTCATAGGCGCTCTCCTGTACCATTTCACCTTTGAAATATTCGTACCCCTGCTCACACAGGGATAACGTCCCCATTAGGCGGCGACTATGGCCTGCCGCTGGCCTTCGTATATCTTCTTGAGTTCTTCAAATTCAAGCGGCTCGGCCCTGGGAATGAATCTAAATACCCTGTCACCCAGCTTACTGATGTCCATAAAGGGATTGTCCAGTGATACCGGTTCTCCGAAAGCAAGCTTCAGGGATATTGTAAGCATATCAAGGAGCCTTATGTAGCTATATTCCGGAAAACTTTCAGGCAACGCGACTTCCGCGAAGAACGCGCCTTTCTTTTCCTTATCCGATTTTCTTAACTCATCAAAGGCTTTTGAAGCGAGCACGTTCTGGCCTCCAAGGATAACAATATTTGAGAGAGGGATCCCCTTTTTATCTCTTTCTTTCAATAATACCCCTGCCAGTCTTTCACCTTTACTTCTTATTATTATCAAATTATCCAGACCTTTCTTCCTGGACAGATGGCTTAACCTGTTCAAAAGCCCCTGGATGGCAGAAACTTGAGTGTCAGGTATCCATGTCGTATCAATACCGACCATGATCTTCTCGCCTCTTGCTTTGGCTTCATCCACCTGCACGATGACAGCGTCTATAAAATCCTGGACGCCTTTCTTTTCCCTGTCAACATCGACACGGGGCTCTTCCCTCTCATCGACTGTTTTCTTGAATCCATATTCCCTGATAAATTCCTCTCTCCTCATATCCTGACCTCTTAAGTATCTTTCAACCGTTCCCCTGTCTATCTCTTCCCGATAATCGAATATATCTAATGCGGCAGGCTCTCTAAACCCGAGGGCTATAAGCTTGCCGACATGGTTGTCATCATACAGACGATCACCATATTTTTCCATGAGTCGTCTTATCGCAAACGCCCTTAATTCAGCGCCTACACCAATATATTTTTTCCCATCCGCGGGTTTAACCCTGTTCCACGGGGCTATCTCCATCATACTGATAAAAGGCGTTATCTCTAAATCAGCATATCCCTCAGTTTCCTTTCCATCTTCGGATAGAACAAAATACAGATCGGCTAATCTTTCTCTTGCATTATCTTTTAAATAGCCGATATAAGACTCTATATCCCCGTGGTGTGCCGCCTTAGGCCACCCTTCATATCTTAACCATCTTTCCAGACTTTCAGATACCTTAGTTCTTTCTTGTTCATTAAGTTCTAAACCGTTCATGACGCTGAGTCCTACCATGTATTTAGGCTCCTTGTCATTTTTTAGAACTACCAAAGAGGGTTCAAGTATAGGTTCTATTTCTTCCTGATAAACTTTTTTGAGATGAGCAACTTTCGGTCGGCGGTCTTTGCCCTTGAACCGGGCAAGGATGGGCAGGATTTCACTGGCTTTGTTCCTCACGCTCTCCGGGATGAAATATTCAGCGTCTTTTCCAGTGCCTTTACTTCTCTCAATAAGATGCAGGTGGTAATACAACCCCCTTAGGTCATACTTTATGGTCTCATGAGAACGTCCTATAAGGCCCGCTATTTCCTGCCCGGAAAACGCCACGTCAGGACCGGTTATGCCGTTATCGCAAAGATATGTAAACACGCCGTACAATGACCCATCCGCGGGAAGTTCGGACGGTCCCTCTGTTCTTGCTTTCTTCCTTCCCGCGGCTGTCGCGCTGTATCTCCCTGTCTCCCTGTGCATAACCCTGCCCATTGTATCAAGCGGCATATACAATTTATGCTCAAACTCTGACATGTAGAAATAATACAAACCCCACTTTATGCTCTTATCCAGATACACCATGAACGGCCCTCTATCCGGGGCCCACGTGGCTAAACATATGTCCACTACCGCCATGTAATCATACGGGATCTTGTTCAATACTGCAGTCGCTATGTCAAGGTCCTCGCCCCATACCCGTGTAAAGTAAGAACACATCCTTCCCGCCAGGCCCAGAAGAACAAATAAACTCGCGCTGTTACCCGCCTGCGCGTCCATGGCGAGACTGTCCACATCTTTCCCGGCTATATCCACGTCCAGCAGGTCATCCATGGATTCGGGCAGTTTTTTCGCTTCTTTATACTGGCTCAATATATCTTTTGTCCTATCCCAGTCTTGAACCGAAAATTCAATAACGGGCATCTTTTTAAGTATGGGATCGATCTCTTTACGGTAGACCTCCTGAAGGCGCATGGGCTTTGGATGAAGATCCTTGCCTTTGAACCGTGCGAGGATCGGGAGCACGTTATCAACGGCATTTTCCAGGAATTCAGGAATGTAATATTTAGTGAGCTTACCGCTTCCCTCTCTTTTATCCCTGTCCAGAAGGTGCAGATGATAATAGAGTTTGCTCAGATCATCCCTGATGGTCCAGTAAGAAAGACCCATCCCTTCGGCGATCTTATCCGCGGTGAGAGCTTTGTCAAGGCCTATTGCGCCCCTGTCACGGAGAAACCCGAATACACCGTGAAGGGAACCCTCATACGGCTCATCCTCGTCCTCATATCTCTCTAGAGATATCCTGTCAATATCCACTTCCCTGGGGGCCAGTCTCCCGTCTTCACCGAGCGTTGCGATCGCCCTGAGCTGCAATTCCCTTTCATAAAAATCGTACAAACCTCCTTTTATTCTTATATTTATATACCCCAAAAAATTCCCCTGCGGATCGAACCGTAATATACATTTATCCAGAAGGTCCATGTAATCGAACGGCATTCTGCTTAGTATGTTTACGGAAATGTTCAATCTTCTACCGAACACACCCATCCAGTAACGGTATACCCTCTCTGCGATGCCTAACAGGATAAAATAGCTCGCGGAGTTCCCTCTCTGCGCGTCCGCCGCGAGAAGATTTATGTCCTCTTTGCTTACCCTTGATTCCAGAACCCTGTCCAAGGAATCGGGAAGGTCATCTGCTCCTTCATAGTTCCGGAGTATGTCCTTTGCCGCTTCCCAATCTTCATATGATATCGTAAGGGTCGGTTCCGGCGGGACTATATCAGGGATGCCCAGATACTCCTTAAGACGTCTTACTGTTTCATCGCTGTCCAAGCCACCGAACTCCCTTTTTGCCCAGGTATAAAGACCCAGCAGATTCCTGTTGTTAAACTCCGGTATCTTCTTTCGGAAATCCGCTCCAACCAGTTCACCGGCTTTCTTGTTTAATGCCTTGCCGAGTTGCTGTAGAATATGGACCATTGCGTCTTGGGTGGTCTTGGACCACTTCACTCCGCCACTTTTGATTAACTGCAGCACATTTTCCCTTGTAATATACTTCTCCCTGACCGCTATGCCCAGATACTCCTTTAATTTTTTCAATGCCGGCTTTTCAGCGCAACTGAACCTCTTCTTCGCCCATTCCAGAACTCCGCTTAAGCTCTTGCCCCCGAAGACCTGCGGTTTTTTCCTGAAATCGGACGTTAATAAAGCACCGGGGTCCTTTTTCAGTGCAGTGGCCAGTTCTTTGACCATGAACAGTTTTGCCGACTTTGTGGTATTCACCCACGGCAAACGCTCCCTCTTGAAAAGAGCCAGTACATCCTTTTCACTAATAGTCTCCGGAACACTCGTGAGAAGGTCCTTTATGCCCAAATATTCTTTAAGCGCCCTCAATGCCAGAGACGGTTCCTTCTCCCCGAATTCCTTTTTCGCCCAACTGAGAAGCCCGGCAAGGCTCCTGTTGCCAAATCCGGAGATCCTCTTTTGAAAATCTCCCGTGGTCAGGGCTCCGGGGGCCTTCTCCAGGGCCTTAGCCAACTCCCTTACCATAAAAAGTTTTGCCTTCTTCGTCGCCCTGTCCCAGGATATCTGCCCCGCTTTATGGAGATCAAGCACATTGGTTTCGTCGATCCTGGTTTTCATCTCTTCTATACCAAAATACTTCTTTAATGCCTTCAAGGCTTCGACCGGGCCGGAACATTCAAACCTGTGCCTTGACCAGATCAAAAGTGATCCCAGATTCTTATCGTTAAATTCCGGTATTTTCTTTAAAAAATCCGGCGTTGTCAGATCCTTCGGCTTCTTACCCAGGGCTTTCGCTAACATCTGCAGCATGTGGAGCTTAGCTTCTTTTGTGGTATTACTCCATGGGATCATCCCTGTCTTGAACAGCCTTAAAACATCGGGTTTGTCTATTCCCATAAAATCATCTTTTATTCCCAAATATTGTTTCAAAACGCTCAATGCCGTATCCTTGTCAGGGCATTCAAATTCCTTTTTTGCCCATAGCAACAATCCGTCGAGCGGCTTATTGCCTAATTCCGGTATTAGCCTGTCGAGATCTTCCTTGAACAGTGCTCCCGGTCTCCTTCCTAACGCTGCGGCAAGTTTGTTCACCATGGACAATTTAGCCTTCCTGGTGGTGTTGCTCCACCGGAAATCGGGAACTTCAATGAAAGACTGCAGGACCCCGGTTTCATCTACCATCCCGATCTTCCCGGCTGTGTCCAGATATCGTTTCAGCCTGGTCAGTGCTTTGTCATAATTTTCACATTTAAATTTCTTTTTTGCCCACTCCAGGATCCCTGCAAGACTTTTACCGCCGAATTCCGGCATGCTCCGTTGGAGATCATAAGTGGTCAGTTCTTCCGGCCTCTTATCAAGGGCTCCGGCAAGCGTATTTAAAACAAGCAGCTTTGCCTCTCTCGTCGTCCTGTCCCAGCGTATCAGACCCATATTCAACATCCGGAACACGTCATCCTCATCGATGAGAAGGCTCAGGTCCTTTATCTCGAGGTATCCTTTTAACACTCTCAAGCCCTCAGTATCGTTATCACGGTCAAACTCCCGTTTGGCCCAGTATATGAGCCCATAGAAGTTCCTGTTATTGAGCTCCGGTACTTTTCGCTGAAAATCTCTCGGAACAAGGAACCGCGGCTTTTTTTTCAGATGCTCGGTGAGTTTTTTGAACATGAAAAGTTTTATCCCTTTATTGACCTTATCCCAGACAAGCTTGCCCTCTTTCAGAAGCTCCAGGGCCGTGGCTTCATTTATGATTTCCTTTATGGTTTCCTTTATCTGTAAATATCCTTTAAGCTCTTCGAGCGCCTTTTCATCGGTCCTGCATTCGAACCTCTTTCTTCCCCATCCCAGAAGCCCCTTCAGTGTCTTGTTCCCAAGCTCGGGTATCCTCCTTTTAAAATCAGGTGTGGTCAGCATCCATGGATCTGTGTTAAGGTGCCCGGCAAGCTCTTTAAACATAAAAAGCCTGGCTTCTTTTGTGGTGCGCTCCCAGCTCAGCCGGCCGGACTTGAACCGTTCTAAGACCGTGGTCTCGTCAATATCCTCGGTTATCTCTTTAATATCGAAATATTTCTTTAACGCTCTCAAGCCTTCATCGGCACTCTTGCATTTAAATTCTTTTACCGCCCAATCAAGAAGTCCTCCAAGGCCTTTATCCCCAAATACCGGCCTCTTGCCATGCAGATCACTTACCGTCAGCGCGCCGGGCTTTTTATCCAATGCATCCGCGAGTTTGTTGACCATGAAAAGTTTCGCTTCTTTGGTGGTATTCCCCCAGTGCACATTACCTTTCTTGAACGTTTGCAGTATCTCGTCCTCATCTGTCATTCGCTTCTTCTCTTCTAAACCCAGATGCTCCTTAAGCGCTTTGACGGCTTCGGTGTTGTTCTTGCAATTGAACTTCCTTTTCGCCCACTCCAGAAGTCCTATAAGGGTCTTCCCTTTGAACACCGCCGGTTTCTCCTTGCGAAAATCATCCACGCTTAAAGCACCCGGCTCTTTCCCTGTCGCTTCAGCGAGTTTATTGACCATCAGCAGCCTGGCCGCCCTGGTGGTTTCTTCCCAGAAGACACGACCGGTCTGGAATAACCGTAATACCTCGTCCGGCCCGACCTTTCCTTCTTCCTCCTCGCCCTCATCCGGGCCCTCTTCGGGTTCCATATCAGACAACAAGGGCTTGATCTCGTTTTCATATACTCCCTTGAGCACAGCGACCTTGAAGTACCCCCCTCTGAACTGGCCTAGAACAGGCAGGATCCTATCCGCCCTTTCCCTGACAGGTCCGGGAATATAGTACTTTATGTCTTTTCTGGTTCCTTTAGGCCTTTCTACAAGATGCAGATGATAGTATAATCCTCTCAGATCATTTTCTACGGTCGAAAAAGCAAGGCCTAAACCATCTGCTATCTCCTTGATTGTAAGAGCGTTGGCAGGATCTGTTATCTCGTTATCGCAAAGGTAAGCGAACACTCCGAATAGTGATCCGGGAGGTGGGGATCCTGGATCAAATCCCTTTTCTTTCAAAAATTCATGATATTTTTTTCTGAATTCCTCGTCCACTATGCCCACAGCGATCAGATCTGATACCTGCCTGTAACGCTCATCACGCATGGTCCTTTCCATACACAACGGTATTTCAGGGATATTAAGTGGCCTGAAATTAGACTGGAAGAACCATAGAATATCAACATCCTTCAAGATATTCATCAGGTCCAGCACCCCTTCCACGCCTATGAAATCGACCAGCATGGCCATGAATATATTAGGATGTTTGACCCCGGCGACCAGTGTCCGCAGGGCTCCTGCCGCTTCTTCATGCATGCCTTCAAGATATAGACGTTTGACCCTGTATATCTGTGTGATCTTCCCTGTCTCCTCTGCCACATTTTTTATTATCTTGAATTCTTCCGGGTTATCTTCGTACGGCCCGAAAACGCGGCCCCTCTCCCTAGGGTTTACTTTTGAATACAGCATTGCCTTATAAAAGAAATGCGAACGCGGATCATTTATAGTGGTTATGACCTGCTGGGTGATATGTCCGGTCATCATTATATGCATAACGCCTTCGTCCTTTACCCCGTTGAGGAACCGCCGCGCTGCCTTCCAGTCGCCCCCTCTCATCAGCCCCTCCAATCTTACTATATTTAGCTCTCCCCAGATGTGAGCCAGATCACCAGCGACCTCATCATCCGGTTTTTCCAGTGATCCTAAAGCGCTGTTAAGCGTCGGGAAGTTTTTACGGTCAGATCTTACATAAGAAAGGAGCGCTATGAATTTTTCATGAATCGGAAAGCCCCGGTATTCATTGATGGTTTTTCTGAAGAGCTCTATATCCAGTCGCAAATCCCTTTTCACAAGGTCCAGGAACTGGGTTATTTCAGCTTCTTCTAAACCCAAAAGATGTTCGCCCAGACAGAACAGCTGCAGGATCGGATAAGACTCCTCAAAAACAGGGTATACCAGGGATAAATACCTGCTGCGGTGGAACGCGTTGCCCAGACGGATCTGGTCACTGCGGAATCCTATGGCCTTCCGCTCCGTCTCTCCTATTACACCTGTAATATTCGCATTTACCAGGTTCAGAAGAGTCCTTAATTGCTCTTCCTGCGACGCATTGGTCTCGGTAGACAATATTAATCTGAGGAATCCTCCGGTCTTGTTATAAGTAAGCTTGGGCCTCGGGATATCAGCCTCCTCCACGTAGATCTTTTCCACGCCTGTCATCTTCAGAACTTCGAGTTCTTCCTTGTGCTCCATCAGTATATCGCCAAGGTCAAAGATCTTCTGGTGATGGATATCTGAAAATGTCAATTCAACATCCGATATGTGAAAGCTCTGTTTCGAAAGGATTGTCTTTACCGCGTCGCTGATAGGGTCCCTGACATCCTGAATAGGCACCCCCCGGCCGCACCTGTCAAGAATATCCTGTATCCTTTCATAGTTTATCTCGCCGATGCCATCAAGGTTAAATTCGTGAAAATATGCTTCAAGGAAAGCCTTTATGTAATCAGCACCGCAGTGATAATGGATGTCCCCAAGAATATTTCCCCGGCTGAGATTGTTCTTTATGTCAAACGCGACCGTAAGAAGGTCTTTCAGCTGATACCCCAGGGTCATGTTCAGGCTGAGTTCCCTTTTGATAAAACCGTGCGCAAAGTCATTAAAGACGGCTCTATGGGAATCGCCTTCTCGTAAAACGGTCACGTTCCCGTGATGCGGTGTCCCATGGATATACCCTCCGTCATGCAGCTCCCTTAAAGCCTCTCCATAAACGCGGAAATATTCCTCAATGGTCTCTCGCATGGTCCTCTTCTGAGCTTCTCCAAGAGGCACGTCCGTTGCTATCATATTGATAACAGACCCCCTGTCTTTTTCAAATTTATCCGCTATCTCATCCACCGCGTTATGAGAAAACCTTTCATCCTCTTCGTCTTCCAGTCCCAGGATCACAAAACCGAAACGCGCTCTGCCGAAATGCGCGGGATCATACGCACCGTATCCCATGACGCAATTCACGGGCATATCGTCCTGTAACGCCCCGAATGTTGTGTTGAACTCATTAAGGGTCTCTTCAGTGCTCTGGAACCCCCTGTATCTCGGCGAAATGTAAGGCGTTTCCATGAACCCTGTTTCCTCGAACTGTATTTCATGGGTCGGCAGAATGTGGCTTGGCGGCGCTTCATACCTGTCAAGTGAAGGCCTGCCGGCTTCGCCTTTTTCCTCGGGCCTGTAACACACTGCTTTGACCTTTACGGCCTTTAACTTTTTCCCTCTGACCGTGACCGGTTCGGTTAATTTCAGTACCGCGGACCTCCTTCCGGATATTTTGTCCGGAAAGAAATATTCCCACGTGGCCGTCTCCCTGATCCTTTCAAGGACCTCTTCTGGAAAATGTTCCAGAGTTTTTTTAGTAAAATAAAAATCAGCCCGGTATTGTCCCCGGATGTTTTCCGCTGCCCTGTCAGGCAGCCACTGGTCCCAGACCTTGTTCACCGGTTCCGGGTATAAAATATTCTCTGATATGAATTTTTCAGTTCCCTTTTTCATGGAATCTTCTATTATCCCTGAAAACACGGGCAGTTCGGTCGGTACCAGTTTGGGGTGGATCCGGCCGCTCTCAGGATCCCTTTCCAGCCTTACAGGGCTCCTGAAAGGCGTTGGAAAAGATTTATCCAGAAGGTGTGTGATGAAAAGAAGGTCGGGATGGGGTTTTCGCCACGGGTCAGGCCCTATAAGGTCCAGGACATTATTAAACCCGGCCACTGTCATGTTATTGTAGGCATATGGTTCTTCATCAGTGTTCAAATATAACAGCTTCGTGTGGATCTTTTGCGGGCGTTTCGGAAGGGTCGATAAGGTATCACACAAAATTCTCGCCGATGAGCCATGAAAACCCGTATCAACGACTACAAGCTCATCGTACTTGTCCAGACCCTCCTGTTTGATATACTCTCGGAGCAGTTCAGGACTGTTCCGCGCTATTTTCCTGTTCAAATATACGGCGTGTATCCTTGATGCATCAACTCCCCTTTCTTCAGCGATCCGAAGCGCCTGCTTATACAAGTGGGCGCTGCCTGACAGGAGATATACCACGCCTACATTTTTTCTCTCCGCGTATTTCGGATATAAATACCCTTCCATGATGGACCTGTTAAGCATGAAAGCATGCCCCATTGCCGCGGAGTTGAAGAGATTGTCCATGAAATGCGACAGAAATTCACGCGCCGTGCGTGTGGTCTCCGTGTCATCATCCCTCTGGGCGTAAAGCGCGATCCGGTCCAGGGCTGTCTGTGACATACTGACCATATTCTTCACCCCCCAGGCCTCCAGCGCCGTGGCTGTCTTGGCAATCCGGAGCGATAGTTCCTGATCATCATCAAACAAGAGGAAATCCACCAGCTCGTCAACCGTACTGTACAGATCTTTGAACTGTTTCGCCCCGCGCAGGCCGCGTTTATATGCCTCGTAATATATCCTGGAACCGAAAAGCGGTGTCATCCTTACTTCTTTCCACAGCTCGTGTTTATCATCCAGAAATTCAAAAATGCGGTCTCCCCAGCTCTTGTCTATCCATCTCAAAAGCGCTCCCTCTTCCCTTGTTCTCTCAACAAGTTCCAGGACGTCTTTACCCGGGATATTGTCAAAAGCAAAGGTCTCAGGCCGTGTTCTCAGCCGGTCAAGGTCTATGGCGCTCAATTGCCCTATGTTGGTTATGTGGTCGCAGAACCTCGCGCCCGCGTCTATCCTTTTCTGGTCCTCTTCCGGCAGCACGCGAAGCACTTCGTCCTTTAATAGCGGGGTGCCAGCCCCTCCCGGACCTATCATGGCCGCGACAAAACCGGTACCCCACGCGAGAATGTTGTTGTATAAAGCGTGCATGACTAAAGCGAAAACAAGGCTTCCAATTGAACTCGCGCCAGGAATAACATACCCCACCCTGAATAACATTCCCAGTCCCATGAATCCCAGATGATAAAGCAGGCCCGCGGAATCGGTATTATGTATTTTTCCATCACTTCCCCATCGATAAAGCTGCGTATGGAGCCCGCCGTAAATGAAATTGCTCACGAAAAACAGCACGAACATGTGTCCAATGTACAGGCCCCCGGTCAATGACAAGAACCAGGGGATAAGATTGAGAAAAAACACGGAAAATATCGTCTCCTCAAATAGAAAAGAGAGCCTCGTAGCTGTCTCTAGGGTCATTATCCCCCCATCTATAAAGGGTTGGAACAGCCAGCCGATCATGCCCGGCGGCGGACCCGCCTTGCGTTTTCCTTGCGTCTTTTCATCCACATTGAATCCCGTGTCCTCAAAAATTTTCTTTAACCCGGGAGTCTCGGCTATTCTTCCCCATATCTGCTCTTCCATATCCCGGATTTCATCAGGATCTGTTATCCCGTATATGGGAGCGATCTCTTCGACAGAATAGCCTTCCAGAAGGTCTTTCAGTAAAGGCGGCAACCCTTCCTTATCTACAGGGAGTCCGGGTTCCTGTTCTGCTTCTTCAAATTGCCCCAAAGAAACCGCATCCAGTCTGACCACTCCCCGGTCCCTCTCTTCCTCTTCGGCTGAAGTAATAATTGAGCTGAGCCTTTTCTCCCTCTTATAGTGCGTATAAAGCCCCCAGAAAATACTTTTGTACAGATATCCCCTGAACGACGTCTCTGATCTTTCATATCTCGCGATACAGGTATCAAGCGTTTTCAAATAATCAAAGGGCATGTCCAGCAATTCATACATCGGTATATTGAAACGCGCGCTTAAATTTTTCACACAATAGGAATGGAGCCTGTCAGCCAGAAACAACAGAATAAGATAACTCGCGTAATTGCCTTTTTGGGTATCTTCAGCCAGACTGTTCATATCCTCCTTGTTTATCCCGCTGTCCAGAATATCCTCCATGGTATCCGGCAGATTATCGCATCCCGGGTATGACCTCAATATATCTTTGGTGGTTTCCCAGTCCTCATATGACAATTCAAGGACCGGTCTTGGTCTGGCCAGATCGCTTATTCCCAGGAATGCCTTTAATTCTCTCAATGCCTCGGCAGATCCTGAGCAAATAAAATTTTTCTTTGTCCATAAAAGAAGACCGCCAAGAGATTTGCCTCCGAATAACGGTATCTTTTTTAAAAAATCGGAGCCGGTCAACTCTCCCGGGTCCTTTCGCAGGGTTACAGCAAGACTGTTGACCATGTAAAGTTTTGCTTCTCTCGTGGTCCTCCTCCAGGGAAGGATCCCCTTCTTGAACAAGGCCAGAACCTCAGTATCTTCGATATCAATAACAATTTCATCTATCCCCAGATGTTCCTTTAATTTCCTCAATGCCGGGGCGTTTCGCGCGCACTTGAATTTTGTTCTTCTTGCCCACTCTAAAAAACCCTGCAGGCTTTTACCGCCAAACTCGGGTATTTTCCTGCTGAAATCCGATGTGTACAAGGCCCCCGGCTCTTTACCCAGGGCTTTGGCAAGGCATTCAACCATATAAAATCTTGCTTCTTCCGTGGTCCTGGACCACGGAAGATCTCCCTTTATGAATTCCTGCAGGACTTTTGTTTCGTCAATATCCTGTGGTTCCTCACCTGGTCCAAAGGTTGTGGCTTCTATATCCAGATATTCTTTCAGCTCCCTCAAGGCTTCTGACAAGTCAGCGTTTTTGAACATCCGCCCTGCCCACCTTAAAAGGCCCTCGATGACCTTTCCTCCGAATAGCGGTAATCTCTTACGGAAATCAGTCGCCGTCAGACCTCCGGGTTCCTTGCCCAAAGCTTCGGCAAGTCTTTCGACCATATAGAGTTTTGCTTCCCTTGTGGTCCTGCGCCAGGAGAGATACCCTTTTTTGAACAATTCCAGGACTCTGGTTTCGTCGATATCCTGCGGCGGGCGGGGGCCCTCTTCCATGCCTGGGTATTCCTCTTCTATATCCAGGTATCCCTTTAATCTCTTCAATGCCTCAGCTCTCCCTCGGTACTTGAATTTTCTTCTTGTCCATGCTAAAAGACCACTAAGGATTTTACCGTTAAACTCGGATATCTTCCTCTCGAAATCCGACATATGCAGGGCCGCCGGCTCTTTGCCCAGGGCTTTGGCAAGATATTCAACCATGTAACGCTTCGCTTCTTTCGTGGTCCTGTCCCACCGGAGACTACCCTTCCTGAATGCCTCAAGAACCCTGGTTTCATCTATATCCTGGGGCATCTCTTCTATGCCCATGTATTGCTTTAATTTCTCTACTGCCTCAGCTTCTCCCCGGCACTTGAACTTTCTTTCTGACCAGACTAAAAGACCCCTGAGGGCTTTATTTCCAAACTCGGGGATTTTCTTGCTGAAATCCCGTGTATTCAGGGTTCCCGGCTCCTTATCCAGGGCTTTGGCAAGGCTTTCAATCATGTAAAGTTTTGCTTCTTTCGTGGTCCTGTCCCACCGGAGACTACCCTTCCCGAATACCTCAAGAACCCTGGTTTCATCTATATCCTGAGGCAGCCGGGGCTTCTCTTCTATACCCAGGTATTCCTTTAGTCTTATCAGCGCTTCAGCGCTGCCTTCGCAGCCAAACTCTTTTCTTGCCCATGACAAAAGCGGCACACAAGTCTTATTGTTAAATGTTGAAATTCTCCTGTAAAAATCAACCGCTCTTAACGCGCCCGGAGACCTGTTCAGGGCTTTGGCAAGTTCCCTGACCATGAGCAGCTTCGCCTCTTTTGTGGTCACCCCCCATGAAAGATATCTCTTCCTGAATGTCTGGATAACTTCGGTTTCATCGAGCATATGCTGCGCCGGTTCCGCTTTGATCCCCAGATGTTTCTTTAATGCGATTAACGCGGCAGCGTCACCGGTGCAATTAAACTCTTCCCTCGCCCATCCCGAAAGTCCTCCAAGCGTTTTATTATTGAACTCCGGGATCTGCCGGAAAAAATCAGTGGTGCGCAGCTCTTCCGGCTCCTTACTCCTGGCCCTGGCAAGAGTCCTTACCATGTGAAGCTTTGCTTCTTTCGTGGCATACTTCCACTGAACGGTGCCTTCTTTAAACAACTGCAGAATCTCGGTCTCATCGATTTTCTTGTATATCGGCTCTATGCCCAGATATTTTTTCAACGCATCCAGCGCCTTTGCCTTATTCTCCTCATGAAACACCCTCGTTGCCCACGCTATGATGCCGCCAAGACTTTTTCCGCCGAATACCGGCCGCTGTTCATTAAAAGCCGTAACGGTCAATGCCCCCGCTTCTTTTCCCGCGGCATCCGCGAGCGTCTCTACCATGAAACGTTTCTCTTCTTTTGTAGTCCCCTTCCAGCTAAAACGTTTCATATTCCTGAACTCCTGAAGAATATTTCCAGGCCCTGAGAGATCGTCTTTACTGTCCGTTCCTGCCATGCCGATAGGGAGGTCGATCCGCGGATGCGGCGCGATCAGATTGTTATACACAGCGTGCAAAACCAGGGCGATACGCATGGCAGCCCCCGGATTCAGACCAGGGATAAGATACCCTATCCTGAAAACCGCGCCCAAGGCCATAAATCCGAACTTGTGGTATAAGGAGGCAAAGCCGACATCCTCGACTCCATCACCGTTCCATTTATACAGTCGGGCGTGAAGCATGCCATAGAGAAAGTTGCTCAGGATATAGAAGAAGATCATATGGGTCGGCTCAAGAAAACCTGTTACCGCGAGAAACCAGGGCAGAAACTCGAGAAAGAACAGCGAGAATATTCCCTCTTCCAGGAAGAATGACCACCGTGCCACGCCCTCCATGCTTATAACATGGTGTTTTACCAGAGGCTGCCAGATCCAGCCGATCATGCCCGGCGGCACCCTGCCTTTTTCAGGGGCGGAGTCTATACTGTCAGAAGGATATATTTTATCTATCTCTTGTATCGTTGTTTTAAGGGCGCCGCGATTTTCCTGGAGTATATTATAAGCGTTCTCTCCGTAAGTCTCCCGCAAATCCGGATTAGACAATAATAACTCCAGCGACTGAATAAGGTCTTCTTCATCTTGTACTTGTAAAGCCCCTTTACTATCCAAGAACATCTTAACAATGGCTGTAAATTCCTCCATGTTCGGCCCCAGAATTATCGGTTTGGCGAGATTAGCGGGTTCCAATGGACTGTGTCCGGCGTGTACGGGCCCGAAACTACCGCACACAACAGCAACAGTCGCAATACCGTACAATGTTCTGAGTTCTCCAAATGTGTCCAATATTACGACTTCCGGAGGCGGTGAACGGGCGCCGGTATTTTCCGCCAGCTCCGTTTTTTTAAAACTTCTTTCAAACTCTGTTCTGGCGTTGGCTAAGATCGCCTCCGTATATTCTAGTTGTCTCGGAGCTATTATTAATACCAGGTCCGGGTGCCTCTCTTTCAACCGCTTGTAGGCTCTAAGCATGATCTCATGTTCTCCCGGATGAGTGCTGCCCGCTATAATGACCGGCGTATCTTCGCCGATACCCAATATCCGTAAAAATTCCTGCTTTTCTTCCCGCTCAACGGTGATCACAGAGGTGTCAAACTTGATATTACCCGAAATGACCGTCCGGGAGTCCAGCGCCCCCTGAGAGATAAACCCCCGGGCTTCTTCCCTGTTCTGGGCCAGTAAAAGATCAATGGTCTTTAAAAATTCTTCATCCTTTCCTGCGCCATAAGCTTTCTCTCTGGCCATGTCCATGAGACATACTCCTCTGGGAACACGCCCATTGACCATAATGACTTTCCCGCCGTCTCGTTTAACGGCTTTAAGACATCCCAGTCCCAACCCTCCCGGGCGCTCGGTCATGATCAATAGCCTGACATTCACTTTTCTGAAAAACCTGTTCAAGAACAGCGGTATATCATAGGGGGTATATACTACCTGGACATCCGGAAACTTTTCTCTGGCCTGTTCAATGCCTGTTCTGTACGGACAGGAAAGCACTATTTTGCACCCGGGATATCTTTCAGCAAGCTCACGCATTACAGGCTCAGCGAGATTGAATTCACCAAGTCCGGTCGCGTTGATCCAGATTATATCCTCCCCTTCCAGTTCTCTTTGGATGTGTTTGGGCAAGAACAGCAGCTTTTGGGGGAGCTCTTCTATGGCATAATTGAGTAGAGCTCTGTGTAGTTCATATCTTATGCCGTGAAGAACTGCCAGGATCCAGTACAGCACTTTTGCCAGCAGGCCCTCTGGCGCGTTCACTACAATAACTCTCAGAAATTCTATTAATCTTTTCTCCTTGCTTAGATCCGTCTTCTTATCAGGCTGTTCCGGTTCTTTTGCTAAGGCCCCTGGATCCGCGGGTAAATCCGTTATTGGGTCTATCCCGTCAGCATCAATAGCTTGTTCGCGCTCCCTTTCTTCGGGCTCGGCTGGAGGAGGCCGGGGGTAAACTTCATCATCATAGTCGTCCACATCCCTTAAAACCTCGCAGATAACCTTTGCCTCTCCGCTTCCCGTGGGTATTGGTATCTGTTTGAGGGGTTCTATGGGTTTATCGGCTTTCAGTGAAAACCGTAATATCAGCCTCTGTTTTCTTTGTAATGTTTTCCGTGTAGCCATTGCCCGCTCTAGTCCCTCCAGCAGCCTATCCCGGTGTATTCTTAATTTTTGCATGTGTTTTCTGAACGCCGGGTCGCTTTCATCTACGACACCATCTACTTCAAAAAACTCAATCCGGGCTCCCTTGCTGATCATTATCGAGATCTCGCGTATCCTTCTCCTGTAATGCGCGACATCGTCTTCCGCGTCTCTCCTTGCCAGGGATGTCAGTGATCCGTCTTCTTCTCCCCTGTAAAACCTCCTGGCAATCCCTGAATCCTTCTCAATTATTAAAAATCTTTTATCCCCGAGCCTTTCTGCAAGAGCAACCCGCTCGTCTCCCATACCCTTCGGAAATGCGTCCAGGATATATTTATCCGTCTCGACCCAGTAATGCGGGTCTGAAACATGATTCATAACCCGGCCATTAATCCCCTGCTTGGTCAACAGTCTCAAAAGCTCTACGGAATGGCCCATGCAAACGTCAACTCCCTCACAGTTCTCTCGCGTCTGAAGCATGATCCACCTTAACTTATCCTTTCCCATTCCTGCTATGCCGTCAGAAAGAACGGGCGCCCTTCTCTGCTCGAGCGCTGTTTTCATCTTCTCAATGGTGTTTTTCAGATGCCTTGTAAGATCCTCAAGATGTCCACTGAATTCCTTTAACAACTTTTTCTCAGATCCGCCGGCAGGGATACTATCAAAATCCAGTGACTGGACCCTTTTCACCAATAATCCGGAGAGATCCTTTATCCTCCACGAGTAATTTTCCAGGTCATTCTTCGCCCATCTTATGGCACGTGTCGTCAGCAGGGTGTTTTTTTCGCCTTTATATAATTTTTTTGCAAGCAGGGAATTTTTTTTCAGGATCATAAATCTGGCGTCACCCCTGAGCCGCGCAAGTGCCGTTCGTCCTTTTCCCATCCCTTCCGGATAGGCGTCAATGATGTATTCATCAGTTTCGACCCAGAAATGACTGCGGTGATGCAGCGCCATGATGCGCCCGTTTATCCTTTTTTTAGCCAGCAATCTCAAAAGTTCCAGTGAATGGGTCCTGCATGTGCCGACGCCATCGCAATTACTGCGAGTAAGGAGCACTATATCTTCTATTTCTTTCCCGGAGATTGTCTTATCTAAAGGAGGACTGACTTCCGTTGGCCGTTTTACCTGTTCAATTCGTGATAGTTCCTTGAGCACGGCTGTTTCCAGTTTATCCTCCGCTGTCTCCAAATGCTCTCTTATCTTATCTATACTCTTTTTGGTCTCTCTATTCCTTTTGACTCCGGCGCTTTTCTCGTCGAACCTTTTGAAATATGAGTCGTGTTTTCCGTAAATCAGGCCAAATATGAAATGCATCCTTCCCTTGTAAAAAGAAACGTCATCTTCCGCATCCTCCTTTGCTTTCATTGTCAATAAAAAATTTTCCCTCCCCGTGTAATATTTATTAGCGATATCCGAGTTCCTTTCGACCAGGATAAGTCTTTCTTCACCTGGTTCCAGCGCTACTCCTGCGCGCTCTTTTACCATCCCTTCGGGATACAGGTCTATCACAAAGTCATCGGTCTCCACCCAGGCGTGAATCCCTTCCGGGTGTTCTACAATTCGTCCGGCTATACCTTTCCTGGTCAGCAGCCTTAAAAGTTCAAGAGAATGAAGTCTGCGAGAGCCAAGGCCGGCGCAGTTTTCCCGGGCTTGCAGAGCGATCTCTTTCAAATCCTGTCTTTCTTTTCCTATAGCCGTCTCCAGATCTTCCCTGGCGCAGGCAAGGTGCCACGCCAGTTTTTCCCTGTATGTCCTGAACCCGGGGTCACCCCTCTCCGCTATTTCCTTTTCAAAGTAAGAATAGAATAATGATTCTCCTTTCTCCATAATGTCGGAAATTTTCGATACTCTCTTCCTGTAATATGCCTTGTCGTTTTCCGCAGCTTTCAGGGCCTCCATGGTCATCTCTTTCTCTTCTTCACCCCGGTATAATCTTTTTGCCAACTCCGAATCTTTCTTCACAAATATGCAAGTTTCATCACCGAGTGACCTGGCTAGTTCCGTGTAATTATCACCAGCCCCTTCCGGGTACGCGTCTATGACATATTCTTCAGTTTCAACCCAGAAATGATTCACGTGTTTATCCTTTACTACACGACCTTTTATCCCCTTTTTGGTCAGCAACCTTAAAAGTTCAGGAGAATGCACCTCGCAGAACCCCAGGCAATCGCAGTTTTCCCTTGTCTGGTAAATGATCTGCTTTCCTTCTTTTTCGATTATCATATTATTCTCAGGGTCTGTCTCACTTACCTTTGGTGGTGTTTTTCTTGCGTAAGGAAGACAGAATGAGCTGCCTTCCTTATACAATTCCTGCCACTTGAACCTTGTGAAATCTATATGTGAGAGGTGCTTCATGATAAGCATTTTTAAACCTTCTTCGCTGATCTTGCTGCCATAGCGCTCCATGACCTGGGCTATCAAAAGGCTCAAATATACGAACCCTGTATCTTCCTGGAATGTATCGGTAGGCTCCAGCTTCGCTTTTTCATCCTGGTTTTCTACAAAGACAAACTCTCCGTTTCGTTTTTCGATCCTGACTATGGGATTGAATTTTGAGGAAGGCGAAAGAGTGTGATCACTATTCCGGGTTATTCCCGGTTGCGCGGCTGAAGAAATATCATTAAGCACGAACAGGCACACTATGCCTGATGCGACGGCTTTAAACCATAATCTCTTTGTAGTGAATATTTTTCTCATATAATATTATTTTTATTTTAAGATTGATAATATACAAAAGCATTGCATTATAACATAGAAAAGCCAGATAAATCAACAAAAGGCCATCTTCCTTTTTTTAAATTAACATTACCCCTAGCCATTCTGCCTATTCAATACCCTTTACCTACTTCCACCTACGAGGTGGGTACCCACCTCGTAGGTGGAAGTAGGTAAATCTTATCCATAACTTATTGTTTTGGAATATGTTAGACAAAACGTCTTATGCCGCTTGCAGGAAGGTGCTTATAATCTTATAGATGTGGTGGAGTTCGTCGTATTCAAAAGGTTCTGCGGGTTTCAGGATGATCGTAACGATTTTTTTATCTATATATAAAGCCTGTATTTTCTCTTCGGATAGCTCCTCAACGTTCACTGATCTATACAGGGATATCAGTTTATCGGTATCATATTTCGACACCCCCCTGTAGTGCAATGCCTTTGCCAGGGTGAACAGGGTAACTTCAACCAGGGGATAATATCCCATCATATCGATCCTGGAATCGTCAACATATGTTATTATGGCTTCCCCCTCAAATCCCAGGCATTTTTCTTTATTTGAATCCTCTGTTATCATAATAACATTGGACATTTTGACCTTTATTCCGTCTTTGCCTTCTCCGGTGTATTCCTGCACCTCATCGGCTAATCTTCCGCCGCGGCGTTTTATGATGATCAGGTTCTGCAGGATCGTTTTTAATTTTTCATCACTCTTCATGTTATATATATCCTTCAAAAGGGTCCTTACCAATCTTTCAGTTCCTTCTTTGCCAAGGTTCTCATCCAATGCGAGCAATACCTTTTCACCGTTCTCAAGACTCAGCGCAAGATCGATCATGGCGCAACTGAAACCACCTGTTGCTGTCTTTGCTCTTTCCTCATATCTTGCGATCAGCTTTAACCTTTCCCTCCCCTCTTGCGTCAGGCTGTATTCATGGCCCTTTCCATAACGGTACGGCCCTTTCTTCAAATGTCCCCTTTCCTCAAGCTTTTTTCTACCCCTTCTAATAGTAGAATCCGCGACCTTTGGTTTGACCGTTTCCTTATAATCACCAATCACATGAGCATCTTGTAGTTCCTTATGTTCACCAACCGCGGCCAGGTAATCCGCCGGGCTTCCGCCCGGCTTGAAGTTTCTCGTGTCAGGATGTACTGCGATATGACTGGCAGCAGGTTCTGATGGGCCATCCTGTTCCGGGCTTTGAGAGGACTGCTCTTCGTCCGGCACTTTTTTAAATCCAAAATAGATTGTAGGCACATACGCTGCCGCACCTATCAAGAGAGTAAGAAGACTGACATGGAAAGGAAAGTAAGCAAGATTATAGAGGACCGCCAACGGCAGTAGAATTTTGGCCAATTTCTTCATCCGCATCGGTCTCCCAACATCGGTCGCTTTATTGACAATATATGACACAAAATTATAGAGGACTTGCAGAGGAAATACCATTCCGGTTCGTTTCTTCATCTCTATTGGTTGCCCGGAAGTCTTTTTATTGACCAGATAGAACATATAGATAGCAAATGGAGGCTGTAAACCTCCCACAAGAATGGTCTTAGCCGTAAGACCTATTGGAAGAGAGAATAACATCCCTAACCCGATTACCCAGTATGGAAATGACCGGACAGATAGTTCCCTGAACAGAAAAAATTTCTCTCGCAATATATCTTTTATCACAGAAAGTTTTCTCTCTCCCGTGAAACGTTTTTCCGTCAAACCAGTGATAAGACCATGGAGCGGAAAGATGATCAAAGAGGAAAAAGTAGCAGACACTAACTGATCGGCAACACCTGTGAGAAAATCCGGCAGAAAACTCGTCCATGTAACAAAAGTCAGCGACCAGAACCAACTGAATAATACACTAGTTAAAAAGAAGACCAGTCCGATTGTGGCCCAGTTAAAACCCAACTTTTTCTCGGGCTGCAAGTTTCTTTCATTTTTCAAATTCATATACTGCCCGCAGATCTCTCCCATGGTCATGAAAGTCACAAAACCCAGGCTTTTACTCAGGGTCGCATGGTTCATAAATCCCGGTATGGTAACAAACTTCAGCATATTTGCTAAGGGGATCGGGGGGAGGACCTGAAGAACTGTGATAACTGCAATTATAATTGAGCCAACAATTGTAATAAACCTTAAACTTAGAACATGTGGAGTTTTATCCGGAATATCTGCCGGTGGAGCTTCATCTTCATGCCCTTCTCCTTCGGCGCCAAGATCTCTCTCCTCAACTTCCTTTAAATCCTTGAACCTCATCGTTGATATAACCTTAGAAATCTCGGGGTATTCTTCTGGCAGATCTATAATTTTTCCCGTATTGCGCCAATTTTCATAAGCTTTATCAATTTTTTCATTAAAAGAATGTGGGAGACCGCATTTGACAGCCAGCTCGTGAACAAGAATTTTAACTATGTCATCATGGGTATCCTGCGGAATATTGATGTGGTTATTACTCGTGTGGGCTCTGTCGATAGATATGGGGAAATATCTTTCCGTCCTGCCTGTTTTAACGGCAAGGAGAGTTGTGCTGGGAACCATCGTTACGGTGCCGGGCAGACTCATGAATTGACTGGCTTCCCGGATAAACTCTCCCCGTGGATCAGCTCCAAGCAGCACAAGGAACATCAATGCGTTTTCTTTTAATCTATCAGAGACGGGCAAGAGATTGGTTTCCCAACCGTGGGTGATAGCGAGTGGCGTGTCATATTCCTGCTCGTGAGTAACCTTTTTCTCTTCTTTAGCGGTCCTTTTCCGGTGGGCAATAGATCCTTTTGCTTTTATCTTTTCAAATTCTTTATTCGTGAATACGGTTATTTGAGGAATTTCAGGACTTTCATCCAGGGTGACATACACGTAATATAACGATCCATTGATCCTGCAGGGAATAATATACTCTTCTTCGGTCCGCAGTAACGCGGTAAGTCCCTCTTCGTTTTTGCGGGAAAATTCAAAGGTAATATTTATGTTCTCATTGCTTATTGCGGCGTTGACATCTCCGGGGATAGATTCGAACCCCTCAAAGTTCTTCGCGAGACACAGGCTGTAATATTTTATTATCCCGATATCCCTGATCTCTACGCTGTGCAGCGGATTGAAAATAGACTGCACGGCAAGCGTCATCCTGTCAGGATAGGCCCATGCAATAGTGTTGAACAGGAAGAGGCATGCCACGCTTATAGCTATACTCTTGATCCAGATCCCATATTTATTGTGATGTTTGTTCATATAGTCATTACATTTGTTT
>CAYSJU010000015.1:0-41230 GCA_964431495.1 uncultured Planctomycetia bacterium
ATCCCTGAGCTGGGCGCAACCCGAAGCCAGTAATGCAAAAGCCAACAAGACAAAGGCAACTTTTATTCTTATCCCTCTCATATTCTTACCTCCCGTAACCCAGCCTGTCTCCCAATATTTTGGGTAAACCTGCATCGTAAATCTTGTTCTGGGCTGTTTTTAGGTCATACTCAACCCTGCGAAGCTCGATCATCTTTTTTCCCGGATCATATATGCAGTAACACGCTCTCCAGTCCCCGTCACGCGGTTGCCCCACGCTCCCGACGTTTATTATATACTGGGTGTCGTCTTCGAGTTTTATTTTCTTTTTAAAACTCAAAGCTATCTGATCGCCCTTCACCATGAAAACTGCCGGGACATGCGAATGGCCGACAAAACATATCTGCGTTTTAAGGATGTCAAAAGTATTCCGGGCATCCACATTGGTCAGCATGTACCTGAACCCTTCCGGATCGTGCAAAGTCCCATGGACCATTGTAAAAAACTCGGCTTGATGAATGTACGGCAGGCTTTCAAGATATCCGTTCGAAGCCTCTGTCAATTGCGTGATGGTCCATGAAACAGCTGCCGCGGCGTGGGGATTAAAAAAAGAAACGTCGGTCTTCCCCAGGACCGCCGCGTCATGATTTCCCATGATATTCACCGCGCCGAGCGAAATTACTTTATCAATGCACTCGTTCGGGTTCGCGCCGTAGCCGACAACATCACCGGCGCACAGGAGCTCTTTTTCGGCGGTATCAGGGAAGGACTTAACCACAGCATCGAATGCTTCCAGATTGCCGTGGACATCAGAGAATACAATATAAACCATGATCAAATGGTCGGGGCGCTGGGATTTGAACCCAGGACCTCCACGTCCCGAACGTGGCGCGCTAGCCAAACTGCGCTACGCCCCGATTCCGCCGTTATATTATCATTTTAATATGGATCTTGCAACTTGCATGAAAGTATTATTTTCTGAAAACGCCCATCTCTTTCCCGAAAAAGAACTCGGGATCGTCCAATATCGGCTTGTAATCCGCTGGAAAAGGCACTGGAAACGTTATGATCTCATAGGCCCCTACACCGGCTCTCTTGACAATATTGAACGTCCCCTTCAGGATGCCCCAGGTAAAAGCGGCTATGGCCCCGTCCTCAGTGGCAGCTCTTCCTATCCCGGTGGGAAGCTCCAGCGGGCATGTCACCAGATTTGCTATGCCACGCCCGAGTTTCTTCAGGGGGCCGTCCGCGTAAACAGCTCCGGCAAACGAAAAAACGAGCGCTGCACTTACCGCCAAAACAACTATCCGCCTCATCGATCCCTCCTTAGTTTACAAATTCAAGCGCAAGTAAGTCTATGGTCGATGGTCTATTGACTATCGACTAATCCAAAAACCCCGTCCTCCTCAACGTCTCCTCGGTAATACTGCCTCCCCCGACTTTTCTGGAATATTTCGCCATTATATCAAATTCAACATTAACATAATCGCCTGTTTTTTTCAATTTTAATGTGGTCTCCTCCAGTGTGAGCGGGATCAGGTAGGCCCTGAAAAACCCGCCGTATGTTTTACCCACGGTCAAGCTTACCCCATCCACGGCTACAGCGCCCTTTGGCACAAGATATTTTTCATCTCCCATGGCCGCGGCAATATCAATGATCCATCCCTCTGACGTGTCCATGTTGTTCCTGACCGCGCGCTCACCGTCAACATGCCCGGTCACCATATGCCCGTTGACCTTGTCTCCCAGCCTCATCGCGCTTTCAAGATTAACGGTATCGCCTGTCTTTAACCTCTTCAGGCCGGTCTTTGCCAGGGTATTTCGCACGACGTCAAATACCACGCTATCATCAACGTCCGTGACGCTCAGGCACACGCCGTTGACAGCGACACTATCCCCTGTTTTTAATTCCCGGTTTATTTTATCACACGATATTTTCAGGCGCGCGCCCGACCTTTCCCGTGAAATACCTCTGACGATCCCTTTTTCCCCTATTATACCCGTGAACATGTGAACCCTCTCACCATTATATCCCTGCCGGACTTCTCGAATTCAACATCGCGAAGGTCTATGGCCTTACGGATATTCGCCACACCACTGCCTTTTACGGAGGATGCGGCGCCTCCAAGTATCTTTGGCGCGATAAAGAACATCCATTCATCGACCAGTCCTTCATCAATAAAGCTCCCGACCAGTTCCCCGCCGCCTTCCACCAGCACGTTCGCGATATCATTCCGTCCCAATTTTTTCAGAAAGGCCCTGAGATTGACCTTCTTGTTTTTGCTTCTAACGACGAATATTTCCACTCCTTTGACTTTGCTGAACTTTTTAACCAGTGATCCCTGAGCCCTGTCAGTTGTCGCGATGATAACAGGGGATTTTCCTGCGCTCTTGATGAGATTGGAATCGAAAGGCATACGTAAAGAAGAGTCCACGACGACCCTGCGGGTCCTGTAAGGCGCTCCTTTCCAGTTCAATAGAAGCGGGTCATCCTCGCACACGGTATTGGCCCCCACAACCACGGCATCAAAAAATGAACGCATTTTTTTCGCGCGCGTTCTTGAGCCCGAAGACGTGATCCATTTTGACGAACCATCGCGGGCCGCGATCTTCCCGTCAAGAGACTGCGCCAGTTTCACCGTTACATAGGGATACCCCGTGGTGATGTATTTTATATATTTTCTGTTCAATCCGCGGGCCCCATCTCCGCACAGCCCGACCTTCACTGATATACCCGCCGCGCGCAGGGACTTTATCCCCCGTCCGGCATTAACGGGATTGGGGTCACGCATGGCGATGTTCACCTTTTTGATCCCGCTCTCGATTATCACTGGCACGCATGGAGGCGTTTTTCCGTAATTGGAGCAGGGCTCAAGCGTGACGAACATCTCCGCTCCCGATGATCTGCCTGCCGCGTCCTTTATGGCCATGATCTCCGCGTGGTCTTCCCCTGCCTTGCGGTGATATCCCCGGCCGATGATCTTTCCGTCCTTCAAGATGACCGCTCCGACCATGGGATTGGGGGACGTCTTATCCGTTGCCTTTGCGGCCAGCTGAAGCGCCAGCCGCATATATTCCATATCTTTATTGCTTTTCGTCTTCATCTAGCGCGGATCTTTTCCGATTCTTTTCGGATTTTTGCCACTGTGTCCCTGCTCACCCTGACCCTGCCCATAAGGATGCTACCTTTTTTCATGCCGTGGCAGTCTGAACCACCGGTGACCAGCAGAGAATATTTTTCTGTCAGCTTCAGGTACCTGTCATTATCGGCTGAAGAATGATCGGTGTGATAGACTTCCAGCCCTTTGATACCTGCTTCCACGAGAACTGGAATGTATTTATCGACTCCGGACACGCCGGGATGAGCCAGGACAGGAACTCCGCCGGCTTTTATGACCATATTGATCGCTTCGGTGCAATCAAGGCGTTTATGCTGCACAAAACATGGCTTCCCGCCACCTATATATTTCCCAAAAGCCTCTTTTGTACTGCTTATGAACCCTTTTTCCATCATTACATGAGCGAGATGAAGCCGGCCCACGGTCCCCCTCAGGTCTATTTCGAACACATCCTGTTCGCTTATATCCAGTCCTTGTTCCTGAAGCCGCTGTATCATTTTCATCATCCTCTTACGCCGGTTCTCTTTCATCCTGTTAAGTCTTTCGACCAGTGAAGGTTCCTGCCAATCCAGAAAATAGCCCAAAAGATGTATTTCCGTATCCTCCACGTACGCGGAGATCTCAATGCCGGGAATGATCTCCAGATCAGTGTTTTTTGCCGCTTCCATGGCTGGAGTTATCCCTTCTATGCAATCATGGTCGGTTATGGCTATGGCTTTCAGGCCGAGACCGACAGCGGTCTTGACAGCTTCTTCGGGCAGGAACATCCCGTCAGAAAAAATGGTATGCACGTGAAGGTCCGCGAAGTTTCCCTTGTTATAAGACATCATGTCATTCTCCCGTCCTGTTTGTTTCGTCTTTTTTTATCTTATCGAGTATCCCGTTCACGAATTTGCCCGAGTCCCAGTCCCCGTATTTCTTGGCCATCTCGATAGCTTCGTTTATGGCGACTTTGGGTGGTATCTCCTGGACGAAAAGAAGCTCAAACGAGGCGATCCGGAGCACGTTCCTGTCAATGGTGGCCATGCGCTCCAGCCTCCAGTTGGTGGCGCAACCCGTTATGATACTATCGACTTTTTCCTGATTGGCTTCCACGCCAAAAATGATGAAATCCGAAAATTCCACAACGGACTTTTCAGCGCTCTTGTTGTTCTCCCAGAACTTCCGCCGGCATTCTTCGATGGGCTCCCTGGTTATATCCCAGGCGTAAAGTATCTGCAGGGCTATCTCTCGCGACTTGGTGCGTCTTCGCATCGGATATATTCCTTATTTTATATAACGGAGTACAGGTTACACATCTCAATAGCGGTCTTGGCCGCTTCCCTGCCCTTGTTCCCGCTTTTCGTACCGGCCCTGTCAAGAGCCTGTTCAAGGTTGTCAGTGGTTATAATGCCGAACACGCAGGGTGTATCGCTTTCCATCGCGACTTTCGCCACGCCTTTGGCGGCCTCACTGGCGATAAAATCAAAATGGGGCGTTGCTCCCCGTATTATCGCGCCGAGGCATATCACCCCGTCATATTTGCCCGATCCGGTCATCTTCTTAGCCACCATGGGTATCTCGAAAGAACCCGGCACCCATACTATGGACACGTCCTGTTCTTTTACTCCGTGCTGGATAAGAGTATCTACTGCTCCATCCATGAGTTTTGATGAGATGAACTCATTAAACCTGGATACCACTATCCCGAATTTCTTACCCTTGGCTATCAGGTCCACCTTGATCGTCTTTTTGCCTGCCATTTTTGTTCCTCCTTTTTCATTGGATTATTATCAGTTAAACAGTCAATGGTCTATAGGCTATTGGCTATCGACTATTGACTAATTCAACTAACTTGCTTTTATACCTCCGTCAACTCATGTCCCAGCCGGTACTTCTTTGTCCGGAGATAATCCCTGTTCTTCTCTACCGGCTTGACCTCCAGCGGGATCCTTTTTACCACACGTAAACCATAACCTTCCAGCCCGATGACCTTCCTGGGGTTATTCGTCAAAAGGTTTATCTTTTTCAATCCAAGGTCGGCCAGTATCTGCGCGCCAATACCGTAATCCCTCAGATCAGGTTTGAACCCGAGCTGCTCATTTGCGTCTACCGTATCCAGCCCCCCATCCTGGAGCTGGTAAGCCTTGATCTTGTTCATGATGCCTATGCCCCTGCCTTCCTGCGAAAGATACAGGACAACGCCTTTGCCTTTATCAGCTATCATGTACATGGCTTTTTCCAGCTGATCGCCGCAATCGCAGCGGAGAGAATGGAACACGTCCCCGGTAAGACACTGGGAATGAACCCTCACTAGCACCTCACCACTGGTTACATCCCCTTTGACCAGCGCCAGATGCTGGTAGTCGTCTATCATGGACCGGTAAGCCTTCAGCTGAAATTCCCCAAAAGGAGTGGGCAGGACTGTTTCCGCTATCTTCTCGATAAGTTTTTCCTTGCTCCTTTTATAGCGGATAAGGTCCTCGATGGTGCATATCTTCAGGCCGTGTTTCCGGGCAAACCTGGCGAGATCCTGCATCCTCGCCATTGTCCCGTCCTCATTCATGATCTCGCATATAACACCGGCCGGCCTGTTACCCGCGAGTCTCATCAGGTCCACGCAGGCCTCTGTGTGGCCCGCGCGCACGAGCACTCCGCCTTTCCTGGCCCTGAGCGGAAAAACATGGCCGGGCTTTATAAAATCACCGGCAGTGGCCCTCTTCGAGGAAAGAAGTTTTATTGTCCTTGCGCGGTCATGGGCGGATATCCCGGTGGTCACGTTCCTCCTCGCGTCAACAGAGACCGCCCATGCCGTTTTATACGGGTCCTGCGGGTCCCTTGACATATGGTGAAGTTCGAGTTTTTCAGCTAGCGCTTCCTCCATGGGCACGCAGATCAGCCCCCGTCCGTGCTTGATCATGAAGTTCACCGCCTCCGGCGTGATATGCTCCGCGGAGGTTATCAGGTCACCTTCGTTCTCTCTGGAAGGGTCATCAACCACTATGACCATGCGGCCCGCGGCTATATCCCCTACAACATCTTCTATCGCATTGAGCTTGATCTTCTTATTCTTCTCTTCCATTTTTTTTCTTTGTCTTATAAAAAAAGCCCTGAAGTTGCTTCAGGGCTTTTGGAAATCGTAACGATCTCTTATGTTACTTCTCCCGTCCCGGCTATACGGTCGGTATCCGATTCCAACGGATTCTGATCACTAGTGATCTCGTGGACTCATCTCCTAAGGAGCTTCACCACCGGCTAAGGGATTTCCCGCACATTCAAGCAGGACCACCTTACCCTGAAGTACGATTCAATTTTAACACACTCCCCCTATAAGTCAAGCGATTTCAGAAGTCAGAAGACAAGGGGTAGCAGGTCACCCTTAATGGTGACCTGCTACCCTTGAATGGTTATATTAGAAAGGGCTGTTTGGAACACTCCGTACAGGGGCCTTGATTGCCGGGCAAGCTCGGTCCCCCGCCGAAGGCGGGGGTTGCGAGGCAATCACGGAGTAAAATTTGCCGCTGGAGCAAATTTTACGTCCCCTGGCAGGAGTGCTCCAAACAGCCCTATCAAACAAAAAAAGGGGCAAGCGTTTCCGCCTGCCCCTTCAACAATCGCTTGACTTATCGCCAAGTTACATCATTCCACCCATTCCGCCCGGCATTCCGCCCGGCATTCCGCCCGGCATTCCGCCGCCGCCATCTTTTTCCGGCTTATCGCACACGATCGCCTCGGTCGTCAGCATAAGCGCCGCAACGCTTGCGGCGTTCTGAAGAGCGCTCCTGGTGACCTTTGTCGGATCAATTATGCCGGCCTTGACCATGTCTGTAAGTTCATCAGCTTCGGCATCATACCCCCAGCGAGCATCTTTCTTGTCCTCGATCTGCTGGACAATGACCGCGCCCTCGCGTCCGGCATTGGAAGCGATCTCTTTAACAGGGGCTTCCAGTGATTTTTCTATGATCTTCACGCCGACCAGCTCGTCGCCATTCATCTTGAGATCGGACAGCTTTTTTCTTGCCCTCAAAAGCGCTATCCCGCCGCCCGGGACAATGCCTTCCTCTGCAGCCGCCCTTGTGGCATGAAGAGCGTCCTCGATCCTCGCTTTTTTCTCTTTCATTTCGATCTCAGTAGCTGCCCCGACGTTGATCACAGCAACACCTCCGGAAAGCTTGGCAAGACGTTCCTGGAGTTTTTCTTTATCATAGTCGGAATCGCTGTCATCTATCTGCCTTTTTATCTGGCTTATCCTCGCCTTTACCGCTTCCGTGGTGCCGGCACCTTCAACTATCGTCGTATCTTCCTTATCGATCGTGACCTTCTTCGCGGTACCAAGGTCCTCGATCTTCACATTCTCCAGTTTGATGCCGAGGTCCTCGGTAATGGCCCTTCCACCGGTAAGCACTGCTATGTCCTCAAGCATGGCCTTTCTCCTGTCCCCGTATCCCGGCGCTTTTACCGCGCAAGCGCTCAAAGTGCCACGGAGCTTGTTCACTACCAGAGTGGCCAGGGCTTCGCCTTCCGTCTCTTCGGAAATAATGAGTAAAGGCTTGCCTGCCTGTGCGATCTTTTCAAGGACCGGCAGCAGGTTCTTCATGCTGGAGATCTTCTTTTCGTGAATAAGGATGTACGGATTTTCCAGGATACATTCCATCCTTTCCGCATCGGTCACGAAATAAGGCGACAAATACCCCTGCTCGAACTGCATGCCTTCGACCAGGTTGAGGGTGGTATCAAGGGTCTTACCCTCTTCAACCGTGATAACACCGTCTTTGCCGACCTTGTCCATCGCCTCTGCTATTCTGTCCCCGATGACTTTATCGTTGTTAGCGGCTATGGCGGCTACCTGTGATATCTCATTTGTGCTTTTGGTGGGTGTGGACATTTCTTTCAGCGCTGCTACTATAGTAGCCACGGCCCTGTCAATGCCTCTTTTTAACTGCATTGGATTCGCTCCGGCAGTCACGTTCTTAAGGCCTTCCCTGTAGATAGCTTCCGCAAGGACCGTAGCGGTGGTTGTGCCGTCGCCGGCCACATCGCTGGTCTTGGAAGCGACCTCTTTGACCATTTCCGCGCCCATGTTCTCATAGGCGTTTTCAAGCTCTATCTCTTTCGCGACGGTAACACCATCCTTGGTTATTGTAGGCGCACCGAACTTCTTCTCAAGCACCACATTCCTCCCCTTGGGACCCAAGGTGACCTTTACAGCGCTTGCGAGCTGCTCAACGCCTTTCAGGATGGAGCGGCGTCCCTCTTCGCCGAATTGTAACTGCTTTGCCATGTTTATTCCTCCTTAGTTATTTTCAGTTGTTTTCTCAGACTACTTGTTTACAACACCCAGGATATCTTCTTCCTTCATCATGAGAAGATTCCTGTCGTCTATCTTCAGTTCCGTGCCGGAATACTTGCCATATAGCACCATATCCCCGACCTTCACCTCCGGTGGGACGACTTTACCTTCTTCTGACACTTTCCCCTTTCCGACAGCCAGGACCTTTGCCTGCTGTGGTTTTTCCTTGGCGGTATCAGGAAGCACAATGCCTCCCTTTGTGATCTCTTCCGCGTCCAGAACCTCGACAAGAACTCTGTCTCCAAGTGGTTTTACTTCCATAATTCTCTCCTCCGTCTTTTATTTTTTGGAATTTAACCTTGATCCCACTTTAGCACTCTCGGACCAAGAGTGCTAACGAAATTACATTATAGAAAATCTTCACTTTTTGTCAAGTATTTTTTTTGAAATCCGCCGGATAGGCTCCTTGCTTATCACGACAATTTGAAAAAGGGCGATCCGAAAAAACAGAAGATCAAATTAGACCAGGTGGTGGAGGTCATGCTTGACAAATCATATGCGTGATGTATACTAGTCACGAAGTGAAGCTGGCAGTAAATAAGGCAGTGATTTTAATGAACCACATGGTAAGTTTTTGACTACCCGTGTGGTTTTTTTTCTGCCGTCATTACGATAACTTCACGGAAATAAGGAGGTAGTGAACAATGGCAAGAGGTAAAGTCAAATGGTTCAATAACCAGAAAGGTTTTGGATTTATTACCCCTGAGTCAGGCAATGATGTATTCGTGCATCACAGCGCGCTCCAGGGCGAGGGATACAAGGTCTTGGAGGAAGGCCAGGAAGTCGAATTCGAGATCGAACAGGGCCCCAAAGGTGAACACGCCACAAACGTAGTAAAAGTATAACCGCAGATAAGGGGTCGCGTCTAGACGCGACCCCTTATTCAGTCCAAGTGGCATTTGAAAAAGCTGTTTATGTCTTTGATATCATCAGTGTGCCCGCACTCAGGCAACGCGCTTATGAATGACCTCCCGTAAAACCTTGTCCTTATACGCGGGTCCAGGACAGCCACTATTCCTTTATCTGATCTTGCCCTTATCAGCCGGCCGAAGCCCTGTTTGAACATCATTATCGCCTGCGGCATCTGATATTCCATAAAAGGATTTCCGCCACGGTATTCTATCAGTTCCATCCTTGCCTCTGTTATGGGATCATCCGGAACGGAAAAAGGCAGCTTCGTGATGATAACGCATTCCAGGGATCTCCCCGGGACATCTATCCCCTGCCAGAAAGTGGCGGTCCCAAGGAGAACTGAATTCTCGTTCCGCTTGAAATTCTTAAGCAGCTCGTAACGGGGCATGGCTCCCTGCCTCAACAGATTTATGTCCCCGCAGCTTAAGGCCATGTCCTCGAACGCCTCATTCAGCATTCTATAGCTGGTAAACAGGATAAATGTCCTGCCTTTCATGATATTCACTATCTCTTTGATATGTTCAAGGACCTGTTTCCGGAATATATCGAACTGATGTTTTGGATCCTCTATCTTCCGGGGAAGATACAGGAGAACATTATTCTGGTAGTCGAACGGAGAATCCAGAAGGAGCTTATCGCAGTCCCTTATCCCGAGACGCCCCTGGATAAAATCAAAACTGTCGTTCGTGGACAGCGTGGCCGACGTGAGTACGATCGGCCTTATCTTTTCAAAGAGCTGCTTGTTCAATTCTTCCGCTATCTCTATGGGAGACGCGAAAAGCGAATACTTCTTGCCCCCTCTTTTGCTCGAGATCTCGACCCAGTAGACATAATCATCCCTTGGATGGTTTAAAACGAACGCCAGGTCTCCCGCCAGGTTACCGCATCTCTTCAGGTATGATTTTATCAATGCTTCGTCCTCATCGGATCTCGCGTAAGGCAAGAGCTCCGACAACGCGCCGCTGAGACGCTCCAGAGGCTCTTCCAGGTAATTGGGCACGATATTCTTTGTCCTTATTCTCTTTGAATCAACGTCCTCGCCGAACATCTGCCTGATCTCGCAAAAAAACTTATCGCGCGCCTTCCTTGATTCAGACAGGCGCTCCTCGATCTCTTTTACCATCCGCCTGTGTGTTTTCTTGAACCCGGTCAAGAGCCCCTTTTTCCTCTTCGGATTATATATCGAATCAAATAAATATTTTATTTTTGTATCGCTCACTTCAAGGCCGAGGTAACTTGTCGCCACGTCTTCAAGGGTCTGGGCCTCATCGAACACTACCGCGTGAAAGTTCGGCAGGACCTGGCCGCCCGAGGCAAGATTGGTATAGAACAGGGAATGGTTTGTTATCAGGATATGGGATCGTTTTTCCTGCTTCTTCGCTTTTTTGTAAAAACACTCCTTCCAGCAGGAACACTTCCTCCCCAGGCACAGGTCCGGTTCCCTGCACAGATTAGCCCATACCGCGCTTCTCGGGATGAATCCAATATCTGACCTGATCCCTGTGCCGGTCATCAGGGCCCACTCCGCTATCTTTTTTATCTCTTCGAGCTGCGAACCCGGATCAAACAGATCACGCGCGTGCCCGCTTTTGAGCCTCCTCAAACATATATAGTTCTCCGACCCAAGACAAAGCGAGTAATTGAATTTCAATCCCAGGGTCTCGTTTAAAAACGGCAGGTCTTTCAGATACAGCTGGTTCTGGAGCGTCTTGGTATTCGTTGAAACTATGACCTTTTTATTGTTTTCAGCAGCGTAAATGACAAAAGGTATGAGATATGCCAGGCTCTTTCCTATTCCCGTTCCCGCCTCTACTATCAGATGCCGGCCGGCTTCAATGGCCTTACTTATCGCCTCCGCCATCTGAAGCTGCTCCGGCCTGAATTCAAAATTCCGCAGTCCCTGGGAGATAACACCTCCCCTCTTCAGCACATCAGCGGTCTTCTCTTGGATACCTGGAAAGGTTTGGTCGTTCGTCTTCATTCCTGCTGTGGCACGTCTTCTTGCAAAAAGGCGCGGATGCCTTCCTTGAACTTCTCTTCTGAGTCGAAAAATGCCGTATTGTGCCCCCCTCTTATTTTGAGGAACTTTTTCGGCGGCGTTGCCGCTTCAAAAAGTTTTTCTCCCAGATAAAAAGGTACGATCTCATCATCTATGCTGTGGATGATCAGTTTCGGACAGGTGATATTCTTGATCTTGGGGACAGAATCAAACCTGGATGAAAATATGAAATGTGGAACGAACGGATAGGCTATACGGGCCATATCTTTAATGGACGAGAAGGCCTCTTCCGTGATCAGCGCCCCCACTTTTACCTTCCGGGCGAGATCGATCACCACGCTTCCGCCGATGGACTCTCCGTAAAGGACGATATCCTCTCCAGGGATCCCGCGGCCCTCTGTAAGGTATTTATACGCCGCGGCCCCGTCCCTGCACAGTCCATGCTCGGACGGCACCCCTTTACTGTTCCCGTAGCCACGGTAATCAAAGATGAACGTGTTGACGCCGAACGCGCGAAACATGATTATCTTCTCGAACCTGTGGCTTATGTTCCCGGCGTTGCCGTGGCAGAACAGAACAGTGTATCTCGCTCCTTCAGCGGGGATAAACCAGCCGTTCAACCGTTTATTATCGGACGTGTTGAAATAAATGTCCTCATACGGTATCCCTGCCTCTTCGGGAGTGACAGCGATCCCTTTCATCGGAAAAAACAGGCTGTGCCTCTCGATATACCTTATCAACGCTAAAACAAGAACACCAAAAGCAATAAAAACGATCAGCCATAAAAATATTTTCATCTTTTTCCCTTCAGTTCGATCAACGCTTTTCTCGCGCCGACGCATATCGCTTCATAACTGTCTTCAGCGCCCAGCCTGAAACCTTCTTTTTCTACCTCAGCCGGGTCCAGGACCTTGCCGATCTTCACTGTTATCGGGTGGCGCTTAGGAAATTTTGACGTTCTCGGCCAGGCCTCATACGCTCCCTTAATGATGAGCGGGACCAGCTTCGCATTTGATTCCTTCACCAGGACACCGAATCCCTTTTTGAACCTGCTTACATTCCCGTCAAGGGTCCGCATGCCTTCCGGGAACAGGCACACCTTCCTTCCGCCCTCTAAAACATAATAACCGCTTCTCAGGGCTTCCAGAAGATGCGTAGAAAAATCAAGAGGTATGAGCCTTCCCAGCTTTATAAGGTTACGAACGATCGGGGCACTAAAAAACACCCTGAAACCGATGAAAAAGAGGTCCAGCCGTGGAGGGTGAGGCAAAGACACGCCGACAAGGAACCCGTCGAAAAAACTTATATGATTCGCGTATACTATGCACGGGCCGGTTTCGGGAAAATTCTCCCTTCCTTCCACCTTCAGATTGTAGAATATCCTGAAGATCACGTAAATAAGCCGTATAAAGAAAAAGCCTACAAGCCACGATCCAAAGCCCGGGTTCCGATCGATCTTTTTGAGGTTCTCTTCCCTCGGCGGCACCCGTAAAAGCCTCCCCCAGTCCTCCGGGCCGTAAACTTTTTCCTTTTGGGGACCGGGCGCGGGGCCTTCTTTGCCAAGCGATGCAACGCCCGTGATAAGCTCCCTGACGGTAAAGGCTCTTCCGATGATCTCATCTTTTATTTTCATGCCGAACGCTTTTTCAAGCCCTGAAGCAAGTTCGATCCTGCCCAGAGAATCTATGCCAAGATCGATCTCCAGCATATCATCAGGGATGATATCCTTTTTGGTCCGGGTCTGTTTCTTGAGATACTCTATTATCTTCCTGCCGGCATCCGAACCCAGCAGCTCTTTGTCTTCTTCCGACAATTCTTTCTGTTTTGAAACCTGTTTTTCTCCCCGGATTATCCTGGGAAGATAGGTCTCTTTAACGGCGAACCTCTTGATCTTGCCCAGGACGGTACGCGGAAACTTTTCAAGCGTTATCGTGAACCCCATGATCCTTTTGGATGGAGGCAGCTTTTTCGAAATGTTGGCCAGCCTTTCCCTGAGCAGGAATTCTAAATTCACCTCGGTGTATTTCCTGAAAAATTCGATGTCGGGCACTATAACGGCCCACAGGACCAGACGTTCCTCCTGGCCTTTTTTGAACGGGACCTCGAACACGCATATCTCCTTAATCGCCTGGTGTTTGGAATACGCATCTTCTATCTCCTCGGGATATATGTTCAGGCCCGAGCTCAGCACGATCACTTCCTTTAACCTGCCGGTCAGGAACAGGAACCCCTTCCTATTAACATACCCCAGGTCACCTGTATGGAACCACCCGCCTTCTTTTATAACCTCCGCGGTCAGGTCATCCCTGTGGTAATATCCCTTCATAATGTTCGGACCTCTCACCACGATTTCACCCACGCCGCTTTTATCCTTGTTCTCGATCTTCAATTCTACACCGGGAACAGCTCTGCCCGCTGACCCTATCTTGTACTCTTCGGGGAGGTTCATTGTCAGAACAGGCGAGGTTTCGGTAAGGCCGTAACCCTCTAATACCGTGAACCCGAATTTAAATAACAATTTTTCGACGTCTTCATCAAGTTTCGCGCCGCCGCTCACGAAAAACCGCAGCGATCTCCCGAACTTGCTGTGGGATCCACGAAGAAGCAGCGGCGTCAGGTTGATCCCCGTTCTCTTCCTGAATTTATACAAAAAGTTGAGCACGGCCTTCAAGAAGAACCTGGCCAGAAAATGCATCTTTTCGAGCCGGTCTTCGATGTTCTTGGAGAATAAATGGAGCATCTGAGGCACTACCACGAACATGGTCGGATTGACCTCTATCATGGTCTTGAGCAACTCGTCAGTCCGGATACTCCCGGGATAAACAATACTGCCACCGAAAAGAAGCGGCAACATCATCGTCACTGTCAGCGAATAGGCATGATGCAGTGGAAGGATAGAAAGGATTCTGTCTTCAGGCGAAAATATCTTCGACTGATTCAGGGACGAAGTGTTGGACAAAAGGTTCTTATGGGAAAGCATGACCCCTTTCGGCTTATCAGTGGTGCCGGATGTATATAAAAGACATGCCAGGTCATCGGGGGATATCTCTGTTTTGGTGCCGGAGAAATGTTCGGGACAACTGACCGCTTTTTTGAATTCATCTGAATCAACAGAAACGATCTTTTTCAAAAGCGAGCTTTCCAGTGAGGATATCTTATCGAAAAGCTCTCCATCACTTGTGAACACGAACCTGCAATCGGAATCCCTTAATATCCCTTCTATCTCTTTCTCGTTCGCATCGGGATTAAGGGGTATGGCGACCGCTCCCAGGGATACAGTGGCAAAAAATATCAAGGGCCACTCGGGCCGGTTGCGGAACAGGAGGGCGATCTTATCATCTTTTCGAACGCCTCGCCTCAATAAAAATCCGGAGAGCGATACCACCTTGAGTCCCAGATCGCCGAACGAAAGATCGATCCACTTCTCACCTTTTTTATGTTGAATCGCCGTTTCCGCGGAATATTTGGACGAGGAGTCTTTAAACTTCGTCACTAAATTCTCTTCTGCCAAACTCAACTCCTACTCTATGACTATGTTGTCGACATAAACAGGGCCATTATAGGGCGGGCCACCCTGCCAGGGGTTAGCGTTGTATTCTATCCGTAAGTCTATCTTCCTGACATGGTACAGGTTCGCCGAGACACATTCCTCTTTCTTGCTGCACCGCCAGTATGCCATCTCGTTGGCCCCGGCATCAAGATCGCATTCTATCCTGTTCCATTTCCCGGCGATTAAAAGGACCGGGTTCCTCATCTCAACGCGATACCACGGCCCAACAGTCAATATGAACCTGGCTAAATAGAGATCCCCCTTTGCCTTCCTGGGAAGATATATGTCCGCGGAAATACTTTTGAACCCACGCAGGTCCAGGTCCTTCTTGTATTCGATCAGGGCCGCGGTCCATAAATCACCGGGGAATTCACATTCCACCTTAAGCGAATTCTTGCCAGTCCTGGACTTGTCCGGACTTATATCCAGTGACCTGGCAACATGGTCACCCTGTTCCATCGCAAAGTCCGGGATCTCCCATCCCTCGGTATCTTTTTCAAAATCGAATTCATACTCCGGTTCCGCAACAGCGAAATGGCTGCCCGCCATGGCTATCAGTATCGCAAGGGTAAAAACAAGGGACTTCATCATGTCCTCCTTTATTCTTTGTTTTCTGCCTTTTCCTCCTCGTCTATCTCTTTCCTCACTGCTTCTAACACTTTTATGGTCTTGTTTATTTTATATTTCAGGGATTCATCCCAGGGAGCTCCTTCTCCCGGCGGGGTTCCCTCTTGCGCCTCCGTCGTATAGGCCGAAAGCATCCGATGCACTTTTTCGCCTGCCTTGACCATCGTATCAACTTTCTGTTCCGCGTCCTTGGTCCAGTCTTCTTCGATCTCACCAGAAGGAGATGTTTCTTCAGGATTTAAGACTTTGCGTATTTTCCTCCATATCCTTACTGCCAGGCTGGTCTTCTCCTTTACCTCTTTTCCAAGTTCGCTCTCGGCCTGCCCGCTCTTCAGCTCCGCGGGAGCGGCAGCGTCAGCTTTCTTGGCGCTCTCATCCACTTCTTTCCTTATCACATTCAGTATTTTAATGGCCCTGTCCATCTTCTGGCTTATATCTTCCTGCCAACGCGCGTCTTCTTCCGCGGCAGCGTCCTGCCCGGCAGCTGTATTCTGCGCGCCCGCGAAACCGTGGTTCACTGACACAAAGACACATATACCGCATAATATTAAAAATATCTTTGTCAGCTTGCTTCTATCAGATCCCATTCTTCCTCCTTTAAGCGTATATCATCATCGTGCCGATGATAAGCATAAATAAAGCACATGTCCTGTAAAAGCCAGGGGGCCTGTTCCCCCACCACTCAAATATCTTTTCGGAAGTCTTTGATGTTATCAGAATGATCGCCCTTATTGCCAGGACCATCCCGAGCACCCCTATTACTTTTGGGACAAGGCCGGGTGTCTTTATCACGCTGCCTGTCATGAGGAACCCGAACACGAGAAGAAACCCGTACACGACAAACATTATCCTGCGGTTCATTTTCCTTTGAAGGCGGTTTTTAAGCGACTCGGGTTTGAACAGCCATAACAGCCCCAGGCCTATCCATATTATTCCGAGTATTCTTGCTAACATAATGTCCTTATTTTACACGCAAACCTGCCTCTTTTGCAAAGCCGGAATTTCTCATTTAACTATCCAGTAGGTGGTATAGGCAAAATTGACTTTTTCTTCCTTCTCGAAATCATCCAGGATCTCCTGAGAGAGTACATCCTGAGTCGCGCGGCGCTTTTTAGCCTCGGTCAGATAGCGAAGCGTCAATTCCACTCCGCTGTCCTTGATCTTGGAATACACGATCGGGGTCAGTTCGCCGTAATGGATCATATAGGGGCTGGACATGGCCTTGATCTTCTTTTTCACTATCTCTTCTTTTCCTTCAACTACCTTATGGGCATGTCCCAACATGATCTCCTTTGCGCGCTTCCAGTCACTTTCAAAAGTCACTAATACCCTGATCTCGTTCCAGATGTATTCAAACCCCCGGTCATAATTGAAATTTTCCTGTTTGAAGACCGCGCTATTGGGAACATTCACAAGCCTTCCAGTACTCTGGTCGTCGTCCACTCAATTACCGATCTCCAGTAATGCTGTGTGAAAGAGCTGGATATCGATCACGTCCCCCTTGACGCCGCCCAGCTCAACCCTGTCCCCCACTTCATAGGGCCGGCGCAGCAGTATAAGCAGCCAGCCCGCGATACACAATATTGCCTCGTGCAATGCCACTGCGACACCGGCGCCGACCGCGCTTATAAATATAGTCAGTGATTCAACATTATGGCCCCATACCAGAATGACGGCTACTATGATTATGAAATTAAGAATATAGACAATGTCTTTTCTTATGAGATGCTTGGCCTTTAAATCCTTTACTCCGCGGTTCACGGCCCCGACCAGAAAAAATATCAATAGATAACCGAAAACCAGAACTAAAATAGTCTGGAATATCTTTACAAATACAATGTTCCGCCGCGCTCTTGCCTTTGCCTCCGCGACATCCGCTTTTCCCTTTTCTATCTCCAACTGTTCCTGGGCTATCCTGGCTTTTTCCTGGGCGATAAGCATCTTTTCTTCGGATATAGCTACCATCTCCACCGCGGCCACGGCTTCTTTTTCCTCCTGCTCAACTCTTTGAATAGCCTTTTTCACCTGCATCCTGCTCTCCGCTGTCTCTTTTATGACCTCGGCCTCTTTCTTTGCCAGTTCAGACTCCCTGCGCTCTACATCTGCCTTCTTTTTCTCAAGTTCTATGGCCTTCTTGCGGACTTCAACCTCTTGTCCAGCGACATCGGCCTCGGTCTTGGCGTCAAGGACACTTTCTTTGATCTGCTCGATCGCTGATTTTTTCGGGGATGTCTGCTTTTCGCTGGTGTCATTTGAACCCTGGGCAATGGCCAGAGCGCTGTAAAAAATGAATACAAGACCGAAAATAACCGCAAAAATTATGCGGTTCTTGAGCTGCGTTTTCTTCATGTCTTTCCTCTCCCATGGATGACTGTATTGATATTTAAAAGTTAAAACCATTTCCTTCTTTTAAAAGATATCACCATTGTAATCCCTACAAGCGCCATCAGGCTCAGAACGGTGAAATATCCCCAGTGCCATTCAAGCTCGGGCATATATTTAAAGTTCATGCCGTAAACGCCCGCGATGAACGTCAAAGGTATGAAGATCGAAGCAAAGATGGTCAGCACTTTCATGACCTCGTTCATCTTGTTGCTGACGCTTGACAGGTAAATATCAAGGATGCCTGAAACCATGTCCCTCAAACTCTCGGTCGTCTCAATGACCTGGATGGTGTGATCATAGATATCCCTCAGGTAGATGATCGTGGACTCCTGGATCAGGGATGACTCGCCCCTCTGAAGACTGTTTATGATCTCCCTTAACGGCCATATGGACCTTCTCAGGAATATGGTATCCCTCTTTAAAGCGTGAATGATCTGCAAGATCTTTGGTTTAGGGTCCTTGACCAGGACCTCTTCCATGGCTTCGATCTTTTCCCCCAGTTTTTCGAGGATCAAAAAATAATTGTCTATAACAGAGTCCAGCAGGGCGTACATCAGATAGTCCGCGCCCATCTTCCGTATCCGTCCCTTGGCGTTCCTTATCCTCTCCCTTATCGGGTTGAAAACATCTCCTTCCGTTTCCTGGAATGAAATAACATAATTCTGACCGAGTATCAGGCTTACCTGTTCAACGTTTATCCTTTGCTCTTTTTCGTCATAAGAGAGCATCTTTAGGACAACAAAAATATTATTTTCAAAGTATTCAAGTTTGGGCCTCTGGCCGGTATTGACTATGTCCTCGAGTACCAGAGGATGAAACCCGAAATGTTTTCCTACTTTTCCTATAACATCGACTTCATGAACACCGTCAACGTTTATCCATGAAACTGTTTGGGTGTCTTTGAAGGAAAAACACTCTTCAACGCTCCCGACCTTCTTTTCCTGGAAGTCCTTTTCGTCATAATCAATGACTGCTATCTTTGTCTTCTCCTGTTTTTCAGGGCCGATGTAAACGAGCGTTCCGGGCGGCAGGCCCTTGGTTTTCGAGATCCTTCTTGTTATCTTTGACATATTATCCTCCCGCCGTCGTCTTCTTCCTTACTATCTTTCTGGCAAGTTCGGCATTAGGGACGATTATCTCCTCATCGCCGTTTTTCAACCTGGTTGTCAGAAAATCCATGGACTCTATTTCCCCCGATATGGAGTCAAAGGCTATATTATCCCCTCTTTCATATTCGTTCATGAGACCTTTTCTTGCAAGAATTGAAGAAATTATATCCCTGCCCCCGAGGACAAAGATCGTTAATAATATCGCCGGCCCTATCACAAAGACCACTATGAATGTCTCCTTCACAACAGAAACAGACGGATCCAATGAATCCACGGCTAATATTATCGCTAAGCCGACTAGCGCATAATAAGTTGCCTTGCCTAACACGCTATGCCAGGGGACATCCGCCAGATGAGTGGTCTTATCCACTATGTTCCCGATAATGCGGCCTGCATATGTCCCGATACCGATGATGACCATGCTTATAATAACTTTCGGGATATACAAAACGACTTCCTGGACAAAGTGAGAAGCTATACTGATATTCAATGTATTTGAAGCCATCATCAGGGCGTCTAAAAAGATCAACCAGTAAAAAATCAGACCGATCAGGGACGAAGGCCTGCGTTTGATGTCGCCTCTTTCCAGCATCTTTTTGAACCCTGTTTTATCGGCCAGAACATCCAGTCCAAGAAATCTCAAAAGCTTTGAGATCACTTTCTTGACAATAACGGCAAAAATCCACCCCAGCGCTATAATCAGAAGGGCGAACAGTATCCTTGGACCGAATTCAACAATAAACTCGTAAGACTGCTGTAATGTTTCAACCACCAGATCATTGAATATCTCCTTGAACCTTTCCATTTTATCCCCCGCCTTCTTTAAATATCGTCATCTTTCAGTAGATCCTTTAATTTCTTCAACGGCTTTTCAACTACCTTGCCTCCTTTGTCCAGGACTTTGCCTATCTTCTCTTCTGATTTTCCCGCGATCCTGTCGGTCACTTCGTCAACCTTTCTTAATATATTATTTGTTTTTTCCAGGTTCATCATCGCAAAATCAGCCGTTCCCCCAATGCCTGCCTGGGGATTAAGATCGTTCTTAAGCTGCATGACCACCGCGACAGGCGTTGCTGCCGCCGGTTCCCTGACCTTCAGTATCAGAAAAAGAATGACCACCTGCAGGACAGCTGAAATCACGAATATTACCTGAAGGTTGGAAATATTGTAATTCCCCAGGGTATAGTTCACTCCCTGAAGGGCGTTTGAGAGACTACCGCCGACTATCGGCGCTACGGCGCCGACAAGACCGGTAATCGCGGCGAACAGCGCAAGATAAACAGATCTGCCTTCTTGTGGCGAAAGTTTTATCAGAATATTGAACTGTGATAGCGCTGAACCGGCCATGAAAGCTCCTGAAATCACATGAGCGGTCAGCACCGGAACATAGTATTTACCCGGCACTGCGAGAATCCATATGAACGGGACTGCCGCGAGGAACCAGCTGGAAACGATTATTACGGGTTTATTCCCCATCTTGTCCGAAATAGGACCCCATATCTTCATCATGAAAAGCGTGGCAAAAGTGGCAAAAGTCCCGAAAATAGTGATATTTGTAAAGTTGATCTTCAGGTTCTCTATCATGAACACGCCATAAAAAGGGCCCGCGAGCTGTATGGAGAACATCCAGGCTGAAACAAAAAGAATGAGCATCAGGAAATTTCTGTCCTTTAAAGGCTTGAAAAACACGGAAAAGTCGAACTTTCCGCTTTCTGCTTTAGCAGGACCTTCTGCCTCCGGAACGCGGGACAGGAATACTATGGACACCAGCCCCGCAGCCAGGCCCAGAATAAAAAGCACAATGAACCCGTATGGATTATCTTCCCCGAAGCGGTTTTCCCATGCTGTTATTAACTTTCCTCCCAGAAGAATGAACACCATGCCGCAGGCCGACGCTATCATGTTCCGCTTTCCGAAATATGTGCCCCTGACATTCTCTGGGACAAGGTCGCTCATCCATGCAGTCCACGCCACTCCGGCCAAAGATCCGAACACACTGGAGACCGCTATCACTCCGACAAGGACCCATATCCTCCAATCTCCAAGAGGCGCGAAAATCGCAAAAGGAAGCAATATTATCAGGACCCATAACACCCTGTTTAAAAGAATACTTAAAAAACAGAGCACCTTTTTCTTTCCTGTTTTTTCGATGATGATTGATCCTATTATCTGGACAAGATTAGCGAACATGGGCAGCGCGGCAAGGATGCCGATCTGCTGGGTATTGGCATTCAATACCTTCAAGGCAAAACCCATTAAAAAAACGCCCCCGGCCAAAGAACCCATTACCGCTGAAAGGGCGCCATCTATAATGGAATAGTTCAGTGCTTTATTCTGTGTTTTAACGTCCATAGCATGATACATTAATTATCAGCAGTATAATACTTTGATTAAAGTAAATCAAGGTCATTTTAGTGTCGGGTCTACACCTTGACAAAAGTGTCAATGCTAAAGAAAAGATGTCAAAATGTAGACCCGACACCCAGCATTACGCGGATTGGAGGAGTCTTATAAGGTTGGAGTTCAAGTCCTGCAGTTCCTGATGGTCCAGAATGGTCGCTTTGGGCAGGGTGAAGATAATTGCCATAGCCAGCTCTTTCGGGTCGTCTGTATCGGGTATTTCTCCATGGAAAGCCACTCCTGTGAGCATTTTATAAAGATACCGAAGTTTTGAATTCCTCAGTTCCCTGTCTTCTATATCAAGGACTCTTGATACCGCGAGCATGCCTTCAAGCTGAGTATAATTGCCCAATTCTCCCTTGAATACAGCCATTTTGACATTTTCCGGCATACGGTCGACCTGAGTTTCATTATTAAGTATAACATGAACGATATTTTTCGGATCCTGTATCAGTTTTCTGACAACATCCTCCAGATTCTCTCCTTCATAGACTATCCTGATCTTTTCCCGGCTGTCCGTGCGTCTGGACATCTGATTTATGTTTGTGACAAGCCCCATGTTCTGCTGCAGGTCAGGAATAAGTTCATTGGCAACTATGTGCCACAGGATCTTCCGTTCCGGTATAGCAGGAGTAAGATCCATGTTTTCTTCGTGTATTATTCCCTGTATTGCTTCAAATATCCTGGTCTGAACATGAGGGATCATATCAGAAGGTATCTCATACCTGTCGAGTATCCTTACATTCTTCCCATTGAGGTCTATTCTTACCTCACATATTCTTTCTATCTGCTCAAAGGTCAAACCGCCTATAGTCGGAGCGAGTCTGTATTTGTATGGGTCCCCTTTTACTCCCTTCCCCGCCTTGACCAGCAACCCCAGCGTGTCCAGCATCTTTAATTCCATCCTTACAGTAGTTTCAGAACGGCCCCGTGCCCCAGCAAGCTGGCGCACATCAACGTATTCTTTGCCTGAGCGATCGCCAAGCTTATACAGTTCTTTCAAGCATTCACCTACAGAGCCCTTACCCATACCACCCACCGTATACCTTATTCTGACCCTGTAGATAACAGCGTCAAGTCCCCGGGGAGAGTGGACTTCCTCATACGTCAGGCCGTATTCTTTTGCAAGCTCATCAACCGGCGCTCCCGGGTTTATCATGATATAAAGACTCCCGTCTTCCTTTAAGTTCTTTCGCAAGTCTTTAAAGACCGCCTCCAGCAGTTTCCCGCCTATATCTTCGTAAGCGATATCATAGCTTCTCCTTTTCGCCTGGACATGCGGGGCATTGAAAAATATCGCGTCATACTTTTCATGCACGTTGGATAACCCGTCACTCTGCCAGGCTCTGACTTGGTCTCCTACTCCCGCATGCGCTGCATATCCCCTGGTACATGCCACCGCGTAAGGGTTTATATCAATGGCGTCCATGTTGACACCTTTGTACATGGCCAGCTGCACAGCTATAATTCCTGTTCCGCAGCCAAGATCAAGATATTTGCCATCCTTGACCTCCCCCGCTACAAATGTGTAAAATGCCTCCGTAAATTTACTACTTTCCGTAAATACAGAGGTCAAATACGGCAATCCATCCTTCCAGCGAACCCGGATGTCTTTCTTATGGCCGATATCAAAAATATCGAACAAACATCTGCCCAACACGCTTTTTCGTGAGAGATACGAATATAATTCCGAATCCTCAAACAACTCATCTCCCAATCCCTGCAAGAGGTTGATCTCTTCCTTGGCGGATTCGCGCTCTGCCTGTAATATCAAAGGATATGAATCGTAGCATAGCAATCGTTTCTTCCCGTTCTCAAAACTATAGAGATCGAATTTACCGATCGACTGGCATAAATATATCTGGTCGCTGGAGATGCCCATTTCTTCAATAATGAACCTGGAAGGCGCGGAAGGAATATCATACTTGAGATCGCATTTCTTGCCTGAAACTACCGGTTTTGTCTTGCCAAGCAGAGGCCTTATCACTCGAGTATAACGGTCAGTGTCAACTCCGAAAAAATATACATGATTCTTAAACGGTCCATATTCTTTATTGGTCGGCCTGCCTATCAGAATATCATTATGAATGCACAGAGCTCCCTCCCACCAGTGCGTCTCTATTTCACCGTGATTTTCAGTGGGGATATCCTTTAATTTCTTCATCACTATATCCCTGGCCTTAATAATATCCCCTCCGGATTCTTCTAAAGCCGAATCTACCAATACTTTAACAGACTCCTCAACGTCCATGGCCCAGAAAGTTGCAGTCATAGCTCCGGGCTCTAAAGTCTCGTGACTCTCTTCCCTTATGTCTTCCTCTATTACCAGGCATTTCTCCTGGGCATCGACTTCCAGCATTAAACGCGCCAGAACCGGATCATTTTCAGCCATGGCAACGTAATCCTTTTCATCCTCTCCGGAATTTTTGACAAAAAGAGACTCGATGCCCGGTTCTTTTAGCCCATATTTTACTTCCACATAATGTTCCCTTGGTATCGGCTCCTGTGACGCAACGAGATTTGTCCCCACCTCTATATTCCTCGTTTTTCTGACCGCGAGGACCGGATAGGCATCATATCCATCCTTGATAATACCCCACGGAGCGTTCTTTACCTTGCCCAGCACCACATCATCGCCTATTTCTATAAGGAAATCCTTCAGTGTCTCAAATAAGTCTTTAAAACATGGGGCCCTGGCCGCTTCTTCTGAAATACTTACCATCAATACCGCCCCATCCTGCATCTGGTTATACAAATTCAGGAAGTTGCCCAGGGGATCACTGGTATGCTGGAGCATATGAAAGGATGTTACAACATCAGCACCCCTGGGAAGACGAACCTCTGCGGCATCGCATTCCGTAAAATCGTCAACATCATAGGCTGAATCAAAAATATTGTTACCAACCCTGGCTTTTATCGTTTCCTGGATTAGAGACGACCTGCCTAACCACTTGTTCCAGTTTACTATGTCAACACCATATGCGCGGATATTGTCACCGAACCTGCGCTTGGCCTCCCTCAGCGCAATGTTATATCCGCTTCCAACATCCACCCATGTCCCGGTCCTGCCCGTACAGAACATGTTCAAAAGGTCAATAAGCACGAACTTCTGGGGGGTTGCGTTCCCGTCCCATATCGCCTCACTGCAGGTCAACATGTTAATATTATGGTATTCCAGCAGACCCCGAGTGTTTTCGAATCTAACCTGTTTTCTCAGCAGAGGCCAGACAGAATCGTTTTTTACAATATCCTCAATCTCAAATTCTGCTTCCTCTACTGTAAAATCTCCCAAATCTCTACCGGTTCGCAAGACGGCAAGGGACTCACCATCAATATCCGCTCTGAGATTGTAGATAGCTTCTAACTGATATGGATTCAGTGAGGGGTGCTTCAATTTGTATTTCCGTTTATCCCTGTCTAAGTCTAATAATCCGACTTCCCCCAAATAGCTTAATGCTTGTCTAATCATCATTTCGGGCACACCCATTTTTTCTGCCAGATCATCAGAACTAGCCTCTCGAGCACCGAAATGGAAATGAAAGTTCTTCAGACAAACCGCCGGTGAGATCGGCACGACTTTGAGCGGGATCCAGTCGCTGGCGCCTCCTTTACCTTTTAAGAATGCTTCCAGCTCAGCAACATCCCCCCGACCCAAATCCCTTAAGGCTTCAAGATTCTCTTTACTTATTTCTAGATAAGCGTCCATATTCAAGATAAGAAAATAGTTCATGACCAGAAAAGCTATTTCATCATTTCCATCCTCGAAAAACCGTCCGTTGCTGACCCGATGGTAAACCTTTGCGCAAAATTCAAAAGGATCCTTTTGGGTCAAACCGTTTACTGTGTCCGCATATACCCAGCTGAAAAACGCGTCTGCCCTCTCTTTCCCTCCATCAACGTAAACACCGCGCAATACCCTCTCATCATCTTCCGGCTCTATTGCCGTTTCCTTTATCCATTTATCAACAATATCCTCATGCCAGCGCTTGATAGCAACGTCCAATGTCCGTCTGTCAGCCAACGGGTTGTTCTGGGCAAAATGAAGCATATAACAAAATGTGTTATAAAAATCCCCGGTTACATCACTCCCCCTGTATTCGACCAATCCTTCCTTGCTCGGTCCGCGCAGTTCCATGAGCCTGTCTCTCTCGTCCTGGATCCCACTGTCCCTGGCTTTTTCATCTATGGTTTCCCATCCCAGTATCATTTCTACGATCCTCTTACGGACATAAGTAATTATTTCAGAAGGGATCCCATACCTGTCCATTATTTTTACGTTCTTCCCATCAATCATCATTTCTATCCCGCATATTTCCTCTATCTGTTCGGATGTCGCGCTGTTTATGACCGGCGTTAATCTATACTTGTATGGATCACCTCTGATCCCCTTGCCTTCTTTTTCCACAAGGCCCAGCGCCTCAAGCATTTTGAGTTCCATTCTTACCGTAGTTTCGGACTTCCCGCGTATTTGCACCAATTGTTTTAGTGTCTTAGCAGCTTTTATCTGCCGCATGTCTTTGAGACAGCTGGCGATATTGCCATCTCCAGATTTTCTTTCAAATCTGCGACTGATCCCAATCTCAGGTAGGGGTTTTGATAAGAAATCAAAGGTCAGTTCTTTTTTGTCACCACGGAATCCCAGATCATGGTAGAACTTTAAGGCATCTTCATTTGCACCTAGAAGGACAAATTTATTGTATCCATTCTCTTTTGCTATACGCATGGCCAGGATCATTAGAGCGCGCCCAACTCCTCTGAATTCCTCGGTATAAGTCCCAATAGCAGCCAGCTCAGGCCCCCCATCTTCGGTCATGATCTCATCAAGCCTGCTTTTGAGAAAACCGTATTTCATCGTATTAGCGACTACATCCGCATAGCCAAGGGTTTTACCTCCATGATGTGCCTGTATTGTAAAAACCTCACAGGTCCTGTCAGTTACAGGCGTCAAGATGAAATATATCTCCTCGTTGGTATCTTTTACTTCTGCAACGGCCAATCTCTTTCTCCATAGCTGCTTAATATATTCTCTTCTGGCATGGAGGACTCTGGCAGGTATCATGTCATCGGCCCGTCTCTCTCTCCCGAAATAAAATTCAAAGTCGTGAAATACTGGTATATTTTGAAATGGAATAAATAATTCTTTTTCTTCAACAGGATATCGTCTTTGGGCTTCCTGATGATGGTAAAATTGAAGGGTCCTGGCTAGCTCATAGTTCCGGGCCATCCATTCACGTATTATGGGCAGGTCGCTTGTGGTATCATCCGGCGCCCTGATCATCCTGTTCTTTAGGAGTTCTTCGGTTCTTGTCCACCACAGATCCAGCTCAGTTGCCTCGTGTCTCAGGCTGTTGACCGCGGTATCTGGGTCCTTTTCAAAATAACTCTTTGTGATCCAGAGGCGCTTCACTTCATGCGTTGAACCCGCGGTCGAAATGCCTCCCGCATGAGAGCGCTGGCCTTTTTCTTCATCGATGAACATATCTGACTCATCACCGATAACGTGTATCTCAAAATCCTCGAATCCTTTCACTTCAACGGTTTCATGTCCCCGATCAATGAGCGCTCTGATATTCTTGTTGACCACCGGCTCATGCTCTGAAGCGGCCAGGCCGATATCGGCTATGGTGATATCCGGAAGATCGGTGGTCTTTCGTTGATGCTTGATCTTATCCGCCTTTGTAAATACGGTAACGTTGAAATTAGCCGGATCATGGGGAGACTGGGTTATATAGGCGTAATAATGCCTTCTTCGGTTTATAACGCATGGAACAAGAATACCGTTCTTTCTTATGACTTCTTTTTGCGTAAAGTGGAATTTTACTGTCTGAAAAACGAGGTTATTTTCTATCCTTATCGCCCTGTCCTTACTGCTGACAAAAAAGTCATCTCTTGTAAGAAGGTCCTCTACAAGTAGGGCTTTTAAAAAACCGATGTCCTGTATTTCGCTGTTTGTCAGGGGATTGAACATGCTCTGCGTGGCAAGCGTGCTTGTCCCCTGCGGCTGGAGCGCAAAGGATATATCGTTAAGCAGAAATAGGCAGATTATGCCTGTTATCGTTGCCTTAATACATAACTTGTTTATTTTTGGTAACTTATACATTGCTTTTATCCAAAGATTTAGTGTCTGCATCATAATAATTTATTAAGAATACTTAATACAATGATATAATAAGTTTTTAAATTATAGCATATTTATATTGTTATGTCAATAAAAATCTATATGGTTGATATTCGCGCCGTTTGGAGATTTGTGAGGCCAAGTGTCCCCTTTTCTGAGATTAAACCTGTCCCCGGACATTGGGGGCAAGTTGACCGTTGATTTTGTGAACGGCACAAAATCTCATCTGACTTTTGACAAATACTTTATTACCAGCTATACTTTGAAAAAGAAATAAGGAGTGTAAATGCCTGCCAGAAATAAAGAAGGAAAAAAAGAGAAAAATTTCACCTTCAGAAGTATACAGCAAAGATTCCTCAATGCTTTCGCATTGATGTCTATCATACCGCTCTTGATCTTTCTTTACATCCTCGTCGCGGAATTGTTCACGTTCAGCGTGCTCGTCGGCGTGGTAGGGCTTCTTTTTTCCATTACGATCTTTCTGGCCATAATCGGTTACCTTTTGTCCTATGACATATTTACGGACATAATGATCCAATTTGAAAAATTAAAACAGCGTGATAAAGCCAAGTCGGACTTTCTCGCCATTGTATCACACGATCTAAAAAGTCCGATACTTGTAATAAAGACCCGGCTTCAATTAATATCGACCGGGGCGTACGGCCCGGTCAACAAAGAACAGAAAGAAATACTTACGCTTTGCCAGGAGGTAAGCGGACGGATGAACGATCTTACCACGAGCCTCTTAAAAATGCATCGGGTTGAAATAAACGGTATGGTCATGCGCAGAAAACTCTGTAATCTCAACTTTTTAGTGGAAAAACAAACAAGAGAATTTGAACCCAGTATCCGCCAGAAAGTGATAAAGGTCAAAAAACAGGTGCTTTGCGATAATTTTGATTTCTGGGCTGACGAAAATAAGATACAGCAGGTAATAAACAACCTTTTATCCAATGCCGTTAAATTCACGCCGGAAAACGGAATTATAACCCTGATCATCTCCAGGGCCGATGACAATATGCGTCTCGAAATTCATAATACCGGCCCGCATATCCCGTCAGACAAGCTTGAAACTATCTTTGATAAATATAAGAAGCTTGATTCCTCAAAGAAAGGTTTCGGACTCGGACTTGCTATTACAAAGAATATAGTCGATATGCATAAAGGGCATATAGATGTTGAAAGCGATCCTCAAACAGGCACCAAGTTCATGGTAAGCCTGCCATGCGACCTGAGAAAAGGAAGAAAAAGACAACAATAAGATCGGGCCATCCGCATACTACTTTTTGAAAGCTATATTGAGTATATTCTTCAAAAGTTTATCGTAACTCAGCCCTGCCTTCTCGGCGGCTTCAGCGAACTCGTCACCCATGGCTAACTCTGGATTAGCGTTTGCCTCAAGGATGAAAACCTCTCCTTCAGGGGTCAATCGCAGGTCAAATCTTCCATAACTGTCGATCATCAGCGCCCTGTACGCTCTCTTGCAGACATGCAATATCTTCTCCGGTATCCCTGTCGGAAGTCGGCCCGCGAACTCGTTCTTTATCCCCCATCTCTTCCTGTATTTCCCGTCCCATTTGGCCTTATAAGTAGCCAGTTTCGGTTCATCGTCCGGGACCTGGGTGAACTTCATCTCCCGTATCGGAAATGTCCGCAGTCTTTTATTGCCGAGAACACTGACATACAGTTCCCTGCCGTCAATATACTCTTCGGCTATCGCGGCCATATCAAACCGTTCATGAATGAACTGGACCCTCTCCCTCAGATCCTTTTCGTTCTCCACAAATGACGCCCTGGCAATGCCCATGGAAGCCTCTTCCCGCGCCGGCTTGACCATGAGAGGGAACCTGAGTTTCCTGGGATGCCAGATACGCTTTCCCTTGTGAAAAACGCGGAAACCCGGAACTTTTATCCTGTGGTACGTTAATATTTTTTTCGTAAGGCCCTTATTGTTGCATATCATAAGGCACTCGGGTCCGCAGCCAGTGTAAGGGATCTCCATGAGCTCGAGAAAGGAAGGTATGCTCTTATCCATGGAGGCTTTGCCCAAAAAGATCTCGGTCAGATTGAAAACAACATCGGGCCTCTTCCCCGTCACCTCGTCCAGCAAAAGTTTTATATCGTCAAATATCCCGAGAGTCCTGACCTCATGTCCCATGTGTTCCAGGGTCTCGACAACAGCCGCCTCCGTGAACCAATCCTCTTTTTTGAACTCTTCGGTAAAATCCTGATCTTCCGGCGGAGTTCCCGCGCTGTCAAATATGACGAGCACCTTCAGTTTTTTCATTTCTTTTCCTTGTATCTTCCCGTATAAAGATAATTCATTATCTGCGCGGTAATATAGACCGACATCTTCAGTACAGCGCCCGCCTCATCCCGGCCCGCTTTCAACCCTAATTCCCTGCACCTGCCGATGAGCTCCTTCAATAGATCATTGATTATATATTTTTTTTCACCCGTCCATAAAGCCACGGAATCGAGGATCTCTTTCCGATGTTTTCGGATCAGCTTGAATGCCTTTTCTTTTGGTTCCCGGCTGCTGGACCTGGGAAAGATCTTTTTGAGATGGAAATCGTGGAAATCGGGGTAATCTTCGGCGTAAAATTTTCTCCTGCGTTTGTAATGCATGCTTAAAAGGGCCTTCATGCTGGTAACATCCCAGTGTATCTCTCCATTTGGCTTAAGCGGAGGTTTAGCAGAGACCTCTTTCATCAGGCTATCAATATATTCGAGCTTTTCCAGCGCCTTCCAGCCCTTGTATTTTTGCATCCAGTTCGATGCGGGATCAAGCCATACGGCAAAAGTCTCGGCAAAATCCTCGTCAGGATGGTACTGGGCGTACCATTCCTCCAGATGCCTGACAAACCTCTTGCTGTAAGGACGGTATTTGTACTTTTCAGGATAATCCGCTGAAAAGGATCCAAAAAGCTTTTTCCACTGTTTTCTCCTGTACAAAAAATATGCGTAATTAATAACATGTCCCATTTCATGACGAAGGAGCCTCATGCAGGACGTCTTATCCCCGCCTTCCACTTCCAGCATCATCTTGCCCTCCAGCTTCATCAACCGTGGATGCGCAAGATAAAAAGCTATCCCTATTACCGGTTCACCATCGGGACATAACCATTCATCGGACAGATAGCAGTGTGGACGAAAATTGATGTTCCGTTCCCCAAGTTCCCTGTAAAGCTGGTTGATACATTCCTCCAGCCAGGTACCTTTTATTTTCAGGCCCAAGTCACAGAATCGGAGTGAAAGCAACTTTTTGCGGCTTAACTTGCTGAGGTTGACCGATTTAGCCTTTTCCATGGAATATATTTTACCACAAGAAGGCAAATTTGGCAGGATTTAACGCCCGTCAGGGGTGCTTGTCTATTTCTTCTTCCAGATCTTTTAGCTCACCTTTTTCACCGTCTATATCAAGAGACTCGACTTCAGGGTTTACTCTCGTCTTCTTTTCCTCCCAAAGGCTCCATATAAACGCGCCGATCCAGCCCGCGATCGTCCACCCGAGAAATATATTCAACGCGAGTATAGAAAACCGGTCTTTCTTGTTCATGCTATATGCCATCATAGATGGTATAAAGTACACGACCACAATGATCAGAAGAACAACCAGTTTAATCACTTTCGTACCTCCCGTAGTATTTCCCTAAAGTTTACCCTAAACTTCCTCAATGTCAAAAAATTAGGGGTCAGGTAAAAAATCAGGGGTCGGGCCTATAGGAAATACATCCATAGAAAATAGGCCCGACCCCTTTAACCCTGCTAAGACAGGTCTTTGCTCATTTTAAAAACTTCAATACTTTTACGTCTGCCGCTGAAAACGGAAATCCTTCGGTCAATGTTATGACCGAATCTTTCATATAACCTGATAGCTTTCCCATTATCGGTCGATACCTCTAACGCGATCCTTTTATTGCCCCTCTCTTTTGCCCTTTGTTCAACGGTCTCAAGGAGCTTTGCCCCGAGCCCGGTCCCCCTGAATTTGGGATATATCGCGATATTACTGAGATAATACTCTCTTTTGGCGATATTTCCCATTACGTTCAGCGCCTTGAGCAGATCGACCATTCGCACAAAAATTCCCCATTTCAGATATCTCAGGACCAGGAGACTGCCCCGAATAGTTTGTTTTTGCTTCTGGATATAATCATACCCCAGGGCCATACCTGCTACTTCTCCGTTCACTTCGATAAACTGCGTATGTTCAAAACTGAAAAAGTTCTCTCTGTGTCGGAAAAGATTTTTCATGATATTTCGCACCCCGGGACCGAAAATATGTAAAAGATACCTGCGGCCGGTAAATATGACAAGGTGGGAAAAATCCTTAGCGTCCTCGGGTTTTCCTCTTCTTATTGTAATGTTTTTCATGAGCCTCTCTCAGGTGTAATATGTCGGATTAGATTTTTATTATTCTAACATTAATTGAAAAAAAAGTCAAGAAATTTAGTGAAATTAGGAAATGTAGGGGGCGGCCCCATAGGCAATATACATTCTTAGAAAATGGGCCTTACCCCTTTAGCCCGCTCTCCCGGAAAGCTCTGTTAACGCGCGAAATCTATCGGTATGAACTGATGTTACCTGGCCCGGAATGATCCGCCATTTCCAGTTACCTTCCATTTTCTGCGGCTGGTTCATCCTGGCGTCCTCACCCAATCCCAGTATATCCTGCATGGGAATGACAGCAGTATCGGCCGGGGACATCATGGCAAGCCTTATCACTTCCCAGCTGATCTCTTCGGCCGGCCCTTCGCGGCGCAGGTAACGGAACAGTCTTTCTCTTTCTTCCCCGGTAGATTCGTTCTCAAGCCATCCAACAAGCGTGTTGTTATCATGAGTCCCCGGGTACACCACACAATTCCTTTCATAATTGTGCGGGAGATACGGGTGTTCCGGATTATCATCCCCAAAGGCGAACTGGAGCACCTTCATACCGGGGAACCCGTAGTGACGCATGGCATCTCTTACGTCAGGGGTAATGATCCCCAGATCCTCCGCAATTACCGGGAAATCCGGTATATGTCCCAGCAATGTATCGAACAAATCATACGTTGGCACATCCTGCCACTGGCCGTTGATGGCTGTCTTCTCGCCAACCCGGACCTCCCAGAACTGGAGGAGCCCCCTGAAATGGTCGATCCTCACAATATCATAATAACCAAAAGTACGCTCCATTCTTCTGATCCACCAGGAATACCGTGTGTCCTTCAGAATATCCCATCTGTAAACCGGATTATTCCATAACTGGCCGGTCTTGCTGAAATAGTCCGGCGGAACGCCGGATACCACAATGGGCTTTTTCCCCTTATCCAGCTTGAATATGTGCGGGTTCACCCATACATCAGCGCTGTTATAGCTTACATATATGGGAATGTCCCCGATGATCTTTATATTTTTCCCATTGCAGTAGGACTTAAGCGAAACCCACTGTTTTAAAAAGATATACTGAAGGAACTTTTCCCTCTCCATCCTTTCCCTGAAATCCTTTTTTGCTTTTTCCAGGGCTTCTGGCTGGCGGTCCCTCAGCTCATCAGGCCATCGGCTCCAGACCTGTCCCTGAAATTCATCCTTGAGGATATTGAAAAGGGCGAAATTTTCCAGCCATTCGGCATTTTCCGAGCAGAACTTCTCGAAGTCGCCGTTACAAACCTTTTCCTTGAAACGCTGGTATGCCTTATCCAGGACCTGATGTTTATATCTCCCGGCTGTCTCATAATCGACCACTCCGGGAGTAAATTCCGGGACCGGCCCTGTATCCTCCGCTGAGAGAAGCCCTTCATCCAAAAGGCGCTCAAAACTGATCAACAGGGGATTCGCGGCAAAAGCCGAATAGCTGAAGTATGGAGAATTGCCGGATGAAGGATCGGTCGGATTCAAGGGAAGTATCTGCCAGTAGGACTGTTTTGTGTCCGCAAGAAAATCCGCGAAATTGTATGCCTCAGGCCCAAGGTCGCCTATGCCATACGGCGATGGTAAAGAAGTTATATGGAGCAACACCCCGCTCCCTCTGCCCTGCATTTTCATATCTGTAAGTTTACACTAAATATTCGGTCTTTGGCAAATCCGCATTCTGGCAAAATCATCCGTGTTCCGCCCCTGTGTTGCCACAGGTTTACCTTTATTCTAGACCCGTCATTATATCTATATTTATTGTGGTGATGTCAATATAATGTGGGCTAAACATTAAATTCCTAACACTTCTTCGGGGAACTTTTTAATGGCGTCAAAGGGAAAGGGGAGATCTTTTTCGGATTCGTTCTTCGGTTTACGTTTCGTTTCATTAATTTTAGGCGGCGCCACTGCTTCTGGATCGGGAAACAAGGTCATCTGAGGCCCCAGACGTGACTCCTTTGTCATCTCTGTTGCCATTCCAACGGAAGCAGTGACAAAAAACAGTATCATTATCAGACTTAAACAAACAGCTCTTTTCATAAGGCCTCCTTCGGGCATATGAAAAATAGGGACAGACACCTATTTTCCCTATTATTCTAATTACCCAGTAGCAGGTCACCCTTAAGGATGACCTGCTACTGGATCCCACGATCAAGTCGTGGAATGACAAAAAGACTTCAGAAACTAATGTTACAGCGTACTAGTGGGCGTTTCTTCCCAGCTTACTATCACGTAAGGATACAACTCGGCGGCGGCATCAATCGCGGTTTCATTATAGGTCACAGAAGAATGAGCCCTGTGTGTTGAATTGCCCTCCGTGACAAGCCCGCCACTTATTACGACATGGGCCCCCAGATCTGCGTTGCCCATAACATAAATAACGCCGTCGAAATTTACATGCGCGGTAACTTCCAGATCACCGCTCACTATAAGAATACCCGAACCGCTAGTGTGTGAAGTATATTTCACGCTCCCCTCAACCCAGTTAATACCGGTTGGATCAGCAGGCTCATTATTCCCTGGGTTAGTGTACACTGTGGCAAGCGCTTTCATCTCGTCTGGGGTTATTCTAAAAATGTCTTCAAATGTCACTGGCTGGGCAACCTCCTTAATAGGCGGATTGCCTGTCAAAGTGGGCAATCCCTGCTGGGTTATCTGGTCTTCGTCAGTGGTGACTATACCGGCATTGTCGCTTCCTCCATCAACCTCAGATTGTGCCTTGAGGGTTACGCTCCCGGAGGTTGTAAGAGCGCCTCCTAATGGGAGGCCGGTTTCCTTATCCGCGATAACACTAATGCTTCTCTGCGCGCGGGGCGATGTTTTATTCGGCACATAGCCCGAAGCGTCTATCTGCTTCTGTGTTCCAGCAAGCGAAGTTACGGTGACATCATATATTCCCTCCCCGAAAGTAGCTGTCTCGCTGGTATAAGTGCCGTCCCTGGAAATCTCGTAGATCGCTTTTTCGATGCCGGCTTCTGCCAGGAAGAACGCTTTCAAAGAGTCCCCCTGCTGCTCAGCCTTTATGATCTCATTGTTGACCAGCACTATGAATCCTATGACCATTACCACCAGCACTAATACAAACCCCGAGACCACCCAGAGAACAAAACCTTTTTTGTTCATCTCGCCACTTCCTCTTGTTTAATTCCTTATTGTGACATCTGTCTCCAGACCCTGGCTCACTTTCCTGTCAAGGAGCCCCTTCTCCATGGCCATATTTATATTTATCCTTCTGTCGCTGCCACTGATCGGCGTGAAGCTCAGGCTCGTTACGCCTCCTGTCAGCATGACCTCATCCCCGCTACTGGACGTATCCGGATCGTACATTATTTTATCGCCTGAGAGATAAAAGGACCTTTCCGTCCCATCCAGACCGCTTGTAAATCGGATAGTATCAGCAGTCGGGATAGTGAATGACGTGGCTTCCCTGATACCGCTCCTCGTGGTCTCGGCCGGCGCCTTTTCTCCACGGACCAGTTTTTCCATAACGATCGCGGCGTCCTGCTGAAGCGATATCGCCTCAAGGGAGATCCTCCACGCGGTATAACATGCCAGGAAGATGCTCACAGCCCCCGCAATGACGATCAGCGTGATACCCGCGGCTATGATCAGTTCTGGAAGAGTGAATGCTTTCTCATCATCTTTCAGCCGGACGGTTGTCATTTTGTCCCCTATTCATAAATGTTGAGTTATGTAAGTAACGAGCGAATCGTTCACGGTCCTTACGCCGCCCCGGCCCATTTCCTGCCAGGACAATGTGATCTTGACACTCTTACACCTATAACCGCCTTCAACAACTTCAACAACGGTTATGGTCTGGGTCCCGGTCAGGTCATCGGGCGTCCCCTGCGTCAGGTCCGGGCCCACATCTACGACAACACTACCCGGTCCGCTTGATATGATACTGGCATAGGGCGTGTTCTTCAGCTCTTCCCCTTTGGCTCGCATAGTGTTCCTGACGGCCACTCTGTTTTTGACGCTGACCACCCCCATTTTTCCGACCACAAAAGTGGCCAGGACGCCGCTGAGCGCGATAAGTAAAATAGCAACGGCAACGATCAGCTCGATAAACGTTATTCCCCTACTCTTCATCCCATAAATTAAGTCCGGTTTCGGGATCATCTTTTCTTTCCGGTTCTCCCATGTTCGCCTTCGTTGCTTCACCTTGATATTGAACATATACCCCATATTCTTTCCCTAATTTTAATTATGCCTGTGGTTTTGACGGTTGTCAATGAAGTGGGCTGGTGGAGTTTCCCCGATTTTTCAAGGAGAACTTTTAAGCTATTGTTCTTAGCAGGGACGGAAGCTTTACTCCAGCGGCAAAATTTCCTCAGAAAAAATCGGTTAACCCCGTCATTTTCCGTCGGAAACCAGCGCAAATGGCGGGGACCAAGCTTGACCGATTTTTTATGCCCTGTACAGAACAATAGCTTAAAAGTTTTTACTTATGGAAAAATATGCGCAAATCCGGGGGAAATTGGCGCCATTTTAATTGTTATACCAATTTATTTTCATTTTTACGTAATAGCCTATAGCTGCGCAGGTTAATTCTTTCAATCCAGAAAAAACGGGGAAACTCCTTAGTGGGGAGGGGTTAGGCCGCGGAGATTATCTGCTGCTGGTTTTCGTAGATCTTTTTGAGCTCTTCGAATTCAACGGGCGATGCCTCTGGAATGAACAGCCAGGTCCCGGGCTCCGCATATCAGGTATCCAGCTTTCATCACCGCCCGGGACACACCACTTTAGGCCGTACAGCCTCAGCCCTGGTCGCTTCCAGGGAAGCTGCAGGAGACCCCCGCTGTCCCCCCGGGACACCAGCAATCACTAGTAGCGCTCGTCCCAGAGCCGTTGCAGTCGCCATCCGCCGAGAAACCCGGGCTCGCGCAAATGTCAGCATGGGAAGATCCGCCATCGGTGCAATCCCCCAAGACAGATCCAATGCGAAAATGACACTTTGTTTTGAAGCGGGGTCCTCTTCGGTGAACCCGGTTCAAGCGATCCGAATGGATCCCCGCATTGGGCTTTAGCCCCAGTTTGTTCCTTCACTTATATCACTGAAACCGCTACGGCTAATGCGATCCCCAGAAGATTACCGAACATATCCATGGCATATCTGGTATTGTCTCTGTTTTTGACCTCCTCGGCAAGAGCAACCATTGCTGTCAGATATACGATCCTGCGGGTATTCTGCTGTTCTGTTAATTCAGTTGTTGTTTCGAAATCATATTTTTCAGGCTGGTACTGCAGGTGTTTGAAGATCCTCACAAGGTCCTCTTCGTGCCATTTGCTCAGATATATTTTTTCATAGCTGAGATCAAATACGCCGGACTCTTTCAGGTACTTGGAGTTCCTGGCCTTCAATATCTTCATATACTTGGTCAGCGCTATATTCTTCGCGGTGATCTCTTCCTCCGAGTTTGTGTTTACGTTATAAATCATAACCACCATTTTAAGCGCTTTATCATCATCCAGCTCTTCGAAAGTCTTGTACTCCTTGCCCTCGACTTTATATCCAAGCTGCTGCCTGGTAGTAGCACAGCCTGTCAGACTGCAGCATAGTGCTGCTATTGTTAATAAAAGAAAATGTTTCTTCATATTAAATGGGGCAACACTGCAATGGGTGGATTACTGTCTATACGAATAGTTTACATTGATTTGGCGGAAATGGGAAGGAATTATTATACTGCGATTTTTCCGGTCTGGCCGCAACAATTATCAATACACACTTACACCCGTGCCACCAGCTTTTTGAGGTTTGCCTTCAAATCTTCCATATCCACACTATGAACCGTATCGCATCACGGGTTAAAGTCTACTTTATCCGCGTCAGGCAGACCCTTTCTCGCGTCATCAAGCGTTGTCTTAGGTTCCTGCTTCTTCTGCATTTCCATGACCTGTTTTAAAAATTCCTGCCGGTTTTTTTCTGATCGTTTCCTCCCGGCCCTTTTCTCATCCATGATCATCAGGACGACAACGGCCGCGGCAAGTAGAACAGTAATAACAACAAATATGACTATCTGTTTTATGAGCTTGATATTCACCGGCACCACTCCTTTGATCGCTATTAGAAGACATTGCTGTCCTGGAAATTCTTACGCAATGTCCTGTTGGCCATGTAGCAGATAGGACAGATCTTTTGGACCATCCTCGCTATATGATAAAGGATCGAGCGCTTTTTGCAGCCACGGGTATATTTGCAAAGCCGGCAGTTCGCGCAATACCTGACCCAGAAATCAGATTCCATCACACTTCCTCCTTCTTTCGACCGTCTCCCGGATCCTTCTGCACTTGCAGTTGTATCGGATCAACCAGCCGGGTGCTCCCCGCCTCAACTGTGACGTCTTTCTCATAAGGTTTGTATCCGGGATGATGTATTATTAATTTATATTTTCCAGGCGGGGCAGTCATGCTGAATCTGTTCTCCTTATCCACTACTGCTTTATATGGGACCGGGGTGTCTTCGCGGACAAGTTCCACATATATCCCCTCTGAGTTTCCTATAGAGCCTGGCTTGTCGCCCTGAACGTAAACATGGCCTATAAGCGTGCCTTCTTTTTCTTCGGCTTTCGGCTTGGGCCCGGCGGCCATCTTTTTTATTTTATCAATAATACCCTTAGGAGTAGGCGGGGGGGCGCGTTTTATCCCTCCGACGGACACGTAATATAATTCCCCCTCTCCATCAGATAAGACCACATCCCTTTCCCTGATCTCCTTGACATCAAAACCGCCGACTTTATCACCCTTGTGATGCAATCTCCCACTGATTATGACCGCTGACCTGCCATGAGGCTCGTAGCCTATCCCATCTATACGAACACCTCTTAACCCCTCCACTGCCCCCCTGCTTTTCCCTTTGGCCCGTAAAGGGAATAAAAGAGGGACTATCAGCAAAACGCTGAGTGTGACAAATAAAGACTTACAAACTGTTCTTTTCATCTTAAGCGGTAAGCATTGCTCAACAGAATTCTATCTTATGATTACTGACCTCAACAGAGTGATGCTTATCAACAAAAGATAAAAGATTCTGCAGGACTCCGTCAATATATCTATTGTCTTTCCCGATCATGCTGAACCCCAGGGTGGCCAGCTGCCATTTATCATTATTACCAAGCTCGCCTATGGACACGTTGAATTTTGACCGAACCTGAGTTTTCAGGCCGGTTAATACCGTCCGTTTTTGCTTCAAGGACTGTGAACTATTGATAAACACGTCAATATATAAAACCCCGATATGCATAGCTACTCCTGATTGTCATTAATATTAACACCATGAGACGCTTTATGCAAATCTATCTTCGTGTATTCGCGCGCCGCATCCGAGACCGACAAAATGCTTGCCCCAGGCCTTTGTGAACATCTCTATGGCATGTTCCCGTGTGCAGGGAGATCGGGCAACCTTATCAGTATTTCATGGAGAAAGCATCATAGTCACCCGCATACCCCTCCCATGCGACCTGCACATCATGCACGTGTGCCGACGGGGGGCCTTTTTGGCACCAGAGTATCATCTTCTCGACATCCTCTTTCTCTCCTTCGAAGACAGCTTCCACATCCCCGCCAGCGCAGTTCATCACCCAGCCGGTAATGCCCAGCATCTCCGCCTCCTCTTTTGTGTAGGAGCGAAAGAACACCCCCTGGACATATCCCGAGATCACAACATGCGCCCTGACCCTCGCCATACCCCTCCTTATCCCTGGGAACGTTTCCAAAATCAATCCCAAATCCGTTTTAGTCATATTATAGTATGGTATACTTATAAAAAAAAGGGGGTTCTTGTGTGGTTTTTCATAGTGGCTGTCCTGCTTCTTATAGCTGGATATTTCACTTACGGAAAGATCGTCGAGCGTATATTCGTAATAGATGAGAACCGGTCTACTCCGGCTTATACGGAACAGGATGGGGTGGACTATATTCCTATGCCGACCTGGAAGGTCTTCATGATACAACTCCTTGATATCGCGGGTATCGGACCTGTCTTTGGACCGATACTCGGCGCTCTTTACGGTCCGGTTGCCCTGCTCTGGATAGTGATCGGTTCTATTTTCGCCGGGGGCGTTCATGATTTCCTCAGCGGTATGCTTTCCATAAGGGATAAGGGGAAAAATATCCCGGAGATCGTGGGCGACGCGCTTGGAATGCCCGCGCGGCAGGTAGTCCGGGTTTTCTCGATAATACTGCTTGTTCTGGTCGGGGTGGTATTTGTGTTAGGCCCGGCCAAACTGCTTAATGAGCTGACCAAGATCGATCTGAACCTTCTTATCATTATAATATTCATATATTACTTCCTGGCCACGATCCTTCCGATCGATAAAATAATTGGCATGGTGTATCCGTTCTTCGGGGTCCTGCTCCTTTTCATGACATTTGGCATTATCGGGGCCCTTTTCTTCCGCGGTTACGATATACTCCCTAATCTTGATTTTGCTGTTAACACTAACCCCAACGGCAAGCCCATCTGGCCCTTACTGTTCATAACCATTTCCTGCGGCGCGTTGAGCGGATTTCATTCAACGCAATCCCCTCTGATGGCGCGGTGCATCAAAAACGAAAAACGCGGCCGACTGGTCTTTTATGGAGCCATGCTGGCCGAAGGTATTATCGCGCTTATCTGGGCCACTGTTGGTCTTTCTTTTTATAAAACTCCCGATGCTTTGAACGCTGTTATAACCGCGCAAACACCATCGGGCGTTGTTTACCAGGCTTCTGAATCGCTTATGGGTAAGCTCGGGGGATTCTTTGCCATCCTGGGAGTCGTGGTCCTGCCCATCACGAGCGGTGATACCGCGTTCAGAAGTACAAGGCTGATAATCGCGGAAGCATTCAAGCTCAACCAGCGCAAGATACCCAAAAGACTCCTAATAGCCGTCCCACTGTTCATTGTAGGATTTCTTATCTCAACTCAAAAATTCAATGTTATATGGAGATATTTCGGATGGGCTAACCAGACCCTTGCCACGCTTGTCCTGTGGACGGGGGCGATATATCTTATCAGGAAGAAAAAATTTCACTGGATCGCGTCATTGCCCGCGACTTTCATGACCGCTACTACATTAGCATTTATCCTTGAAGAGAAGATCGGGTTTTCTTTAAATCCAGTACTATCAGGATGGATCGGTGTTATACTGGCCTTATTTGCCTTAATCTCGTTCTTGATATACAACAAATTCCGCTATAAAGATCAACGGCCATAGACCCCTCACTTCGGCCTCGCCCGGAGGGCTCGCCACTTCCTCGGACATTTCGTCCTCGGTCGGCCTCGCCCGGAGGGCTCGCCACTTCCTCGGACATTTCGTCCTCGGTCGGCC
>CAYSJU010000016.1:0-41145 GCA_964431495.1 uncultured Planctomycetia bacterium
TCTATTATCTAAATCATAGTTTTGTTGAGGCCGGCGGGTGTGCTTACAGGTGTAAAATACCCGCGTTTGCTTGAGCCTTTAGTGCAAAAACAGCCTTTGAACAACCACCAACCGAAACCATACTTACGCGTGACCAGCTAACTGTTATCACTGACCGGCTACGTTTATTTTACACTGAAAAGTACACCCGTCGGCCTTGCGATAACAAAAAACGCTCTGACTTGAAAACGCTTCAGATCTATTATTTGCGGGAATAGAAAATGACTCTAGGAGAGAGCCTTTTAAGAACTGTTATGTTCGTTGTCTTACTTCGCTTTTATTTTCGCGACCAGCTCTTCTGAATTGCCAATGATCTCGTCCCTGCCTGTCTTGGATTCTGTAAGCCCCCTGAGTATAACGTCCCTCATGTCTTTTGTCAGGATATCTTCCGGCGAATGAGCATCAGTATTCAGGACTATTTTCGCGCCGGTTTTTAGCGCCATTTCATACACATGATGATTTGTCTGCGAATGCCCTTCCCGTGTTGTGATCTCAAGACATACGCCCTTTTCCGCGGCCAATTTCGCGTCCTTCTCGTGTATCAACCCGGGATGCGCCAGTATATCCACTCCGGCCTGTATCGCGTAAGCATTCGTCCCTTTAAGCACGGGCTCAACAGGCGATTCTCCATGACCAACGACTATCGTTGCTCCTTTCTCCCGGGCCAAAGCAACAAGTTCTTCAAATGCCTCTAACGGAACGTGCGTCAGTTCCACACCGGGGATCACGTAAATATCCCAGTATTTGTTAAGCGCGCCCGCCACTTTCACAAGACCGGTTATAACAGGCTCGATATTTGAATGATCGGCATGATCGGTCACAGCTATGGCCTTCACCCCGTTCACGTAAGCGCGCCGCACTAATTCACTCGGCATCAAAACCCCGTCACTAAGTATAGAATGCGTGTGCAGGTCTATCATGGGTTACCTCCGGTTAATTGCATTGTTGAAGAAAATTTTACTACATTTTTAGTGAAACTGCTACTATTTTATCAGGTTCGCGCCTGGCGCGATCTTACTCGTTGCTAAGTTCCGACCGCGCCTGGCGCAATGCCGAGAAACTTTTTAATCCCAGCTGTGGCCGAAGGCCACACAACTTTAGGGGGGTATGGATCCAAAGGAAAGGGGGGATATTATTCCCCCCTTTCCTTATGATACAGAAAATAATATTTAAATAACTCGACCAGGAGGGGGGGGGACAGTGAGCAACCAAAAATTGGGACAGTCCACACGCTAACGCTGAGTGATAGCTTGGGACAGTCCCCATTTTTGGGAAGCGAGCGTCAAGAGGGGGGAACCTAGGTTCCCCCCTATGAAAAAATAAAAGGCCTTCCTGAATCATCTTCAGAAGGCCTTTTATTTTGGTGCGCCTGGCGCGACTCGAACGCACGACCTACTGCTTAGGAGGCAGTCGCTCTATCCAACTGAGCTACAGGCGCGTTGGAAATGAAAAGTGAAAAATTTAAAGTTACAAGTTAAAATTAAAATCGCTAAAGGGGAAACGTTATTAAATAATTAACAAGAATTCTTTTATCCCGTGATGTGCGATAAATTTTTAATTTTGAATTATAATTTTTCGTTATTAGTTTTTAATTTTTACTTATCTCTTCCTGCTCGAGGATTTCTTTCTCTTCGCAGTGATTTTCTTTCCGGCCCTGGTTTTTTTTCTGAGCAGGGACTTCTTCTTCGCAGCTGGTCTTTTCTTCGCAGCCGATCCCTTTTTCCCGCGCTTAGAAGGCTTTGTCCGTTTTCGTTTTTTTCCGGATATCGTTGTCCTTTTGATCACCTTCACCACGCGCGCTGACTTCGCCGGCTTCTCTTTGGGTTTGCCCTTGAACATGCGGGCCTCGGCTTCCTTCTCCTGCTCTTCCATCATTTTCCTCAGCTTGTCCATACAGGCGGTCTCGATCTGTCTGACCCTTTCCCTGGTTATCCCGAAATGTTTGGCCGTATCCCTCAAAGTATGCGTTATCCCATCTTCAAAACCGAATCTCAGGGTCAGTATCTTCTTTTCCCTGGGGGTCATCTTTTCCAACAATCCCTCTATCCTTTCATGAAGAAGAAATTTGCTGAGTTCGTCCACCGCGTTTATTATGCTTTCATCTTCAAGCAGGTCCATGAACTCCGATCCCCCTGATTCCCCTATGGGCGCGTTAAGGCTCGCGATGTTCGAAGCCATGCGGTTAAGCTGTTTGACACGAGACAGCGGCAGTTTCATCTTCTTCGCTATATCGCTGAGCTGAGGGTTTTTCTTCTGCGTCTGGGAAAGCTGCTTTTTTATCTTCTGGAACCGCATCAGCATCTCCATCACATAGACGGGGATACGGACAGTCTTCCCCTGGTTCGCCACGGCACGAGTGATATATTGTTTGATCCACCACGCCGCGTAGGTGCTGAAACGGTATCCCTTTTCAGGGTCATATTTGCTGACGGCTTTCATGAGCCCGAGATTCCCTTCCTCGATCAGATCCAGCATGGGAACGCCGAGGTAACTGTATTTCTTAGCGATGTTGATGACCAGGCGGAGATTGCTCTTTATCATTTCCTGCCTGGCTTTTTTCTCTCCCTTCCTCACCCTCCTGGCAAGTTCTCGTTCCTGATCCGGAGTTAAAAGAGGCAAAGAGCGTATATCTTTGAGATATAGTTTAATTGCTTCCATGGGGTTTTTACCTCATTTCACATTTAAAAATTAGTGCGGGGTTCGATAAATCGAACCCCTAAATCATTCCCTGATCGCTGCCTGAGCCGCTGCAAGCCTTGCTATCGGAACCCGGAAAGGAGAACAGCTCACATAATCCATACCGACCTTGTAACAGAACGCGATGGATTTCGGGTCGCCTCCGTGCTCTCCACAGATCCCCACCTTCAGTTTTGGCCTCACCTTTCTGCCCCTTTCGATCCCGCACCTGATAAGCTGGCCGATACCGTCCTGGTCAATGGTCTGGAAAGGATCATTCGGAAGGATCTTCTTTTCCAGGTAAGTCGGTAAAAAAGTCCCTGTGTCGTCGCGGGAGAAACCGAATCCCATCTGTGTCAGGTCATTCGTCCCGAAAGAAAAGAACTCGGCCACTTCAGATATCCTGTCCGCTGTCAGGGCGGCGCGCGGGATCTCGATCATGGTCCCTACCAGGACGGGCAGACTTTTAAGTTTGTATTTTTTCAATACCTCCTTAAGGATGCGTCTGACGACCACTTCCTGATCGCGCAATTCATTATCGATCCCGACAACTGGTATCATTATCTCGGGAAAGACCTTTTTCTTCGCCTTTACCAGTTCCGCAGCCGCCTCAAGGATCGCCCTTACGGACATCTCCGTGATACCGGGATAGGTCACTCCCAACCTTACTCCCCGGTGTCCCATCATTGGATTGCTTTCCTTTAGAAGAGAGACGCGCTTTTTCAGTTCGGACATATGTATTTTGAGGCTCTTGGCCAGATCTCTCAGCTGCCCTTCCTGATGAGGCACGAATTCATGCAGCGGCGGATCAAGAAGCCTTACGGTCACAGGAAGCCCTTCCATGGCTTCAAGCGTACCCTTTATGTCTTTCTTCACGTAGGGATAAAGCTCTTTCAATGCCGCTCTTCTTTCTTCAGGAGTTTCTGACAGGATCATCTTGCGAAGCTTGAAAAGCGGTTTTTCCGCGCCTTCGCCGTAAAACATGTGCTCCATCCTGAAAAGCCCTATGCCTTCAGCGCCGAAATCCCTGGCTCTTCTGGCGTCTTCCGGGGTGTCGGCATTTGTCCTTATCTTCATCCTGCGGACCGAGTCGCATATTTTAAGGAACTTATTGAGGACCACGTTCTCTTTAGTGGCGTCTATCATGGGAAGCGAGCCCTTATATACAAGTCCTTTGGTCCCGTTAAGCGTAAGCCAGTCACCCTCTTTAAGCGCGACACCATGAGCCTTCACTTTCCTTTTGCCGTAATCTATATCCAGATCTCCGCACCCGACAACGCAGCACTTGCCCCAACCGCGGGCGACAAGCGCCGCGTGTGAGGTCATGCCGCCGCGCGCGGTAAGAATCGCCTGGGCAGCCCTCATACCCTCGACATCTTCAGGGTTTGTATCTTCCCTGACAAGTATGACCTTCTTGCCTTTTTTAGCCCATTCTACCGCGGTATCCGCGTCGAACACTATCATCCCCTTGGCGCCGCCCGGACCAGCAGGAAGGCCTTTACCAAGAGGCCTGTTCGCCTTCTCTCCCTTGGGATCCACTATGGGATGCAGAAGTTCATCGAGCTGTTCCGGTTTTACCCTCTTTATCGCTTCTTTTTTGTTGATCATTCCTTCTCTGACCATATCAACGGCCATTTTGACCGCCGCTGGCCCGTTCCTTTTTCCCGTGCGGGTCTGCAGCAGGAATAATTTCCCGTCCTCTATGGTGAATTCAATATCCTGCATATCCCGGTAATGCTTCTCAAGCCTTTTCTGTATCCCGAAGAGCTGTTTGTACATCTTCGGCATTGCCTGGGACAGCATCACAAGGTTCTCGTTATGCTCGCTCTGCGAGTTCTTGTTAATGGGAGCCGGTGTCCTTATGCCGGCGACAACGTCCTCGCCCTGTGCGTTTATAAGGTATTCACCGTAAAACTTATTATCGCCGTTGCCCGGATCGCGGGTAAAGGCGACACCGGTAGCGCTGTTATCTCCCAGGTTGCCGAACACCATTGTCTGAACATTGACCGCTGTTCCCCATTCAGCGGGGATGTTCTCAATACGACGGTAAGCTATAGCTCTTTTCCCGTTCCAGGAGGCGAATACAGCGCCTATCCCGCCCCAGAGCTGTTTATAGGCGTCGTCCGGGAATCCTTTCTTCAGGACCTGTTTGATCTTCTTTTTATACTGATCGCAAAGCTCCTTAAGGTCCTTGCCGTCAAGCTCTGTATCAAGCTTCACTCCCTTTTGTTCTTTCTTTTTCTCAAGAAGCTTCTCAAGCTGCCGGCGGATCCCCTTTCCTTCAGCAGGCTCTATGCCGGCGGCTTTTTCCATTACGACATCCGAATACATGGTTATAAGACGGCGATAAGCGTCATACGCAAAACGCTCGCTGCCGCTCTGTCTTATAAGCCCTTTTATGGTCTTCTGGGTCAGTCCGATATTAAGGACCGTCTCCATCATTCCGGGCATTGACTGCCGCGCGCCTGACCGGACCGAAACAAGAAGAGGATCTTCCGGATCCCCGAACTTTTTGCTCATGATGGCTTCCACTTTTTTCAAAGCGGCATTGACCTTTTCTTTCAAACCGGCGGGATATTTCCCCCTGTTCTTATAAAAATAAGTGCATACCTCTGTAGTAATGGTAAATCCGGGCGGCACTGGTATTCTGAGGTTCGGGTGTCCTGCCATTTCCGCGAGGTTCGCGCCCTTCCCTCCCAAAAGGTTCTTCATCCCGGCGCTTCCGTCAGCTTTTCCCCCGCCGAAAAAATACACATCTTTCTTCACCCTGGTTGCCTTCTTCTTTGTCTTCTTGCTCGCCATTTTCTCCTCACTCTCCTTCTGATTTTCTTAGGATTGTCGCATCAACCGTCACGCGATCCCATTTTTTGTTCGATCACTTCCCTGAGGCCGGAAGAGTCCACCCTCTCCTGTTCCATCGTGTCCCTGTACCTGACCGTGACCTTACCGTCACTCAGGGATTCCACGTCCACCGTAACGCAGAACGGCGTTCCGATCTCATCCTGCCTCCGGTACAGCCTGCCTATAGCGGCTGTGTCGTCATACACTACGCGGTAATTACCCTTAAGGTCGTCGCGAATCCTGTGGGCCATTTCCACTATCTCCGGCCTGTTCTTCAGAAGCGGAAGTATGGCCACCTTGATCGGCGCCAGCCGGTGATCAAAAGAGAGGAACACGCGCTTGCGGTCCCTCACTGTTTCAACATTATAAGCGTCCACCAGAAAAGCGAGAACGGTCCTGTCGATCCCGCCCGAGGGTTCTATTACATAAGGGGTATACCTTTCTTCCGTCGCGGCATCAAAATACGCAAGATCGCGGCCGCTTATCTCGGAATGTTTTTTCAGGTCATAATCGGTCCTGTTAGCTATGCCCTCCAGCTCAGACCATCCCATAGGAAAAAGATACTCGATATCATGACATCTTTTCGCGTAGTGCGCCAGCTCTTCATCGCTGTGCCGGCGCAACCTCAGGTTCTCCGTTTTTATCCCAAGGGACAGGTACCAGTTCATGCGCTCCCCCAGCCAGTATTCGTACCACTTTTCATCCTCGCCCGGCTTGACAAAGAACTCCAGTTCCATCTGTTCGAACTCGCGGCTCCTGAAGGTGAAATTTCCCGTGGTTATCTCGTTACGAAAAGCCTTGCCTATCTGCGCTACACCGAACGGGATCTTACGTCTGCTGGTATTAAGGATATTCTCGAAATTCACGAAGATACCCTGCGCTGTTTCGGGCCTCAGATACACATCCTGGGCCTGTCCTTCGACCGAACCCACCTGGGTCTTGAACATGAGGTTAAAGCTCCGGGGTTCCGTGAGTTTTCCACCGCATTCAGGGCACTCCTTGCCCTCAAGCTTGTCCACCCTGAACCTTTTTTTGCACTCTTTACAGTCCACCAGCAGGTCGGCGAACGATGTGACGTGCCCCGAAGCTTTCCATGTCTCCGGGTTCATGATAATAGCGGCATCCAGTCCTTCAACGTCGGTCCGTTCATAGACCATGCTCTTCCACCACTGGTCCTTTACGTTCTTCTTAAGCTCCACGCCGAGGGGGCCGTAATCCCACACGCTCCCGATACCGCCGTAGATCTCGCTGTCCTGGAATATAAAGCCCCTTCTTTTGCAAAGGTTGGCTATGTCTTTCAGTTTTACCCCGTCTGTTTTCTTTTTCGCGTCAGTCATCTTTTAAACCTTCTGTAATATCCTTTTTTTTTCTATTTCTTCGAGAAATTTCATCGATTTTACCTGTCTGCCAACATAATACTGTATAAACTTTTTAAGAGAAGCCTCCGTCTCTTTACCCACATCCCTTGAGACCTTTATCCGTGCCGTCTTGCTGAAGGGCATACCCCGTATCCTGCGCAGGAAGTTAAGCGTCCCCCGCGATATCTTCAGATATATATCCTTTTCCTCTATGCACTCGCGGCAGACTATACCGCCCGCGTTTATGCTGAACCAAAAATCCTTGCCCTCAGATGAAGAACACCTCGCGCACTCTTCCAGCTGAGGACCGAACCCGGCCGCGTCCATTAATTTCAGCTCAAAGATCCTGGCCGTCCGCTTCGGGCTGGCCTCGGTCGCCAAAAGCCGCAGCCCTTCCAGTAGGATATGGTAAAGCTCCACGTTCACATCATAGTCATGGGTGACCGCGTCGATCAATTCTATAAAATAACACGCGTATGTCAGCCTCTCAATATTCTTTCTCACGGGAAGAAAAAATTCAGAAGCTTCACATCGTGTTATAAGGTCCATGTTCTTTTTCTTGTAAAAGAGCAGATCACATTTCGTAAAGAGCTCAAAATTTCCGGCAAACTGGGGATAAGGGTTCCTGGCCCCTTTCAACACCCCCCGTATCTTGCCGAACTCCCTTGTAAATACGACAAGAATATAGCTTGTTTCCCTGAGAAAATACTTCCGTAATATGATACCTTCCGCGCTTAATGCCGGCATCTCACCTCCGGGGAGCTACTCCTTCGCATCACTTCTATCCTCGATATACAGCGGCGTGAACGAACCGCCGGACACGATAAGCTTCATACCGTCTTCCACGCTCATCTTGAGAAAACGTATATCTTCCTTGGGAACTATTATGAACATCCCGCTTGTCGGGTTAGGCGTCGTAGGGATAAAAACATTGATCCCGCCTTTGCCAAGGACCGTCCTTAGTTCCGACTTGGTCGTGCCTGTTGTAAACCCGAGCGAATAAAGGCCTTTCCTGGGATATTCAACCATCACTACCTGCTTGAAGATCGTTTTTCCATGGCCAAGAAAAGCCGATGATATCTGTTTAATGGCGTTGTATATCCTCCCCATTATCGGGACCCTTATCACTACTCTTTCGCCCCAGGAAAAGAAACGGTTGACAACCAATATTCTGGCAGCCCATCCGATGAGCGCTATGCCTAAGACCACAGCTACTAAGATAATACTCTTTGCCAGATTGACATGCTGGATGTCCATCCTCCCCGCTGAAAACGTTCTGAGTAAAGGATCCAGCAGCAAAGCATTCAGTTTGATAACCAGGAATCTTATTATCACTATGGTTATCGTAATGGGAAGAATTATTATCATCCCGTTCACAAAACCTATAAAAAACCTGTTCCATAATCGCTTCATGACAACACCTGAAATACAAGTAAGGCGGCCAGCGCTCCCAGGACCCCTCCCGCGATCACTTCCCATACCGAATGCACCCCTGTCCGCATCCGGCTGACCGCGATAAGAACGGCCAGCATGAACACCAGTATGCTGACCAGCGGGTCCAAAGTGACCAGCGAGACTATCATCCAGACCGCGAAAGCCACCGCGGAATGCCCGCTCGGCATGCCGCCTCTTAACAGTTCTTTTTCCCTTCTTACCACCTTGATAAGAAGCACCAGTCCCACGCAGAGGATGAGCGCAATAAGCGTTATGTGCCAGGGGGACTGCTTTATCCTGAACAGCAGCCTTCCGCCGCGCAGGTTCACCCGCTTGGCTATCAGCAGATACCCTGTCAGCCCGGCATTGACAGCAGATACGAAAACAGCGCCCGCTGAGATATCCTTGACGACTTTGACCATGGGATGAAATTCTTCCTTTATCATTATGTCGGCCGAATATTCAATAGCCGTATTGAGCATCTCAGCAACAAGAACGAACGAGATCGCGAAAAGGAGCAGGACGATCTCGATATAGTTGAAATCAAAATAAATACCCGCGATCAGCACAAGGAACCCGATGATAAAATGCACCCGCATGTTACGCTCTTTCTGGAGGGTATGTATGATGCCCTCAAGAGCGGCGCTCACGCTCTGTATGAAACTTTTGTTATAAAAACTTTCTGACATTTTTGAGAAGTCCATTTTCCAGTTCCCGCATACGGGTCTTGCTTTTTTTCGTCCTGTGGTCATGCCCACCGAGATGGAGGATACCATGCACGATGTAAAGGGCCATTTCCTCGGCAAAAGACATATTGTACTCTTTCGCGTTCATCGCTGCTTTATCCGAGGAGATGACTATGTCTCCAAGGAATCTCCGCTTTTCGCGCGCCGGTCCATCCTGCCAGAAAGCCAGCACGTCAGTAGAGGCGTCTACCCCGAGATACCTGCGGTTCATCGCCCGGATCTTCTGATTCGAAACAAATACTATATTTATCTCGACCTCTCCCCTCTTATATAACCGCCCCAGCGCCGCATCCGCTATTTTCCTCACCTTTGAAAGATCAATCGGCCTTCTGGGGTTTTTGTTTTCGCAGTTTATTCTTGCCATTCGGTTTCCCGTTGGGCCCTTTCCCTTCTTCCTTCGGATAACTCGTGCGTGTATGAAAAACCGCCATGAGGACTCTTATGAAAGCATTCGCTATCTCATGCATGTCCCTGAGCGTGAGATCACATTCATCCAGCTGGCCGTCCAGAAACTTATCGTTAATGACCTTTTTCACTAAATGGCTTATGCTCGCCGGCGTGGGATCGCTCAGCGCCCGGCTTGACGCTTCAACGGAATCCGCGAGAAGGACTATCGCTGTCTCCTTTGTTTGTGGTTTCGGACCAGGATACCGGAAACTTTCCTCGTCCAGGACAGCACCTTCCTTGGTCTTTTCGATCGCTTTCTGGTAAAAATACGCTATAAGGCTGTCTCCGTGATGCTGCTTGATAAAATTTATTATGGTATTGTTCAGTTTATATTTGTTCGCGATATCGACCCCTTCTTTCACGTGCTTCCCTATAATAAGCGCGCTCATGGAAGGGGAGAGTCCCGTGTGCCTGGAGCTGCCTCCCATCTCGTTCTCGCTGTAGTACTGCGGCTTGGGGATCTTGCCTATATCATGATAGTACGCGCCGACCCGCGCGAGCAGGCTGTTGGCGCCGATACTGTCACAGGCCGCTTCCGCGAGGTTGCCGACCATTATACTGTGGTGATATGTCCCGGGGGCTTCCATCGCCAGTCTTTTTAAAAGGGGATGATTCAGGTCAGACATTTCAAGAAGGCTGATGTTCGTGGGGACCTTGAAGAGGTATTCAAAGACGGGCAAAAGGCCCATTACTATAACGCCTGACAAGAGTCCGCTGGAAATGCCCCACAATCCGTCTTTCATATAAACGTCCATTTGTATGCCGTTCACAAGCCCGGCGCTTACGATCGCCAGAAATTTCGCTATCCCTGCCAAAAGCCCGGCCCACATGATGCTGGCCCGCCGTCTCGCTCCCTTAACCGCATACATGCCCACAACGCTTCCTATTATAAGCACCGCCGCCACTTCGATCCCTCCGCCCGTGAGCACGGCCAGAAGCATACCCATGAGTATCACGCTTATAAAAGCGACTTCAAAACCTATAAGCAGTATCAGCATCATCCCCAGGCTTGCCATGGGAATAAAGTAACTTGGCTGCGGCATCCGGATAATGGCGTCGGCCAATATAATCATGAAAAGCATGTTCAAAAGAACAATGGCTACTTCTTTAGTATTGCTTAAAAAATTCGTTTTCCGGACAAAGGACATATAGATCGCTCCCAGGATCCCGAGAAGAAAAAACAGAAGAAGCGTCCCCATAAAGAAGAGCTTTGACCTTCCCTCCTTTAAAAAACTTCTCAGCCTGGAGAGCTGCACTATATGCCTGGCGTTGACTCTTTCGCCTTTTCCTATTATAAGCTCGTTTTTCTTTACCTTCCAATTCTGATAGACCGGCGGAACCTTTTGTGCCGCTATCTCCCTTTCACTCTTTGTCTTCTCTTCATCGACCTCCACGCTTGGCTTAAGATACGAGAAAGTGAGATCCGATACCGCCTGACTTACCCTTCTCTCGGTTTCGAAATGTTCCCGGAAATAATTATTTACCGCCGCCTGGATATTGTTCTGGTTCAATAGATCATCTGTTTTACCTTTCCCCTCGGTCACGGGCTCCCTGCCGTAGACCAAAACTTCGTCGATCTTTCCTTTTTTCAGGATATCCCATCCCACATCATCTATAAACCCCGTATGATATACGTTCTTTGCAAGCTGCATCGTTTCCTTCCGGAGGGTTTCCTTATCGGGATATTCCATGAGCGCTTTGTAACTCCTGTCCGCGATCTCGATGCCGGTCTTTTCGCGCAGGTTATTGATCTTTTCTGACAGAGGGATCTCTCTTTTGTCCTCCTCCGACATTATGGCAAAAAAATCATCCAGGTTGGCTTTTACGTTGTTTTCCACGGCTGGGTCGCGCCGGAGATAATATGGAACGGCAAGAAAAGCGTTATCACGCGCCTGCTGGGTGCTGTCTTCATCAATTTCCCATTCATACGTAAAGCTGTACGGGGCGTAAAAATCCTTGAGAGCGATATCCCCCTCGTGCATGCTGCGCTGGTATACCTGCGGGTTTATGAACACGCTGGATAAGGCCAGGACCGTAAAGATAAATATTAAAAAGGCCGACAGCGTTTCCTTGCGTTTCAGGGCTTCTTCTAGCTTCTTCTTGCTGAATTTTGAATTGTTATTCATTTTCCGCTTCCGTTGATCTCCGATAGACCTCTATTATTTTCTGCACGAGTTCATGTCTTACCACGTCTTTGCCTTTGAGGATCACGAATCCTATGCCCTCCATGTCCTTCAACAGTGACTTAACGTGCAGAAGACCTGATTTCCTCCCCTTTGGGAGATCGCTCTGGGTCACGTCCCCGGTCACAACGGTCTTTGAATCGAATCCGAGCCGGGTCAGGAACATCTTCATCTGTTCGGGAGTAGAATTTTGGGCTTCATCCATGATGATGAACGAATCGTTCAGCGTCCTGCCCCTCATGTAGGCCAGGGGAGCGACCTCTATTATGCCCTTGTCAAGGTAATCTTTGACCATGTGCGGCTCGACCATGTCCAGAAGCGCGTCATACAGCGGCCGTAAATAGGGATTTACTTTTTCGTAAATATCTCCCGGCAGATAGCCGAGGCTCTCTCCGGCTTCGACCGCTGGTCTTGTCAATATGATCCTTGACACCAGGTTCTTCTTGAGGGCGTTAACTGCCATGGCCATGGCAAGATAGGTCTTCCCGGTGCCTGCCGGTCCTATGCTGAACACTATGTCATGTTTCCTGATAGCGTCAATATAGCGTTTCTGTCCTTCGCTCCGGGGAGTGATATACGCCCGCTTGGAACAGACTTCTATCCTGTCGAGATAAATGTCATGCAGCTTCATATTGATATTTTCGTTCTTTATCGCGTAATCTATATCCCTGGGAGAAAAATGCCCGTTTTTCCGTACCACGACAAGGAACTCGTTTATGACCTTTTCGGCTTTTTTCATGGAATCACTGTCTTCTGACGTTATTTTCAGGCACCCGTTCCGAAAAGCGGTGCTTACTCCAAAAGCGTTCTCTATCTTTCGCAGGGTCTCATCATGCTTTCCGAACAGCTGCCGGGCCTCTGAATCGTCTCTTATCTCAATAATGCTTTCACTCATATCAACTCAAAGATCCTACTTGATCCAGTCTTCTTCGGTCTCGACCTTTTTTGGCTGGACCTTCATTGTCTTCACCTTCTGCGCCGCGGTTTTTTCAGCCCTGGGTTCTTTTTTCCGGGGCGCCGGAGCTTCCTTTGTTTCTTTTTCCGTTTCCTGCCGGGCGCTTTCACTTCCCCTATTCTTACTGCCGAGGTCCGCCAGTTCCACGTCCAGGCCGAACAGGGTCCTTTTAGTGTCCCTTTTCACTTCAGGCGTTTCGGGTTTCTCGCCCACAATATATCCCTGGTTGCCTTTCAGGTTCTGGTCGGCCCGTTCTTTTTTGAAGGTGTAAACATCCATGCGCGTGCATCCGGTTATGAGAAAATTTATTGCCACAAGTAAAATTAAAATTTTTATCATATTTCGCCTCCTTGATTAACTAATTAGTCGATAGACCATAGACTATCGACCATCGACTATAGACTAGCTATTATTTCTTCAGCTTTAGCCCCAGGTCCCTGAGCTGTCTCTCATCGACCCCGGAAGGCGCCCCGGTGAGCGGGCACACGCCTCTCTGGGTCTTTGGAAAAGGTATGACCTCACGTATCGAGGAATCCCCGGTAAAAAGCGTTATTATCCTGTCTATGCCAAAAGCAATGCCACCGTGCGGGGGAGGTCCGTAACGAAAAGCTTCCAGCAGAAAACCGAACTTCCTCTGGCACTCTTCCTTTGTAATACCCAGCACGTCGAATATCTTCTTCTGCACGTCTCTTCGATGTATCCTTATGCTTCCCGAACCTATCTCGCTTCCGTTCAGAACAAGGTCGTATGACCTGGATCTTACTTTGGAAAGCTCACCTCTCTCCATGTATTTCATGTCATCTTCCTCAAATGAAGTGAACGGATGGTGTTCGCTTACCCACCTTTTCTCATCCCTGTTCCATTTAAAAAGCGGAAAATTTACCACCCAAGCAAAGTTGAACGCCTCGGGATCACACAACCCTTTTTCCCTGCCGATCTTTAATCTTAAAGCGCCCATTGCTTCCCGAGAAACATCTTTTGTGTCAGCCACCATGAATATCATATCCCCGGGACCGGCCCCCGTCTTTTCCCTGAAGAGTTGAAGGGTCTCTGCCGAAAAGAACTTTGTTATGGGAGAGACCAGTTCATTTTCTTCTACCTTGAAATACGCGAGCCCCTTGGCTTCGTATTCGGCGGCAAAGGCCGTAAGATCATCTATTTCCTTGCGGCTGATCTCGCCGTAACCGGGCGCGGCCAGGGCCGTCACCCTTCCGCCGGAATCAAGAACGTTCTTGAATATCTTGAAATCGCATCCCTTTTCTTTCAGTTCCCGCGTGAGATCCACAAGAAACAGCTCAAACCTCAGATCGGGCTTATCAGAGCCATACCTGTCCATCACTTCCTCGTGATCCATTACCGGGAAGGGTATTTCTATTTCCCGTCCAAGGGCTTCGGTGAAAAGTCCCTTGAACAGGCGTTCACAGACATCGAACACATCTTCCTGGTCGACAAATGACATCTCCATGTCCAGCTGTGTGAATTCTGGCTGCCTGTCCGCGCGCAGGTCCTCGTCGCGGAAACACTTGGCCAGCTGGAAATATTTTTCCACGCCCGCGACCATCAAAAGCTGCTTGAATATCTGGGGCGACTGTGGCAAAGCGTAAAAATTCCCCTGCTGCAACCTCGAAGGAACAAGATAATCCCGCGCGCCTTCAGGTGTGGATTTGGTCAATACGGGCGTTTCCACGGAGATAAATTTTTCGGAATTAAGAAAATCGAAAATGAACTGATACACTTTATGCCGGATGGTGAGCTTGTTCTGCATACACGGCCGCCTGAGGTCCAGATACCTGTATTTGAGCCGCACGTCCTCGGACACCTTCTCCGAATCCTTTATCTCGAACGGCGGAGTGGCGGATTCGGACAGAACCGATATTTCCTTCACTTCCACTTCTATCTCACCCGTGGCGATATTCGGGTTCACCATGCCTTCGGGCCTTTGAGCGACAATACCGCGTATCTTCACGCAGTATTCGTTCCTGAGCTCGTGCGCCTTCTTGTGGGTCTCTTTATCTTTCTCAGGGTCAAAAACGACCTGGGTCACACCGTGCTTGTCCCTCAGGTCCATAAAAATGATCTCCCCGTGGTCCCTCCTGGTTGATATCCAGCCGCAAAGGACCGCTTCCCTGGAAATGTCTTCCTTCCTCAGCTCTCCGCAATCATGGGTCCTGATCATATCGTCGCTTTCGTTTAAGGCTTTGTTAGTTCGGAGTTAACAAAAAACACGGATCTACTCCTGCACTCTACGAACTACGAACTAATCGATGCTCTCCCTGAGTTCCCTCACTGCTTCTTCAAAAGAAAGGCTCTTCTGTTCTCCTGTTTCCATGTTCTTCAACATAAGCTTGCCGCTCTTGATCTCATCCTCTCCCAGCAGTATGACGTTCCCCCTTTTTTCCTTATTGGCCTTTCTAAGACCCCCTTTCAGGGAACGGCCGGAATAATCCATATCACAGGATATCCCTTTTGCCCGTAACCTGTTCGTGATCCGGAACGCATGACTGCGGCACGCCTCATCGACCGCAACTATTAAAACTCCGGGACGGGAAGAAGGAACATTTTCCTTCCGGATCGCCAAAAGCACCCTTTCCACGCCTATGGAATATCCTGTGGCGCCAACGTCCGGGCCGCCCATTTCCCTGGTAAGGTTATCGTACCTCCCGCCGGCGGCAATAACATCCTTGGCTCCCAGGGCTGGATGAGCTATTTCAAAAATGGTGTTTGTATAATAATCGAGGCCTCTGACCATTCGTATATTCTCGCTGAAATCCACGCCCGCGTCGCTGAGGATGCTTTTCAGCTCCCCGTAATCCTTCGCGCACTGAGCACAAAGATGATCCAGGACACTTGGAGCGTCCTTTACCACCGAACAGCACTCTTCACGTTTACAGTCAAGCACACGCAGAACGTTGATCTCAAACCTCCGTCTGCAGTCTTCGCAAAGATCTTTCTTTTTACCGCGAAGGTAGTCCGTCAATTCCTTTTTGTATGACGCGCGGTCAGAATTGCACCCGAGAGAATTCAGGAATATTTTATGACCTTCGACTCCCGCGCTTCTCAGGACGAATTCGAGATTCAGGATAAGCTCCGCGTCCAGATAAGGACCGGAACCGCCTATTATCTCGGCTCCTATCTGGTGGAACTGCCTGAGTCGGCCTTTCTGGGGACGTTCCCCCCTGAACATGGGCCCTGCGTAAAACAGCTTTAAGATATCCTGCCTGTTGTTCCAGCCATGTTCAATATAAGCGCGTATTATCGAAGCTGTCCCTTCCGGACGAAGTGATACGGTCCTCCCGCTCCTGTCGGAGAAAGTGTACATCTCTTTCTCAACGATGTCTGTCCCCTCCCCTATGCTGCGGGTAAAGACTTCTGTCTCCTCCATAAAAGGCGTCCGAATCTCGAAAAATCCGAATAAGTCAAAAACTTCCCTTGCCCTATCCTCCACCCAATGAAATAAAGCCGCTTCTTCCGGAGTGATATCCGGCATCCCTCTGAGTGAATGATATTTAGGCATTCTGTTTCACATCTATTTTCATCTTCATCCCGGGTTTGAAGCTCACTACCTTTTTGTCAGGGATAGCAACGCCTGCTCCGGTCCTGGGGTTCCGCCCCATCCTTCCTTTACGGGTCTTAACCTTGAAAATACCAAAGTTCCTGAGTTCAACCTTCTCTCCGTTGGAAAGTGTCCCGACAATCAGGTCAAAAGTGCGCTGTACCACCTCCTTGACATCGATCTGTTTCAATCCCGTATCTTCGGCGATCTTTAGTATGATATCTTTTTTTGTCATCGACTTCCCTCCTTTGTTTTTTATCCATATAAGTCGTTATGTTAACATGGGTTATGCCCCGTGTCAATAGGTTGTTGTCCCACATCCCACCTACGAGGTGGAAACTAGTTTCCACCTCGTAGGTGGGAATAGGTGTTACTTGGTTATAAACTTCACGTTTCCCACACCCACTACCGCTTCTACATCACTGAAAAAAACATCAGTTGGGACAACCGACATCGTTTTATCCGTTGACATCCTGATCTTGCCTCTCTCGGGAGACAAAAGGTCGATAAACACCGGGATGTTGCCCCTGTGCCTATGTATGATCCTTCTTATCCTCATCATCAACTGCTCCTCAAGCCCGGTGGTGGACAGCCGGACGACTATTGATTTGGTAAAAAACTCCTTTACTTTTTCGAGCGGCAGGATATCTTCCGCCACTATCTTTGGCTCTTCTTCACGAAGGTTCAACCGGCCGTTAACATACACCATCGCGTCTTCCTTTATGAGCCCCGGGGACTTCTGATAAGCCCGGGGAAAAACAAGCACTTCCACGAAGTTATTCAGGTCCTCGAGCCGAACTATTGCCATCTTTTCGCCTTTTTTTCTCGTTGTGGTCAGACGGACCTTGTTGATGAGTCCGCCTATCAGCACTCTTTGTCCGTCGGAAAGATCGGCCAGTTCAGAGACCTTGCAGGTCGAATAAGCGTTCAGGAGCTTCTCGAACTTAACTAAAGGATGTTTTGAAATATAAAAACCGAGCATCTCTTTCTCGCATGCCAGGAGTTCGTGCTCGGGCCATTCCTGGATATTGGGTGTATTATGAAAACTCTCTTTGAAATTCTCTATTGCCTGGCCGTCGTCAAAAAAGGACATCTGGCCGTTAAGCCTGTCCTTCTGGGCTTTCTGCGCCACCTCAAGGACCTTGTCAAAGATGGCCATGGCCTGGGACCTGTAAAGGCCGGTTGAATCAAATGCCCCGCATTTGATGAGGCTTTCGATCACCTTTTTATTGGTGACCCTGGAATCTATTTTTTCCGCGAAATCATACAGCGATTCGAACTTTCCGTGCTTTCTCCGCATCTCTATAATATGTTCCACGGCGACGGCCCCTACATTCTTTACGGCCACAAGGCCGAACCTTATATCTTTTCCCACAACGGTAAAATCCCTGAAACTTTCGTTTATGTCAGGAGGCAGTATCTCTGTCCCCATGCGCACCGACTCCCCTATGTAATCAGCGATCTTATCCATATTGTTCCGCTCGCTCGTGAGAAGCGCCGTCATGAACTCCACCGGATAATTGGCTTTAAGATACGCGGTCCTGTAGCTGATCATGGCGTACCCAGTTGAGTGGGACTTATTAAATCCGTAGCCGGCGAAATATTCTATCTGGTCAAATACCTTTTCGGCTATGTGTTTTTTAACCCCTGCTCTCTCCGCGCCCTCAAAAAACTGGATCTTGAGTTTGGCCATGGCCTCGGGCTTTTTCTTCGCCATGATCTTCCTGACCGCATCCGCTTCCGACATGCTGAATTCCGCCAGGACCGATACTATCTTCATTACCTGCTCCTGATACACTATAACGCCGTAGGTCTCTTTGAGTATCGGTTCCAGCGCCGGATGATCGTACCTGACCGCGATCTCTCCGTTCTTCCTCTTTATGAACTCATCGACCATGCCGCTGCCAAGAGGACCGGGCCTGTAAAGCGCCAGGATAGCTATGAGCTCTTCAAATCTTTCCGGCTTTATCTTTCGCAAAAGGTCCCTCATGCCGCCGGATTCCAGCTGGAACACCCCCACGGTCTCCCCCCTGGCCAGGAGTTCATAAGTATTTTTATCATCCAGCTGGATGTTCTCGATATCAATCTCCTCTTCCCGGGTCCGTTTTGCGATCCTTGCCGTCTGGTCTATCACTGTCAGGGTCTTCAGGCCAAGAAAATCCATTTTCAGCATGCCCGTCTTTTCAAGCGTCTTCATGGTATATCCCGTGGTGATCTGCCCGTCACCCGTCTTGTAGATGGGTATACGCTCTCTCAAGGGCTTATCTGATATGACAACGCCGGCCGCGTGGGTGGAAACATGCCTGGTCAATCCTTCCAGACGCTTTGACATGTCTATAAGCTCGCGGATCGTCGCGTCTTTTTCATACGCGGAGCTGAGCTCCGGTTCCCTTTCAAGTGCCTCATCCAGCGTTATCCCTGTCTCATTGGGAACAAGCTTGGCGATCTTATCCACTTCCGCATAAGGAAGGCCCATGACGCGGCCGACATCCCTTAGAACGCCTTTGGCCATCATGGTCCCAAAGGTGATTATCTGGGCCACGTTCTCCACTGAATATTTCTTTATCACATAGTCAATAACCTCGCCTCTTCTCTCAAAACAGAAATCTATGTCTATATCCGGCATGCTCACTCTCGCGGGATTAAGGAACCTCTCGAATATAAGGCCGTATTGGAGTGGCTCTATATCGGTTATGCCGATGGCGTAAGAGATTATGCTTCCCGCGGCTGACCCCCTTCCCGGGCCGACCGGTATTCCCCGTTCTTTCGCGTTTGTGATCAGGTCCCAGACGATCAGAAAATAGCTTGTATAACCGCTTTTTTCTATTATGTCATACTCGTGTTTTACCCTTTCTTTTATCTCATCCGTCACTACCCCATATCTTTTTTTGATGCCTTCGTCTATCAGTCCTTTAAAGAACACGGCATTGTCCTGACCGTCAGGCGCTTTAAAACGCGGCAGATGCAGCTGGCTGAAATCAAGATCCAGGTGGCATTTTTCCGCTATTTTTACAGTGTTAGCTATGGACTCGGGAACCTCTTGAAAGGCATGTTTCATTTCGTCCTGGGACTTGAAATACATCTGGTCTGACTGGAACTTCATGCGGTCAGTATCATCAAGCGTGGTCTGTGTCTGTATGCACAAAAGCGCGTCATGGGCTTTGGCGTCACTTTTTTCCAGATAGTGCACGTCATTAGTAGCCACGAGCTTAAGGTCAAGTTCACTGGCCAGCTTGACAATCTCTTTGTTCAGGCCCTGCTGCTCCGGAAGGTGGTTGTCCTGAAGCTCCAGATAAAAGTTCTCTTTCCCGAAAATGTCAACGTAATCCTGCACGGCCTTCCTGGCCTTCTTTTTCTGTTCGGACAAAAGATAATGCGCCACCTCTCCCTTGAGACACGCGGACATCGCAATAAGCCCTTTATTGTAGCGGGCGAGCACTTCCTTATCCGCCCTGGGCTTATAATAGAATCCTTCGAGAAACCCCAGAGAGATTATCTCCATCAGGTTCTTGTATCCCATAAGGTTCTTGACCAGGAGAACCAGATGGAATCCAGCTCCCTTTATCCCGTGGCTAGTCTTGTCGAATCTGCTTTCCGGAGCCATATATATCTCGGATCCGATTATGGGCTTGATCCCCTTTTCCATGGCCTGTTCATAGAACTCTATGGCCCCGAACATGTTCCCGTGATCGGTTATGGCGCACGCGGACATGTCATACCCCTTTGCTTTCTCAACAAGCTCTTTCAGGCGGCAGGCGCCGTCAAGAAGGCTGTACTGCGTGTGAACATGCAGATGTATGAATTCGGATTTATTTTTCTTCATGATACATAGAACGACTACAACAAGTTCCAGAGGTCAGAAATCAGATCTCTGACTTCTGAACTACTTGCGCATACCGACGCGCTGCGCTGTCTGGTAGACTTTTCCTTCGGTCTGGATCGAAGGAGCTATAATGATCTTCACGAGCTGCATTTCGCGTATATTGTGCGCGCCAAGGTTTCCCATGCTCGTCGCCAGTGCGCCGACCAGGTTCTGTGTTCCGTCATCGGTCTGCGCTGGCCCGAAAAGTATCTCTTCCAGGGTCCCGGTCGTCCCGACTTTGATCCTCGTGCCTCTTGGCAGAGACGGATGCGGCATTGCCATGCCCCAGTGATAACCATGACCGGGGGATTCCTTGCTTCTGGCGAAAGCGTTCCCGAGCATCACTCCATCGGCTCCGGCCGCGAACGCCTTGCAGATATCACCGCCTGTGGCCATCCCTCCGTCGGTAATGATCGCCACATGATCCCCTGTCTTTTTATAATAGAAATCCCTTGCCGCTGCGCAATCGCATGTAGCGGTTATCTGCGGCACGCCTATGCCAAGGACACCGCGGGAAGTGCATGCCGTACCCGGGCCTATACCGACAAAGATCCCCCGGCAACCAGTTTCCATAAGCGTCAATGCTACCTTATGATCCACACAGTTCCCCAGAAGGACGGGGATCTTCATGTCTCTGCAGAATTCATGAAGGTCCAGGGGTTTATATTTGCTTGACTCGTGTTTGACGCTGATCACAGTGGACTGCACGGCGAAGATATCACATCCCGCGTCACGCGCGATCGGTCCGAATTCTTCAGCTACCTGCGGATTACAGCTTACGACCGTGGGAACCTTTGCCGCCTTTAATTCCTTTACCCTCTTCTCGATAAGTTCCTTTTTTATCGGTCTGGAATAAACATCCTGTATGACCTTTGTGGACTCGCCAATATCACATTCGACTATCCGTTTTATGGCTTCCTTCGGATCTTCGTAACGGGTGGCCACTCCTTCCAGATGAAGGACAGCCATGCCACCGAGTTTTCCCAGCGCGATCGCGAAATCCACGTCAACAACGCCGTCCATTGCAGAGGCCATAATAGGGACCTGGAATTCCATTCCGCCGATCTCATAGGAAGTATCAACATCATCTGGATTTATCGTCAGTTCTCCGGGGACCAACGCGACTTCGTCGAATCCGTAACTCCGCCTGGCCTTGCGCCCCATTCCGACCCACATGCCCATTTTATCCTCCTGCCTTTATTTGAGGTCCTGCCGTAACGCCTTCTTCCTCTTTTCCCCTCCAGCGCATCTCGCCCAGAACACCCTGAGCGATATTGGTCAGGTGATCTCCTATTTTTTCAAGGTTATCAACAAAATCCATAAACACTATCCCTGACTGCAGATCGCACGCTCGTCTGTTCAATCTGTTCACGTGAGAGCTCTTGAGTTCCACCTGGTATTTGTTTATGGCCTCTTCTCTCCTTAGCACGCTTTCCGCGATCCTGGCATCGTTCTTCCTCAGCGCTTCTTCTGTTTCTATCATCATGCTGTTAAGCTCGTTCCACATCAAGAACATTTCCTTCATGGCTTCATTGGTAAACGGAAGCCTTTTTTCTATTACCCGTTCCGTAAGTTCGGTTATGTTCTCCGAATGGTCGCCGATCCTTTCGATATCGTTCACGCTGTGGAGCAGGACGGGTAATTCTTCGGATTCTTCAGGTGAAAGGGTTTTCTGGGAAAGCTCGACAAGGTATTGCGTTATCGCGGTCTGCAGGTTATCAACCGCCTGCTCCAGCCTTGGCACCGGTTTGAGCGCGCTCAGGTCTTTCTCATGGAAACTCTTCACGGACTGCGAGACCGACCTGCAGGCCAGCCCCATCATGCGGACCGTTTCTTTCCGCGCCTGCTCCATCGCTATCGGAGGAGTTTCCAGCAGGTGCCTCTCAAGATATTGAGGGCCCATTTCCATCGCGCCTTTTTTCTTGGGAACAAGCCACTTGCACGCCTTTTCAAGCGTTCCGATAAACGGCAGGAAGACCCCGGCGTTCACCATCTTAAAAAGACTGTTGGCAAGCGCAATATGGAACATTATATTTTTCGCGGTGATCTGGCCGGGGATTATAAAATCCACGGCCTTGACGAACCATCCGTTATAGACAAAGATCAGCATATACCCGACACCTATGACATTGAACAATGTGTGGGACATGGCCGCCCTTCTGGCATCCAGATTCGTGCCTACAGCGGCGATCTGCGCGGTTACCGTTGTCCCGATATCATCTCCGAGCATCAGCGGTATGGCGGCAGGAAAACTTATCAGGCCGTTAAAGGCCATGACCTGGACTATGGCGATAGTCGCGCTGGAACTCTGGAGCAGCATGGTCATAAGCATACCAACCAGTACGCCCAGCATGGGGTTATGGCTGAACTGCTGGAAAAGATCTTTGACCCTCTGGCTCTCCTGCAGGGGAACGAAAGCGTCCTTCATAAAACCCAGTCCAATAAAAAGAAGGCCGAATCCAATAATGACCTGTCCCCAGAACCTGGCATTCTTGGTCTTTCCAAAGGTCTTTATGGCAAAGCCTATACCTACGGCCGGAAGCGCGTACTGGGTGACCTTAAAAACAGACATGGAAGATACGAGCCATGCGGTAAAGGTCGTTCCTATGTTCGCGCCCATTACCACACTGATGGCCTGCCTTAACCCCAGAAGGCCCGCGTTGACAAATCCGACCACCATGACAGTGGTAGCGCTTGAAGACTGTATCAGACAGGTCACGGCAGCGCCTGCAAACAGGCCCATTATGGGAAGTTTTGTGACAAAGTGGAGAATAGCTTTCAGGCGTTCACCGGCGATCTTCTTCAGTCCTTCGGACATGAACTGCATCCCGAAGAAAAAGAGACCAAGACCCCCTATTAATGAAAAAGCTAAATTTACCGGCATGAAGTACCTTTTTATCCTGTTATTCCGTTAAGTGTTAGGGAGATTTTATTATGGAGCAGTGAAACTGTCAAGGGATAAATAGAAATGTTATTAATAGCGTAGGGGGATGATTTACCAAACCCATAATGGTCGGATAAATCCGACCACTGCAGGCCAGGTTACGTGCCGATCCTGACGGTATCGAAGTATTCCAAAAGGGATGCTATTGCCGATAAAACAGCGAGATAACTTGTTTTGGGATTCTGCGGAGAGGGAACATTTTCCGTTCGAGCGGTAATTATCCCTGATATTCCTTTTACTTCTACCTCATGTGTATTCCTGGTATATTCCGGAGAGGTGATGATCCTTACCATTGTCCTTTGGGATCCTATACCCGCGAGTGATAAAAGCATCGACACATTTATGTTTTTCGGGAAAGCTTTTATGGCATCGGCCGCGCTGCCTTCGAATATCACGGTTTCCTCTTTGATCTTATCTGTCTCTATCCCTTTGTCTGTCAGGTAAGGAGCGCCTTTCAGGGATCCCGGCGGCTTCCGTGTGGTAATGGTCACGCTGTCGATACCTGCAACTTTAGCGGCTTTTAAAGCGTCTATGCCTGAGATAGCGCCTGACGGCAGTATGACCCTTATTCCCTGTTTTCTGGCGTCCTCGAGAACTTCCGGACCGTCAAGCACGCCGCCGACGCTCATGATCATAATATCCCTGCGTTTCTCAACAGCCTTTTGAAGCAATCCCTTGACAACAGAAGGAGCGACCGCCTCCACAACAAGATCTGCCTCATCCATTACTTCTTCCTCGTCAGAAGCCGCATCAACATTGGAGAGTTCTTTTTTCAATAACGCGGTCTTCTGAGGGTCAATATCCCAGAGTATTATCCTTGATATCTTGTCAGCCAGGTCTTTATCCGCTGCTCTGGCCAGAGCGGCGCCTATGTTCCCGCATCCTATTATTCCCAGTGTTTTCTTTGACATAGCTATTTCGTATCAACACGTTACAAAGATCAGAAATCGGACACCTATTTTCCCTACCCTTTCCTCTGCGTTACTTCAAGCATACGCCGCAGCGCTTTGCGCGCCTTCTCCGCTATGTCCTCCGGCACCTTGATCTCATATTTCATCTGCTCAAGGGATCTGGCGACCCAGCCAAGGGTCGTCAGCTTCATGTTAGCGCACACGAACAGTCTCGTTGGGACATGGAACCGTTTGCCCGGGTTATCCTTTTTAAGTTTATAAATAATGCCGAGTTCGGTCCCGACAATGAACTCTTTGGATGAAGAGCTCTTAACGTATTTGATCATACCAGCGGTGCTCCCGATATAATCCGCCAGGTCCAACACTTCCTTCCGGCATTCAGGATGAGCGATAAACTCGGCCGCCGGATTCTGCTGCCTGGCCTTTATGACTTCTTCCTGTGTAAGACGCATATGCACTACACAGTATCCGTCCCACAGGATGATATCTTTTTCCGGCACCTGCTCTCTTACATAACGGCCGAGGTTCTTATCCGGCACAAAGAGGATCTTTTCTTCCTTCATGGCCTTGACCACTTCGACCGCATTGGAAGACGTGCAGCATATATCGCTTTCCGCCTTGATCGCGGCTGTTGTGTTCACGTAGCACACCACCGCCGCTTCCGGGTATTCCGCTTTCTTCTTTTTCAGTTTATCAACCGTTATCATTTCCGCGAGCGGACAGCCCGCCTCCCTGACTGGCAGAAGTACGGTCTTGTCCGGACTCAATATCGAGGCGCTTTCCGCCATGAACGAAACCCCGCAGAAGACCACGGTCTTCTGCCTGGCCCTGGTGACCTCGCATGACAGGCCATAGGAATCGCCGATCATATCGGCTATTTCCTGTATCTCATCACGCTGGTAAGTATGCGCGATGATGAGCGCGTCTCTATCTTTTTTCAGGTCCGAGATCTTTCTCTGAAGATGCGCTTTATATTTTTTGTCAAAACTTTCCCTTATCATCGTCTTATCAGAACATTGTCTATCAATCGCGTCCTGCCTATGAACGCTGCCACTGCAATAAGCGTATTCCCCCCTATGGCCTTCACCGGACTCAAATCATCGGCATCAACTATCTCTAAATAATCTATCTTCAGTCCTCCGGATTCTCCCAGTATTTTTTTCATCTCTTCTCTTACTTTATCAGCGGAACTCTCGCCAGCGGCAATAAACCCCTCTGCCTGTTCCAGTGATCGGAATATGTTCGGCGCTTTCTTTCTCTCCTCTTCCGAGAGACATGCGTTACGCGAGCTCATCGCCAGCCCGTCCTTTTCCCTGACAATGGGCATGACACGAATCTCCGTGTCCATGTTCAGGTCATCTACCATCCTTTTTATGACAATGGCCTGCTGGGCGTCTTTCTGTCCGAAATAGCTTACGTTGGGGCTGATGATATTAAAAAGTTTGGAGACCACGGTGGTAACGCCGCGGAAATGACCCGGGCGGGATGATCCGCACATAGTATCCGTGAAAGCGCCCGTCAGTTCCACGTACGTACTGTAGCGGTCAGGATACATATCTTCAACGGAAGGGAAAAAGACGACATCCACTCCGCACCCTTCTGAAACACGCTTATCCCTCTCAATGTCACGCGGGTACCTGTCAAGATCCTCGCCCGGCCCGAACTGGGCGGGATTCACGAAAATACTGATAACCACAACGTCGCATTGCTCGCGAGCCGCTTTGACCAGGCTCATATGGCCCTCATGGAGATACCCCATGGTTGGCACGAACCCGATGGTTTTTCCCTGCCGGTGTGCTTCTCGGGAATATTCTTTCATTTCGTCTATAGTCGTGATGAGTTTCATTGTAAGTTGTAAGTGGTAAGTGGTAAGTTGTAAGTTAAAACTTACCACTTACCACTGTCTCATACATCTCCCGCATCGTCTTTCCGAACACCGGATGCACGATTCCAGGCGCTATCTCCGCAAGTCCCCGCAGGACAAAATATCTTTCATGCATCCTGGGATGCGGGATCATTAAATTATCCTTTTTCAAGATCATATCATCATAAAGCAGGATATCAATATCCATTATCCGGGGATGGTTCCTCCCTGTCTCTTCGCGGCCCATGTCTTTTTCAATATCCTTGAACAGCCTGAGACAGTCTTCCGGTAATAAAGTCGTATCTATTTTGACCGCTCCATTAAGGAAATCTTCCTGGGGAACATCTCCTGCCGGTTTGGTCAGGTAGAACCCGGATCTTGCAATGACCTGTATGCCCGCTATCCCGCTTAACCTGCAAATAGCCTCTTCACAGTTGGCTTCTTTATTTCCGATATTGGATCCTATCCCCAGGTATACTGTTGCCATATCAGATTGCATAGGGGTCAGACCCCTTCTACGCTTCTTTATGAAAAAAATGCCTTTTTGATCCGCTGCGCGGCCTCTTCAAGCTTTTCCAAATCAACGGTAAGCGCCATGCGCACATATCCTTCACCGGACCTGCCGAATCCATTGCCCGGAGTTATGACAATATCAGCTTTCTCCAGCATATCCTTGGCTAGTCCCGCTGAATCATGTTCCCCGAACACCCGCGCCCATATATAAAAAGTGGCCTTTGGACACGGCACTTCCCATCCCGCGTCGTTCAGCCCCCTGAGGAGGACATCGCGCCTTTGTTGATAAAGCTTTATCATCTCATCTTTCACTTTGTCCGCGTTTTTCAAGGCCTCAATAGCAGCTATCTGTATGGCAGTAAAGATACCCGAATCAATGTTGGACTTGACTTTTGCCAGGCCGGCCAGAATATCGGCGTTCCCGACCGCCATTCCCACCCGCCATCCGGTCATGTTGAACGTCTTTGAAAGGGAATGGAATTCAATACCCACGTCCTTTGCTCCCTTTACCTGGAGAAAACTCGGCGGCATGAAACCGTCAAAACTTATCTCCGTATAAGCGGCGTCGGCGCAGACGATAATATCATATTTCTTCGCGAACGATACGACCTTCTCGTAAAACTCCTTATCGCAGACAGCCCCGGTGGGATTGTTTGGATAGTTTATATGCATAAGCTTGCACCGCCAGGCCACATCTTTGTCTATGGATCCCAGATCCGGTAAAAATCCATTCTCCTCAAGAAGCGGCATGACCTGCACGTCAGCGCCGGCGAATATCGCTCCGGAATTATAAGGAGGATATCCCGGGTCCGGCACAAGCACTGTATCACCCGGATCTATAAAAGCCAGGGGCGCATGCGCGATCCCCTCTTTTGAGCCCAGGAGCGGCAGGACTTCTGTCTCCGGGTCAAGGCCGACATCAATAAAACGTGATCCATACCAGTCAGCCATGCCCTGCCGGAGGATCCGCAATCCCTTGTTCAAAGCGTAATTGTGGGTCGATGGATCAAGGCTGGCTTCATGCAGCTTATTGATGATAAAATCAGGCGTGGGACGATCAGGATCACCCACCCCAAGGTCAATAACGGGCCGGCCCTGTTCAATGGCCCGCTGCTTGGCCCTGTCTATCTCCTCGAACAGGTACGGTGGTAAGCGCTTTAATCTGTCCGCGTATTCTATTTTCATTTTTTTTAATTCCTTTTACATTAACTTTTCATATGGTCCATAGACAATAGACCATGGACTGTTGACTTACAAGGCACCTACCCCAGCCCCAATACATCCGCCATGCTGAAAAGTCCGCGTCTCTTGCCTGCCACAAACCTCGCCGCCGTAAGAGCGCCTGCCGCGAACACGTCCCGCGATCTGGCGTTGTGGCGGATCTCCAGCGTTTCATATTCACCGTCGAAAACAACTCCATGGTTGCCTATGACCTCCCCCTCCCGGACCGCGGCGACAGGAACATCCTTGCCGCAGGCCTCCTTGATGATCCTGGCTATCATCTTGGCCGTACCGCTCGGCGAATCTTTTTTATGCACGTGATGCGTCTCGTCCACCTTTACGGAAAAGCCGGGGCCCAGGACGCGCGAAGCCTCTCTTATCAGGCCGAACAAGAGGTTCACGCCTATTGCCATGTTCGGCGAAAATACTATGGGTATCCTTTTCGAGGCTTCAGCAATAACCTTTTCACCCTCATGGTCGATACCGGTAGTACCGATGACCATGGGGATATTCCTGTCAGCGCAGATCTTTACATGTTCCAACACGGCGCCGGCAATAGTAAAATCTATCATGCAATCTATCTTTCCAGCGCCCTCTCCTGTGTCAGACAGAACCGTGATACCGGTCTCTCCGATCCCCAGGACCTCACCGACATCCTTTCCGATCACGGGATGGCCGTCTTTCTCAACAGCGGAGACGATCTCGATATCGCGTTCTCCTGCCGCGAGATGAGCAATCCGCCTGCCCATCTTCCCGCCTATCCCGAATATTCCTATTTTTACCACAATTAACTCCTGCTTATTAAATAAGCTTGTATTCCCTCAATACCTTCTCGAGTTTCGCCTTGTTGTCGCTCTGCATCTCGCACAGGGGCAGGCGCCATTCTTCCTTTACCAGCCCCATCATGGAAGCAGAAGTCTTGACCGGCAGTGGATTGGTCTCCATGAACATGGCCTTGCACAACGGCAGTATTTCATAATGTATCTTCCTGGAGTCCTCGATATTTCCGTCAAGAAAATTCTTAACAAGGTCGTGTACCTTGCGGGGGATAATATTGGCCACGACGCTCACAACCCCCTTCGCACCCACTGACATGAACGGCAGGACCATGGAATCATCACCGCTCATCACGATTATGTCGCAAAGGGACAGAATATCCATCACCTGCTGCACGCTCCCCGCGGCTTCTTTTATCGCGACAATGTTGTCCACCTTTGCCAGCCTGGCCACTGTGGAAGGGAGCATGGATATCCCTGTCCTGGACGGAACATTGTAAAGCATTATCGGGATGTCCGATTTTTTCGCTATTTCCGCGTAATGCCTGTACTGGCCCTCGGGCGTAGGTTTATTGTAATAAGGGGTTATAACCAGCGCACCGTCGCATCCCGCCTTTTTAGCGTAGGAAGTAAGTTCCACGGCCTCTTCCGTGTTATTCGACCCTGTCCCGGCCACCACGGGTATACGCTTGTTACAGGTTTCCACGGCGATATCCATCAGGGCCTTCTGTTCCTCCATACTCAGTGTCGCGGCTTCACCCGTGCACCCGCAGGGAACAAGGCCGTCGGTCCCGTTCTCTATATGGAATTCTATAAGCTTCCTGAATGCTTCTTCATTGACCTTGCCGTTCTCGAACGGCGTGATTAAAGCGACATACGAGCCCTTGAACATGATCACATTCTCCCTTCATAAACGAGACTTGCGGTTCCTTCCAGATAAACATCCGTAATCTTGCCACCTGACTTTTTATAATAAACCTTTAATTGTTCGCCGCTTTTCGTGCGCATATTTACCGGCGGCGATACATAGCCTAAAAGTCCAAGGATAATGGCTGACGCAACCGTTCCCGTGCCGCAGGCAAGGGTCTCGTCCTCAACACCGCGTTCATAGGTCCGGATGGATGCGCTGTTTTCATCTACGATTTCTACAAAGTCCGCGTTCGTTCCTTCCGGGGCAAAAAGGGTATGCTCGCGTATCTTGCGTCCTGTTTCTCTTACCGGATAACCTTCCAATCCTTCCATAATGTGTACTACGTGAGGCACGCCTGTATTAATGTAATTTACGTTCATAATGCTGCTTCCGATACCCAGCTTGATCCCGGTCTTGATGTCCCTGGGGTCGCTCATTCTGATCTTTACCCTGCCCTCGTTAACTCCGGCACGCAATATGCCAGCTCCTGTCTGAAAGGACAGGTCTTCTCCTCCCCAGCCGTTGACTGCGGCATAGAGGGCGCTGCACCGCGCTCCGTTCCCGCACATGGTCACTTCCGAACCATCTGGATTGAAGACGCGCATTTTAAAGTCCGCGTCGGTTGAATCTTCCAGGACCAGCAGGCCGTCAGCTCCGACCGATAAATGCTCCCGGCACAGGTCAAGAGCCAGCGCGGAATAATCAAGGTCACGGGCATTCAGTTCGCCGGCTTTATTGTCTATAATGATAAAATCATTGCCGCTCGCAACGGCTTTGGTAAAGCAGAGACTATATTTTCTTTTCATAGATTCCTCGAGTCTGTCATCCCGAGCGACCCGGCGTAGCCCGAAGGGCGAAGCCGGGGAGTCGAGGAATCTGTTTTGGATCCTGCGACTCGCTCTGGATAAATTCGCACTTATGATTTGCGAACACTCGCGTGTTCGTAAATCATGTGCTCATTGAAAACTTTTCAATATGCTTTCGCCTCTTACAAGGTCCTTATATGTTTCCGCGCGCCGGATCATCCTGACCTTGCCCTTTATCACCATCAGTTCCGCCGGACGCGGACGGGAATTATAGTTAGACGCCATCGTGTATCCATAAGCGCCCGCGCTCATAACAGCAAGGTGCTCATCGGCCACAAGTTCCGGTAATTCCCTGTCCAGGGCCAGATAATCCCCGCTTTCACATATCGGCCCCACGATGTCATACTGACGCGGCTTTGACTTGAGCTTTACAACCGGCAGGATGGTGTGATAAGCGTCGTACATGCTCGGCCTTATAAGGTCGTTCATTCCCGCGTCCACGATAGCAAAATCCTTTCCGGCCCTGCCCCTCTTCACGTACAGTACCCTGCAGACAAGGATCCCGCTGGATCCCGCGATAAAACGGCCTGGTTCAAGGATAAGCCTGTAAGGCTTATCCTTTATCAGGGGAACTATCTTTTCAGCGAACTCGTCAGCCGTCCTGGCCTTCTCCTGGCCGTAGTCAATGCCGAACCCACCTCCTATATTCATCCACTCCACCTTGACACTGCTCGCTTCCAGAAAATCCAGCACCCTGGATACGGCTGCCACAAATGGCTTTGTATCGGTTATCTGCGATCCTATGTGGACATGCACTCCATTGAACTGCACATTCGAATATTTATTCGCGTTGTCAAAAACGTCTTGAGCGGACTTGAAATCTATACCGAACTTCTTTTCCTTGGTGCCTGTCGTCATGTGATCATGCGTGTCCGCCTTTACATCCGGGTTTAGCCGCAGGGCCACCCTGGGCTTTTTCCCCAGACGTTTTGCCACGGAATCTATCATCACAAGTTCCGGGACCGATTCCACGTTAAAGAAAAAGATGTTCCTGCGTATGGCGAACTCGATCTCCTTCTCTGTCTTCCCCACGCTCGCGTAGACTATCCGCTCCGGGGGACACTTTGCCTTCAGGGCCTTAAACAGTTCCCCTCCGGACACGATATCCAGCCCGGCTCCTTCGTTCACAAGGGCCCTGCATATGTTCAGGTTTGAATTGGCCTTCATGGAAAAACAGATAAGGGGATCCACTTCCCTGAACGCCTTCCTGATCTTCCGGAAATGGTCCATCAGAGTTTCATAGCTGTAGAGGTAGAAAGGCGTGGGATGTTCCCTGATAATATCAGCTATGGGGACATCCTCGCAATGAAGCACATCATCTTTGTAACGGAATTCATGCATGTTTTTACTCCTATGGCCGCCAGGGCTCAGAAGACATAAACCGGAAGTCAGAAAACAGAGTGCGGATAGGACATGAACTCTTGATCTGTTCTCCGGGTCCTGATTTCTGTCTTTATGCTTTCAGCTTCTTTTTCCAGGAAGCTATCTCTTTTTTTACGAGATCCGGGTTGCTGCTCCCCTGTGTCTTCTTCATGTTCACCGAAGTCTCTGGATTCAGATAGCCGTAAACATCTTCATCGAGCTTTTCGGAAAAACCCTTTAATTCCGATATTGAAAGATCTGAAATGTTTATATTTTTACCCACGCAGTGCTTTACGATATCCCCGATGATCCAGTGCGCGTCCTTGAAAGGAACGCCCTTGCGCACCAGGTACTCCGCCAGGTCCGTGGCGTAGATGAATTCGTCTTCGAGCTTTTCGGCCGCTTCCTTTTTCTTCAACTTCACGGTCTTCATCAGGTCCGACATTATCGCCAGTTCGGAAGCGATAAGTTCAACGGACTCGAACAAGTACTTCTTATCCTCCTGAAGGTCCCTGTTATATGAATGAGGAAGACCCTTCAAAAGCACCAGGAGCGAACTGAGCGCGCCTATTACCCTGGAAGATCTACCCCTCACCAGTTCAAGCACATCCGCGTTTCTCTTCTGCGGCATAAGGGAACTTCCGGTGCAGTAATCGTCGCCTATCTCCAAAAAACCGAACTCTGCCACGCTGTAAAGTATCAGGTCCTCGCTTATCCGGGACAGGTGCACACCTATCAGGCCGAGAGCGGCGACAATTTCAGCGATAAAATCCCTGTCGCTCACGGAATCTATGCTGTTCGCTGAAACAGCCTTGAACCCGAGGCTTTCTGATACGAACTTTCTGTTCAGGTCCAGGGAAGAACCCGCTATCGCTCCTGACCCCATGACAGAAACGTCACATCTTTTCTTCGCGTCTTCAAGCCTCTCTCTGTCCCGTTCAATCATCTCCACGTAAGCCATGATAAGATGCGAAAAAAGAATGGGCTGCGCGCGGTTCATGTGAGTGTACCCGGGGATGATCACATCTATGGTCTTCTCGGCCAGTTCGACCAGTCCCTGCTGCAACGCCTGGATAAGCCCCGCGATCGATCCTATCGCGTCTTTGCAGTACAGCCGCATATCATTGACCACCTGCTCATTCCGCGACCTGCCGGTATGCATTTTCTTCGCGGCATCCGGGGCCTTTTCTTCAACATACGTCTGTATAGCCGAATGGATATCCTCATGTTTCCCGAAATCAACCTGCCCTTCCTCGATCCGTTCCAGGAGTTCATCCAGGACGCCCACAAGGACCTGCTTTTCTTCCGGAGAAACATACCCGCACTTCCCGAGCATTTCCACGTGCACCTTGCTGCTTATACAGTCATACTTTGCAAGTATCTTGTCCACGTCAATGCTTGAAGTGAATTCCATCACCCGGGGGTGTATCTCTTTTTTTTCGAATCTACCGCCCCATAATTTACCCATGGCAGCTCCTTTTTCATGGGGGTCGCGTCTAGACGCGACCCCTTATACTTACTTACGATACGGCATAGCCCAGAGGTCAATAAAACCCCTGGCCAAAGACTGGTCAAAGATGTCCCCTTCTCCGTACGTTGCCAGTTCCAGCTTATAACGGGAACGCGGACTTTTCCGTCCCGCGACCGAGACCTTTCCCTTGTACAGTTTAAGCTTTATCTCACCTGTTACATTTTCCTGGGTCTTGTTTATAAAAACGTCAAGCGCGCCTTTAAGCGGCGTGAACCACAGGCCGTAATAGACAAGCTCGGCGTACCGTTCGGAAATCCCCTTTTTATAGCGCCGCGTTTCCCTGTCCAGCACAAGCTCTTCAAGCGCTGTATGCGCCGTAAAAAGGATTTCCGAAGCCGGCGCCTCGTATACTTCCCGGGATTTTATGCCAACAAGACGGTCCTCCACCATATCCACCCTGCCGATCCCGTGTTTCGCGCCGATGCTGTTCAACTTTTGAACAAGCTGGACCGGACCATATTTCTTTCCGTTGACCGCTACCGGCACGCCTTTTTTGAACGTCACTCTAACATATTCAGCTTTTGCGGGCGCCTTTTCAGCCCTGGCGATCGTAATATAGGTGTCGGCCGGGGGCTCTTTCCATGGGTCCTCCAGCTTTCCGCCTTCCACACTTGCTCCCCAGAGATTCCGGTCTATGCTGTAAAGTTTCTTCTTGGTCTGCTCGATCGGTATTCTATATTTTTTAGCGTAATCAATCTCTTGTTCGCGCGTTCTAAGCTCCCATTCCCTTACCGGCGCGAACACCTTGAGTCCCGGCGCTTTGATATGGAACGTCACCTCAAACCTAACCTGGTCATTACCTTTGCCTGTGCAGCCGTGGGCAACATAGTCGGCCTTCTCTTTTTTCGCAACGCCGGCCATGGCATCCGCGATAAGGGGGCGGGAAAGGGCCGTAGCCAGGTTATACTTGCCCTGGTACAGGGCTCCGGCCTTTAGCGCGGCGAACGCATAGTCCTTTACGAACTTCTTCTTCAGATCCCCGACAATGCACTTTGCGGCGCCGATCTTAAGGGCGCGTCGCCGGCCTTTCTCCGTGTCCCCACCCTGTCCGACATCGGCCATGTAGCATATCACTTCATGGCCTTTTTCCAGGAACCATTTTATCGCGACAGAGGTGTCCAGTCCGCCGGAATACGCCAACACGACTTTCTTGGTCTTAGCCATCTCGATCTAACTCCTTTTTCCCAGTGTTTTAAGCAGTATTGCTTTCTGAACATGCATTCTGTTCTCCGCCTGGTCATAGACTATGGAATTTTTTCCGTCTATAACATCAGTTATCTCCTCGCCCCGGTGTGCTGGTAAACAGTGCATGATGAGCGCCTCCTTGCCGCTGATCCTTAAAAGCGTCTGGTTCACCTGAAAACCTTCAAAATCTTTCAGGCGCTGCGCTCTTTTCTCTTCCTGCCCCATGCTCACCCACACGTCCGTATATATCACGTCACATCCCGTCACGGCTTCGTAAGGATCGTTTGAAAGAGAGATGCTGGCCCCTCTCTCTTTCGCGACCGCGGAGGCCTCCTCAACCACTTCCCGCGGCGGTTCATACCCTCTCGGCGTGGCCACGTTCATGCTCACGCCCGTCTTGGCGCACACCATGAGAAGAGAATTGAGAACGTTGTTACCATCGCCGATGAAGGCGACCTTGACCTTTTTCAGCGATCTGAACTTCTCCTTTATGGTAAAAAGATCGCTCAGCGCCTGGCACGGATGCTCAAAATCAGACAGACCGTTAATAACGGGAATATCCGAATAACGGGCAAGCGTCACAACATCCTGATGCGAGAATACCCGGGAGATTATGCCGTCAACATACCTGGAAATGACGCACGCCACGTCTTTTACCGACTCCCGCACGCCCATATCGATCTCCTGGGGACTGAGATACAGCGCGGACCCTCCCAGGTGTATAATCCCCACCTCGAACGATATCCTTGTCCTGTTGGACGGTTTCTGGAACAGGAGCGCAAGTACTTTGTCCTTTAAAGCCTTTTTCTTCAGCAACGGGAACTTCTTGAGCTTCTTTGCGAGTTTCATGATCTCAAAGATCTCTTCGCTACTGAGATCCCCTATGGTTACAATATCTCTCTTGTTCATACCCTCTCCAACGCCTTTCCCAGTTTTTCCACGGCCGTATCAATATTCTCTTTAGTTACCGTTAACGGCGGCATTATACGCAGTATGTTCTTCTGTGTGCAATTTATCAAAAGACCTTCCTTCATGCACTCATCAGCAACGGCTGAGGCGTCCTCCCTGTCGATCTCCACGCCGATCATAACGCCTTTTCCTTTAACTTCCTTGATAACCGGGTTTTCTTTCCGTAATTCAGAAAGCCTTGCCACCAGATATTCCCCCATCCTCACGGCGTTTCCCAGGAGATCATCTTCCTCAATAGCTTCAAATACCCCGAGGCCCGCGGCCGAGACTATTGGGCTTCCTCCGAAAGTCGTAGCGTGAGAGCTCGGAGGCAGAACATCCTTATGTTTGTCGTTCACTACCAGCGCTCCCAGAGGCAATCCTCCTCCGATGGCCTTGGCCAGCGTCATGGCATCTGGTTCAATATCATAATGCTTATAAGCGAACATCTTTCCGGTCCGTCCCATGCATGTCTGGACTTCATCCACTATCAAGAGAATGTCATTTTCTCTGCACATATCGCCAAGGGTTTTCATGTATTCATCATCTGCCACGTTAATGCCGCCCTCTCCCTGTATGGGCTCAATGATAACAGCCACTGTCTTATCCGTGACAGCGGCGCGAAAGGCCTCAATGTCATTGAACGGAACATGCTTGAACCCTTCCACCAGCGGAGAAAACCCCTTCTTGATCTTATCCTGTCCCGTAGCTGTCAGCGTGGCAAGCGTCCGGCCATGAAAGGATCTTTCCATGGTTATGATCTCATACCTGTCAGGATTTCCATACTTTCGCGCCAGCTTTATGGCGCCCTCGTTAGCCTCCGCGCCGCTATTGGCAAAGAATACCTTGCCGGGAAAAGAATATTTGATTATCTTCTCGGCCAATACCGGCTGGACCTCGTTATAAAAATTATTGGATACGTGAAGTATCTTCTCCATCTGCTCCCGCATCTTTTGTATTACTCTGGGATGGCAGTGCCCGATACCACTGACGGCCCAGCCGGGAAAAAAGTCCAGATATTTCTTGCCTTCAATATCCTCCACCCAGATGCCGTTTCCTTTGACAAGACAGAGATCCTGCCGTATATACGTCGGGAGAACATATCTCTGGTATAGACCCTTTATCATTTTCAGTTTATCATTTTTCATTTTTCACAATCCTGCCTACCTTAATTTTTCGTTTTTCGCTTTTCGCTTTTAATTATTTTTTCATCCCTTGATTATCTCGGTCCCGATACCTTCGTCCGTAAATATCTCAAGAAGAAGCGCGTGCGGCAAACTTGCTTCCACGACATGTGACTTACGCACCCCTCCTTCCAGGGCATACAAACATGCCTCGACCTTCGGCAGCATGCCTCCTGTTATTGCCCCTTCCTCTATCATAAGGTCAACGGCTTCCAGTGTAAGCGAATGGAAGAGTGTCCCCTGATCGTCCTTGTCCTTCATCACCCCTCTCACATCGGTCATCAGAACGAACTTCTCGGCGTCCAGGGCCACGGCCAGTCTGCTTGCCGCCTCGTCCGCGTTTATGTTGTAGATCTTGTTATCCTTCCCCCTGCCCACAGGGCTTATAACCGGGATTATGTTCGTGTCAATAAGCCTCCGGAGTATGGTCGTATCGATCGCGTCAATACCGCCCACATATCCGAGAGGTTCGGACGATTCCTTCGGGACCGTCTGTATCATGTTGTTCTCTTTGCCGCTCAGACCGAAAGCCTCTCCTCCAAGGCTGTTGGTCTCATCCACGAGCTGCTTATTTATCTCCATCAGCACTGCTTCCACTATTTTTATGGTCTTTTCGCACGTTACCCTCAGGCCGTCCACAAACTTGGTCTGGATATTTTCTGCTTCCAGCCTTTTGCTTATATCCGGTCCGCCGCCGTGGACCAGGACCGGCTTCATGCCCGCGTAACGCATAAAGACTATGTCTTCGAGCACCCTGGTGCGGACTTCGTTGTTGTCAAGGGAACTACCACCGTATTTCATAACAACGACCTTGTTAAAAAACTTCTTGATATACGGCAACGCCTCTATGAGAACTTCGCTTTTCTTTATCGCCTCTTCCATTTCGTATCCTTATAGCAATTTCAGCTTACAGCTATCAGCTTTTGGTTGACAGCTGACAGCTGAAAGCTGACAGCTTATGTAGTGTAGAACGAGTTAAGCGTTATATATTTCTTTGAAATATCACAAGTGTAAACTACCGCTTCCCCCGTACCCAGATGCAGGTTCACTTCTATGTCAGCGTTTTTCTTTTTGAAAACAGACCGCACCTTTCCCTTCTTAAGAGAAACTACCTTGCCTTTTTTAAAAAACATAACTCCGTCCAGTTTTACATCCATCAGGTCCGGATTAAACCTGATCCCGCTTGCTCCGATGGATGACGCGACCCGGCCCCAGTTGGGATCGCCTCCGAGAACCGCGCATTTCATGAGTATTGAATTAGCGATAGCATCGGCCGCTTTCTTCGCTTCGGCTTTTGTTCTCGCACCCCGGACCTTTACTTCAAAGAATTTAGTGGCCCCTTCTCCGTCACGAACGATCATCTTTGCCAGATCCAGCATAACACCGTTAAGATTGTTCAGGAAAATATCAAAATCGCGGCCTTTCCCCTTTATCGATCTGTTCCCTGCTTCCCCGTTCGCCAGGAGCGCCACGGTATCGTTGGTGCTCATATCCCCGTCCACGGTAATAGAGTTAAACGATGTCTCATTGCTCATTGAAAGTGCCTTGTCCAACGCTTTCTTTGATATGTCAGCATCGGTTAAAATATAGCCCAGTAAAGTCGCCATGTTGGGATTTACCATGCCAGCGCCTTTTGCCACCCCGACCATGGCCACTTTTTTGTCCCCGATGACGAATCTTCGGGTAGAGACCTTGTAAAAACGGTCTGTTGTCATTATGCCCTCGGCCGCGTGTATCAGACCGTCCGGTGAAAGCCCCCTGACCAGTTTGGACATCCCGCTCATTATTGGGCCCGTCTGCATGGGTTTTCCAATAATACCTGTGGAGGAAACCAGGACCGTACTTTCCGGTATATTCAGGGCCGCGGCTGTCTTTCTTGCCATTTTTTTCGCGTCATCCAGTCCCCGTTTGCCGGTCATGCAGTTAGCGTTCCCGCTGTTAACGAGTATTGCCCGAATGGCTGGATTCTTTTTCAGCAGTTTCTGTCCAAGGATAACCGGCGCGGCTTTCACCGCGTTCGTGGTAAAAAGAGCGGCACACCTGCAAGCCTTCTCGGAATAAAAAAGCGAAAGGTCCTTGCGCTTCTTTTTTAAACCGCAATGAATGCCGTTAGCCAGAAAACCCTTTGGAAGTCTTATAGATACCATGCTTTTACATCCTTCATTTCTGAAATAGCAACCAATCCTACTTGCCTCAATTTTCCACTTTGCATTTTTCATTTTGCATTTATAACAGCCCCGCTGTTTCATCACACCCGCACATGATATTCATGTTCTGAACAGCCTGACCGCTCGCGCCTTTTAAAAGGTTATCGATAACAGAAACCACCGTCACCATGCCGCGGGAAACCTTAAGCCCTATATCGCAGAAATTCGTCTCCACCACGTCAAGCATCTCGGGCAGCTCACCCAATGGCCTTACTCTTACGAAAGGTTCCTTATCATAATAGTCCTTATATAGATCGTGTATCTTTTTCTCATCAGGCAATCCTTCATGCCGGATATAGATCGTTGACATAATACCCTTTCTTACGGGCAAAAGATGCGGCGTAAAATTCACCTGGACGGCTTTCCCAGCGACCTGGCTCAAAATATATTCCATCTCCGGCATATGCTGATGCTCGTTAGGCTTATAGCATCTTAAATTCTCATCCACCTCGCCGAAAGATAAAGACAAAAGAGCTCTTCTGCCTGCTCCGGTTGCTCCGCTTTTGGCGTCTACTACAGGCTCAATCCCTGCCTTGGAAAGCTCTTTGACAACGGGCAGAAGAGCCAGAATAACACTTGTCGGATAGCATCCCGGGTTCGCGACCAGGCTGGCACCCTTGATCTTGTCCCTGTTGAGTTCCGGGAGCCCGTACACGGCCTTTGCGAGATTCCCGATGTCCTGATGCCCTGTCTTGTACCATTTCTCGTAAATGTCAGAAGGCAGCCTGTAATCCGCGCTCAGGTCTATGACCTTTTTACCTTTTTCAAGGAACCGCGGAGCAAATTTCATGGATACCGTGTGCGGCAGGGCCAGAAAGACAAGATCGCATCCGGCGGAAACCTCGTCTATATCGAGATCCTTACATATCAAAGACACCTTCTTTCCGAATTTCGGGAACATGACCGAATATTCCGCCGGTTTATCCACCAGCGCGGACAAAGAAGTTATCTCGACCCCGGGGTTCTTCAAAAGACAGTTTACCAGCTCCTCTCCAGTGTACCCGGTCGCTCCCACCACGCCTGCTTTTATCATTTCTGCTCCTTTAGAATATTTATCGAACTGAATTTATTAGCTTATATATAATAGAGCCGAAAGATCCATGGAAAATTCAAGTATAAAATAAAAGACTTTTACTGTCAACTAAAAACACCACCGGTATTGGGTGTTGGGTATAACGCATGGGAGTATGGGGAAAATAATAGGGACAGCGACCATTTTTATATTTTTAAGCGGGTATTTTAAAATGGTCGCTGTCCCTATTATTAACGTTTGGAGAACTGGAATTTCTTTCTGGCACGCTTCTGACCGTACTTTTTTCTCTCCTTGGCCCTTGCGTCCCGGGTAAGTAAACCGGCCTTTTTCAGGGCAATACGTAAACCGTCGTCAGTTTTAAGCAGCGCTCTCGCAATGCCAAGCTTTAAAGCTGCTGCCTGTCCGGTTAATCCGCCGCCTGTTATATTAGCGAATATATCGAATTTCTTCGCGGCCCCTGTTATTTCAAGCGGTCTTACCGCAACGATCCTGTGGGTTTCCCTGGGGAAATAATCATCAAAAGCCCTTTTATTGATCCTTATCTTCCCCTTTCCAGGGCATAACCTGACCCTCGCAATCGCTTCTTTACGCCTTCCAAGACCTGTATAATATTCCTTTGTTTTTGTTCCCGGCATTTACCACCTCATATTTTCATCTCTTGCGGAGTCTGCGCCGCATGGCGATGCTCTGTTCCTTTATATAGCTTCAGCCGTCTGATCATGCACGCGCCAAGTTTGTTTTTGGGAAGCATTCCTTTGACCGCGTGCCGTAACACGAATTTTGGGTCTTTAGCGAACATCTTGTTGTAGATCGTCTCTTTGAGCCCTCCGGGATATCCGGAATACCTCTTATAGACTTTCTGCTCGGCCTTTCTTCCGGTAACCCTTATCTTATCGCAATTTATCACAATCACTCCCGCGCCGTTATCCACGTGCGGCGTGAAATCAGGACGATGTTTTCCTTTTAAAAGTGTAGCTATCTTCGTAGCCGCCCTGCCGAGCACCTTATCCGCCACGTCGATCACATACCATTCGTGGCTCGTTTCTTCTTTTTTTCCCATAAACGTCTTGTTGTTCATAATACCCCGTGCTTTGCGGTTAAATCAGTCGTTTCCGAGGTGTAAAGTTAGCATATTTACGGGGCTTTGTCAAGAAATTGTTGTATTTGTCATATCATCTTGTTGCCATGTAGAATGGATCTGAATCATTTGTCGTTCAGAGCGATTTTTTAACGCCAAAGGTCTTGAGCATTTTGCTGCGGTTACGCGCGGGAGAGGATGAGCCTTATTTCATCCATCAGTTCACGGAGCTGTTCTTTGTCAAATGGCTCGGCATCGGGGATCAGTGTAATAACGAACGTCTTTTCATCCATGTCAAATAATGCCATGTATTCATCTATCTCGAGGTCATCTATCGAGGTGACATTGGGTATCATTTCATATACGTTCTTATAATACTCTTCTATTTCCTCTTCTCCCAATTCATCCACCCCCATATATTTGCTCACAGCAAAGAGCATTATCTCCAAGAGAGGCAGATAAGCGGTCCTTGGGAAACCTCTGTCATCTATACCCACGATAGTGGCCCGGCCTTTTAC
>CAYSJU010000017.1:0-37893 GCA_964431495.1 uncultured Planctomycetia bacterium
TCATTGAGCGCATTCCGGGCCACTACGTTATTTTGCGCTTGGTATCGGATGCCAGGGAAGAGTTCCTGATAGCCCCGGAATGGATGAAGGACAAGCAGAAGGCCATAAGCGCTATCGAGATGAGACTGGAAGAACTCGATATATTCCAGGGAAATATCTTAGAAAGATATAAGCAGTTTGAAATATAAAAAAGGAGGGGTTTTGATGAAGTTTAGAGACGCTGTATGCGTGGTTATTTTGATCGCAATAATAGCAATGCCGATGGCGGAAAGCTTTGCCTCCCGGCAAAATTCTTCTTCTGATATCCTGCGTTCAGGCCTTCTGGGAGCCGGCGCTGGCGCGGTCGGTGGAGCCGCTTCCGGAGGAAGGGGAGGGGATCTATGGAAGGGCGCGCTCGCGGGAGCCGGCGTGAATATCCTTGGCGGGGCCCTTTTGGATTCCATGAGCGGCGAGAAGGTCAGGGATGTTGATGAAGTCGATTCAGTCAGCCCCAGAACAGCGTATTCCGACGGCTATGAGGACGGATACCGCAACGGCTATAAGAAAGGTTATACTGACGGGTACAAAGAAGGGTTGAAAGAGCCCCAGACCCAGCAGATGTAGTTATTTACACGCCTTCAGGCTTTAAGTATAAGGGGTCGCGTCTAGACATTAGACATTTTGTTTTAGAATCATTTTTTTGTCTAATGTCTAGACGTGACCCCTTGTATATCCTACACAAAGATGAAACAGCTGAGAACGAATATATATTCACTGGCGTTCGGTGGGGACGGTGTCGGCAAGGTCGACGGCAAGGTCTGCTTCGTAAGAGACACTCTTCCCGGAGAAGATGTCCTGTTCAAGGTCGTCAAAGAGACTTCCAGTTATATCAAAGGCGAGGTTGTTGAGATCCTTGATCCTTCCCCGGACAGGGTGGCCCCGGAATGCCGTTATTACGGGAGATGCGGGGGCTGCCAGTTGCAGCATATCTCCTATGAAAAGGAATTGTTCTATAAAAAAGAGCAGGCGGTCCAGCTTATCAGGAGGATCGCCGGGCTGAAGAACTTCGATTGCGGAGATATACTCGCTTCCCGTGATTGTTATCACTACCGCACAAATGTAACCCTCAACAGGAATCCCGGCGGCAGGTTCGGTTATTACGCGAGGGACGGGCGGACTATCATGGAAATAGACGAATGTTCCGTAGCGGAAGACGCCCTTAACCGGGAATTTGCTGATCTTGCCGCAGGCCCAAGGCAGGATCGTATTACACTGAAAGCCGATCATAAGGGGCAGGTATGGGTGGAAGGCAGGCCCGGAGAAAGGTTCTTTGTGGACCGTTACAGGGATACTGACATATTTTTGTCTCCAAGGGCTTTTTCCCAGTGTAACCGCTATATTTCGGAAAAGATCTCTCAAACTCTCGAGGAGTGGAACGGAGCGGTTGATAAAGATACCGCTCTTTTTGACATTTACTGCGGGGTGGGCTTTTTCAGCTTTCTGTGGCATGGGGATTTCGGGATAAAGGTCGGGATAGACTCGGAAAAACTTTCGATCGACTGCGCCAAAACCACGGTAAAGACCAGTGGGTCGCGGGCTATGAAGTTTTATAAAGGCGAAGCGGAAAAAGAATTTTTATCGGTATTCGCGAGGAACAGGAAGAAAAGGAACATACTTTTATTGGATCCCCCGCGAAAGGGGACCAGTAAAAAATTCCTTGATGAGCTGAAAAACACCGCCGGGATAGAGCGGATCTATTATATTTCATGCGATCCGGCCCGGATGGCACGGGATATCAAGATAATAACGGATAGAAGTAACTGGTGCCTGGACAGGGTTGCTTTGTTTGACATGTTCCCCAGGACCAGGCACATTGAGGCGTTAATAGAGTTTAAAAGCGAGTAGCGTGTATTACAAGATAAGCCTTGATGCGCGTTACTTTTAAAGGTATAATTAAAAAAATTTAAGTTTGCGGCAAAAATTGTCCATTAGGGCCTTAATTTGTTTCGGGGAATTCCATGTTTACATTCAGACTGATAGCAATATTGACCGTTTTTATCGCGGGAGCTATGAGCGCAATACTATTGTCAAAAATAGCCGTGTCAAGGAAAAGCGGTAAAATATTTTCTTTGGAAAACACTTTCGCGGGCGGAATATTTCTCGGAACCGGCCTTGTTCATATGCTTCCGATCGCTCACGACGAGTTCAGGGTACTTACCGGGAACCACCAGTTGCCATGGGTCTCAATAGTGGCGACAATAGGTTTTTTTTTAGCGTTATTCATTCACAAGGTTCTCGCATATGAACAAAAGGCCGTATTCTATTTGGCAGATGGCATTAAAAAAAGCGCATTTTCTCCGCACATATTAGCGCTTTCGTTTTCCGTTCATTCAATAATCATAGGCGTTGCATTAGGAACCGAAAATACATTTAAAAAAGCCTTCGCGCTTTTAATAGCCATTCTCATCTATAAGATTTCAGCCGTATTCGCTCTTGAAGTTAATCTTCATCGTTCCGTTTCGGACAAAACTAAATTAAGAAAACTCAATACCGCTTTTCTTGGCGTAACCCCTCTCGGGATAACCCTGGGTTCCACGCTTACGGCGGCAAGACTTTGGAAATTATCGCAATCACCTTTGGCGCCCTGGCAGCCGGGGCATTCCTTTATATCGCTTTTATAGATATCGTAGAGGAGGAATTCATCGAAGCAAAGGATAAATGGTTTAAATTTATTTTTATCGTATTCGGTTTTATAGCCATGGCAGCCGTAACAATACGGATCTAAACCACAGATACCGCAAAGTTGTGGGCATAATCGTTTTCGAAAAATAGTGTCTGTCCCTATTTTCAATAAAATCAAGGAGGATGCATGTACAGGGAAGAGATCAAGGTGCTGGACTGCACGGTCCGCGACGGCGGACTTATCAATGACCATTATTTTGACGATAAGTTCGTAAGGGAAGTATATAAAGCTGTCTCTCAAGCCGGGGTGGATTACATGGAGATAGGCTACAGGTGTTCCAAGACCATAATGTCGCCGGATAAATTCGGAAAATGGAAATTCTGCGAGGAGGAAGAAATACGCAAGGCGATCGACGGGATAGAATCGAATACCAAGCTTTCCGTCATGGTGGACGTGGGAAGAGTGGAAAAGCATGATATCCTTCCCAAAAAGGACAGCGTTTTAGACATGATACGCGTGGCCACTTACGTCAAGGATATTGACAAGGCGATCGATCTTGTCAATGACGCCGTGGATAAAGGGTATGAAGGAACGGTTAATATCATGGCCATTTCGAAGGCCCTTGATAATGAGCTTGACGAGGCCCTGGCGCAACTGGAAGAGGAGAGCAGGGCGTCCGTCGTCTATATTGTGGATAGTTTCGGCGCGCTGTACTCGGAAAACGTACAGTTCCTGGTCGAGAAGTATAAGAAATTCTTAAAGACCAAAGAAGTAGGGATGCACGGCCATAATAACCAGCAGCTCGCGTACGCCAATACCATCCAGGGCATCATCGAGGGATGCAATTATCTTGACGGGACAATCTACGGCATAGGAAGGGCTGCCGGGAACTGTCCCCTGGAGCTTCTCATGGGCTTCTTAAAGAACCCGAAATTCGATGTCAGGCCCATCCTTGATGTTATTACCAGAGAGTTCATACCTCTCCGCGAAAAGATGGAATGGGGATATCTTATACCATACGCCATTACCGGCATGTTCAACGAACACCCGCGTTCGGCCATGGCTTTAAGAAAGACAGAAAGTAAAGATAATTACCGCGAATTCTTTGATAGTCTGTCACCAGCTAATCTGGATTAAAAGTAATGGATATGGACCAGTTCAATAGATTGCCCCTGATGGGCATATTAAGAGGGATCGATGCCTCTGATATAGAGCCGGTCCTGGAGGCTGTTATTTCTGCCGGGCTCAAGACCATAGAGATCACGATGAACACCCCCGGAGCTGCCCGTATCATTGAAAAGGCTAAAGCAACAGCCAAAGGCCGGATCCAGATAGGCGCGGGAACGGTCCTTTCCGTGGATGACCTCGACGCCGCGTTAAGCGCAGGGGCGGGTTTCATTGTCATGCCCGCCTGTGTAAAAGAAGTAGTGCTCTCATGCAGGGAAAAAGGAGTACCGGTCTTTCCCGGCGCGTTGACGCCCCAGGAAGTATTTGACGCCTGGAATTACGGGGCTGCCATGGTAAAAGTCTTTCCTTCCGGTCTTTTCGGGCCCCGGTATATCAAAGAGCTGAAAGGCCCGTTTGACGAGATAAAGCTCATGGCAGTCGGCGGCGTGAGCCTGGATAACATCGCGCGGTTCTTTTCCTCGGGCGCGGATGCCGTGGCGTTTGGCGCGAGCGTGTTCAAAAAAGAGTGGCTCGAGAAAAAAGATTTTTCATCTATCGGCGCGCTGGTAGGTGATTACGTCTGGGAGGTCGAGCAGGCTATGAGAAAAATAGGGACAGCGACCATTTAAAAAAATGGTCGCTGTCCCTATTTTTCTTGGGCATGGAGCATGGCGTATGACGAAAGAAAGACCGAGACTGTTTATCGCGGATAAGAACGGCAGGGTATATGACACGCCTTTTGAGGCGGCCGGGATGAAGGGGGGAGAATATTTCAGGCTGGATCCCACGGGACTGGTAAAACTTCCCGAGGACAGCGAGCTTTTCATGCTTCCCGGAAGATCACCTGTCGGGTATGACCCCCGGAGCGAAAAGTATGTCAGGCTGGACCATGATCCGCTTTTTAAGAAGAACGAGCCGTGTTACGCAGTCGCGGCTTTTCTCGCTCCCGGATATACTGCCACGCACAGCGCTTCATACAAGGAAAAAGGCAGGCCCGCTCTTTTGCCTCTCTTCAGTTACGCGGCTGTGGCCTTTTATAAGGGAGGATTTTACGCCGCCGGTATAAGTGTCGACAGGGAAAGGCGCCAGCAGCTCGGCGGCATGGATCCGGACCTTATTAAGAAGAACGTCAGGTCATTCCGTAAGATATTCCCGAAGAACCGACTTGTAAGGCATCTTGAAACATGCGCGCTTGTTTACGGATGTCCCGCGGCAAAGAACTTTTTTCTCAAAAGGTATGAAGCTCCGCTTCCGACTTCCCCAAGATGTAACTCAAGGTGTATCGGGTGTATTTCATACCAGCCGAAGGATAGCTGTCCTGTCACGCAGCCGCGCATAAAATTCGTTCCCACCCCGGAAGAAGTGGCGGAAGTGGCTCTCTTTCACATGCGGGAAGTAAAAGACCCGGTGGTGAGTTTCGGGCAGGGCTGCGAGGGCGAGCCCCTGACGGTCAGTGATGTGCTGGAGGAGGCGATAAAGCTTATACGCCGCTCTACGGCAAAAGGGATGATCAATCTCAATACGAACGCGAGCCGTCCTGATGCGATCCGCCGTCTTTTTGACCAGGGACTGGACTCCATACGTGTAAGCATCAACAGTTTCCGCGAGAATTTTTATACGGCCTATTACAAACCACAGGATTACCGGTTCAGGGATGTAATCGCTTCGATAAGGAACGCGAAAAACGCAGGTGGATTCGTATCCGTCAATTACCTTGTGATGCCGGGATTCACGGATTCCAGGGAAGAGATGAACGCTTTGCTCGGGACTCTGGACAAGGCGAAGATAGACATGATACAATGGCGCAACCTGAACTATGACCCGGCCGCTTATTTCAGGAAATTAAGGATCAGGGTGAACCGCGGGGATATGGTGGGGATAGATACGCTCATAAGGAAGGTCGATGAGGAGTATCCCGTTGTGATGAATGGGTACTTCAACCCCTCAAAGGGGCGGATCCGTAGGGTCCGCGTGACAATGCGTTGAGGTAATGCAGGGGTTCGATTTATCGAACCCCTAAAGGGTCGGATAAATCCGACCCCTACACAATATATAGATATACGAACTATGAACTATAAGAAACCTAAAACCTTCCGGTGGGTATTATCCGCGTTTATCCTGCTTTTCGCCTGTATGCTGGCGCTCAGGATAAGCGCCCGTGAAGTCCCGTCCGTTGAAATAGACGTCAACGCCAAAAGCGCGATGATAATGGAGGCGGGAAGCGGAAAGGTCCTATTCGAGAAGGACGCTGACGAAAGGCTGCAGCCCGCGTCCACGGTAAAGGTCATGACCGCGATCGTTGCCATGGAAAATCTGCCACTGGAAAGCGAAGTAATCCCCACCACTTCAGTCGTGGAAGTCGAGCCCACTGTTATTGAACTCCAGCCCGGGACGCGATACAGCCTGGAGGACCTTATTTCAGCCATATTGATAAAGTCCGCTAATGATGCCGCTGTAGCTATTGCCGAGGCTGTGGCGGGAAGCGAGGAAGACTTTGTGGAGCTCATGAACCGGAAGGCTGTGGAAATAGGGTTAAAGGATACTTATTATACAAATGCTTCGGGCCTTCCGGCCGTGAACAGGGAGGACCAGTATACCACGGCCAGGGACCTGGTCACATTGATGCGGTATGCCCGCAGATACAAATTTCTGATGAACACCCTGTCAAAAAAAGAGACCGACATATATGGCAGCGATAATAAGAGGATACATCTCGGGACCCATAATAGAAGTCTTTTTTCAAAGAAAGGCGTGTCATGGGGCAAGACGGGATATACGATAAAGGCAGGGAGGACGTTCGTAGGGGTGGACCCATCTCATCGCCCCAGGATAATATTCGCCCTGCTCAAGTCTAAAAAGCTCTGGCATGATATCGCAGTCCTCAAGAACCGCGGTCTCGAGGTATACAGGGAACGTCGCCGGAACATCTTTGTCAACATAATTAACTGGATTGGGGGGCAGGAGAAAAAATAGGGACAGCGACCATTTTTTAAAATGGTCGCTGTCCCTATTTTTATCCCGTATTAGCGTGTATATTAATAATATATGGGAAAGAAACTATCGGTGGCGTTTCTATGGCACATGCACCAGCCGCTTTACAAGGATTTCCTGACCGGGAAGTATTACCTGCCCTGGGTCAGGCTGCACGCGACGTATTCCTACCTGGACATGATCTCGATACTGGATGATTTTCCCGGCGCGAGATGCGCTTTTAACCTCACGCCGTCTTTGATGTACCAGCTCCGGGACATAGCCGCGGGCGGCAATGAGCATGATGTCTATCTTCAGTTATCCCGGAAGGACGCCTCCCACCTGACGGAAGAGAATAAGTGTTTCATTTTAAAGAATTTCTTTTCATGTAATTTCCCGACGATGATATTCCCGATCGAGAGATACAGGGCGCTTTTCTCCAAGAGAGGGGAGCATCTGCGAAAGAAGGAACTGAAAAGAAGGATAAAGCTTTTCAGCGTAGAGGATTTCAGGGACCTGCAGGTATTTTTTAACCTGGCGTGGTGCGGGTTTACGTTGAAAGAGAAAGACCCGCTTATAAAAGGGCTCCTGGAGAAAGGTTCAGGATATACGGAGGAAGAAAAGGCACAGCTCTTGAAGCGCCAGAAAGAAGTGGTGGCTTCCATATTACCGGCGTACAGGAAACTGCAGGAGGAGGGAAGGATAGAGATATCAACAACGCCTTTCTACCACCCCATCTTACCGCTTCTCTGCCGCGGCAGATCAGGGGAAGGCTTTAATTTCAGGAAGGATGCTAAATGGCACGTAGAAAAAGCTGTAAGCTTTTACGAAGACGTATTTGGCAGAAAACCCGCGGGCATGTGGCCGGCCGAAGGCGGAGTGAGCATGGAGATCATCCCGATTCTTGCGTCCGAAGGGATAGAATGGATTGCAACGGATGAAGGGATAATACTGGAAACCTTCAAGAAGAAGAAGGTTACACGAGACGATCTGGTTTTCAGCCCTTTCAGGGTATCGCGGCTGTTCCGTTGTGGGGTGGATATTGTGTTCAGGGATGTGAATCTTTCCAATGCCATAAGTTTCACGTATTCCGGCATGTCCCCGGAGCAGGCATCGCATGATTTTTTCAATAATATCATGGGTATAAAGAAGGCGGTGGAAAGACGCAAGGGAGACCACATAGTCTCTGTAATACTGGACGGAGAGAACCCCTGGATCTATTATCCCGATGGAGGAAAAGAGTTCCTTTCCGGAATATACCGGCTGTTGACCTCGTCTGACAAAGTCGAACTTGTCACTTTAGGGGAATATTTAAGGACGCATAAAAAAAGAAAAAAGACCGGGGATTTGATAAGCGGATCGTGGATAAACCACGATTTCAAAAAATGGATAGGGTCTCCGCAGAAGAACAAAGCGTGGGAGTATCTCCTGAAGGCAAGGGAGGAGATGTTCAGGGACGGGGAGCCCTCGCAAGCGGCGCTGGAGGAACTTTATATCGCCGAAGGGAGTGACTGGTTCTGGTGGTATGACGAGTTCGGGACCGAACTGAATTATGTGTTTGATGAACTGTTCAGAATGCATCTCGCGAATATTTACCGGATCATGGATAAAGATGTCCCTGGTTATCTGAAAGAACCCATATATTTAACGGAAGGCCTGCCTGTCAGGGAAAAGAAAGAAGATCATTTTTCACAGGACAGGCGGGGTGAACTGCGATAAGATAAATTCGTGAAGGAAGGAGAAATGGACGTATCCCTGAAGATCCTTTTTGTATCTTCGGAAATATTCCCGTTCGCTAAGACAGGCGGGCTGGCCGATGTTTCCAGGAGCCTTCCCAAGGCGCTGGCGTCTCTCGGGCATGATGTCAGGAGCATCATGCCGTTTTACGGATGCGTGTCCAAAGGCGGCTTTGAGATCAAAAAGCTGTCCGGTAATATCAGGAACCCGCTTTCCGGCATGATATTCGGGTTTGACCTTTTTGCCAATCGCTCGGACGGTTTGACCACGTATTTTGTGCAGAACAAAAAATATTTTTCAAGAAAAGAACTGTACGGGACATCAAGGGGAGATTACGCGGACAGCGCCCTGCGTTTCAGTTTTTTTTCCAAGGCAGTGCTCGCCGCTCTTGAAAATCTCCAATTCAAGCCGGATATAATACATTGCAACGACTGGCCGACCGCGCTCATCCCTTTTTATCTGAAATACAAGCTCGGTGATGATGTTTTTTTTCAGGACGTAAAGTCCCTTTTTACCATCCACAACATGGCTTACCAGGGTGTATTCGACAAAATATTCATGAAAGCGATAGGTGTTCCCGGGGATCTTTATAACATGGCCGGTGCGGGGTTCTACGGGAAGATCAACTTCATGAAGGCCGGCATAATTTATGCCGACGTGATAAACACCGTAAGCAGACGTTACGCAAGCGAGATAATGACGCCCGAATTCGGGTGCGGGCTGGAGGGGCTCCTCGAGACCAGGGAAAACGAGCTTTTCGGCATACTGAACGGCGTCGATTACACGCAGTGGAGTCCAGAGAATGACAGGTATATAAAGGTGAATTACGGTCCGGGCAGCATTGAGAATAAAAAGGCCTGCAAGAAAGATCTTCTGGAGCATACGGGCCTGCCGGTCCATGAGGGCAGGCCCCTGATAGGTTGCGTTACCAGGCTGGTGCGGCAGAAAGGGATGGATCTTCTGGCCGGGATAATGGATGAATTAAAACAGATGGATATCGGTGTGGTCGTGCTCGGCACTGGCGAGGACTACTACAACAGAATATTTAAAGACCTGGCCAGGCGATATCCAGCGAATGTCAGTGTCCACCAGGAATTCAACGATGAACTCGCTCACAAGATAGAGGCCGGCTGCGATATGTTCGTAATGCCGTCGCGGTACGAACCCTGCGGGCTCAATCAGATGTACAGCATAAAATACGGGACAATCCCGATTGTAAGGGCCACAGGCGGGCTTGACGACGCTATTATAGATATTGACGAGAACAGAAAGAGAAGCAATGGTTTTAAGTTCACCCCCCAGACCAAGGAAGCCCTGCTGGAGGCCGTTAAAAGGGCGGTTTCCGCGTATGAGCATAAAGGTCAATGGAGAAAACTGATGATCCGCGCAATGTCTTATGATTTTTCGTGGGAGCGTTCCGCCGCCGAATACGGGAGACTTTACCGCAGGATGTTAATAAAAAAAGAGTGACTCAGATTTTTATTGAACTTTTTAAAATAGGGGGTTATAATTTTCCTGGTCATATATATTCATAAGGGGATAAATTATTAGCATCCCGTGCTTGCAGGAGGGAGAATGGGTTTGTCGAGTTATATCTTCGCGACGGGACACCGGGACGAAGAAAAAAAGATAGAACCGATCAAGGATTTTCCGATCCCTTCGGGCTATGGTGACAACAAGATAGTGCTGATGGTAAGGGACCCGTGGACACTCTACGCGTACTGGGAGATAAGGAAGGACGTAGAAGACAGGGTCAGGGAGGATATGCGCAAGAAAGGCCTCGCCGCTTCGGCGAGCATACTCAGGGTGTATGACGCCACCGAAGGCGATCCTGACGCGAACCCGCGGATCGTTTCCGATTTTGAATTAAAGGACTGGGCGAACAACTGGTACGTTCATGTCGGTGATGCCGGGAGAAGATGGATGGTGGATATAGGGATCCTCTGCGCGTCCGGAGAGTTCTTCCGCCTGGCCAGGTCCAATATAGTGGAAGCTCCTTCCTGCGGCATGTCAGATGTGATCGATGAGGAATGGATGTGCCAAGATGACCTGTATTACAGGATGTTCGCGATCGCGGGTGGATACGGAATGGGGACAAGTTCGCTTGAGATGAAAGGGATACTGCAACGCCATCTCAAAAGCTGGTTATCGTCCGGTGGAGTAACATCGGGCATGTTTGACAGCGCCAGTCTTTCACAGGACAGAAAGTAGATATGGCAAAAGGTTATTTAGCTCTAGTATTACACGCTCACTTACCGTTTATAAGGCACCCGGAATATGAAAGTTTTCTTGAAGAGAACTGGCTGTTCGAAGCCGTTACCGATACGTATATTCCCCTCATAAACATTTTTGACGGCCTTATTGACGATGGCGTTGATTTCCGCGTAACCGTTTCGCTTAGCCCGACCCTGATATCCATGCTCCGCGATGAGCTGCTCGTATCGAGGTATCTGGCACATCTGGATAAACTTATCACCCTTTCGGGCTCCGAGATCGAAAGAACGCGGTCCGATGAGCGGTTCAACAAACTGGCCGTGATGTATCATGAAAAATATAATAACGCGAAGCACGTGTTTTCCGGGAAATACGGGAACGATATAACGCGCGCCTTCAAGAAATTTCAGGATCTCGGGAAAGTAGAGGTCATCACCTGCGGAGGCACCCATGGATATCTGCCGCTCATGGACCTGTATAGGCCCGCTGTCAGGGCGCAGATAAAGATCGCGGTCGACACCTACAGGAATACCTTCGGGGACACTCCAAAAGGCATATGGCTGCCGGAATGCGGATATCAGCCGGGGCATGATGAGATACTCAAAGAGTTTGGAATAAAATATTTCTTCGTGGAGTCCCACGGGATCCTTTTCGGAACACCGAGGCCTAAATACGGGGTGTACAGCCCGTATCTGTGCAAGTCGGGTGTCGCGGCTCTCGGAAGGGATATGCAAAGTTCAAAAGCGGTGTGGAGTTCCAAGGAAGGGTATCCAGGCGATCACAATTACCGGGAATATTACAGGGACATAGGGTTTGACCTGGATTATGATTACGTCAAGCCGTTCATCAACCACTGCGGGACGCGCATAAACACCGGCATAAAGTATTACAGGATCACCGGTGAAACGGATCATAAGGAGCTTTATGACAGGAAAGTGGCGATGGATACCGCGGCTGTCCACGCGGGAAATTTCATGTTCAACAGAGAAAAGCAGGTGGAACATCTTGCCGGGTTGATGGACAGGACGCCGATAGTGGTCTCGCCTTACGACGCTGAACTCTTCGGCCACTGGTGGTTTGAAGGGCCCGAATGGCTCGGGTTTCTTTTGAGGAAGATCCATTTTGACCAGGACACGATCAAGACGATAACTCCGGGGGAATTCCTTTGCCTGTATGACAGGTATCCCGTTATACAGCCTTCCATGTCGAGCTGGGGCTATAAAGGGTACAGCGAAGTATGGCTGGACGGCTCTAATGACTGGATCTACAGGCATCTTCACAAAATGGTCGAGTATATGTCAAAGGCGGCGAAAGACTACGAGAACCCTTCGGAGCTGGACATGCGCGCGCTGAACCAGATGGCGAGAGAGCTTCTGCTCGCCCAGTCAAGTGACTGGGCCTTTATCATGAAGACCGGGACATTTGTGGAGTATGCGGTAAACAGGACCCGGGAGCATATAGGGAGGTTCCTGGCTTTGCATGACCAGTTAAGGAACGGGAACATTGATATGAAAATGCTTGAAGAGGCGGAACAGAAATATAATCTGTTTAAAGATATCGATTACAGGATGTACGCCTGAGAAGGCGGGCCGGACAAAAAAAGGAGGGAAGAAAGAATGTTCATCAGGAAGAGAGCAGGTAAAACAGTGAAGAAAAGCAAGACAGCAAGCACTGAAAAGACTACTCCCGTCAGAGGAAAGACAACGAAAGTCAAGGATGATGAATTCATCTCAATGGTCCAGAAGAAAGCGTATGAGTTTTATATCGAAAGAGGCGGAGAGCATGGCAGTGACCGGGCCGACTGGTACAGGGCCGAGCAAGAGGTTGAAAAGGGCATACAAGGCGGCATAGAAGTGGCATAAGGAGTAGGACCATGGATAGTATGAAAGAAGTTTTGTGCGTTATTTTAGGCGGAGGAAGGGGAACAAGGCTTTATCCTCTCACCAAGGAGAGGTGTAAGCCCGCTGTCCCTTTGTTCGGAAAACACAGGCTGATAGACATCCCCATCAGCAATTGTCTTAATTCGGACCTGAGGAAGATATATATCCTTACTCAGTTCAATTCGGAATCATTGAACAAACACGTGACCCGCACGTTTAAGATGGAGCCTTTCTCAAAGGGTTTTGTCGAGATCATGGCGGCCGAGCAATCAATGGAGAGCACCAACTGGTTCCAGGGGACAGCGGACGCTGTAAGAAGGTGCATGAAACACTTCAATGACCCGTATATCAAGTATATCCTTATACTTTCAGGGGACCAGCTTTATAATCTGAACCTGAGGGATATAATAAGATACCATGTTGATAAAAAGGCCGAGGTGACAGTGGCCTGCAACTGCATCCCGCCTGAGAAGACTTCCAGCTTCGGAGTGATGGCGATCGACAACGACCGAAGAATAAAAGATTTCATCGAGAAACCGAAGGAAATATCAGAGATAAAGGACATGGCGGTCACCCACGATGGAAAGATGTTCTACCTGGGATCGATGGGCATATACATGTTCAGCAAAGACGCTCTTACGGATCTTCTTGCAAAGGACTATGAAGTGGATTTCGGGAAAGAGATCATCCCTGACGCGATACGGTCAAAAGCCACTTACGCTTACATGTTCGACGGATACTGGAGGGATATCGGGACAATAAAGACCTTTTATGAGGAAAATCTCATGTTGACCGAATCTCTCCCTCCACTTGACATGTTCAATGAGACATGGCAGATATTCACAAGGCCCAGATTCCTCCCGCCCGCGAAGTTCGAGAATAGTTCTATAGTGAAAAGCATTGTGGCTGAGGGATCCGTCATCCTTTCAGCCGGGATCGTCCATTCCATAATAGGTCTCAGAATGCGGGTCGGTTCAGGGACCAACATAAAGGACACCATTGCCATGGGAAGCGATTATTACGAGACAGTGGACCAGATAAACGAAAGTATCGCCAACGGAATACCATTACTCGGGGTGGGGGAGAATTGTCAGATAGAGAAGGCTATAATCGATAAGAACGTCAGGATAGGCGACAATGTCAAGATCATAAACGAGAAAAACGCGGACGATTACGACGGACCGAACTACTGTATAAGGGACGGTATAGTCGTTATAAGCAAGAAAACGGTTATCCCTTCCGGGACAGTTATCTGATGGATACATTCACGCTGACCATTATCTTTATTGCCGCGTGCACGGTTATCGGCGCGTTTATCAAGGGCAGGACGAAAGACAGTTGCCTGAAGAAATTTTCAGGTTATCCTGTCGTCCTTGAAAAAAAGGACGGCAAGAGGGTCTGGGGAAAGTTCTGTCCCGAGAACGCGTGCATGGAACTTGTTTATGACAAGCCTTATTCAGGGCCGACCCATACTCACCTGGAGACGAGTTTTATCCAGTATAAGAGCGAATACGGCGATATCTTCTCGCTTATCCGGTATATTGATAGACTTGATGCGGAGCAGATGAAAGCAAGGGCGGAAGACCTGGAAAAAGCGATCAATCCCGGCTGGTATTCAAAAGTTTCCCGGAGGACGCGCAATGTTATCGGCACGGTGCGGGATTCTTTTACGGAAGTGATCAACCTTTTTATCGGACGCTTAAAAACCGCGACTCCTGCCGGCAAGCTGCTCGAGGGCCAGGATAAATATGTCGCAAATATACAGGAGCAGGGGATTTCTGCCATTGGGATGTCTTATGAACCTATACTGGAAAAATACATAGGGAAAAAAGCCGTTCTGGCTTTGATGCGGGGCGATAAAAAGGAGGAGTATTCGGGGGTACTTGAAGAATATACACCGGAGTTCATCTGTATACTCGACACGGAGTATAAAAGCCCGGATGACAAGGCAGCCCGCAGGGCGGATCTTGTGGTCCCCCGCGGCGTGGGTATTGTCAGGCACGCTGGTCCGTAAAGATGAACCAATGAAGGTATTAGGCATATGCGGAAGCCCCAGGGAGGGCGGGAATACTGACGTCCTGCTGGATAAGGCACTGAAGGGAGCCAGGGAGGGAGGAGCTGAGACAGAGAAGATCGTCTTGAATGAACTCCGGTTTTCTCCATGCCAGGAATGCGAGAATATGCCGGGTGATGGCAGCTGTATTATTAACGATGATATGCAGCTGGTCTATAAAAAGATAGAAGAAGCAGATGTCCTGATACTGGCCTCTCCCATATTCTTCGGAAGCCTTAGCGCCCAGACAAAGATGATGATAGACCGTTTCCAGTGTCTCTGGCGCGCGAAATATATACTAAAAAGCGTTGGAATGCCGACTAAAAAAAAGAAGGGCGCCTTTCTGTGCGTGTCAGCAGGGACACTGGAAGATTTTTTTGATAATGCCAGGTCCATAGTTAAAAACTTTTTCGCGACCGTCGGTCACGGGTATAATGAAGAGGTCTGGTGTCCCGGTGTCGAAAAGAAAGGCGATATATTGAAAAAGACCGATCTTCTCCAGACCTCCTTTGAAACCGGTAAAAAGCTCGCTACCGGCCATGGTAAAGTGGGCGGGACGGTATGAAGGTGCTTTTGATCAGCGATATGCTGAAGGATTTCATGGAAGAGGGTGGCGCTTTGTACTGCGGGGAAGAAAGCAGGAAGATCATTCCATTTATAAAAGAAAAGACAGACGAATGCAGAAAGTCAGGGTGCAAGGTCATATATATGTGTGACGCGCATGCTGACGATGACAAGGAATTCCGGATGTTCGGCGCTCATGCCGTGAAGGGTTCGGAAGGAGCAAAGATCATCGAGGAGTTGTGTCCGGAGGAAGTGGATATTATTGTAGAGAAGACGACTCTCAGCGCTTTTCATAATACTGGGCTTGACCGGATCTTAAAAAAATTGGAGCCCGACGAGGTAGATGTTGTCGGTGTCTGTGCCTCCATATGCGTTATGGACGCGGTGGGAGCGTTGATGGTGCGGGGATATAAGGTCGTTGTTTACAGGGATGGTATCGCGGATTTCGACCGGGAAGCGCATGGTTTCGCCTTGAAGAGGATGGAAAGGGTCTACGGCGCGGAGATAAGATAAATGATGCCAAGATGGCAATACGGAAAGAGGCTTAAACCATCGGTTTTTGATGTGCCGGTGGAAAAGATAAAGAGGGGCTGGTACAGCGATAAGTATTTTGTCCGGACCAGGAACATACTCAAAAAGGACAAGAATCACTCAAAAGTGTTGATGCAGATATTCTGCAGAAAGGACGCGGTCGTATGCGGTCTTGACGAAGCTATCGCGATAGTTAAGCTATGCGCGGACAGACCCGATAAACTGGAGATAAAGGCGTTATATGACGGCGACGAGGTAAGTGCCGGCGAGACGGTCATGACGATCGAAGGGGATTACGGTAGTTTCGCCCATCTTGAGACCGTGTATCTGGGAGTCATTGCAAGACCTACATCGGTCGCCACGGCGGTAAAAAAAGTGGTAAAGGCCGCCGGTGACAAAAAAGTGCTGTTTTTCCCCGCGAGGTTCGACCATTACAGTGTCCAGACAACGGACGGTTATGCCGCTTTTATCTCAGGGGCTGTGGGGGTTTCAACCGACGCGCAGGGCCACTGGTGGGGAGAAAAAGGCCTGGGGACTGTTCCGCACGGGCTTATAGCCGCTTACAACGGGGATACGGTTAAGGCGGCAAAGGCTTTTGACGGATATATGCCGAAAGATGTCCGGCGTATAGTTCTGGTTGATTTTGACAACGATTGCGTCGGGACCTCACTTGAAGTCGCCAAGGCGCTTAAAAAGCGGTTATGGGGAGTAAGGGTTGATACCGCGGAGGATGTAAAAGATATCTCCGTTGCCGGCAGAAAAAAAAAATCTTATGGCGTGTGTCCAGAACTTGTCTTCAAGACAAGGAAAGCGCTTGATAAGAATGGATTTGATTATGTCAGGATAATAATTTCGAGCGGTTTTGACGAGAAGAGAATAAAAAAGTTCAACAGGCTTGGCGTGCCTTTTGACGCCGTCGGAGTAGGATCAGCATTGTTCAGGGGGAAAGTCGATTTTACTGCCGACATTGTTAAAGTGAACGGCAGGATCTGCGCGAAGGCAGGAAGAGAGTATAACGATAATCCACGCCTTAAGCTTGTTGCCTGAGGAGAAAGGGTAAAGGATAGACTGAATGGCGAATGAAGAGAAGAACCCGGAGAACCCGGAAGAAAAAGTAGACGAGTTAGAGATCGCGAGAAAGGCAAAAGTCCTGGTGGTCGTGGATGATTTTGACGTAATGGAGACGTTGTCCACAAAGTTGACCATGGAAGGGCATATCGTATTTCAAGCCTCGTCGGGCAGGGAAGCGATCTTAAAAGTGGAAAGGATACTCCCCGATCTCATTATCCTGGATATCGCCATGCCGGACATGGACGGCATGGTGGTAAAAGCCGAGCTGAACAGAAGCCCTTTTTTCTCGGGTATCCCGGTCATATTTTTGACAGGGGTGGATGATCTACTCCACAAACTGAAGGGGTTCAGTTTCGGCATCGATGATTATATAACCAAGCCGTATGATTCGGAAGAAGTCGCCATCAGGGTATCTTCGGTCTTGAACAGAAGGAAATTTTACGAAGAGATATCCATGACTGATGGGCTTACAGGCCTGCATAATGTGTATTATTTTCAGAAACAGCTGACCCAGCTGTTCAGTATAGCCAAGAGATATAAAAGCGTCTTTTCGCTTGCTGTCATAGACGTGGATCATCTCAAGCCCATAAACGATACGCATGGCCATATAGTCGGTAATTACGTCCTGAAGGAAATAGCTTCAATACTGCAGGAAACAACAAGGAAGTCTGATATAGTCACGCGGTATGGAGGAGATGAGTTTGCCGTTATCTTTCCGGAAACTGGCAGAGAAGGCGTGGAACGGGTTACGAAGAGACTCGAGGAAAGGATAAACAGCATGTATTTTGTCTTAAAGGACAAAGACGTAAGGCTCCGTCTTTCCATAAGTATCGGAGTGGTTACCTATAATGACAGTTTTGCCACCGAAGATAAAATGTTCGAGGAAGCTGACGCTAACATGTATAAGGAAAAGAACATAAAACGCGGGGATGACACACACGAAGAAAGATTATAAATATATTTATGGCCCTGTATTTTCCTGGAGACTGGGCAAGTCCATTGGGATAGACCCTGTTTCGACCGGCAGAAAGATATGCTCCTTCGATTGTGTTTACTGTCAAGTCGGAAGAACAAAGGTCTTCAGTGACAGGAGAAAGGTATATATCCCCACGGCGGAGATCATAAAGGAGCTTGTTTCATTACCAGCCGTGGAAGCCGACTATATTACGTTCTCGGGAGCGGGGGAACCCACCCTGGCCGAAAACCTGGGCGAACTGATAAAAGAGGTAAAAAAAATAAGAAAAGAAAGCATAGCCGTTCTGACCAATTCATCTTTGATCCACAAGAAGGACGTCCAGGAGGATCTGTCATTAGCGGATCTCGTGGTGGCAAAACTTGACGCGTGTTCGCAGGATGTACTTGTTAAAATAGACCGGCCCATGCGGGAGATCCGTTTCCTTGATATCGTAAAAGGGATAAAAAAATTCAGGGCCGGATACAAGGGGAGACTCGCGCTCCAGATCATGTTTGTCAGTAAAAATAAAAAATACGTGGATGAAATATCATGGATCGCGCGGGAGATGGAGCCGGATGAGATCCAGCTTAACACCCCTTTGAGACCATGCGGAATTAAACCCATGTCCAGGGCGGACATGGATGTGATAAAACTCTGTTTCCTGAGACACTGCGGGAGGGACACGAAGATAATCAGCGTGTATGATATTGATAAGGAACAGGTCACCCCATTCAGCGCGCGCCACACCTTGATGCGAAGAGGCAAAGTATAAGGCATCATTCCCAGACGCAAGTCCCCATTTGTATCCCCTATTTTTGTATGCTAAACTCTATATAATCAAATATTATTAATCGCGAAAGGACAGACATATGAACATAATTCTATTTATAGGGATCATAGTTTTTGTGGGGTTTATATGCGGAGAGATCGCTGGGAAGCTCAAGCTTCCCAAGGTCACGGGTTATATAATAGCAGGTGTCCTGATGGACCCGGACATATGGCATTTTATACCGAAAGATTTCATGAAACACGCTGATATCGTGACGAACATCGCCCTTGCTTTTATTACTTTTTCAATAGGCGGGAGCCTTTTTTTTCCCCATCTGAAAAGGCTGGGGAAAGGCATACTTTACATAACGGTTTGTGAAGCCCAATTGGCGTTTCTGGCTATTTTTGTGGGGTTTGTGGCAATATTGCCGGTTTTTACCCATATTCCCGGGGCGACCTGTGTGGCGACGTTCGTTCCGCTGGCTTTATTGATCGGGTCGCTTGGAGCGCCGACCGACCCGTCCCCTCTCCTGGCGATCAAACAGCAGTACCATCCCGAGGGAGAAGTCTCCTCCACGATGTTAAGCGTTGCCGCGTTCGACGATGTTCTGGGGATCATAAATTACAGTATTGCCGTGGTGATAGCTGAAGCGCTCGTGCTGCATAAGCAGTTCAGTGTCGGGACGACTGTCCTGCAGCCATTCCTGATAATAGCAGGTTCCGTGCTCCTCGGGCTCGTTTTTGGATTCCTGCTTAATTTTATTACGACACTTATAAAGGCGGAACCCATAGGTGTTTTTATCGTAGTATTATTCGGCCTTTTGACGGGCTGTTTCGGCCTCTCCACGGTCGTCGGCGCTGATGAACTGCTGTCAGTTATGATCATGGGCATCGTCGTTATAAACTATAACGAAAAAAGCGAAAAAATATTTAAATTGCTGGAGGAGTATCTTAACGAATTGATATTTGTCTTCTTTTTCACATTGAGCGGCATGCACCTTGAGTTTTCCGTGCTGTTCAGTGCCGCGTTTCTTGTGATGTTCTTTATTATTTTAAGACTTGCCGGAAAATTTTCAGGTGTGGCGCTGGGAGCTTTCGTAGCGAAGTCCTCAACAGCTGTGAAGAAATACACAATAGGCGGATTAGTGCCGCAGGGAGGGATCGTTATAGGCCTTGCGTTGTTGATGAGACAGACCCCCGCGTTTGAACCGATCTCTGACATTATCATCAGCGTGATCATAGGGACAACTGTTATAAATGAGATTGCCGGGCCGATCACCACGAAGATAGCCCTCAGGAAGGCCGGGGAGCTCAGGCAGGAATGATGCAAAGACGTGTGCTAGGCGTTCTATTCTTTTCCGTATTTTCCGCGATGATGGGGCTGGGTATCATTGTGCCTTTTTTGCCGAAGATGGCGACAGACCTTGGCGCTACAGGTTTATGGCTGGGCCTGATTTTCGCTGGTTTTGCGACCGCCCGCGCTATGGTGCAGCCCATCGTTGGAGAGCTCTCTGATAAGATAGGAAGAAAGGTCTTTCTCACATCAGGGTTTATGCTGCTTGCGGTGACCACGCTGCTTTATATAGTGGCCCAGAATATATATCTCCTGGTCATGACGCGTTTTCTGAACGGTGTGGCCGCGGGGATGGTGGTTCCGGTGGTCCTGGCATACGCGGGCGACATCGTCGAGGAGGGGAAGGAAGGCAGGACCATGGGATTGATGAACATGATGTTCTATCTGGGCATGGGGGCTGGTCCTGTTTTCGGTGGTCTGCTCGGGCGCGAATTTGGAGCCAGGTCGATATTCTATGTGATGTCAGGGCTCTGCCTTATCGCGTATCTTGTGGTGCTGTTCTTCCTGCCAAAAATAACGGAGCTCAAACCCAGGCTGAAAGAAAAATCCGTGCCATTAAAAGTGCTTTTTGGATACAACATTATAAGGATGCTGCTCGTTATGATGTTCGTCAGCGCTGTAAGGTCCACGCTACTTATGGCTTTTTTGCCACTGATCGGCGATGAGATACAGATCAGTGTATTTCAGGTGGGGATAGTGATAGCGGTCGCTGTGTTCTGCTGCGGTCTTATTCAGCCGCCTTTCGGTTATTTGCTAGACAGGATGGACAAGGACGTAAGACTTTTTTTTGTTCTTATTGGTTCCATCATAGGCACGGTAGCGCTCTTCGCGATACCGTTCTGTCCCGGGTTTATTGCGCTCTTAATTGCCGCCTCTTTTATCGGGATAGGCGGAGCTGTGTCAATAGCGCCGACCATGAGTGTTTCCGTCCTGATCGGCGCAAAAGTCGGCATGGGTTCCTGGATGGGAATATTGAGTACTGCCATAAGCCTTGGCATAATAACGGCCCCGATAATAGGTGGAGTCGTGATGGATTACGCGGGAGTAAAGACCTCGTTCTATGTTGCCAGCATCATATCGCTTCTGGGTACCTTTATCGGCTGCTATTATTTCCTGAAATGGTTCAGGATCTACAGGACGAGGAACGCTAAAGCCGCGTAACAGTATGTGGGGGGCGGATTTATCCGCCCCTGACGTGTATTTCTTTACTCGTTTTTGTGATTTTGATATAATTTTTTTCTGACAGGTTTGGCGCGGTTAGAAGACGAAAGGCCGGAGCATGCTGTTTTTGCGCAAGATATTTTTCTACCTTTTCGCCCTGATCTATATAATACTTTGCCCTTTGATAATCATGTATACCTTTGGTTTTATTATTAACCCGGGAGCCAGAGAGGCGATCATCAAGACCGGACTTGTTTATCTTTCAAGCGTTCCTCCGGGGGCCTCTATCTACCTCAAAGACAAACTTTCCGGACAAAATACACCCACTGTGATCCAGGATCTCCTTCCGGGAGAGTATAATATCAGACTTCTTCTCAAGGCGTACGAGGTCTGGGAGCATAACGCTCCTGTCGAAGCCAATAAGGCGACCGTGTATGAACATATCCTCCTTATACCAAAGGAGTGGGAACAGGAAAAACTCATTTCCGATGTCTTTATGGACCTGGTTCCTGTCCCGGATACGCAGTTTTTTATTCTAAAAAAAGGACACAGGGTGGGAGAACATTTTATTTATGATCTCAGTGAGCAGAAAATTTTACGGGTCGTTACCGAAGATTCTCCGTTCAGGGACGCCAGGGTATTGCAATATTACATAGTGAAGGAAAGTCCCGCGTTCCTTCTTTATGTTGAATCAAAAGATACCAGGAGTTTTCTCTATGTGGACAAAGAAGGAGAAGACTTTCAGGTTGAGGATATCACTGATCTCTTTACAGAGCGTCCTTTGGAGATCAAATGGGATCCCGGAGCGACAAAAGACCTCTTTTCCTTTCAGAACGGCTACGTGAACCAGATAGATGTCCAGGCCAAAGCGGTCTATCCAAAATATATTGAGAACGTCCGGGGATACGGTGTATTCGATAAAGAGATATATGTGCTCAAGGAAAATAATACTTTTTTGAAAATGGATTATGACAAAAAAGGGGAAGAGATACTGCTCGGTGATACTGCTCTTGGCGAATCTCTCTTTGGCGAAAAGGAGCTTTTCAGGGTCAAGCCGTTTCCTAACGGGATCATCCTCTTCTGGGGAGAGAACGGCGAGCTTCTGGCAAACCACCTGCCGTATCGCTTTGTCGATAAAGAGGTGACAGGGATGACATTTGATCAACCTTCTGAATGTGTAATGCTCTGGAAGAAGGATAAACTCGGCATACTGGACTTCACGACGGGCGAGACGGAAGGCGTCGCGTTTGAAAAAGGCCCGGAGTTCCTATGGCTATATGAAGGAGGAGGGAACATCACCCAGGGCTTCTGGGTTTACGAAGCGTCACATGTTCTATTCAAGGACAGAAACGAGGTGTTCCTGCTTGAAGTCCAGACCCATGAAAGATTCCACCCGAACCGTATAATCAAAGTGCGGGAGAACTCTTCTGTCTATTATTCGGAGGAATCGGCCAAGCTTTATTACCTTGATACTGACGGGAAGCTTTCTTGTATCGAGGTATTTCTCAAGGGAAAAGCTCTTCCCGTGATCTTTCCGGAAGAGGAGGAAGAAACGAAGGAAGACAAGAAAGAAAAGGTCTATAGAAAGATATGAGGTTCCATTTTTCAAGGCACAGGCTGAGGGGGAGGGAGAGATTTCTCGAACGATTTTTCGAGATCGTTCCGGGCGCCTTGAGCTGGACGATTCTTATAGGTATGTCCATTCTCGCGTTCTGGCAGCCACTCCTTGCCGCGGTAATAATTATCGCTTTTGACCTTTATTGGCTTTTAAAGTTATTCTACATGAATATCTTTCTTGTTCTTTCTTACACGAGGCTTTCTATCGAAAAAGAGACGGACTGGATGGCAAGGGCCCGCGGACTGGCGCGTCTTGACGAATATCTGGCGGAACTTGATTCCGCAGACACGAAACGGGCTCCCGGAAAGAGGATATCCCGGCTGTTTCATGAAAAACACGTCCGCGTCCTGAAGAAACAGGGGATCACATATCCCTCCCCGAACGACATTTATCACGTGGTTATTTTCCCGATAGCGAGGGAAACAAGAGAGATCATTGAGCCGGGGATAGAAAGTATTGCCCGTAACAGGTTCCCTCCGGAAAGGATACTGGTGGTCCTTGCCGTGGAGGAGAGGGCTGCCGAGGAGGTCAAACGGGACGCCAGGGATATACAGAAGAAATATCAGGGGAACTTCCTTGATCTCTTGCTGGTGGTCCATCCTACCGGACTGAAAGGAGAAGCCCGCGTAAAAGGGGCTAACGCGACCTATGCCGCCAGAAAAGCGGCTGATTATTTCGAGAAAAAGGGAATACCTTTTGAGAACATTATTTCGTCATGTTTTGACGCTGATACCGTGATCAGCCCTGATTATTTTGGCTGCCTTACTTATAATTACATGGTATGCCCCGACAGGACGCAGGCAAGTTTTCAGCCCATTCCGGTATATTATAATAATATCTGGGAGGCCCCGGCTTTTGCCAGGGTCCTGGACGTCGGCTCTTCGTTCTTCCAGCTTATAGAGGCCACAAACCCCGAACAGCTTGTCACGTTTTCAAGCCACAGCATGAGCTTTAAAGCCCTGGTCGATGTGGGATACTGGCCCGTGGACATGATATCTGACGACTCGGCGATCTTCTGGAAGGCACTGATCCATTTTGACGGTCATTACAGGGTCATACCCATAAACGTCACGCTTTCAATGGATGTTACGGAAGCCGAAACATTCTGGAAGACCGTAGTCAATGTGTACAAACAGAAGCGCAGATGGGCCTGGGGCGCTGAAAACATCCCTATCGTGATGAGGGCCTTTTTGAAATCAAAAGGCATCTCTTTCTTTAGAAAACTCAAGCTTTCATTCAAGTTATTAGAAGGCCATATTTCCTGGACAACATGGCCTTTCCTTTTGACTATAGTAGGCTGGCTACCCGCGATCTTGGCCGGCCACAGACTTTCAGAATCTATCTTTTCTTACAGCGCCCCGCGTATCACCGGCATTATATTCGCCTTGGCCTCGGTCGGTCTCCTTATATGCATCGTGCTCAGCCTGCTGCTCCTTCCGAAAAGAAAAGTAAAACATAATATTCTAAGAAGGCTCGGCCATGCTTTTGAATGGCTCCTTGTCCCTCCCATCACGGTTTTTCTGAGCGCCATCCCTGCGCTGGACGCGCAGACACGGCTTATGTTCGCGAGATATATGGAGTTCTGGGTCACTATAAAGAAAAGGGGATAACGTGCGGATAGCAAAATTTTTGACAGCCATGCTGATCTTAGTAAATCTGCAAGCCGTTCTTCTTCAGGCCGAGCCTGTCCGTGTCGGGACAACCTTCAGTCCCAGACAGTGTGAATATTTCGGGCAGGACTGGAAAGAGACCTATCTTGAAATACTTGATATGGGTTTTGAGATCATGCGGCTGGGCGCTTACTGGGACCAGATCGAAAAAGAGAAGGACGTGTATGACTTCACGGACCTGGACTGGCAGATAAAACAGGCGAAGAAAAAAAGGATCCCGATACTTCTTACGGTTGGGATGAAGGCGCCGCGCTGGCCCGAATTTTTCATTCCCAAGTGGGTTTTAAAAAAGGTCTCTTTTCGTCTTGGCGAGGATGTTTCCAGCAATGAATATCTGAGAGAGCGGACCCTGAAATTCATAAAGGAAGTCGTCGGTCACTATAAAAACGAGAGGATCATTCATTACTGGCAGGTCGAGAACGAGCCTTTGAACCGCTCGGGCCCCCATTACTGGTGGATAGACAGGGAATTCCTGAAGCAGGAAGTGGCTCTCGTGAGATCGCTTGACAGGAGAAACAGGCCGATCGTGATCAACACGGCTACTTATCCGCATAAGCTCCTACGTTTTTTATATCGCGTTATTGAACCCAACGACCCGATACCCGAAGCCATTGAGCTTTGTGATATTCTGGCACTTAATGTTTATCCCGTTGTGGGGCAAAAGTTCAAATGGCTGGATCTGCGTTTCTGGACGACTCCCGACGAGCGTTTGAAATACCTGGCCGGGATAGTTAACATGGCAAAGGAACATAACAAAAAGGTCTGGGCCACTGAACTCCAGGCCGAACCATGGGAACCAGGCCACCTGGTCTATAAGGCAAAAGAAGAACCCACCACATGCTGGCCGGAACTGTTCCGGTCAGGCTTAAAGGAATTGCGGGCATTAGGTATTGACACTATCTTCTTATGGGGGAGCGAGTTCTGGCTTTTCCGAAAGACCCATTATGGGGATGACAGCTGGGTAGATACCGCCCTAGGTCTCATATAGCTATGGGACATATTTGATAAAATTTTTGGATCTTGAGAAGAAAAGGTAGACCCCGGAGGGAATATGCCAAAAGATAGAAAAGATCTGGTTGTTGGTATATTAAGGGAGACCAAGGAATGGGAGCGCCGCGCGCCGCTCACGCCCTCTGATGTGAAATGGCTGATAAAACGCGGCATTGTCGTGGAAGTGGAGAAAAGCTCCAACAGGGTCTTTTCCGATAAAGAATACAGAAAACAGGGGGCAAAGGTCCTGGACAAACTGCGGGAAGCCACGCTTTTGCTCGGCATAAAGGAGCCGCGGGCAGGCGATCTATCCGAGAAAAAAATATACTTGTTATTTTCACATACAATCAAGGGCCAGTTTAAGAACATGCCCCTTCTCAAGGCGTGCCTCAGGAAAAAGATCACATTGATCGATTATGAAAAGATCATTGATATTCACGGCAGACGGCTTGTATACTTCGGGGAATTTGCCGGGATCTGCGGCACGATCGACAGCCTGCATTATCTGGGGAAGAAACTGGAATGGAAGGGGATCAAAAACCCGTTTTCCTTGATCAAGCCTGCCTGCAAATATGATTCCCTTAAAGATATTAAAAAAGCCATGGAAAGGGTGGACCAGAAGATCCGGAGACTGGGTCTTGATGAGAAGCTTTCCCCGTTCATTATCGGTGTTACGGGTCACGGGAACGTCGCCAGAGGCGTTCAGGAAGTGCTCAAGTCGTTAAATCCTGCTGAGATACACCCCAGGGATATAATGCGGTTTGTCCATCATCAAAGGAAGATGCATCATAAACTGTATAAGATCGTTTTTCTCCGGGAGGAGAAATTGCGTTCAAAAAAGGGGAAGGGATTTTATTTTGAAGAATATCTGAAGAAGCCCAGGAAGTTCGAATCCAATATGGATAATTATCTTCCTTATCTGAACGTCCTTATCCATACCAGTTACTGGGACTGGAGGTACCCGCGCATGGTGACCAGGAAGATGGTCAATGATCTGGCAGGGAAGAAGCCTTTTCGCCTGGAGTTTATCGGTGATATATCCTGTGACGTCAATGGCTCCATTGAACTGACTTACAAGACGACAACTCCTGATAAACCGGTATTTACATATATCCCCGGGAAGAAGAAGTTCGTGGATGGATATAAAGCGAAAGGCATTACGGTTCTGGCCGTGGATAACCTTCCCGCTGAGCTGCCAAAAGACGCTTCTCAGAGATTCAGCGGTCTTATACGGGACTATGTCTATCAGGTCGCGACTCATGGGGTAAGGGATATCACCCGGCACATGGCCATCCCGGCGGAGGTCCGCCGGGCTGTAATTACGCAGGACGGCAGGCTGTCCAGGCCCTTTGGCTATTTGAGGAAACATATTTCTTAGTAAGCTGGAAGCTGCTTATGACTAAACTGAAGCGGATTTCGATCATTATTAATTTTTTCCTGCTGGGTATTTTGTTGCCAGCTCCTGGCTATGCGTTTGACAATGGAGATTTCCAGTACTGGGAGTCTCAGAGCATTGAGACCAAATTCGGCGAAAAGACGAAGTTCAAGATCAGCGAGGAATTCCGTTTTGGCGACAGGGCCAGCACCCTTTTTTATAACCATACAGAGGCAGGTATAAGTTACACCTTCAACGAGGTATTTGGGATCGCCCTGAACTACAGGCAGATATTTCACAAGAACAGGAGGGATGTGGATGCGGAGTATATGCCGAATATGCACGTAAATGTTAAGTTGGAATTTTACGGACTTATATTTAAAGACAGGAACAGGTTCGAGTACAGGATAAAGGAAGTCTCTCCCGCTTCATGGAGATATCGTAATAGAATAACAATGGAACTGCCGTTAAAATGGACGCCCTTGAACATCCAGCCCTACTCGGCTGATGAAATATTCTATGACTTTGGTAAAGAAAGGATGAATCAGAACAGGGCATATGTCGGGCTGAAAATGGATTTTCTTGAGAATCTTAAAGGGAAGATATTTTATATGCACCAGTCCAGCCTGGGCAAGAAATGGAAAGAGTCCAATATTTTCGGGACAAGCGTAAACGTAATGTTTTGAAGGAGGGTAAAAACATGTCGAAAAAATGGATGGTTATAGCAGTCCTGTGCGCGGGAGTTTTCAGTATAGCCGGTTGTGTTCAAGAACTATTAATAGATGGCGCGGAGTTACGCGATTTTCCGATAGACAGCATGCAGGGGATCATAACGAGAACAGGTGTTATGATAGATGAAAAGATTTCAAGTGACGGGAGGGGCTCTCTAAGGATCACCGCTACAGGGCCCGCTGTGGTCAGACTGTTCGAAGTAAGGAATATCGATGTTGAGAACGCGCGCCTGGTCTATCAGGCCAAGCTCCGGACCAAGGATGTAAAGGGTAGCGTTTACCTGGAAATGTGGTGCCATCTTCCCGGAAAAGGAGAGTTCTTTTCCCGCGGTCTTCAATCTCCTCTTACAGGAACTACGGACTGGACCCAGGAGGAGATACCGTTTTTCCTGAAAAAGGGGGAGACTCCCGACTATGTGAAGCTCAATCTGGTAGTCGATGGTACGGGGACGATATGGATCGATGATATCCATCTATTGAAAAAATTCCTTAAATAGACAGAGTGCCCTTTTTTGCCGTAGGGAGGCAAAATGAGAATGAATAAAAAAAATATTACCATACTTGCTGCAGGAGACAAGGTCGATCACGACTCATTTATTGACAAAATACCGTATTTTCTATAATATAAATACATGCCAAGAATCGGGAGAATAGTAGGAGTAGACCTGCCTCATCACATAACCCAGCGAGGTAATTATCGTCAAAATATTTTCAAAGATGGACATAAAATAGGTGTCTGTCCCTATTTTCCGTGTCAGTACCGACAGGTGACATGAAAAAAATATTATTATTGATTATCTTATCAGCACTAATAGTTCCCTTTGGCCATTGTCAGGAGTCAAAACAACCTTTACAACTTGTCATTAAATCGGATAAGGAAGTGTGTGTCGGAGCGGAAGCAATTAAGATAGAAGTGAGCATGAAGAATATTAGCAATGAAGAAGTCATAGTCTGGCATGCAGGCTTTTGGGCGAACCATAAAATTGTGTTACTTGATAAGAATAAGAAAACCGCTCCGCTGACAGATTTTGGAAAAAGATGTAGAGGTGCTTTTAATCAGATGGCAAGAGATAAAAATGCAAGGCGGCCGCTCGCCCCTGGGCAAGAAGACAAATATGAATTTGAATTAAATAAACTATATTTACTGGATTCTCCAGGCATCTACTATCTTACGGTAACCTATGAGGAGAGCCAGCCGGATGGTTGGATCGGCAGTATCACTTCCGACACTATCGCATTAGAAGTAAAAGAGGAAAGGAGAAGTATTTCCGGAGTATCAGCAGGGGCTTAAGGATATCGAGAGGTTGACATATTGGATAGTACACCATTGTTGGATATTAAACCCTATGTTCCGCATTTTGATTCGAGAGAAAATGTGAAAAATGGCTGGCTTGACAAGCATTTCAAAAAAGAGGGGAAATACCAAAATGAACAAAGTTGGAACAGAAAATGAAAGAAGTTTTTTATGAAAACAACAGATTATAAAGACAGAAAGGTAGTCGAGAAGTATTTCAGAAAAACCCTTGCAGGGGTTTTCATTAATTACCCGGCAATCTTAAAACTCCTCCGCGGCATCAGAGGAAAGACTGTTTTGGATCTTGGTTGCGGAGCGGGCTGGCTAGCCAGAAGAATATGCAAGAAAGGGTTCTCTGTTTATGCCATAGATAGTTCCCCAAAATGGATCAGTATCTGTAAAAGCCAAAATAAAAGATTTAAAAATATTAAGTTCATTACCGCCGATGCCGATAATTTGAGTATTTTCAAAAGTAAAAAATTTGATATTGTTATTGCCAATATGGTTTTTTTATCCGTGTCTTCCAGGCGGAAATTAGAAAAAATTTTCAGTGAAATCAGCCGTGTCATTAAAAAAGGCGGATCTTTGATTTTCAGCGCTTGCCACCCTGTTACAAACATGATCGGCACGACCAGCACAAAGGTAAGTGGCGCGGTACGCGGTTTTTCCTACTTTGACGAAGGCGTAAAATATAAGGGCACATATTTACTTTCCGACTATTCCCGCATAGAGTTTATTGATTCGCATTGGAGCCTGGAGTTTTATGCCGAGTTATTAAACAAGAATGGCATGGTGATCGAAAAGATATTGGAACCCAAGCCCGCCAGGATGGATCCTCAAAAGAGATTTAAGGGATATAAGATCCCCGAATATATAATTTTTAAATGCAGAAAAATTTAGAACCGGAGTAAAAAGCTATATGAATATGAATGAGCCTACAGGTAAAAAAATTCTGGCATTGGTCCGTAAAGGAGACTATGCCCACGCGGGAGAGGAAGAGGCTATTGACCTTGCTTTCGCGGGTACCACGAAAGATCCGAAAAGGATAATTCTTGATGTTGGGTGTGGGCGCGGTGGGACGGCGCATTACGTGCAATCCAAAGGATGGGGCAGGGTCCTGGGGGTCGATATCGATGCCGATTCGATCGCGCACGCCAAAGGCGCTTATCCGGGAGTAGAATTCATGGCTGCTGACGTGATGTCATTGTCGGAGAAGTTATCGAAAAAATTTGATATTGTTTATCTTTTCAATGTTCTGTATGTGATTTTAGACCACCCGAGGTTACTGGCACGGTTACGAAGCTTAAGCCGCGAGGGCGGACAGTTAATCATTTTTGATTATTTAATTAAATCTCAAAACAAAGGGGTCCTTCCGTTCAAAAATTGGAACCCGCTGGACATTTCGATTGCCCGGAGCCTTTTTTCAGCTTCGGGGTGGCAAATCAATAATGTTATGGATGTAAGCCGTTTTTATGAAAAATGGTACAGGGCTCTGGTGTCGCGGATTGAAGAAAACGCTGACAGAATAACCGAGCTTGCCGGCGAAGAGTGGTTTAATTTCGCAAAAACTTCCTATCATAATATACTCGAGTCTATTGAGAAAGGTATTCCGGGGGGAGCTATTGTCTACGCTACAGTTCCTATTTAAAACAGGAGGTAAAGAATGAATGAGAAAAAAATTTTTCTTAACGAAAAAGATATCCCGAAAAAGTGGTACAATTTAGCGGCGGATTTACCTGGCGCCATAAATCCCCCGATTACCCCTGACGGGAAGCCCATTACACCGGACATGCTGGCCGCTGTTTTTCCCATGAATTTAATAGAGCAGGAGGTAAGCCGTGAACGTTGGATCGATATTCCCGAGGAAATATTGGAAATCCTATACCGTTGGAGGCCGAGTCCTTTGCGGAGGGCCTTATATCTGGAGAAGTACCTAAAAACCCCGGCGCGTATTTATTATAAAGACGAGAGTGTGAGCCCTCCCGGCAGCCATAAACCGAATACGGCCGTGGCCCAGGCGTGGTACAACAAAAAATTCGGGATCAAGAAGCTAACGACCGAAACAGGGGCGGGGCAGTGGGGGAGTGCTTTGGCCTTTGCTTGCAATTTGATAGGGTTGGAATGCAAGGTTTATATGGTAAGGATCAGTTTTGATCAAAAACCGTACCGCAAGACCATGATGAGAATTTGGAACGCAAACTGCGTATCGAGTCCAAGCCGGGAAACAAAGATAGGGAGAGACATCCTTGAAAAAATGCCGGACACACCAGGCAGTCTTGGCATAGCAATTTCCGAGGCGGTAGAGGAAGCCGTGCGCGACACATCGGGGAAGACGCGTTATTCGCTGGGGAGTGTTTTAAACCATGTTATGCTGCACCAGACTATAATAGGGCTGGAGGCCAAAAAGCAGCTGGAAATCGCCGGTGAAAAGATACCGGATGTTATTATAGGCTGCGCTGGAGGAGGGAGCAATTTTGCCGGGTTATCTTTTCCTTTTGTCTGCGATAAAATAAACGGAGCAAAAATAGAAATTATACCGACTGAGCCTACCGCATGTCCCACCATGACAAAAGGGGTCTTTGCTTACGATTTCGGAGACGTAGCCTGCCAGACACCCCTCCTTGCAATGCATACCTTAGGACACGCTTTTATTCCGCCTCCTATTCATGCAGGCGGTCTTCGGTATCACGGCATGGCACCGCTGGTGTGCCATGCTATTGTCGAAGGACTTTTTACTCCGCGTTCGTATGACCAGGTAAGATCTTATAATTCGGCCATGACCTGGGCCAGAACAGAAGGTATGATATGTGCTCCGGAAACAAGTCACGCGATAGCCTGTGTTATTGAAGAAGCCCAAAAGGCGGAAAAAGAAGGCAAGGAAAAGGTCATACTTTTTAACTACAGTGGACACGGCCTTATGGATCTTTCCGGATATGAAAAATTTATGGCCGGAGAGCTTTCGGAATTTTATCTACCCGATGAAAAACTGAAAGAGTCGTTAGATGTAATAGAAGGTCTGCCAATGCCTAAAGGAGCGATTCGGTGACGGGTCGTGCATTCAGGGACGGTTCTCGCCCTGAATTTACACCTGTCTAAGCTGCGAATTTAAATCTGTTCCTGCGGGTTTTTCTGTACTATAAGGCCGTATTATGCAAGAAGAACCGTCTCTGGCTGCGGATTTTCGGATGTCATTTGAGTTCCATTCGACTTGTTCAGCGTTTACGCATATTATTCGTTCAGGGTCCCTTGGGATGCGCCAAAAATTTCTGATAAATGGAAAAGTGTAGGAGTGCGAAAGAGAAAAATAGGTGTCTGTCCCTATTAAATACAGGGGTTACCCCCTGGAAGGATGCTACAAACAGTGTGAACACTCTAATTCATACTGGCACAACGACTGGGGGAAGGCCAAGACGATATTGAGGATTCTTAAGGCTGTAAATGGAGATTGAGAATACAAAAGATTTTATAAACATCTTGGGCAATATTTGATTATGAAGAACAGATATCTAAAAGGAATCAGTACTGATGTACTTTTATTAGGCATTGTCAGTTTTCTGAATGATTTTAGCAGTGAGATGATAATACCAATTCTGCCGATCTTCATTACGGCATTAGGTGGTACGGGCTTGGTTGTGGGATTAATCGGAGGATTAAGGGATAGCATCTCAAGCATCTTGAAGGTTTTTTGTGGATACTGGTCTGATAAAACAGGAAAAAGAAAGATATTTATTTCTTCAGGATATTTAACTTCAGCAGTTTTTAAACTGTTATTGCCTTTCTCACGCATATGGCAGCATGTGCTGGTTTTTGCCGGCCTTGAAAGAGTAGGTAAGGGTTTAAGGACTGCGCCAAGGGATGCCATAATTGCAGATTCCATGCCAGAACAGAGAGGCAAGGGTTTCGGAGTACACAGGGCCTTTGATACTTCCGGTGCAATTTTGGGCTCGGCTGTTGTTTTTATCTTATTTTGGTTTTTGGGGTTTAATTTCAAGACAATAATATTTGTGGCTGCCCTTCTTGCGGTTCTTTCCTTGATTCCCTTGCATTTCGTAAAAGAGAAAAGGGGAAAGCCACAAGATATAACATTACAGCTAGGCTTAAGAAATTTACCAAGGCCCCTCAAATTGTTTATGTTCATTTCTGGCATATTTGCCCTGGCTAATTTTAGCTATATGTTTTTTATCCTCAGAGCACAGGAATTTTTTACTGGCAGATTATCAATCGGAGTGCCTATACTTCTGTATATTCTGTTTAATATTTTTTATGCCTTGTTTGCTGTTCCTTTTGGTAACCTTTCTGACAGGATAGGTAGGAGGAAAGTTCTTGTTCTAGGGTATTTGCTTTTCTCATTAACATCCCTTGGTTTTGCGTTCTTCAACTCATTAATTGCATTTGTGTGTTTATTTGCTTTCTATGGCATGGTCTATGCAATAATTGATGGAAACCAGAGGGCTTTTGTGTCTGATTTGTCATCAGGCGAATTAAGGGCAACTGCTTTGGGGACTTTCCATACAGTGATAGGATTGGCTGCGTTGCCTGCAAGTTTAATTGCAGGTTTTTTATGGCAGAGGATTAGCCCAAGCGCAGCATTTATTTATGGCAGCATGGTGAGCATGGCTTCAGTCGTATTGTTTTTTGTTTTTGGGCGTTATTTAAAAGAGAAGAATACCTGAACAGCTTTTGCCTTTGGTAAAGATATGAGTAAAATAGTATATATTCGCAGTTTTGGCTGGCCGTATGTTCAAGTACGTAGGGATGATTTTGGGGCTGTTGAGGAAGATAAGCGGTTTGGAATGAGGGGGTTAACAAAAAGAACGCAACTAGAATATTATGAATAATACAAACAAACATAAAGACGAACATAATCATGGGGCTGTCAAACGGCAGAAACGAGGCGTAAGCAGTTTTGCAGTCCATAATTCAGAGCTTATTTTTCGTGAACTTGGACTTAAAAAAGGTAACGTTTTTCTCGACTTGGGTTGTGGAGCAGGGGATTATACGATTCAAGCCTCTAGGATGGTTGGCGATTCCGGAAAAGTATATGCGGTAGACAAATGGGAAGAGGTGATTAGTGGTCTGAAAGAAAAAACCTCCGCTCAAGGATTAAAGAATATTGAAGCAATAACATGCGATATTACCAAGCCATTACCTATTCCCGATAGGCATATTGATGTTTGTTTTATGGCTACTGTTCTACATGTACCTGATGTGACCAAGAATGCGAAAAGCTTGTTTAACGAAATGAGCCGCATTTTAAAGCCAGGCGGATATATAGCAATTGTAGAAATAAAAAAAGAGAAAATGTCCTTTGGGCCACCGTTACATATGCGCTTATCACCAGAAGATGTTGAGAACTTAATAGCTCCATATGGGTTCAAAAAGGTAAGCTTGGTCGATCTTGGTTATAGTTACATGATTCAATTTGAATGTTATAAAACAGCTTAAATTGGATGAACGAACGGGACTTTTCAGAAAAAGTAAATCACCACAACATTAATACAATCAAGGAGTTATGAAAAAAGTCTTCATCAGGATTTTCGGTTGGCAGATGGACAAATTGCTACACTCGGATTATACACTCGTTCAAGGAGTGGCATGATAGGGAATAACAGTAGATGGATTAAGGAGTTACAAAAACAGACAAAGAGGGAACCGAACACAAGTAGTTTAACGAGAGACTAAAATGGAATTAAAAAACAAAGTTGTTTTATTAACAGGTGCCAGCACGGGCAAAGGAAAAGCTATTGCTAAGGAATTTTTAAAAAGAAAAACGAAGGTTATTGTATTCGGAAGACATGAGCCAAAGTTCTGCTTTTTATTTTATGAGGTTGATGTGGCGAGTGAGGGCCAGATCATTTCCGCCCAGGTGTAATAGAGACCGATATCTGGAGAAAAAGATTCGGCCGAGAGAGCAAAAAAGTTCTCAGGGAGATAGAAGCTTCGGTGCCGTTAAAGAGGGGCGGCAAGACGGAAGAGATAGCACATGTTGCGGTTTTCTTATGTGAGAATGATTTTATGGATGGGGAGACTATAGTTGTAGACGGAGGGCAGTCTATTGGCGGATAGCCTAATGAAAAAGAAGGCATTTAATAAAAATTAGGAGGTTGCGTATGAATCCTGATATTTTTGAAATTATTATGCTTGTTTGTTTCGGAGTGGCCTGGCCATTTTCGATTTATAAGATGCTTAAGACAAAGAGGTCGCTAGGTAAGAGCGTGCATTTTCTAATAGTTATATTAGCAGGCTATATTGCCGGCACGCTTTTTGAGTATTTTGGAGAGCGTAACGCCATTATTTTTTTATATCTGTTCAATACTTTTATGGTAAGCTTTGACCTGATTCTTACGCTAAGGTATGGCAGAAGCAACATTAAGGAGGCCTTGTGAATACATTTAAATGGTTTTCGATTTTTATAATATTTTTTATATCAGTACTCGGTGGGAGTTATCCCCTTTTTAAGAGGGGAAAATCCAGAGGTAAGCGCGGCCTGCCTGCAGGAGAGTCTTTTACGGCAGGCGTTTTTTTGGCCCTCTCTTTGTTTATAATGCTTCCAGCAGGATTGCATTTATTCGGTAAGATTTTTCCGGATATCAACTATCCGCTTGCCGCTATTTTCGTTGTCACGGCCTTTCTCTTACTGCTTGCCCTGGAGCATTTTTCTGTAAAGTTGAGACAGAAAGAGGAGGCTGATGCTGATCTATCAGGCCCTATTATTTCTGTAATTATGACGATTATGATAGCAATTCCATCTTTTCTTTTAGGTGCCGCTATCGGCATAAGCCCCGAACTACAGGCAGAGTTTATTTTGATAGCCGTATTAGCTCATAAGGGTTCCGCGGGTTTTGGCCTTGCATTAACCATGGCAAGGAGTACCTTGACAAGAATACAGACCTATATATTGTACCTGGTTTTTGCATTATCAACGCCGTTTGGTATATTTATAGGGGCAGATATAAGCGAATTCTTACGAGGGGAGTCAGTAATTGCGGTAAAGGCTGTTATCCTGTCTCTTGCCGCCGGAGTATTTTTATATATGAGCACGGTTCATGGCTTAAGGCGAACCGCGCTAGTGGAACATTGTTCCGGAATAAAAGGGTTTAGTTTAATGCTTTCAGGGCTTATTATTACTGCTTTAGTTCGTTTAATATTAGGGTTAGCCCATGCAGGGTGATATTCTTTTCTTCATATCAGCCGCCCTAGGAGGATTTTTAGGCGCGTTTTTCAGAGAACTTATTTTGCCCCTAATGCCTTTCTATATCTCGTGGTTTCCGGTTTTGCTTATTAATATACTGGGGTCTTTTACAATAGATATTATCTATGGCTTTGAAAAACGCTTGCATCCTCGAATGAAGGATTTTTGTGCTGTCGGATTTCGCGGCGGTTTCAGCACGTTTTCACATTTTACTTATCAGACTTTTGATCTTTTGAAAAATGGATATTTTATTACCGCATTATTGAATGTACTTTTTTCTGTTTGCCCCCAAAATCTATATCAGGACTTTCGGATGTTCCTTCGGCTCACTTCTCGAGTTTTGCTCTCGGCGTTCGCTCAGGATCAACCAAAAGTTTTAAGTGTGGAGGAGCCTAGCTATGAGTAGAAGAGTTTTCCTTAAAACTTTTGGTTGGCCGTTGGACGCGTTATTACATGCGGATTTTACATGCTTTGAGGGACATATATAGCTTTTCGTAACTGCTGGAAATATATAGAGATACAAAAGTCGATAGGGAACCGAACGTAAATGGAACGAAAAAGGGACAGGTTTTATAAGATGGCTTCAGGGAGAATAATATTTCTTTTTATTACGTTTGCTATAATTGCCATTTTATTGGCTGGAGGAGGGATTTATTATATTGCTTTTACTACCAAAGGATCAGATTCTGTTATTCGCCCTCTCCTCTCAAGATATGTCGAAACAGAAAGCACCAGCATTAAAAAAACAACTGGTAACCTTTCAGAAGCTTTAATTTATCAAGATATCGAGTTCCGTGATCCAAAATGGCTTCCACAAGGGAATTTGCTTAAAATTCAGAGACTTGAAATAGCGTTAAATTCTTTCAGCCTAGAAGGCCTTAACATTAAGATACACAACGGAAAGCTGAAATTCTCTGGCTCCGATGCAATCCTTTTCTATGGAGAGTATCAAAATCGTATATTAAATATTACTGTATATTCCAAAGAGATAAGTGTTCGTGACGTACTGGATTTATTTTCCGAGACTGCGGCATTGAAAAAGGTATCAGGTACTCTCGGCGATGTAGATATTAATATTAAAGGTCCTTTATTCGATCCCGAGATATACGGTAGTTTTAATGTCGAAAAATTGACCAGAAACGGCTTTTCGATGACTAATTGCCCTGGCGAAGTGAAGTTACAGCTTAAAGATATAAAAGATGATCTTAAATTAAACGGGCAAATTTTATTAAAAAGCGGAGTAATATCTGGACCAAAAACAGCGGTTATAAATTTAAAAGAAAGTAAAATCCTGTTTGCGGGCGAGCCTAAAAAACCGATGTTGGACATAAAAGGACTAGCCACCGTTGAAAACATCAATATTAATATTATACTGAAGGGCACCTTTGATCGTCCAGAATTAACCCTAAGCTGTAAGCCCTCAATGGATCAGGACAGGCTGCTGCTTATGGTTGCAACAAATAAAACATGGCAAAGTGTTGAGACAGCTGTAAGCAAGCAGAAGTTGTCTGCAGATGTCGTTAAAGATTTTTTAGACTATTTTATTTTTTCTGGATCTGGCAATAGGATTGCCGAAAGATATGGCATACGAGATATTTTAGTAAAATATGACAAGACAACTGTAGGGATAGGAGCCACAAAGGATATTTCAGAGAAAGCGGCAATTAGCTATTCTGTAGAACAACCACAACAAAAAACAGAAACCCCGATCACTAGCCATAAAATAGGCGGAGAATATAAAATCACAGAAAATGTAATAGTAGGCGCAGAAAAGGGATTAAAACAAAATAGCAAAACTGGGCAGATACAAGATAAGGAACAAACTGACGATAAAATAACAATGAAATTTAAAAAAGAATTTTAGCGATTTTTAAAAGAACATCAATATATTTATTTAGTGCGATCACAGATAGGGGATATATTATATGTCTAAATT
>CAYSJU010000018.1:0-5703 GCA_964431495.1 uncultured Planctomycetia bacterium
GGGTAAAAAGAAGGGGATGACAACACGTCATCCCCAATTCCGGAGAAAAATTAACAGCCTTTTCTGTCAATTCGTCCGGGTGACTAAAACTTTTTTGATATCATTTCGCAAATAACGAACTGCCCTTTGATGACCAAGAGCTTCCACATGGCCACCATGATCATCATCGAATGGAATAATTGCGTGGCAACTGTCTTCTTCATCTTGCCTGCCTCCTTTCCATAGAAGCCATGTGTATTCGCAATGAATTCACATAGATGATCTTGAACGCGGTCAGTCCCTTGATCACATAAAACTCTCCCAGAATTTTGCATAGTATCTTGTTCTCTCCCGTTCTTGAGTTAATGGTTTTTAAAATATGACACTGCTGCGCGGTGTTCTCAGAAACCCGTCTATTCCTCACCCATTGCCTGAGGTTCTTTGATGTCGACGATTGGTGATGCGATTTTACAAAGTACTTGCATGCCCATTTTTTTGTGATGTTCGTCTTATAACGCGCATCTTTTTCTTCGATCGAGACCTCTTTTTTGCGGGGATTGTTCCCATCAATGGTCTTATAGACAAGTTCTTTCATATCAGATCTCCTGATTGTTTATTCTTTTTAAAAGAACTTAATAAGGTCTCTAAAAAAATACCCTTTCTGTACAGCTAACACAACCAATTATACTATTATTTAAGCGGAAAGCAAGGGAGTTTTTCTGACTATTGTATTGTTTACAAGAGCTTTTTTTCCGTGCCTTGGATAAGTCTTTTTATGTTTTCTCTATGTCTGTAAATACCTATAATTGAAAAGATTGCGCAAAATATTAAAAAATACAGATCACTGCCAAATGCAATAGCAAAAATCGGCAAAATAACTGCTACAACAATAGATGCCAGGGAAACATATCTCCATATCGCGAAAACCAACATCCAGACACCCAAACACGCAAAAAGCACGGCCAACGAAAGCCCTGCCACAACACCTGCCATTGTGGCTACGCCCTTGCCTCCTTTGAATCCAAGGAACACGGTCCATATGTGTCCGCATACTGCCGCGGCTCCGAGAAAAATGAGTATGTTGAAATGGTAATATGCGAGTGGCTCGGGAAGAAATTTCGCGAGATAGAACGGTATGAGCGTCACCGCGATAAGCCCCTTCAGAAAATCTATCACAAGGACGATGATGCCCTCCACTTTTCCAACAGTCCGGAAAACATTGGTCGCTCCGACATTCCCGCTTCCGTGCCTGCGGATATCAATACCTTTAAGGACCTTGCCGAAAATATACGCGGTCGGGATAGAACCCAAAAGATATGCCAGTATTATCGCCGGGATAATGTATATCATTACTTCTCCTTCCTTGAACCTCTTATCTTTATTGTGACCGCTATCCCTTTGAGCGGGAGATTGTCCCGCAGCATGTTTTCAATAAAACTCAGATGCGACTGGAGCACTGCCGCGGGATCATTGACGAAAACCGTAAATCTTACCGGACGGTGACCGGTCTGGGTTATATAGAGAAAATTCGGTCTTTTCTTTCTCCTCGGGACCGGCACGCCAGAAGGATCATACTGCTTGAAAAGCTTGTTCAGAAAAGGCGTTGGGACCTTCTGGTCAAGGTTCGCGTCCAGGACTTTTACCATGGAAAGACTTTTAAGCACGTTCTTTCCCGTCAGGGCCGAGACAAAATAGATCGGGTACATCCTGAGCCTGCTGGAAGAGTATACCATGTGTCTGGCATACTCTTCCATCGCAACTCCATTCTCGGCCTCTTGGGACAGGTCCCATTTGTTGACAAGTATCAAACAGGCCTTTCCGCACTCCTCGATAAGATCCAGGATGCCGATGTCATCCCTTGTCGCGCCGTCCGCCGCGTCCACCAGAAGGACCACAACATCAGCTCTCCTGATAGATTGCTTAGAACGCATAACGCTGAAAGTGTCCACTGCGGTCTTTATTTTTCTTTTGTGACGGATGCCGGCGGTATCTATAAGCATATAATTATCACCGTCATAGCTGAAAAACGTATCAATAGAATCTCTCGTGGTGCCCGGGGTGTCATTGACGATCACGCGTTCTGTGTCCAGCAGCTTGTTGACAAAAGAGGATTTTCCTACGTTTGGCCTGCCCACAACAGCGATCTTCAGCCGCTTTTCGTCCTCTTCCTGTCCTTCCAGGAGATCTGTCGCGGCCGCAAGTACGTTCTTTTTAAGGCCGTCCATTCCCCTCCTGTGCAGGCAGGAGACCGGGGTCGGGTCCCCGAACCCCAGCTGGTAAAATTCGACCGCGGCATTCTGCAAGCTGCTATTATCCGCCTTGTTCACTGCCAGCACTACTGGCTTGTTGAATTTTCTCAGGATCTTCGTCACTTCCCTGTCAGCCGGGGACACGCCTTCGATAACGTCCGTCACCATGACCAGAACTGACGCCTCTTCCACCGCGCGGTATATCTGTTCCCTTATCTGCGATGAAAGGACGTTTTTGTCTTCGGCTGAAAAACCGCCTGTATCAACGATCTTGAAACTGTATTTGCCGATCCTTATGACGGCTTCAACCCTGTCGCGGGTGGTCCCTGACTGCTCCACCACGACCGCCCTTCTCTCTCCAAGCAGCCAGTTAAAGAGGGATGACTTGCCTACGTTGGGCCTGCCCACGATACATACAGCCGGAATGCGCTCATAACCTTCCATTTATCTGTCTGCTCCCCAGCCTGAGATAATCCAGCCCGGAAACAACAGTGAACACCACCGTTGTATTCCAGACCAAGTTCGAGTAAACAAAGCGTAAAAGCACGAGAATGATGGTGACCATCTGCAGGAACGTGGTTATTTTACCCAGGATGGTCGGCTTAATGTCTATTGTCCCGGTAAGCAGATATATCATGACCGTGCCCAGCAGTATGAGGACGTCCCTGCTTATGATTATCAGCGGAACATAGATGGGCATTTTAATATAGGCCGGCAGTCCGCTTACCAGACTGAAACACAGGAAAGCGCTCCCGAGGAGCATCTTGTCCGCGAGCGGGTCCATAACCGTGCCAAATCGCGTTTTCTGGTTCCATGTCCTCGCTATATATCCGTCCAGGCCGTCGCTTACCGCCGCGACCAGGAATATCACAAAAGCTATGTTCAGCCGGTGATACAGTATGACCAGTATGAAAACGGGAACGAGGATTATTCTCAAAATAGTCAATCGATTAGCTATGTTCATAATGTAGGGGTCGGATTTATCCGACCCTCAGCCCCCTTCCCGCAGCAACCGGATCCTGCGAATGGGCCAGTGAACGACAAACGCCCTTCCAACAATGTTCGTGTAAGGGACAAACCCCCAGTATCTCGAGTCCATGGAATTCGCGCTGTTATCCCCGAGCGCGAAAAAATGCCCTTCGGGAACGCGCACGGCCCCTCCTGTCCCGCCATACTCGCCGCGGTTATAATAGAAAAAACGGTTCATGGGACTGGAGTCCAGTTTCTTCCCGTTGATGTACACGGTCCCGTCCTTTATCTCTACTTCATCCCCTTCCCCGGCGATATAGCGCTTGACCAGGAACTTTTTCTTTTCTACCGGAGAAAGGAAAACCACGATATCCCCGGTTTTTGGCTCTCTTATTTCAGGCAGCCGGAAATCCGTGAACGGTATCCTCGCTCCGTAAATGAATTTACTTACAAATATCCTGTCCCCGGGCTTCAGTGATGGGAACATGGAACTTGAAGGGATCTTGAACGGCTGTATTATGAAGGTCCTTATGAACAAAGCCAGGATAACGGCGAACAACACCGGCTTTATCCATTCGTCCCACCACCACTTCCATGTGACCGATCTGATCTTTTCCTTTATCTTTTCTTTCAGCTTCATGTCACCCTCATCGCCTTTAAGAACGCCTCTTTTGGTACTTCCACCCTGCCTATCCGCCTCATCTTCTTTTTACCCTCCTTCTGTTTTTCCCAGAGCTTTCTCTTTCTCGTTATATCTCCGCCGTAGCATTTCCCGGTCACGTGTTTTTTCAGCGCCGAAAGATTCTCGCGCGCGAGGATGTTCCCTCCCACGGCGGCCTGCAGTGCGATCTTGAAGAGATGCCTCGGGATTGTCTCCTTGAGCCTCTTTACCAGTTCCGTCCCTTTCTCCCTGGCCTTTTCCCTGTGGACCATCGAGGAAAGCGCGTCACACGGTTCCGTGTTAATCAATATTTCCAACTTTACTATATCGGACTTCCTGTACCCGATAAATTCGTAATCCAGCGAACCATACCCCTGGGTGGAAGATTTTATCTTATCGTAAAAATCCACTACGATCTCCGATAAAGGCAAATTGTACGTGAGCTGGATCTTCGTCGGATCAAGGTATTTTGTGCTGACGAATTCCCCTCTTTTATTCTCGCACAGCTGCATGATGCTGCCTATAGAATCGCTCGGGGCTATTACGTAACATCGAACGAACGGCTCTTCCACGAACTCGATCTTCTCGCTGTCCGGATATTTCGTGGGGTTATCTATCTCCCTCAGGTCCTCACCACGCACCTTTATCCTGTAGTTCACGCTTGGGCTGGTCACGATAAGGTCCAGGCCGAATTCCCTTTCCAGCCGTTCCTGAACGATTTCCAAGTGCAGAAGCCCCAGAAAACCGCACCTGAAACCGAAACCGAGCGCGGCCGAGGTTTCGGGCTCGTAGATAAAAGAAGGATCTGACAGCCGCAGCTTTTCTATGGCGCCTTTCAGATTTTCGTAATCCTCGTTGGAAACGGGATATATGCCGCTGTACACCATGGGTTTTATCTTTTTGTACCCCGGGAGGGATTTTTTCGCGGGTTTTTTCAGATCTGTTATGGTATCACCCACCTGGACCTCGCTGGCGTTCTTGATGTTGCATATAATATACCCGACTTCACCGCAGTCCAGACTGGCCACAACGGTCTCCTCCGGAGCAAATATCCCAACTTCCTTCACCTCGTGTTTTGTCCTCCTATTCATCATCTCGACCTGCATGCCGGCTGCTATCTGCCCGTTCATAACGCGCACATAAATTATAACCCCCCTGTATACATCGTAAGCGGAATCGAATATCAGCGCCTGCAGGGGTTTGTCCGGCTCGCCGGTCGGGTGAGGGATCCTGCCCACTATTGCCTCGAGCACTTCTTCCGTGCCCATCCCCTCCTTGGCGCTTGTCAATATTATCTCGCTTTCATCAGACCCCAACACGTCCAGCATCTGGTGCTTTACCTCTTCAATGCGCGCGCTTTTCAGGTCTATCTTGTTTATGATCGGGATAAGTTTGAGGTCGTGTTCCATGGCCAGATACAGGTTGGCAATTGTCTGGGCTTCAACGCCCTGGACAGCGTCAACAAGAAGAAGCGCGCCCTCGCACGCGGCGATCGTCTTGGACACTTCATAGGAAAAATCAACATGGCCGGGCGTATCTATAAGGTTCAGGTAATAAGTCTTTCCGTCCCTTGCTTTGTATTCGATCTTCACCGCGCTGGACTTTATGGTTATACCTCTTTCCCTTTCAAGATCCATATCGTCGAGGAACTGGTCTCGAAACCCCCTTTTGTCCACGGTATCCGTCACCTGTATCATGCGATCCGCCAGGGTGGATTTGCCATGGTCTATGTGCGCTATAATGCAAAAATTTCTTATCTTCTCGATCTTATCCATTGTTTTGGCTCACTCGTTTCGGCCTCGCCCGGAGGGCTCGGCATTTCCTCGGACATTTCGTCCTCGGTCG
>CAYSJU010000018.1:5803-37444 GCA_964431495.1 uncultured Planctomycetia bacterium
GCCTCGCCCGGAGGGCTCGGCATTTCCTCGGACATTTCGTCCTCGGTCGTTCGTTCGCTCGGGATAAATTCGCGCTTATGATTTACTCGCACTATCGTGTTCGTAAATCATGCGCTCATTTACATTAATGAGAAAGCGTATTTTCCCCCGAAGTCAATATACTGCTTGGACTTCTTTTTTGAAGATGTCTCGGTGTATATCCTCAGCTTCGGTTCAGTGCCTGACAGCCTGAGAAGCAGCCAGCTCCCGTCGTCACAGATGAACTTATCTCCGTCAGTGTCATTTATCTCAACTACGCGCCTGTTCAATATTTTTGTGAGTGGTTTTTTCTTCATGCCCGTAACGAGCTTTTTTCTCTTGGATGCGGGGAAACTAACGTCTTCCCTTTCATAAACAAAGCTCCCGTATTTTTTGTCCATCCATTTAAGGATATCCTTGAGCGGTTTCTTCATGCTGACCATCATCTCCATTATGAGTAGCGACGTCAGAAAACCGTCCCTTTCGGGTATGTAGTTCTCGAACCCGATACCGCCCGTCTCTTCGCCAGCGATGAGGATATGTTTTTTCACCATCAACGCACAGATGTATTTGAAACCCACGGGCGTCTCATAATGCCTGATGCCGAACTCCTTGCAGATCTTTTTTATAAGGTCGGTCCCGCAAACGGTCTGGACAACGCCACCGCGCCTGTGCCTGTTCATCAAAAGATGCAGGAGAAGCAGCGACATCACCTTGTGCCCCGAAAGTATATTGCCGCCGCTGTCTATGATAGCGACGCGGTCAGCATCGCCGTCCGTAGCTATGCCGAGGTCATACTTTTCCTTTTTCACGCGCTTCATCAGTTCCTGCAGGTTGTATTCGTTCGGTTCAGGCGGCCTGCCCTTAAACCCCGGGTTTATTTCGGCGTTCATGTAGTTCACTTTTATGCTCGTATTCTTCAGGAGCTCCCCGAGATGCGTGCAGCCGGCGCCGTTCATGGAATCAACAAGGACCTTCAGCCTTGCCTTTTTCAGTTTTCTCATATCCGTATATTTTTTTATGAACTTCAGCTGGTCGGATATGATGTCCTTTTTGACTATCATTCCCTTTTTCATGGCCTTTTCCAGCGGCATGCACTTCACCTTACTTCTGTGAAGGCGCTTCTCAATAGCGCCGATGATATCGCCGGCAGCTGAACCGCCGAAGTATCCTTTGTATTTCACACCGTTATACTGGGCCGGGTTATGGCTCGCTGTGATCATGACACCGCCGGTCAGTCTGTTCTTCTTGATATAATAGCTGATTGACGGCGTGGGGCACGGTTCGTCGGACAGGACTGACCTGATCCCGTTCGCCGCGAAGACACACGCGGTTATCTCCGCGTATTTGTCCGAGAGGAACCGCGTGTCATAGCCTATAGCGGTCTTCCGCTTTTTGTAGATCGGCTCCCTCCTGGATTTGATGAAATCCGCCATCGCCTGCGCCACAATGGCAACATTATCAAAGGTGAAATCGTCGCTGATAACAGCTCTCCATCCATCGGTCCCAAAAACAATCTTTGCCATTTCTTTCCCCCTTTTTAACAACTTTGGGCTCGTTAGATCGAACCACTACGATCAACTTCTATGGGTCGGATAAATCAAACCCGAATTAACTTCTTAACTCCGCGATCGCCCGCGAATAATCATCCTCTCCGAAAACAGCCGTCCCGGCGACAAGGATATCGACCCCGGCGTCCACCGCTTTGACAGCCGTGTCCCTGTTTATGCCGCCGTCCACCTGTATCAACCCTTTGAACTTCTTTCTTATATCCCGCACTTTCTCCAGCATATCTTCCATAAAGTCCTGTCCGCCGAATCCCGGCTCCACCGTCATCACCAGGACCATGTCAACATCTTCAAGAACGGGGTCAAGCGCTGATGCTTGAGTGCCCGGCTTTATGGATACGCCCGTTTTTTTTCCTTTGTCCCTTATCGCCCGGATTATGGCCCGGGGATCTTCACAGGCTTCTACATGAAAGGTTATCATGTCGCTACCAGCGTCCGCGAACCGCTCCACGAACCTCAGCGGGTCGGCGATCATCAGGTGTACGTCGAAAAAAAGTTTTGTAAGGGGCCTGATTGCCAACACGACCAATGGCCCTATGGTGATGTTGGGTACAAACAACCCGTCCATCACGTCAATGTGCACCCAGTCCGCTCCGCCCTTTTCTATGGACACTATTTCCTCGTTCAGCCTGCTGAAATCAGCCGATAAAATGCTGGGCGCGATCAGTACTTTTTTCTCTTCCATTATCCTTACCTCTCATCTTTCGCTTATCATCAGATATATCCGGTTTATGTCGTCTATGGTTACCACCCCGACTATCCTGCCCGCTCTTTCCACGGGCATGGCGCTTGTCGCGTATTTCTGCATCAATTTCTGGACGTCATGCAATCTGGCTTTCACTTTTACAGGAGGGATATCCGTCCTCATTATCTCGGAGACTTTCGCTTCTTCCCCACTCGCGTGTATCCCGTGTACCAGACCCTTTCTGGTCAAAAAACCGACTAATCTTTCATTCTCCATCACCGGGTAATCATCCTGGTGAGTGTGGAACACCAGCTCCAGGACCTTTGACAGAGGCATGTCCGGCGATATATGGATGAATTCCCTGGCCAGTATGTTCTGGACGGCATACCTCTTTATTGTCTCGCGGATATTGACCTGCATACCTTCGCTGGAAGCCGACATGTAAAGAAAGATCGCTATAATGATAAGAAAAATATGGCCGTAAACAATGCCTATATACCCGAAAAAAAGCGCGAATATATGCCCCATCCTCACCGCGATAGCAGTGGCCTTCTTATAGCCCATGCGCAATGTCAAAATGGCGCGCAGCACCCGTCCGCCGTCCATTGGAAAGGACGGTATCATGTTGAACACGGCCAGGACAAGGTTCAGCCAGTATATATACGCGAGGACATTGAAGTCCTGGGTGAATTTGACCTTTCCAACGATGGCCAGGAGCGGGAACATCAATATCTCTTTTCCCAGAAGCCAGTAAAGCGGCAAGAAAAAGATCACCAGGACAGCTATGTTGGAAAGCGGCCCTGCCAGAGCTATGATCAGCTCCTGGTAAGGCTTTGACGGTATCTCTTCCATCGATGCCACGCCTCCGATAGGCAGAAGGGTTATCCTTTTGACCTTTATCCCGAAATGCCGGGCCACGAGACTGTGGCTTAGCTCATGCACGGTGACAAAGAAGAACACGCCGATAATAAGGAGGACTCCTTTCGGCCCAAGGATAAAAAAGAACAATAGGAGCAGCAAAAAGAACGTAACGTGTATCTCAATATCTATGCCAAAAACCCTAGTAAGCCTCAATGATCCTTTCATAACTTATCAAGCTCTACCCTTATATTATTTCTGTCTTTATCACTGACGTTGCCGACAATGGACAGGTTGATCAAGGAAGACCTGAAGATCCTTTCACAGGCCTTTTTTACGTCGTCTCCGGTTATGCCATCTATTTCCTTCAGGAGGTCCTGCACTTCGGGTATCTTCTTGTCAACTATGACCCTGTCCCCGAACCACATCATCCGGGCCGAGGTGTTTTCCAGCGCCAGGAGGAAATGCCCTTTAGCGTATTCCCTGGCCCTGGCAAGCTCATCCCCGGTTATTCCCATATCCCTTATCATGCGAAGCTCATCGAGTATGGCACTTACGGATTTCAAGGCTTTGGAGTTGTCAACACCGGCGTGTATCACGAACTCTCCCGTATCGCTGTGCCGCTTGTACACGGAAGATATGTCGTAACACAGGCTGTATTTCTCGCGCAGTTCCTCAAAAAGCCGCGATGACATATTGCCCCCGAGTATGACGCTGAGAAGCTTTGTCGAGAATCTCTCCCGCCTGTTCCTTTGAGGCGCATAAAAACCCATGGCGACATGCGCCTGATTGATGTTCCGGCGGCGATACTTTATCCGGGGCCGGGTCTGGTCCAGCGACGGGGATTTGAACGAGGGTTTCTTCTTCCTCGAACCCTTGAACTCCCTTGCCGCGTAACTGAATATTTTTTCGGCAGCGACATTGCCAGTGGCGATCACGGCCATGTTAGCCGGATGATAACTTTTATCCCTGAAAGCGATCATCTCGTCCCTTTTGAACCCCTTCACGTTCTTAATCGTCCCGGTCAACGGCCGGCCCAGGGAATTATCCGGCCACATGATCCCGCCGAGTATCTCATTTACATATTCCGAGGGCTGGTCCTTGTACATCTTTATCTCTTCGCAGATCACGAATTTTTCTTTCTCGATCTCTTTCTGGTCAAAACGGGCGTTAAAGACCATGTCCGTCAGGATGTCCAGTCCAAGTGTCAGGTGCTGCGTCGGAATCTTCACCATGTAACATGTGGCTTCATCGGCAGTAAAGCCGTTGAACACGCCACCGACTCCCTCTATCGCCTGCTTGAGCTTTTTGGCGCTGCGCCTCTTCGTTCCCTTGAAAAGCATGTGTTCTATAAAGTGGCTGATACCGCTCTCTTTATCCGATTCGTAGCGCCCGCCTATGCCGATCCATATGCCCAGAGATACCGATGACATCTGCGGCATGGGCGAAACAATGATCTTCAAACCGTTATTCAGCTGTTTTTTTTTGTACATAAAATTATTCTCCTTTGACATTTTCGATACTCGATGCTCGTTTTAACTTGTAACGAGAATCCAGCATCGAGAATCCCTGGGTTCTACTTATCTATTCTTTCGTTTTGCGTACGTTCACTATCAAGATAGTTCTGAAGTATTACCTGCGCCGCAAGCTTGTCTATGACCTTCCTGCGTTTTTTTCTGGAAACATCGGCCTTTATCATGATGTCTTCCGCTTCCTTTGTGCTCAGGCGTTCATCCCATAATATGACCGGGATCCCTGTTTCCCTTTCCAAAAGCTCGGCGAATCTCCGGCTGTCCAGCGCCCTCTCCCCGACCGTGCCGTTCATGTGAACGGGAAGACCGACGACTATTCTTTCAACGCCGTATTCACCGGCAATGGATCTTATTTTTCCCACAGCCTGACTGTCACTCTCCCGCCTCACGGTTTCCTTACCCTGCGCGATCGTGCAAGTCTCATCGCTCACAGCCAGGCCGATATTCTTCGTCCCCACATCCAATCCCATTATCCGCATACCCACTTCCACCTCGCAGGTGGAACCCCCTTTACCCACTTCCACCTGCGAGGTGGAAGTGGGTACACTATAACTATGCGCTGTGCACCGCTCTGGCGAGAGACCGGACAAACGCCTCTATCTCTCTGACCATCTTTTTCTTATTGCCCGTGTTCTTCTCGAGCACATTGATAATAGCGCTGCCCACTATCACGCCGTCACCGGCCCTGGCTATCTCCTTTGCCTGGCGCGGCTTTGACACGCCGAAACCGACGCAGATCGGCTTCGAGGTCACCTTTTTCAGTATCCTGACATCCCGCACCAGCCGTTTGGCAAGCACCTTTCTCGCTCCTGTCACTCCGGTCAGGGAAACATAATAAATAAATCCACTGGACCGTTCGGCTATTTTTCTGAACCTTTCTACGGGGGTGGTCGGAGCGGCCAGAAGTATGACCGAAAAATCCATTTTATCCGCGATACTCGCCAGTTCTCCCGATTCTTCCATGGGCAGGTCCGCGACGATTATACCGTCTGCCCCACAGTTTTTCGCGTCCCTTGTGAATCTTTTGATGCCATAATTGAAGACGATGTTATAGTAAGTCATGAAGACCAGCGGTATATCCACGTTCTTTCTCAGTTCCCTGACCATCCTGAATATCTTCCGGGCCGAGCATCCTGCCTCAAGCGAACGATAAACAGCCCTCTGTATCGTGGGCCCGTCCGCCAAAGGGTCTGAAAATGGCATACCCAGTTCTATGATGTCCGAGCCTGCCCTGACCAGGGCCTTGACTATTTTCTTCGTGGTCGCTATGTCGGGATCACCCGCGGTCACGTACGGGATAAAAGCCTTTTTCTTCTGTTTCTTCAGCTTGCAAAATGTCTTATCTATTCTATTCATAGTCCGTGTTCCCTTATTATGTCTATATCCTTGTCGCCCCGGCCTGACAGGCACACCACGATAATGTCTTTCTTCCTTGTCTTCCGGGCAAGTTTTTTAAGATAGTATACGGCGTGCGCGGTCTCCAGCGCCGGGATAATACCCTCTTCCATGGACAGCATTCTCACCCCTTCCAGCGCTTCTTTATCCGTCACCGGAACATACCGGGCGCGCCCTATTCTTTTGTAATAAGAATGCTCAGGGCCAACTCCAGGATAATCAAGACCGGCGGAAACGGAATGCGCGATCTTTATCTGCCCGTCAGCGGTTTCCAGAAGAAAACTTTTACTGCCGTGAAGGACCCCTACTTTTCCCTTTTTAAGGGGCGCGGCATGACGGCCGCTGCTCAGGCCGTATCCCGCGGCTTCCACGCCGATGAACTTCACTCTTTTTTCCTTAAAGAACGCGTGGAACAGGCCTATAGAATTGCTCCCGCCTCCCACGCAGGCCAAGAGATACCCGGGCAAGCGGCCTTCTGTCTTTAATATTTGTTGCCGCGTCTCCCTGCCTATGACGGACTGGAAATTCCTGACCATCATGGGATAGGGATGAGGCCCGACAACAGAGCCTATGACATAATACGTGTCCCCGACATTGGTGACCCAGTCCCTCAAAGCCTCATTCGTAGCATCTTTCAGAGTGCATGAACCGGAGCTGACAGGGATCACCCTTGCCCCGAGCAGCTTCATGCGGAATACGTTCAGGCTCTGCCTGCGAATATCCTCGGTCCCCATGTAAACATCGCATTTAAACCCGAAGAGGGCAGCTACCGTGGCAGTGGCCACTCCGTGCTGGCCGGCCCCGGTTTCCGCTATTATGCGTTTCTTGCCCATTTTCAGCGCGAGTATAGCCTGGCCCAGAGTATTGTTGATCTTATGAGCGCCGGTGTGCAGAAGGTCCTCTCTTTTCAGGTATATTTTCCCCCCGCCCAGTTTTTTGGTCAGTCTCTCGGCGAAATAAAGAGGCGTTGGCCTGCCCGCGTACTCTTTGAGATAATATTTAAACTCTTTTTTGAAATCGCGGGAACTGCATATCTTCTTATACGCGGCTACCAGCTCCCTCAAAGCGGGCATCAGCGTCTCGGGGACGAATTCGCCTCCAAAAGGGCCGAAGTATCCCCTGTTATCTGGAAATTTACGCTTTTTTGGCATTTTGAATAAACTCCTTTAACTTGTTTTCATCTTTTTTCCCCACGGACCCTTCCACCCCGCTGGAGACATCGACTCCGTACGGATGAACTTCCCTGACCGCTTCCGCTACATTCCGCTGGTTGAGCCCGCCCGCAAGAAAAAAAGGCCTGTCTCCTTTAAAATCCCTTATCACGGCCCAGTCAAATTTGATGCCGGTCCCTCCCATCATCTTTTCGTGAAAAGTGTCGAACAAATAGTAAGCCGCGTCAACGTAAGCCCCGGCCGGAAACCCGAGTATCTTATCCTTCACCTTGAACGTCTTGATAATGCCGACGGCCTTTCCATTCTTCCTCAAAGCCTCCTTTAGCTCGGCGCAATACGCGGGACTTTCATCCCCGTGCAGCTGAACATGATCCAGGTCGCAGGAAAGAAAGCATTCCTCCACTTCTTCCAGGGCATCGTCCTTAAAAAGGCCCACTTTTCCCACGCCTTGCGGTACCGCCTCTACTATGTCTTTCACGGTCTCCGGCCCCACAGACCTGGGAGATCCTTCCGCGAAAACAAACCCTACAAGGTCAGCGCCGTATTCACACGCCTTGAGAGCGTCTTCCTTGTTCGTCAAACCGCAGATCTTTACCTTGACCAAATTAAACACTCACTCTCATAATTAAAAGTTAAAAGTGAAATTAGTCGCTGCCCATCAATTCCCTGACCTTCTGGCCAATATCAGGGGCCCTCAATAACGTCTCGCCGATAAGGACCGCGTTCACGCCCAGGCTTTTCAGGAACATGACCTGTTCATAGGTCTCTATCCCGCTTTCCGCGACTATTATCCTGTCTTCGGGAATATGCCTTATGAGCCTCTCTGTGTTGGAAAAATCAACGTTAAAGGTCGTAAGGTCGCGGTTGTTTATGCCTATTATCGCGGCGCGGCTCTTCAACGCGTTTTCCACTTCCTCTTCATTGTGCACCTCGACCAGGCAATCAAGCCCCAATCCCCTGGCAATATCCTGGTAATCGGCCAATTCCTGGGGTGTAAGGAGCCGCGTTATCAGAAGTATGGCGTCCGCGCCGTTCACCGCTGATTCATACACCTGGTATTCGTCTATGATGAAATCTTTTCTCAAAATAGGGATGCTGACCCTGTCTTTTATCATCTTGAGATATTCCAGTTTCCCGTCAAAGAACCGCTCATCGGTCAGGACGCTTATCGCGCTCGCGCCCGCGGCCTGGAATTCCCACGCTATCTGCACAGGGTTAAAATTCCCGCGTATTATGCCTTTTGAGGGCGAACTTTTCTTGAGCTCCGCTATGAGGTTGATATGCCCCTTGCGCGAGATGCTCTTCCTGAACACGCTGCTCGCGCCCATCCGCTGCGCTTTTTCCCTTAATTCGCTCAAGGGGATCTTATCCCGCGCCGCGGTAACCTCTTCCCTTTTCTTTCCCACGATCTTGTTTAAGATCACATCTTATCCTCTCATCACTGATTTGTAATCTTTGCAAGCCGGTCAAGCTTTTCCCCGGCTTTCCCCGAATCTATTGACTCGCGGGCGGCCTTGACCCCTTCCTTGAAATCGCTAACCCTGCCCGCGGCCATAAGAGCGACGCTCGCGTTCATCACCACGATGTCCAGCGCCGGACACTGCTTACCGCTGAGTACCGATTTTATCACCATGGCGTTCTCTTCAACCGACCCTCCCTTGACAGCGTCCCGGTCTGCCTCTTTCACGCCAAAAGTGTCCGGTGTCACAAAATAAGACCTGACCCCTCCTCCTCTCAGCTCGCTCACTTTTGTCCGGCCGCTTATCGTGACCTCGTCAAATCTATCCATGCCGTATACTACATACGCACGGCTGACACCAAGTCTGCCAAGCACCTCCGCCATTTTTTGCGTAAGGCTTTCGTCGAACACACCCATGACCTGGCACGTTGCCGAAGCCGGATTTGACAGTGGTCCGATAAGATTGAATACGGTCCTTATCCCGATCTCTTTGCGCGGTCCCACAGCGTATTTCATTGCCTTATGGAACAAGGGCGCGAAAAGAAACCCGATGTTTATCTCATTGAGACATTTTTCCGTAACTTCCACAGGGACATCGATCCTTACGCCTAATGCCTCAAGCACGTCCGCGCTGCCGCACCTGCTCGATGCCCCGCGGTTCCCGTGCTTGGCAACCTTTACCCCGCACCCAGCGACCACAAAAGCCACGGTAGTCGAGATATTGAACGTCCCCTTTCCTGTTCCTCCTGTCCCGCAGGTATCCAGTATGGGCTCGTCCGGCGGATCTTTCTTCACGTTTATCTTGAGCGCTTTTTCCCTCATCACCATGGCCGCGCCGGTGATCTCCTCAACAGACTCTCCCTTCATCCTGAGCCCGGTCAAAAATGCCCCTATCTGCACGGGCGTGACCTCTCCGCTCATGATATGTTCAAAAATCGCGCGGGTCTCTTCCTCCGTAAGGTTCTCAAGACCGGACACCTTTTTTATAGCGTCCTTTATGTCCATCATATCTCCGATAAAAAGTTCTTAAGAATATTTTTGCCTTCTCCTGTCAGGATCGATTCCGGGTGGAACTGGACCCCCCATATTGGCATATCCTTATGACGCAACCCCATAACTTCGTTCTCTTCGGTCCAGGCAGTAAGTTCAAGCGGCTCTCTTATGGTTTCCGGGACCACGATAAGCGAATGATACCGGGTGGCAACGAACGGGGACGGAATCCCTTTGAAAATCCCCTCACCGTTATGATATATATCGCTTGCCTTGCCGTGCATTATCCGGCTCCCGACAACCACATCAGCGCCGAAGACTTCAGCTATGCTCTGGTGCCCAAGGCATACCCCGAATACAGGCACCTTCCCGCCGAACTCCCTGATGACATCCTTGGATATCCCGGCTTCGTCCGGCCGCCCCGGCCCAGGCGAGATTATTATCCGCCGGGGCGAAAGTTTCCCGATCTGGCCAAGCGTGATCTTGTCGTTACGATAGACCTCCACTTCTTCGCCCAGCTCGCCCACATACTGCACAAGATTGTAGGTAAAAGAATCATAGTTGTCTATTACCAGTACCATTACTGTAATCCGTTCTCCGCGAATTCTATGGCCTTTACCATGGCCCTGGCCTTTTTAAGGGTCTCTTTATATTCATAGACCGGCTCGGAATCAAGGACTATGCCCGCCCCGGCCTGTATATACGCCGTGTCCCCCAGCATCACGATCGTCCTTATCGTGATGCACATGTCCATATTGCCGGAAAAGCTTATGTACCCGACACTGCCGGCATAAGGGCCACGCCTTGTGTTCTCAAATTTATCAATAAGCTCCATGGCCTTGACCTTTGGCGCGCCAGTGACCGTGCCCGCGGGGAAAGTGGCCCTTATGAGGTCATAAATGTCCTTGTCACTGCTCAGGGTCCCAACGACATCGCTGACAATATGCATGACATGCGAATATTTCTCAACGCGCATCATTTCTCTCGGCTCCACACTGGAGTAATCGCATACCCTGCCGATATCGTTTCTGCCCAGGTCAACGAGCATGATGTGCTCAGCCCTTTCCTTTGGATCGGAAAGAAGCTCCCTCTCTTTGGATGCGTCTTCTTCTTCATCCTTTCCGCGGCTGCGTGTCCCGGCTATGGGCCGGACTTCCACAACTCCGTCTTCGCAACGGACCAGTATTTCAGGCGAAGATCCCACGATCCGGCACTCCCCGAACTTCAGGTAATACATATACGGAGAAGGATTGATCGACCTTAAGGCCCTGTATATCGTGAACGCATCCGCCCCGGTCTTCCTCTTCAGCCTCTGGGAAAGGACCACCTGGATAATGTCCCCGCGATTTATGTGCCCCCTGGCTTTTTCAACAATATCACAGAATTCTTCCAGGGTAAAATTTGACTCCTCCTTCAAGGATGCGGATCCGGTTATTTTGACCTCTGGAACTACCGGCGGCCTTTTCAGCTTATCCATTATAATATCGATTTTATGGCAGGCCTCTTCGTAAGCCGAAGCCGGATCGTCGTCTATCATGGCATTGGACACGACCTTGATCTTGCGATCCACGTGGTCAAAAATAAGTATCGTGTCCGTCAGCACGAACTGCATGTCAGGGAGTTCAAGTTCTTCCGGGTTATCATCTGGTACGTTCTCAAAGAACCTTACCATGTCATAGCCCATGTATCCGACAAGCCCGCCGCAAAACCTCGGAAGGCCCTTCACCGGGACGAACTTGAAGGCCTTCATGATCGACTTGATCTCTTCTACCGGATCTTTTTCAGCCGTATAGGAATCAACGGAATCACCCTTTTTTATGGTCATCTTGTTTTTCCTGCTTTCGATCACAAGAGACTGATCGCTCCCCAGGAACGAATACCTTCCCAGGTGCTCGCCCCGTTCAACTGATTCCAAGAGATAGGAAAATCCCCCGTTGCTTATCTTTGAGAAAGCGGAAATAGGAGTGTCAAAGTCCGTGAGCATCTCTCTGTAAACCGGGATGATATTCCCCTGCCGGCTCAATTCGATAAATTCTTCCTTACATGGAAAACACATGAGCACTCATCCTTAGTATATTTCTTCCGGATTAAAAATGCGTTCAACCTCTACAAGCATATTACCGCCGTCATCCAATACCTTGCGGTAAAAACAAGTGAAATATCCCTTGTGGCAGGCGCCCCCCGTCTGATCTACTTTAAAGAGAAGAGAATTCTCAAGGCAGTCCACGTAGATCGCCTTCACTTGCTGGGTGCATCCGGATATCGCACCTTTCATCATGACCTCGCCTTTTGACCTGCGAAAAACATGGACCTTGTTATTCTCCATGGTCTTTTTCAGCGCCTCTTTATCCATGTAGCAAAGCGTCAGGACCTGATTGGTCTTTTGGTCCTGGATGATCGCCGGTATAACGCCTTTTTCATCAAAATTCAGTTTGTCGAAAAGTTCCATCTTGTTCCCTCCTCTTTTACTGCATCTTTCGGGTTCGATAAATCGAACCACTACATTCGCACGGGTATTCCTTTATCTTCAAGATACGCCTTGACTTCCCCTATAGAAAACTCCCTGAAGTGGAAGATCGAGGCAGCCAGAGCGGCATCCGCGTTCCCTTCCACAAAAACATCGATAAAATGTTCCATTTTCCCGCATCCACCGGACGCTATCACCGGGATATTAACGGCTTCCGCGACAGCCCGTGTCAATTCCACGTCATATCCGTCCTTTGTCCCGTCGCGGTCCATGCTGGTAAGAAGTATCTCTCCCGCACCCAGTTCATCGACACGACGGGCCCACTCCAGCACGTCTATTCCCGCGGGTTCGCGGCCGCCTTTCACATACACATCCCAGGATCCATGCCCATCACTCTTCGCGTCTATGGCAACGACAATACACTGTGTTCCGAACCGCTGGCTGGCTTCTTTGATGAAATCAGGTTTTTGCACTGCCGCTGTATTTATTGATATCTTGTCACAACCGGCGTTCAAAAGTTCGCGTATCCCCTCATTGGAGGAGATGCCGCCTCCCACAGTGAACGGCATAAAGACCTCCTCCGCCACTTTCCTAACCATATCGACCATTGTCTTGCGGTTCTCACAGGTAGCTGTTATGTCAAGGAATACAAGCTCGTCCGCGCCTTCATCGTTATAAACCTTGGCGTTCTCTACAGGATCACCCGCGTCCCTGAGGTCCACGAAATTCACCCCTTTTACCACGCGTCCGTCCTTTACGTCAAGACACGGGATTATCCGTTTTGCAAGCATCGACCGCCTCCTTAAGGTCTAATGTTCCATCATAAAGTGCCCGGCCCACAATAACACCGGCAAGCCCCATGTTCTCCAGTTCTTTTAACTGCCTGATATGTTCTATTGTCTTTACCCCGCCCGCGTAGATCAAATTGACATCGGTCTCTGAGATGATACGCTTGAGAAATTTCATGTCAGGGCCTGAAAGCGTCCCGTCCTTTGCTATATCCGTATAAATGATCTCCCTGGCCCCGAACGAAATAAACCTTTTGAACACTTCAAAAATATCAAGGTCAAGCGACTTTTTCCATCCGTGAATACGGATACTGCCTTCCTCGGAATCAACGCTCAGTATCACCCGCTCTTTAAAGAGCCCCAGTATATTCCTGGCAAAATCTATCTCTTCCATGGCCTTTGAACCCACTATGACCCTCCATGCGCCATGGTCCAGGGCTTTCTTTATATCGGTCTCCTTCCTGAACCCGCCTCCGACCTGGACCGGGACATTCACGGCCCTGGTCACTTCCTGCAGAACAGAAAAATTTATGGGATGTCCCTCCCTGGCTCCGTCCAGGTCGATCACATGGAGAAGTTCGGCGCCCATGCTCTCCCACTCCCTGGCGGCATACACGGGATCCCAGTCATAACTCAGCTTGCGGTCATACCTTCCCTTTTCAAGCCTTACGGTCTTTCCTTCAATTATGTCTACAGCAGGTATTACTTTCATAGCTCATAACCTCACAAAATTTTTTAATAGTTTCAATCCGTTCTTCTGAGACCTCTCGGGATGGAACTGTACGGCGTAGATGTTCTCTTTCCATAACGCCGAAGTGTACGTAACGCCATATTCGGTCCTCCCGGCAGTGAGCTCAGATTCCTCATTCTCACAATAATACGAATGAACAAAATAAAAATAACTCGAGTCCTCTATCCCCTCGAACAAAGGACATTTCCCCTCAGCCATTTTGACGGTGTTCCACCCTATCTGTGGGACCTTCAACCCCTCGCCTCCGGGGAAAAGCCTGACATCACCGCGTACCACCTTGAGGCAGTCGCAACCGCCAGCTTCCTCGCTACTGTCAAAAAGCATCTGAAGCCCCAGACAGATTCCGAGAAACAGCCTGCCCTCCTGTATGCGCCTCAAGAGCGGCTCTACAAGGCCCCTCTGGGAAAGCCCGGCAAGCGCGTCCTTTGAGGACCCCACGCCCGGCAGCACTATTTTATCAACAGATCCGAGACAGTCCGGATCGTCACATATCCTGACATCCTCTCCAAGGTAACGAAACGCGTTAAACACGCTCCTCAAGTTACCGGAACCGTAATCGATTATGCCTGTCATGTCGTGTTTTGGGTTTGATAAATCAAACCCCTACAATATCCCCTTGCTCGACGGCACCTCACCCGCCCTGCGCGGGTCAACCGATGTTGCCATGTCCAGCGCTATGCCAAGCGCCTTGAAGACCGCTTCAAGATAATGATGCATATCTCCTTCACCGAATATTTCTATGTGAAGGTTCATGGAGAGCTTCTTGGCGAAACTTTCCAGAAGATCCCTGGCGTAATGCATGGAGTAGCCTTCTTCATCCTTGATCGCGCCAACGGCGCTTCCGCCTTTCTCCGTAAATCTGAACGCGAAACGGTTCGAGAGATCCACCAGGACCTTTGCGCTCGCCATATCCATGGGCGCTTCAGCCGAAGCCATCCTTGTTATGCCTCTTGAGTCCCCGAGCGCCTTCTTGAAAGCCTCGCCGATCGCTATCCCTATATCTTCATTGAGATGATGGATATCCACCTGGGTATCGCCCCTTGCCTTGAGCTTCAGGTCAAAATAACCGTGATAAGCAAAAAGTGTCAGCATGTGGTCCAGAAAACCTATTGACGTGGAGATCTCGGATTCCCCTTTACCGTCAATATTAAGGACCGGTATCTCTATTTCGGTTTCCTTTGATCTTCTTTCGTACGCGGTTTTCCTGCTAACTAAATTTTTGTTTCCGCAAAATATGCCCATCATCTTCCTCCGTTTTCAGCTATCAGCTAATTTTCGCACCGGACGCGCACTGACTCCCAGTGCTCCGCCAGTTTTTCCAGTTCCGCGAGCTCCCTTACCCATTCGGCGGAATCGTTGAGAGCTTTTCGGGAATACGAAATAATATGAGAACTTTTGATGAAACTCCTCAAATTGAGCCCTGAAAAACTCCGGGCCGTCCCGCCGGTAGGCAGGACATGGCTCGGACCAGCCACGTAATCGCCCATGGCCACCGGCGTATACTCCCCGAGAAATATGGCCGCGGCATTGGTTATCTTGTTCAACAGCCTGTTCGGCCGCCGGACCATCAGCTGCAGATGCTCAGGAGCGATCATGTTGGATACCGCCACTGCCTGATCCAGGTTTTTCACTTTCATAATATACCCTCTCAGCGACGGCTCTGTTCGCAGGGCGTTGAATATTTTCTTTGACGGTGTCACCAGCATCGACAACCCCCTGTGATGTTCCGCCTGGGCCATTAGGTCCCTCTTGATGTATTCCGCATTCGCGTGATGATTAGCGATTATCAATACCTCGCTCGGCCCTGCCAGCATATCTATATCGCAGTATCCGAACACCTGCCGCTTCGCCTCTGTCACGTACTCATTCCCGGGCCCCACTATCTTATCCACCTTCGGGATGGTCTTTGTCCCAAAAGCAAGAGCGGCGATGGCCTGTGCACCGCCGACCTTGTAAATTTCATCAACCTTCAAGAGGTTGGCCATGACAAGTATGTGCGGATCTATGCTTTTATACTCATTAGGAGGAGAAAGCATTACGATCTTTTTCACGCCGGCGATCTTTGCCGGCAGCACTGTCATATAAACGCTCGAGACCAGAGGCGCCGTGCCGCTTGGTATGTAAACGCCGACGTTTTCGATCGGCCCGAATTTTTCTCCGAGCTCTATTCCGGACCCGTGCTTGATGGTCCAGGACTTCGGGATCTGCTTCCTGTAAAACTTATCAATATTCCGTATGATCTTTTTCAGCGTGTTCACCAGCTCCGGCTTGATGTCCTGATACGCGCCGCTTATCTCCGCTTCAGTGACCCGAAGCATCTTTCTGGACAATTCCACCTTGTCGAATTTCTTCGTGAACCTTATCAGGGCCTTGTCGCCTTCAGCACGCACTTTCTCAATGATTCCGGCGACCTTTTTCTGCAGCCGCTTCCTTCCCTGATCATGCCTGTTAACCAGGCGCTTGAATGTCTCGCTCCCTATCTTAACGCTTCGCATCACTGTCCCCTTTTCATGTGTCCCTTGCCTTCCTCTAACGCGCGCTCCAGACCGCCGGGATCGCTGCCGCCAGCCTGGGCAAAAGTGTCGCTGCCCCCGCCCTTGCCCTTGATATTGCCAGCCACCTTGTCTATGATATTCCGCGCGCTGATCCCCTTCTCGGCAAGATCCACGGTTACCGCGCATGTTAAGAACGCCTTGCCGTCCTTTTCGCCTCCCAGAAGTATGACTCCGGATCCTGCCTTTTCCCCCGCGTAAGCTAAAGCCTTTCGCAGAACACCCATCTCAGCGCCGCGGAGGACGGAGGAGACGAATTTCACACCTCCGAAGGTGACCCCTTGTCCCAGGACCTGATCCAGAATGGCCTTTGCTTTAGCGAACACCTCCGCGTCTTCCGCTTTCTTGAGCTTCTTTTTCGCCCTGCCAGCGTATTCTTTTGCTTTCAGGAACGCGGGTCTTATAATGTTTTCATAGTCGTGCATGCTTTTAGGATCTATTTTAATATTTCCGATAGTGATCGCTCTGGCCATTTCCATGGCACGCGCCAGCTCCGGTATATTTTGTTCTATGTCAGGCCCATTTGACAGTGCCTGGTATTCACTCAAAAGGTTTCCCAGCGTCTTCTTAAGCCACATTTTCGCATTGCCTCCGGTAAGCGCCTCGATACGCCTTATGCCGCTGGCAACAGAACTTTCGTTAATGATCTTCACGAGTTCTATATCCGAGGTATTCTCCACATGGGTCCCGCCGCAAAGTTCCTTTGATATATCCCCGACAGAGACCATGCGCACTGTATCTTCATACTTCTCTCCGAAAAAAGAGAGTGCGCCCTCCTCCTGGGCCTCTCTGAGAGATTTTATCTCCTTGCACACTGGAACACCCCACTCGACCCATCCGTTGATGACATCCTCCACTTTCATCAATTCCCTGTCAGAGAGCTTTTTCATATGGGTGAAATCAAATCTCAAATGCTCGTCATCGACCAGGGAACCGGACTGCTTTACGTGCCCTCCCAGAACACTGCGCAGCGCTGCCTGGAGAAGATGCGTCGCCGTATGGTTCATGGCGATCCTGTGCTTCCTGTCCCTGTTCAGGTCAAGGGTCACTTTTTCGCCTTTTTTGAAACATCCCCTTTCCACGAATACTTCCATCACCTTCCTGCCGTCCACGTTGTAAGTATTCAGGATCTCCATGAGGCTATCCTGTTTTACAATGGTCCCGGTATCGCCTGCCTGGCCCCCTCCCTCGGTATAAAGCTCCCCGCTCTGCGGTGAAGTTATGACCTCTGCACGCTCGCCATGCAGCACTTCCTCTGAGACCTCTCCCTTTTTAATTATGAATGCCAGCTCGACCTCCAGAGGCATGGTCTCTACGCATTCCGGCTTCGGAGCGTTAATGAACATGTCCGGCTGAAAAATGAATTCACTCGAAAGAACACTGCCTTTACGGGATTCTTCCTTTCTTCCCTCCATGAGATTCTCAAATTCCCTGATGTCCAGAGTAATGCCGCGGGATGCCGCTTCTTCAACGATCACGTCCAGCGGCAGCCCGTAAGTATCGACCAGCTTGAATACCTGGCCGCCGTCAAGTTCCCGTCTGCTTCCTGAAAGCATGCCCTCAAAGACCGGAAGGGATGATACCAGGGTATCGTTGAACCGCTTTTCCTCCTCTTTCACTATGGCGCTGATATGTTCCCGTTTTTCCTCGAGTTCAGGATACACATCTTTCATCACACCAGTTACCGCGGGTACTATGTTGTAGAGAAAGGGGCTTTTCCCCCCGCTCTTTAAATACGCCCTTCTTATAAGCTTACGGACCACATATCCCCTTTTTTCATTGGACGGGGATACTCCGTCAGCTATGGCAAAAACAGCGGCCCTGATATGGTCAGCGATAAGATCGATATCCTCGCGGGCGGCTGTCCCGCCCAGTTCTTTTTTTATATGCTTGATTATCGGCGTAAACAGGTCTGTGTCAAAATTAGTGGGCACACCCTGCATAACAGATGTGATACGCTCAAGCCCCATTCCGGTGTCAATGTTCTTATTGGGCAATGGCGTCAGACTGCCGTCAGGCTTTCTGTCGAATTCGGTAAACACAAGATTCCATACTTCCACGAACCTCCCGCACTCACACGCTGGATCGCATTCCGCCCTGCCGCAGCCCTTTTCCGGACCCCAATCATAAAATATCTCAGAACACGGGCCGCACGGACCGTTAGGCCCTTTTTCAGGCGCGTCCGCCGGCCAGAAATTGCTGTCAGCCCCTAATTTCACTATCCTTTCCGCCGGGATCTTCATTTCATCAAGCCATATGGAATAAGACTCTGCATCATCCTTGTAAACGGATACCCATAGACGTTCCGCCGGAAAACCCATCTCCCCGGTCATGAATCCCCACGCCCATTCAATGGCTTCTTTTTTAAAGTAATTACCGAAAGAAAAATTGCCGAGCATCTCAAAGAAAGTATGATGCCGCGGCGTTTTGCCGACCTTCTCCAGGTCCCCTGTCCTCAAACACTTCTGGCACGAAGCAGCGCGCTTATACACGATGTTCTTTCCCATGAACTGGTCCTTGAACTGGTTCATGCCGGCTCCCGTGAACAAAAGCGTCGGATCGTTCCTCGGGACGAGCAAGTCGCTCGATACAACGGTGTGACCTCTCTTTTCAAAGAACTCAAGATACCTTGTTCTTATCTCACTCGACAGCATGGCCATCTTTTTTGCTTTTACCCTCCCATGATCTCATTGATCACGTTCTCGGCTGTTTCCGCGTCAAATCCCTTTTGGACGACATATTGAAACAACCTTCCCTTTATGTTCTTCTGCGGACCGCTCTCCACTTCTTTGATCTTTTTCTTCACCATTTCCCGCAGGACGGCCTTTTCGTCAAGTTCGGCCGCTTTTTCGTGAAGAACGCGGTCTATCACATCGTCTCCCACGCCTTTCTTTTGCAGTTCTATCCGCAGGAGCTTTACTCCCCTGGGCTTTGACCTGATCCTGGAATCGATCCAGCCCCTGGCGAATCTCAGGTCATCCACAAGCCCGTCCTTTTTCAGAAGGTCCAGGATATCGTTCTGTATCACCTTTCTGAATCCCCTGCTTTCCAGACGGGCCTTTATCTCGTGTTCCGTCCTCGGGCACAGGGAAAGCAGGCGGGAACAATAGTTCCTGGCTTTTCTTAACTCTTTTTCTCGGATGCTGTCTCCAGCCATGTTCAACGGGAGAGCCCCAGGGACTTTTTGATCTCCGACTCTATTTTGTTCAGCAATTTCACGTTTTCATTGAGACTGATCCGCGCGTTCTCTTTTCCCTGCCCGATCTTTTCATCGCCGTAAGAAAGCCAGGTCCCGGTCTTCTTGATAATACCGATCTCCTCCCCGATATCAATAGCGCCTGACGCGCGCGAGATGCCCTCATCGAACATAATATCGAATTCCGCCTGTTTGAAAGGTGGAGCGAGCTTGTTCTTCACCACCTTTGCCCGGACACGGCTACCCACAACATTGTCGCCTTTTTTCAGGGACGCTATTCTCCGGAGATCTATCCTTACGGATGAATAGAACTTAAGAGCCTTACCGCCCGTGGTCGTCTCCGGGTTGCCGAACATGACGCCTATTTTCATCCTTATCTGATTGATAAAGATCACACACGTCTTTGACTTGCTGATAGCTGATGTCAGTTTTCTCAATGCCTGGCTCATGAGCCGGGCCTGTAACCCCATATGAGAATCTCCCATATCGCCCTCTATCTCTTTTCTGGGCGTCAGGGCTGCCACGGAATCTATGACGACCACGTCGATCGCATTGCTGCGCACCAGGGTTTCCGCTATCTCCAGCGCCTGCTCGCCGTTATCAGGCTGGGAGATCAGAAGATTGTCCAGGTTCAGGCCTATTTTCTTCGCGTAGGTAGGATCAAAGGCGTGCTCGGCGTCTATAAAAGCGACCTCGCCGCCGGCTTTCTGCGCGTTCGCCAGGATACTGAGAGTAAGCGTGGTCTTCCCGCTCGCTTCAGGGCCGAATACTTCGATAACCCTTCCTCTGGGCACGCCTTTTATACCCAGGGCCACGTCCAGTTTCAATGAACCGGTCGGGATCACATCCACGGTAATATTGTAACCCTTGCCCATCTTCATTATCGCGCCCTGCCCGAAATCCTTTTCGATCTTGCTGAGGGCCAGTTCCAGCGCCTTAATCTTGGTCGCACCTTTTTCATCTGTCTTCTCTTTACTTATATCAATTTTTGTTTTGGCCTTGTCCCTGTTTGACATGACTCCTCCCTTGTTACATTTATTATAATTATGGTTACTATTTCAAGGATATATTATACAAATATGGATTATGTTTTGCAAAGGCTTTATTTGTTTTTACCTTTCAGCCTTCAGCTATCAGCTATCAGCGTGCCACGAGTATCGAGCATCTCACTCTATAAGACACTGCCTTCGGGCATTTTCTTTCATTTTTTCCGAAAGATCCTTATCCGCTGAAACCCAGGACCGATAAAGGAGTATGTACCGCGCCGGTGCTGGAAAACTCGGACTTAAAAAGGACAACGCGGGAAATATGGATGGGAACCGGATTTACTTCAATAGATGCGGCTATTTCCTTCAATTTTTCTTTGTTCTTCGATGACCTCGCCCTTCCGATCGTGACATGGGGGCTGAAAGAACGCTTTTCTTTGCTGAACCCTTCCTGAAACATGGCCTCTTCCACATGCTCGGCCAGGGCTTTGACACGGCCGCCCCCTTCACCTATGCCGATCCACAGAACCCTGACATACTCCCATTTTGGGAAAACCCCTAAACTTTCCAGTGAAACGTCAAAAGACGCGGTCTCTGAAGCTATTTTCTCTAGCCTGTCGGAAATGGAAGGGATCTGTTCCTCGGGCACATTGCCGAGAAATTTAATGGTCAGGTGCATGGACCCCGGATCGACCCATTTGACATTGGCATCCGCTTTTCTTAGAACTCCTTCTATCCGTGAAAACTCCGCTCTTGCTTCATTCGAAAATTCAAGCGCTATGAAACTTCTTGTGTTAGCCACGTGAACTCCCAACTACGAACTCTCTTATAAGCTCCAGCACCGCCTGTGAAAATCCGAATTTCACGGCCTCCCGGACACCCTTGACAAAAACTTTACGGGTCTTCGCCCCTTTGTTTGACGCGACACAGATGAAAGCAAGCCCAGCGGGCTTTTTGGGCGATCCGCCGCCGGGGCCGGCTATCCCTGTTACACCGGCCGCGATATCAGCCTTGAAAATGCGCCTCGCTCCTTCTGTCATGGCGCGAACAACCTCTCTGCTTACAGCACCGTACTTTTTTATGGTCCCGGACGGAACCTCAAGGAGAGACGTTTTGATCTCGTTCGAATAAGCTATGACACCGCCTTTAAAGTAGACCGAACTTCCGGGCACATTGGTTATCCTGTGAGATACCAGCCCGCCGGTGCAGGATTCCGCCACGGCCAGGGTCCTTTTTTTCTTCCGTAATACCCGTCTAATTTCTGTTTCTAAGATTCTCTTATCCAGTGTTTTCATGTGAAGACTGAAATTGCTTTACAAGCAGGAAACTTGGCTTACACAGATGTTTTGAATGATCCTCGCTGGGGGAATCGGCCGTCCCCGCGAGGATCATTCAAAACATCTTAGAGACCTAAGCTCCTACGGTAACGCCTTCGGGTTCCGGCTGTTCTTTCTCTTCAGAAAACTTCACCGAAACGATCTTTGAAACACCTTTCTCCTGCATGGTAATACCATAGAGTATATCCGCCAGCTGTATGGTCATCCTGTTATGCGTCACTATGATGAACTGGGAAAGCTTCAGGAATTCCCCTAGAACACTGCAGAATCTGACTATGTTCGACTCGTCCAGAGGAGCGTCTATTTCGTCAAGCACACAAAAAGGACTGGGGTTGACCTTGAAGATCGCGAATATCAGCGCGATAGCGGTCATGGCCTTTTCCCCTCCGGAGAGAAGCGTTATATTCTGCAGTTTTTTACCCGGAGGCCTGCCCACTATATCTATGCCGCATTCCAGGATATCATTTTCGTCCTCAAGGACCAGTTCTGCCCTGCCGCCGTTGAACAGCATCTTGAAATACACATTAAATTCCTTTTTTATGGCCTCGAACGTTTCCATGAAGAGCTTACGGGTGGTCCGATTTATTTTGGTGATGGCCTGCATGACATCTTCCCGGCCCTTGACAAGGTCATCCCTGTGCTTTGTAAGAAAACTGCATCTTTCTTCCAGCTCTTTATATTCTTCCACCGCGCCAAGGCTTACCTCTCCCATCTTCTCGATCTTCTCCTTCAGTTCTGTTATCTTGTTCTCCGCCTCTCCACGGTCAAAAGCTTCATCCGGACCCATTTCAAAAGCGGCAAGGTCAACCTTATACGCGTCCGAGATCCTCTGTATAAACGCATTCCGCTTGTATTCCCCCTCTTTCTTTTTTATATCAAGATCCCTTCCGTGGTTCCTGACAGCTTCCAGCTTTTCCTCCTTTTCCTTCCCTTCCTCTTCCATCCGGTCTATACGCCGGGACAGGATGTCTTTTTTCTCCTGTTTCTCCGAGCTTTCAGAGATACTGCCCTCTTTCAGCGAGGCGTATTCCGCGTTCTTCGCGTCCAGAGCCGCTGCCTCCTGCTCCAGCTCCCTGACGCGTTCGCCGTTTTCGGCGATCCTTGCGTGCTTCTCTTCTATTTCCCTGTCGATGCGGGCGTAAGTGTCCCTTTCCCTTTCCAGGTTGTCAGAAATGTGCTCCTCTTCTTTTTTTATCGCTGACAATTCGGCTTTTATGTCAGCTATCCTGTACAGCACCTTTTCCCGCTCTGAAGCGCTTTGCTGGATCACTTCCTGGGATATTTCTATTCTCTGTTCGATGCCGACACCCTTGTTCTCGAGTTCTTCCAGTTTTGAACTTAATCTCGCGGATCCATCCCTCATCTGTCGCATCGTTTCAGCGTCCTCATCAATCTCGGCGTCCAGAAGCAGAAGCTCCTCTTGCAGACTGTCAAACTTTTCCCTTACGACCGATCTTTTTGATGAGATGTCAGCGAACTCTATCTGTTTTTCTCTCAAGGCGTTCTCCAGTCCCCTCTTTCTCCCCTCGGATTCCCTGAACCATTCTTCCAGCTCATTCACTCCGCGTTCTATCAGAAGGAACGCTTCCGCCAGCTCTTTTTCTTCCGCGCGAAACTGCTCCAGCCTTTCGCGGCGTCCGAAAAGCGAGACCACTTCTTTATCCGAATAGTTCCGACTGCGATACATCCCTCTTTGATGGACCTCTCCTTTTTCACAGATAATACGGCCCTGAAAATCATCGCCTTTAATGAACGCCTTGGCTTCCTGCGGGGATGAAGCGACAAATGTGTCCCTTAACATGCCGCGCAATGCCGAAAGATAAGGCTCCTCTGCGGTAATGATGCGAGTAATATCACCCGGCGTGCCATTATTTCCCTGACGGACATCTCTTCCTTCCAAGAGCTCCCTCAACTCGTCAAGTATAATGAAGCTTAAGCTCCCCAGAGACCTTTCCTCCAGAAATCTCGCGACATATTCAGCCACTATCCTGTTTTCGACCACCAAGGCCTCGGACAGGTTCCCCAGCACAGACTCCAGCGACTCGTCGTAGCCCGGACGGACACTTATGACCTCCGAAAGGATCCCGCAAACCCCTGAAAACCCGGGATCTCCGGTCTCGACCAGCTTCATTATCTCTTTGCCGCTTTCACTTATCCCTTCGCGCTCCGAAATCAGCCTTTCAAGAAAGTCCATCCTTGGCCGTATCTCGTTCAGTCGTTTCTCCCTGTTGGACTTCTCGTCCCTAAGGACCGAGAGCCTTTCCTGCCTTGAAATATACTGGTTATTAAAGGTGTCGAATTCCTGTTTGCTGGCCTCGAGTTCCTTTGTTACCCGCCCCACGGTCTCTTCCGCTTCTTTTAATCTCTCACAGGCGTTCTCTCTCTCCATCTCAACATTAGACCTTTCCAGCTTCAAGCGTTTTTCCCGGGCCATTATGTTCCTGATATCCGCATCCGTCTTTATCAGCAGGTTCTTGGTCTGTGTCTGTTCCGCGATGATATCCACGGTCTTTTCACGATTGATCTTAAGTTCATGCTTGTGCTGTTCCATGGCGGACAGGATGTTCCTGACCTTTTCCTCGGCTGACAGGAACTCTTTCTCCTTATCACCCATCTGGCTGCCGATACTCACGCACTTTAGCTCCAGCTCTTCCACGCGTCTTTTAAACGCCTCTTTCCTCTCCGTGGCTTCTTCGATCTGGCGGGTACTCCTCCGGAGATCTCTCTGGAGCTCCTCTATGCGCTCTTTGTTCATCTCTATAGTATGGCTGTTCTTGTCAATATCCGAGGTCAGCTGTATGGCTTCGCTTTGTGACGCCTGCAGGCCTTCCAGTATAGAGCTGAATTCCTTTCTCTGGTCGGCCAGGGAGATGTGCAGCTCATCCAGTTCCCGTTTTAATGTATCGGACACCTCCCTCTGGTTCTCCGCCTCTTTATCCATGCCCGTTCCGTCCGTGTTCAGCTCCCTTAACCGCATGTAAGACAGCCTGACTTCCAGGTCCTTAAGCTCCGAGTAACATGCCCTGTATCTTTCCGCTTTCCGCGCCTGCCGCTCAATGGCCTTGATCTGCCTTTCGACTTCCCGGATTATATCACTTATCCGTGTCAGGTTATCATTGGTGCGCTCCAGCTTGAGCATGGCTTCTCTTTTCTTTGCCTTGTACCGTGTTATCCCGCTGGCTTCCTCAAAGACATACCGCCGCTCTTCGGGTTTAGAGCTGAGCACCATGTCCATCTTGCCCTGCTCTATAACGGAATAGGAACTCGTGCCCAGGCCGGTCCCCCTGATAACGTCCCTGACGTCCATCAGCCTTACGGGCGTCTTGTTCAAAAGGTATTCACTTTCCCCTGAACGAAAAAGCCGCCGTGTAATGATTACTTCATCATAATCCACCGGAAGGATCCGTTCTTCATTGGACAGCACTATCGATACTTCGGCCATGTTAACGGGATCGGACTTCTCCGTGCCGTTAAATATAACATCCTGCATCGAGGAACCTCGCATTGATTTTGGCGACTGCTCCCCGCAGACCCATTTTATGGCATCGACGATATTGCTTTTGCCGCAGCCATTGGGACCGACTATCGCAGTGACGCCCGGTTCGAATTTCAGCGTGGTTTTGTTTAAAAAAGACTTGAACCCTACGATCTCCAGTTTTTTGAAATGCATATCAGCTCCCTATACCTCCTTTTTGCCCTCAAGTATCTTTCTCAGTTCTTCGATCTCCTCTTCATGATATTCTCTATACCCATTGATCGGATTTCTCCGCGACACAGGGAATATCCCTTTCTTCTCATAATTGATGACCGTTCCTCTATATATGCCCAGAATATCGGCGACTTCCTGGACATTGTATCGTTTCTTTTTATTGACCTGCTCGATCATATTATCAACCGGTACTTTAATATGGTTTATGTATCTTTATTGGTGTTTGTTCATTCGTGTCTAAGTATACATAGGTATGGTGTAGTTGTCAACTATTTGGCACCTATTATCCCACCTACGAGGTGGAACTAGTTATTTCCACCTCGTAGGTGGGGCAGAAGGTAAATTCTTTAACAAAGTACTAAGCATTTTTTCGCTAAATCAAATAATCAAACCCCTACGGTTAGTTAAGGATATTCTTGAAATGAGTGGTAAGCGACGGGACTACTTTGAAAAGGTCTGCTACGACCCCGTATGTGGCAACAGAGAATATCGGCGCGTCCGGGTCCTTGTTTATGGCAACGATAATATCGGATGATTTCATCCCTATCAGGTGCTGTATCTGTCCGCTTATGCCGCACGCAATATATATCTTGGGACAGACAGTCTTCCCGGTCTGCCCTACCTGATGTGAATAGGGCATCCATCCGGCATCAACCGCTGCTCTGGAAGCCCCAACAGCTCCCTTAAGCATTAATGCCAGTTCCTTTATTATATCAAAATTCTCCTGACATCCGACGCCGCGGCCACCGGAAACAATTATATCAGCCTCAGCAAGGTTTACTGTCTCTTCTATTTCCTCGACAATATCTATTAAACTGCTCCTGGATGAATATATCTCTTCCGGGAATTCCTCTTTTACTATCTCGCCTTTTCCGCTCCCGGACGGTTCCGCTTCCTTCATCACCTTATGCCGGACAGTGGCCATCTGCGGCCTGTTGTTGGGAGTTATGATTGTTGCCATGATATTGCCGCCAAAGGCCGGTCTGGTCTGGAGCAGAAGTTTTTCTTCCGGATCGATATCCAGACCTGTGCAATCAGCCGTAAGCCCGGCTTCAACGCTTACCGCCACGCGAGAGATCATGCTGCGTCCTATTGTAGTGGCGCCGCACAGGACTATTTCCGGCTTGTGTTTCCGCACCAGGGCCGTTAGTACCTTTGAATACGGATCGTCCTGGTAGTTGCGTAGCTTCGGGGAATCCATGAGATATACCTTGTTCGCTCCACGTGAGATAAGTTCCCGACACTTTTCCTCCATTTTGTCTCCCAGAAGTACGGCGCAAAGATCCACCCCCAGCTTGTCGGCAAGTTCCCTTCCCTTACCCAGAAGTTCAAATGAAACTGACTGGACTTCGCCTTTTTTCTGCTCGCAGAACACCCACACGTCCTTGTAAGCGGAAAAATCGCGCTTTACCCCTTCTTTCTTCCGGATGACAATGGCATTGAACTTGCACGGATCCACACAAGCGCCGCAAAGCGTGCATTTGGTCAGGTCGACAACGGCCTTTCTCTCAACCATTGTTATCGCGCCAAAAGGACACACCTTTACGCACAGCGCGCATCCCACACACTTGTCATCCAGAACTATTATCACGTCTCTGTCAGTCATTTTTCCGCGAAATCTTTTTATCCGATAACCGCATCCCTGAGTAATTCCGCAAGTTCTTTTGACGCCTCATCCGGCTCTCCCGCCAGGATCCGGCCGCCTTCCCGCGGCGGCGGCGTAAACACCTTTATTACTCTCGTGGGAGATCCGTCCAGCCCTATCTTTTCCTCATCACAGGAAAGGTCTTCCGCTGTCCACACTGGTATCTCGGCTTTCTTGGCCCTCATCTTCCCCTTTAATGAGGGAAGCCGGGGTTCATTGATCTCTTTTACAACGGTCAGGACAGCAGGAAGCGGGACCTCAATGATCTCGAACCCTTCTTCGGTCATCCTTTCCACTCTTGCTTTTTCAGCGTTGATCTCTTCTATCTTTTTGACATAAGTCACCTGCGGTATATCCAGGTGTGTGGAAATACCCGGGCCCACCTGCGCGGTATCCCCGTCAGACGCCTGTTTTCCGCAGAAGATCAGCTTGTAATCTCCTGTCTTCCTTATGGCCCGCGAAAGCGTGTAACTCGTGGCCCATGTATCACTGCCCGCGAATTTCCTGTCACTCAAGAGAACAGCTTTGTCGCACCCCATGGAAATGGCTTCCTTCAACGCCTCCATGGCCTGCGGCGGGCCCATACTTATCACGACCACTTCCCCTTCCCCTGATCTTTCCCTTATCCTGATGGCCTCTTCTATGGCATACATGTCAAAGGGGTTGATAATGGACTCGACACCGGCGCGAATAAGAGTATTCGTCTCAGGGTCTATCTTTACATCCGTGGTCTCCGGGACCTGTTTTATGAGCACGAGTATCTTCATTACAACATATCCCCTTAAGTCACATCTCTAATACAAGGTGGTTCGCAGTTCGTAGTCCAGAGAAATAGATTAGTTTTTGTAAACTGCGAATTACGAACAAACGCGCCTTCTCTCGTTTATTTCGAAAGACCTTCCTTTATAAGGGCCGACGCGATAACGCCCCTCTGGATCTGGTTCGTGCCTTCATATATCTGGGTGATCTTCGCGTCTCTCATCAGTTTTTCAACAGGATACTCTTTCATATACCCGTATCCGCCGAAAAGCTGCACCGCGTCCGTGGTGACCTTCATCGCGACATCGGACGCGTACATCTTGCTCATGGCCGATACCTTCGCTATATTCTTGGCCCCTGAATCGATCATGCGCGCCGCTGAATAGACCAGGGCACGTGCCGCTTCCAGCTGGGTGGCCATGTCCGCGAGCATGAACTGCACGCCCTGGAAAGATGAAATACTCTGACCGAACTGTTTCCTCTCATGCGTGTACAGCACTGCCTCGTCCAGGGCCCGCTGCGCTATGCCAAGGGCCTGCGACGCAACGCCCGGCCGGGAACTGTCAAATGTCTTCATGGCCACAATGAACCCCAGGCCTTCTTTTGCCAGGAGATTCTCTCTGGGGACGCGGCAATCGCTTAATATGACCTCCCTGGTGACGGAACCCCTTATTCCCATCTTATCCTCTTTCTTGCCGAAACTCAGCCCCGGAGTGTCTTTTTCCACGATAAAAGCGCTGGCTCCCCTGGCGCCTTTGGCCTTGTTCGTCATGGCGATCACGGTATAGACCCCGGCCTCGCCTCCGTTCGTTATCCACTGCTTGGTCCCGTTAATGATGTAATGATCCCCGTCCTTCCTGGCGGTGGTCTTTATGTTCCCCGCATCCGAACCCGCTTCCGCTTCTGTCAGAGCGAACGCCGCCAGCTTTTTGCCGGAAGCGATCTCCGGAAGGTGTTTGGCTTTCTGTTCCTCGTTACCGTAAAGGAGGAGTGGGAACGTCCCAAGGCCGGTCGCCGCGAACCCGAGCGCAATACCTCCACAACCCCAGGAAAGCTGTTCAGTGGCTATCGCGAGTTCAAACACTCCACCGCCCATGCCGCCGTATTCTTCGGGAATATAGATGCCACAGATATCGGAATCCGCAAATATTTTCATTATATCCCATGAAAATTCGCCGCTTTCATCATGTTCTGCCGCCGCGGGTTTTATCTTTTCTTCCGCGATCTGCCGGCACAGATCCTTTATCATCTGCTGTTCTTCGGTCAAAAGATAATCCATTTTTACGTCTCCTTCTGATTTTTTTATGACAAAAGATCCTCTACGCTATATTTTAATAATTTGTGAAAAAAACTGAATTGAAGATACTATCCGGTAAACTTCCTTACTACTAATGTCACATTATGCCCGCCGAAACCAAGGGAATTGCTTAGAACCACATCTACCTTCGCTTCTCTGGGTTGGTTCGGAACATAATCCAGGTCGCATTCCGGATCCGGAAATTCATAGTTTATGGTTGGCGGTAACACCTGGTTCTCTATCGCCTTGGCACAGGCAATGAGCTCAGCGCCCCCCGTAGCCCCGAGCATATGGCCGGTAACTCCTTTTGTGGAAGAAACGGCAAGTTTTTTCGCGCGGTCCCCGAAACACCGTTTAATGGCGTTGGTCTCCATACTATCGTTAAGAGGCGTCGAAGTCCCGTGAGCATTGATATAATTCACATCTTCCAAGTTCAGCTTCGCGTCATCCAGGGAGGCCCTCATGCACCTTACAGCACCGTCTCCCGATGGTTCCGGAGCTGTCATGTGATAAGCGTCGCTGCTCATTCCGTATCCAATGATCTCGCAGTATATGCGTGCCCCTCTTTTTCTGGCATGCTCCAGTTCTTCCAGCAGAACGACCGCTGAACCTTCGCCCATGACAAAGCCGTCCCTTTCCCTGTCAAAAGGACGTGATGCTTTCTCAGGCTCATCGTTTCGGGTGGAAAGCGCTTTTAACGCGCAAAATCCGCCGAATCCCATAGGCGTGGTGGCCGCTTCCGACCCTCCAGCTATCATTATCTCGGCATCTCCCCTCTGTATGATCTTGAACGCGTCACCTATGGAATGGCTGGCCGTAGCGCAGGCTGTCACGACCGCGGAATTAGGTCCTTTTAACCCCAATTCTATGGAAGCTACACCTGAGGCCATATTGACGATAAGCATGGGGATCAGGAACGGTGAGATCCTTGAAGGCCCTTCTTCTGTTCCGATCTCCATGTATTTTGTATGTTCAGCCTCAATGGTATGTAATCCCCCTATACCGGAACCGATGTAAACGCCCGCTCTTTCGCGGACTATCTTTTCGGGATCAAGGCCGCTGTCTTCAAAAGCCATTTTGGATGCCGCTACAGCGTATTTAACGAACAGGTCAAGCCTCTTGTCCTGCTTTGGGGTCATGTAAAGAGTGGCATTGAAATCCTTTACTTCAGCGGCGATCTGGGAAGTAAAGGGAAGTGGATCAAAGGCAGTGAGCCTTGCGACACCCGTCCTGCCTTTGATAATGGCATCCCATAAATCCGGTATATTATTACCCACGGGAGTAATAGCTCCCAATCCCGTAAGAACTACTCTTCTATCTGGCATTATTTTCTCTGGCGGGTTTTGAAGTTATTTCGGTTATTGCTGGACCTTCCCTTCAATATATTTGACAGCTTCACCAACGGTGGTAAGCTTCTCGGCCTCTTCATCCGGTATCTCAGCCCCGAACTCTTCTTCCAGGGCCATGACAAGTTCCACTGTATCCAAAGAATCGGCTCCCAGGTCGTCGATAAATTTAGCGTTATCCTTCACTTCTTCGATCTTGACGCCCAGCTGTTCTGCTACAATCGATTTGACCTTTTCGGCTACTTCAGACATCAGTCCCTCCTTATTTAGTTACATTTCGATTAAAAATCGTTACGATCTTTTACTTACATGACCATGCCGCCATCGACCTGGACGACCTGACCCGTGATATATATGGCTTCATCACTGGCCAGAAAAAGGGCCAGATTCGCCACGTCCTTCGTAGTCCCCAGCTTACCCAGAGGGATCATCTTCAACATGTTCTCTTTCATCTCATCGGTAAGCTTATCCGTCATATCAGTCTGGATAAATCCGGGCGCGATGGCGTTCACATTTATGTTACGGGAACCCAGTTCCCTGGCCACCGTCTTGGTCAACGCTATGAGGCCCCCCTTACTGGCTGAATAATTGGCCTGCCCCGCGTTCCCCATGATGCCTATGATGGAAGCCATATTTATTATCTTCCCGTTTCGCCGCTTCATCATGGACCGGGTGACCGCCTTTATACAGTTGAAAGCACCCTTCAGATTCACGTCAAGCACGGCATCCCATTCATCTTCAGACATTCTCAAGAGAAGATTATCCCGGGTAATGCCGGCATTGTTCACAAGTATATCTAATTTGCCGAAATTGTCAAGTATTTTATTGACAAAAGTCTCACAGTCTTTAAGCGAGATGACGTCGACTTTCATCGCGAGGAGGTTCCTTCCGGTGGACTCCTCTATCTCCTTCTTGGCCGCCTGCAAAGTGCCCTCATCCACGTCACATATGGCAATATCAGAGCCCTCTCTGGCAAAGGTCATGGCTACCTCTTTCCCTATGCCCCGAGCCCCGCCCGTGATCATGGAAACTTTATTTCCCAGCTTCATGTCTTTCTCCATCGCAAACTAATTGTAGCTATAATGAATAATTTGTCAAGTATATTATATAATAAATATGAGTATTATATAA
>CAYSJU010000019.1:0-37373 GCA_964431495.1 uncultured Planctomycetia bacterium
AATATAAACTCCCCTCTTTGCTAGGCTTTTGCCAGCTTTCGATAGAGTTTTTATTATTATACTTATAACCGCGATATTGAGCTATTGATTTTACCAAAAAACATAATTATGTCAAGAAAAAAAAGTGGGGACAGGTCTCTTAAGGAACCTGCCCCCATAATTGAATGGAGCGAGCGATGGGGATCGAACCCACGTAGGTGGCTTGGAAGGCCACTGCACTACCACTGTGCTACGCTCGCGCGCTCAGGTGAAAAGGTTTAAGGAATAATATACATTTTTTGATTTTATTGTCAACTATTATTCTTTCTCAGTTTCATCCGCATGCTCTTTTATTATGTTCATGGCCTCGATCTCGTTCCTGGCATATCTGAGCCGCGTCCTCATATCACGATTTGACAGAAACTTGGCGATCGCGGCAAGCACCTGGAGGTGCAAAGCTGGTTTATTGGCGGGAGAAAGCACCATATATATGATCTCGATCGGAATGTCTCCGATCCCTCCGAAATCAATACTATTGTCCCGTGTCAGGACACCCAGAGCAACGACAGGCTCATTAATGTCCGGAAGCCTGCCATGAAGTATGGCGATCCCTTCTCCAAGCGTTGTCCCTCCCTGTCTTTCTCTTTGCAGGATGATCTCGAGCACCTTGCCCGCATTATGAATAAAACCGGCGGACTGAAGGGTCCGTATCAGCTCCCAGATCGCTTCTCCTTTTGAGCTTACATCGAGAGGGACCCTCAAACATTCGGGACGAATAAGTTTGTAAACGTTTAACTTTTCCTTTTCAAGCTTGTCTCTTATTATCTCCTCTTCTCCTATCAGATCTCCCCCTCCCGTGACCCATGAACGCCATCTGAGCAATGCCCGTTCTGAAGAAATAACGCCTATTACCTCGAAAAAGATGATCCCGGGAAGAATAATGCCCAGTATTGTCTCCCCCTCTTTCCCGAGAACCGTGGCGACAAAAAACGCTTCTATGGCCGCGACACCTGCCTGGGGGAGCATCAATTTCGGCAAACATTGAGTCAATCTTTTTCCCTGCCGGGTCACCTTGCAACTGAGCCAGGTCCCTCCCATCTTTCCCATGGTCCTGGCCGCAATATAAGCTGCTATAAATAAAAAATTCGCGGGATGGAATGCCTCTATCCTGGCATTTGCCCCGATAAGAGCGAAAAACATCAGCGTGTACATGGAAGTCGCGTTTTCTATCCTGAGAGATTCGAATATCTGTCTGCTGTAAAGGTTCGAGACAAGGATCCCAGCGCTTACCGCCGTTATCAGGAAAGGTAGGTGCCAATGAAGGGCAAACCCGACTCCAAGGGATACACATCCCCATACTATTATGAACGCCTCCATAGACGGCCCCGGCATCTCTGAAATGAGCCTTGATAAAAATTCCGGCCCAAGAACAGGGCCTGTCCGGACTTCTTCGTCACCTGGCCTAAGCCATCTTCGTTCCATCACGATACGTAAGATTATGAAAACACCTACCCCCAAGAGGATGGCAAACCCGAATTCTTTCGTCACGGGAAGAAAAACCTCTCCCCATGCGATCCCTGCGTGTTTTTTAAGAGCAAGGGCGGCCTGGACCATTACTGAAAAGATGATTACCTCTATTACATCATCAAGGACAACGATCCCGCCGAGCATACTTCTCATCTTCCCGGTTATTCCCAGCTTGTTCATTATCACAAAAGTCGAGGCCGGGGCGGTCGCGATACCGATACTTCCTATAATAAAAGCGATAATCGGCCTGAACCCTAACAGGAGGAAGGTGACTGTCACTAATACCCATGTAACAGACGCCTGGATAAAGCATATAATCAGCGCGTCTTTGCCTATCCTTTTAATTCTGTCCGTGGTAAGCTCATCGCCTATACCAAAAGCAATGATACTCAGGAAGATGAAGGCCAGGAAGTGGAGTGAACCAAGGGCTTCTCTGTAGATGGGTACTTTATGTTCGAGAAAAAAAAGGAAAACCGGGCCTACGACCAGACCTCCGAGGACCTGTCCCACTATCTCTCCAATGCGCAAACGCCGGGTCAGCTTTCCGCCAAAATAGGCTGTCAGAAGCAAGAGCCCCAAACAGAGTATTTGCATGTATAAAAGCTCAAAGCGCATAGGGGAAAAACGTTGAAAGGATCATATACCCTTTGTCCATTTACTTCACTATGGCAACGGGTTTAACTCTATCCTGCAGTGCCCTTATGGTCCTGATATACTCCGGCTCATAATTAGTCCTGGATTCTATCTTTTTAGCGAGATCGGCAGTATCTTTTTTCCACGTAAGGACTTCTATTACAGGCATTTCAGACTTTCTAAAGTTATAGTAGGTGGTCATTGCGTACCTCCAAATTGGCTTTTATTATAGCACAAATTTCTTATAATCGCTATAAAAAACTAAATCGGCGCGGCAAATATTGCGGGATCCGTCAGGATTGTTTATCCGTGCGTTCAGCTATCTTTTTCTCAAGGATCTCTCCTACCAAGTCTCCTATTCTCCTCCGCCTGCTCCTTCCTATATATACTACTATCAATCTTATCAGGAAAATAAGAATAATAACTGCCAAAAAAACGTAAGGCAATAATACCATCCACCGCTGGAGTTCTACTTCTACCTCCATATAGGAAAGGAATTTCTGCCAGTAGGACTCATCCATTTAAAAGCCTTCCGTTTTTCTCTTGTATAAAACGTCATTTATCTGTTCCAATAAACGTTCCATAGTGCACGGCTTTGTCAGATACGCAGCGGCACCGATCTCCATCCCGTAAGCCACATCGAACGGCTCAACCTTGGCGCTCAGCATGATCACAGGGATATTTTTTATGCGCTCATCGTTCCTGAGCTCAAGGAACATGACCCTTCCGTTCATTTTTGGCATGGCGATATCCAGGACCACCAGGTCCGGCTTTTCCTTTCTTATGACATCCAGCCCGCTGTGGCCATCATAAGCAAAGCTGACCGTGAAATTCCTTGCCTCGAGGAACTCCCTTATCGTTTCGACCAGGCTTTTTTCATCATCGATGATCGTTATTTTGGACCCTTCGACGTCTTTCTCCACGGATACTCCCTCCATTCCATTTGAATAGCGTTTTTACTTTCTAATTAATTATACCTATATATGAAAAATCTGACAAGTTGCGGACGGAATTCAAGGAAGAAAGGTACCCGCAAATTACGGGTCACCGTGCCTGGAGCCTTTTCCTGATAAAATGGAGGATAAAAGACGCGTTAAGCCGGCCCGATCTTTTTATCTTAAGAAATTTATAAAATGACAGCCTTGTCCTGCCCATGAAGTGATTCAGACAAAGTAAAGGCCTCAGAAACGCGGGGTGTTTTTCGAATATCCCGCACGCCTTAATGATGCGTATAAGATATCTCGCGCACCTGAAATAGGACGCCAGGAGAAAGAGGGCCGAGTAATACCTGAACATCTTCTCCTTTTCTCCTGAAATATCGAACAGTGGAAGTTTTTTATGCAGTTCGGTGCCGGGCAGTGTGTATAGTTTATTTATACATACATCATAAGGCTGAGGCAGCTCAAGGAGCACCTCGAGCGTCCTTTCCAGGTCGTCTTTTTTCTCAAGCGGGTTATAGGTAATAACGTCGGTATAAAAAGATAATCCTTCCGACCTTATGATGGACGCCGTTTCAAGGAAAAGCTCTTTATTGAAAAACCTGTTATACAGCTCGCATATATCCGGCGAACCCGACTGGACCGCCAGACAGGTGCTGCTTAAACCGCCATCCTTTAAAAGACTTATCCTTTCTCCTATGTTTTTCGTCGGGAAAATATACGCTGTAAACGGAAGGCCTATCTCCCTCTTGTAGAGCGGCAGGAACGCGCCCAGCCAGTTCATGTCGTGCGAAAAGACCTCGTCCTGGAAGATGACGTAGTCTATATCGTTGTTCTTTTTGACTTCGGACAGTTCGGCGATCACGTTTTTCGGGCTGCGGCGTCTCAAAAAAGCGTGCGGTTTATAAAGCTCTTTCAAATACAGTTCACAACAATAAGCGCATTTGAAAATACAGCCTCTGCCCGTTATGGTGCTGTACACTTTATCCGAAGGGAAAAGAAAACGGGGACTGACCCTTAAATTGTTATCCTCAATAAAATAGTTGCCTTCTCCCTCGCAATCCTGGAAAGGCAGCTGGTCCAGGTCCTTCAACGGAACATTAAGCTCGTTGCATTTTACCCTCCCGTTCTTTTTATAGCATATGTTCTTTATCCTCTCCAGGGACCCGCCTTCATCCAGGGTATTCGCTATTTCAACGATCGTTCTTTCAGATTCCCCCCGGCAGGCGAAGTCACAGTAGTTAAGCGACTCTTCCGGGTTAATAGTGGCCTCGAACCCGCCCCATATCAAGGGAATGTCGGGATACTTTTTCTTGATAACGGCGCTGACGGCGTTAATCCTCCATTTCAGTGGCGTGTTCACCGTCATGCCGATAAAGTCGGGCGATAATTCCCCGATAAGACCGGTTAATATCTCCTTCTCTTCGGGCGTTATGTCTTTACAGACAGCGTATACCATCGGCTCACCCAAAGGAGAAATACCTTCCCATGCGACCTCGTCATCGTATAAACGCACCTTTTTCGTCGGTACGCCTACGTTATATCCTTTCAGGAAGATTATATGCCGCTGGTGTCCAGCCTCTTTAAGACAGGAAGACAGAAGACGGATCCCGTAAGCCGATTCATCATATAATGAAATAAATACACCTTTGGCCATAATATTCGTTTTTCCGTTTTTTTTATAGGAGTTTCGGGTGGCAATGTTCCAGTGAATTGACTATGTGTTAAAGGCCAGGACCCCGGTTATACAAGACTATATAAAATTTTGGGGCACACAAAATTGAAATAGAAATTGAAATCGCTATCCCCCATAACACTATCAACTGTTTTTTATTCATCAAACGCCTTATTCGCCCCTATTACAGCCCAATGTACAAATCTCCTAAACAAAAAGATGAAAAAATATCCGGGAAATATAGATAATATCACATAAGGTATAATAATACTAATACTTTTCAGGCTACCTGTGATAACGAATGATTGCCACACTCCAATAATACCACCAACTAATACCAGCCCTAACATGATACGCAGTTCACGTGTCATGATTTCTTTCCATTTTTCCCTTTCGTCCCACATTTTCTCCCAAACACAGAGAGAAATATACCAAAGCAACATCAGTAAAACTATACCACTTAAAAAAATACCAGCAAAAAGTAGACACGTTAAAACGAAATCAGCAGAAAGTGCACACGGCTGTAATCTTGGGTAAAAACGAATAAAATGTAAACAACTAACAAAATAGGAAAAAAGAATACTTATAGATGCGAGAATAGTAATACCCCATCTTTTTGCAAAAGACAAAACTTGTTCCTGCTGGGTCCTTTCCCGGTTTCTTTCTAAAATCGCTTGAAATTCTAAATCTAAGTCTGCTTCTCTAAGTTTTTCTATCCGTGACCTTTGGATCTGTAACTTGTATACAATAAAAATACCCACAAGCGCTATCAACGCCCCTGTCGCCTGTGTCATGGCACTATAGATGTAATAGTAATAGTCGAGTCTGAGTTCCATTATTTCTTTTTTAATTTATTTAGAATCACTTGCCCCTCTCTATTCTTATATCTCCCTTCAAGATAACTCTAACGACAAAAAAAGACAACCCTTTTTTGAGAGTTGTCTTTTACTGTTTAAACGCCGATTCTTTTTATCTCTATCTCACCCAGTTGGTTAAGAAAATGTATGTCAAATTGGTGGGGAGAGGAGGACAACAAGCCCGGAGCGAAGCGACGGGCGCAGGAGCCCTACTCTCACCAAAAGATATTTCAAGGATTTTTAATGGAAAAATCCTTTTTTTACATTAAAAAGACGATGAAATATCTCTGCATTCTCTAAAGAGAATGCAGACCATAAAAAAAGACTGTCCGCTTGCTAGAGCTCGGAACAGTCCTTTTTTTATGGTGGGGAGAGGAGGATTTGAACCTCCGTAGGCATAAGCCGACAGATTTACAGTCTGTTGCGATTGACCACTCCGCCATCTCCCCGGTCTATAATGTATTATAGATAATTACGTTATGCTTTGTAAAGAACGTTTTTAGTTGAACCGCTATAATAATCAGAAAATCAACAATCGAAAATCGACCGTTCTTGACAATATTTCATATTGTCAAGAACTTTGCAAAATAGTTAACTTGTTTCAAGCTAACTATTTTGCTGGAGCCGGCGGAGGGATTCGAACCCCCGACCAGAGGTTTACAAAACCCCTGCTCTACCACTGAGCTACGCCGGCTTTTTTCGTTGCTCCTTGCTTGTATCTCGCTAGAAAAATAGGGACAGACACCTATTTTCCCATGTGTTTACCCGCTACGCAAAATAGGTGTCTGTCCCTATTTTTCGATGAGTTGGTCTATTTTTTCGAACAGCTGGTCCGCTGTGATGGGTTTTTGAAGAAAGTTGACATGACCCAATTTTTTCAGGTGTTCCAGGTCATCCGGACCCAGGACACTGACCACGAGTATCGGCATATTCAGGATTTCTGTGTCATTTCTCACGCAGGAAAAAAACTCCTCGCCGTCCATGGGTTCCATGATCATGTCCAGGATCACCAGATCAAAGGGCTTCTCTTTGAGCCTCTTAAAAGCTCTTACGGCTTCACCCAGGATTTCGACCTCGTATTTATCAGCTCTGACCTCAAAAAGGCTCGCATAAATCGTCTGCATCTCCTCATTGTCTTCAACTATTAAGATCGTTTTCCTCTTTGCCCCAAATGCCAACTTTGCTTCCTCCTTCCCTTTAATATACTGAAATATATCATACTGTTATCCTTTAGGCAAGCTGATAATTACATGGGTACCTTTCCCTTTGCCTTCAGAAACGATTTCGATCTTAGCGTTATATCTATGCACGATCTCCATGCATATTGACAAGCCAAGACCAACACCAGAGAGAGCCGCACTCCGTTGATAGAATTTATCAAAGACTTTATCTTTTTCCTCATCCAGGATGCCGCAGCCGGTATCCTCTACTCTTAACTCGACAATCTCTCCTTCAGCTTTTGCTAAAACCGTAATATGTCCTTTGTCCGTGAATTTTACCGCATTATCAAGAACATTGGAGAGAAGCGTGTTAAGCTCCTTTTCATTGATCAAAACCATGTCCGCGTCCTCAGGAATATCCGTAATAAGCTTGAGTTTCTTGTATCCGGCAATGTCTTTTATCCCCAGAATAACCTTATCTAATACCTTTTTTAAGGAGATACTTCCTTTTAATTTAGCCGGCTTGCCCTCCTCCAGCGAATATAATTCCAAAATATTGCTGATATCCCTGTAAGCTTTGTCAATGTTCCCCTGGATCATCATCTGGAACTCTTTTGCTTTTTCAATATCATCGGACTCTATAGCCATTTTGATCTCATTATTGGCCATTTTTGCCGTAACGATCGGCGTTTTCAACGAATGGGAGACATCCCGGATCAGGTTGTGCCTCATCTGTTCTATCTTCCTGCGCTCAGTAATGTCAGTATCAGCGCCCCTGTATCCCATTAAATCACCATTATCATCGAGTATGGGAACAGTACTTGTCGAAAGCCAGATCGTCCTGCCGTCTTTACATATATTCCTATTCACAAACTCCCGGAAGGTCTCTTTTTCAGCGAAAACTTTAAGCGTGTCTTTCTTCAAGGGTTCACGGTCTTCAGAGTGAAAAAAATCATAAAAATACTTTTTCCCAACGATCTCTTCCGGTTTATAACCAAGGATCTTTTCCGCCATCGGGCTCGCATATGTGTACAGCCCATCCTGGTTTGTCTCCCATATCCATTCCTGCGCATTTTCGGCTACTTGCCGAAATCGTTCCTCGGATCTTCGTAACGCCTCCTCTGCCTTTTTTCGCTCGGTGATGTCACGCACGATCGCCAGCAGGCGGAGTTCTTCTCCGATTGTAACACGTTTCAAATTAACCTCAACCCAGAACAGGCGGCCGGTCTTGTTTTTTGCTCTCCATTCAAAAAGCTGCGGTTCCCCTTTGATGGCTCTTTTCATCCATTTCACGGCATACCTTTGAGTGTACGGCGGTTTATTTTCACTCATGTCCCCCACCTCCATATCCACGATTTCATCCGGAGAATACCCGTACATCTCGCACATCTTCCTGTTTACATCAAGTAGCTTCCCTGTAGTGGGATCGTGGATAAAAATAGCGTCATCGGCGTTATTGAAAATTTCGCTATAGTTGATCTCGGATAACCTTAGTTCTTCCTCTTTGCGTTTGAGTTCGGTGACATCCTTGACATATTCGATCACTCCCACCACCATGCCGCTTTCATCTTTAAGAGGATAGCAGGAAAGAAAATTCCATCCGGTCGGTCTTTCTTCGTACGGATAAGGGGTGATCAAGGATTGGACTTCGCCTGTTTCCAAGGCTTTCAGGGAGGGGCACCATGGACAAACAGACTCCCTCTTCTGATATATCTTATAGCATTTTTTTCCGATGATAAGGCTGTTGTCACCATAGATTTCGTTTATCCATCTATTGACCCTGACAATATTAAAGTCTTTGTCAAGAACACTTATCCCGTCCTGGATGCTGTCAAAGATGTCCTGAAGAAATCTTTCACCACCCCTCAGCTCTTCATCCGTCTTCCTTTCCTTTTCATAAACGAACCTGAAATAAAAACTGAACGCGATGACCAGAACCACGACCACTGAACGCATCCATAATTCATTTGGATCGGATGTGAATACCTGATCAATGAAAGAAAGTTCGCGGAATACTGCGACATGTATAAAGGACTCGAAAATCCAGTAAAAAACGGCAACTGCGATCCCGGCGAGTATTATTCTCCCCCCGTGATCTCTATGTCCTCTGCGTTTATTCTCCATCTTTACCGGTCAGTCTCCTCACTCCTGGAGCGGCAGGATGAAATTGAAAATTGTCCCCTTTTTCCCTTCTGATTCCGCCCAGATGATTCCATTATGTCCGTCGATTATCGCTTTACAGATAGCCAGGCCAAGCCCTGTGCCACCCGCTTTTTTATCCCTGCTCTTTCCCGGGTGCGCGAATTTATCAAACAACAGCGGCAGGTCCTCTCTTTTGATCCCGGCACCAGTATCTTTTACTGAAACACGGATGGCTTTCTCGCCCTCCCTGGCTGTCATGACAGTGATGCTTCCTTTTTCTGTGACGTTGATGGCCATGTTGACGATGTTCGTCAGGACCAGTGTTATCCTGTTCCTGTCAAACCTGAATTTTGGCAGGCCTTGATCGGTTTCTACAATGAGTTTCACATTTTTTCTCTCCGCCAGCAGGGGGAGCATGATCCTGTGTACATTGGCGACAACTTCATTGATGCTATTTTCATCCATCTTCAACTCGTCTTTATCACTCTCCAGCTTATTGTGATCCACGATGTCATCTATCAGGTTGGCAAGGCTCTCCATGCTTCTCTTTGTCAGTTCTAATATCCCCCTCTGTCTGTCATTCATTTTTTTCGATGCCTCACTTAAAACAACATCCATGCCCTCTTTAATAGCTGCCAATGGGGTCCTGACTTCCAGGGATATCAGGGAAATAAACCTTCCCCTGGCATCCATTTCCTCTTTCAGGCGCTCCTCCGCGTTCTTGCGCTCGATGATCTCCTGATCACGCAAGGCGATTACTAAATTCAGCTCATGCGTCATCTTATTGAAATGGGCCGCAAGCTCACCTACTTCATCACCCTGTCTAATATCCGTTCGTTGGGACAAATCGCCCCTGGCTATCAGGTCAGTCACATTGACGAGTCTTATAATTGGGCTGGTTATGCCCTTGGCTAAAAAGAACGCTAATATCCAGGCAACAATGACGGCGATACCACCAAGGACGATCATCTTGTTCCTCAGCCTGATAGGTGGAGAAAAAACCTCTTTCTCCGGAGCTACGGAAATCACAGCCCAATTTCCATATTGTTTAAGACCGTATTCGCTTAGATGTGCGTAGCCGGCTATTACCGCGTTACCTCTGGTATCCTTATATATTGTATACCCGTTTCTTCTGCCTTTAAGGGAAGAAAGCAAAAGGGAATCATCCTGCATATACACCAAAGGCGTGAATATCTGGGCCCTGCCTTCCTGGGTCACTATCATCTGCGACGGGTTGTTCAAGAGGTATGCTGTCCGGCCTCCTATTTCCCGCACCTCGAACCTTCCGACGGGTTTCAAAAGACGTTCCATGCTGACAGTGGCCATCAGCACTGAGCGTATGTCCTTCTTATCTTCACCAATTACAGGCGCAAAGATCAGCCCCCCCAATATATTGCCCTGTTCGTCTCCGGAGATAAACTTAAAAAAGATGTTTCCTTTCCGCGTAAGCTTAACTTTTTCGAAATAATCTATTATTTCCTTGTCATGCACAGGGAGAATGTTACCCTCAAATCCGGGGGCTGTCGAAAGGGCGACCTTTCTGTTCAGGTCCAAGACCAGAATATCATCGAATCCCGGGTTCTTCTTTTTTATCTCGTTAAGGCGATCTTTAATCGCCGTCCGCTTCCCGGTTTTAAACACGGGGCTCCGGGAAAAGTTTATCATGTCAAGGATCTTCCCGTCGACATAATCGACAATATCTCCCGCTGCAAGTTCAGACACGGTTCGAAGATCGCTGCCTATTTTTTCCTTTAGCTCCTTCTGGGCGTTCTCAATAATCAAAATAAGTGTAATAGCTACAGCGACCAGAACGATCCCTATATAACTTACCCTTAATTTAGCGCCCAGTTTCATTCCAACACTTCCTTTTTAAGATTATTCGCCTAATAACTCCTTGATCGCCTTAAGCAGCTCTTCCGGCGGAAAAGGTTTGATAAAAGTACGCAGCGCGCCGCCTATCAGTTCGGCTCCCTCAAGATAGGTCCTCGGCCCCTCAAAGCCGCCCCCGGAAACGGCAATGACCTTCACGTCAGGGAAATCCCGTCTGAGTTCCACCATGGTCTGGATACCTTCCTTCCCGGGCATAATGAGATCCGTAATAACGAGGTCCGCCGGTTTTTCCTTGAACAGACTTATTCCCTCATCACCGTCACCCGCCTCCACTACCTCATATCCCTCTTTTTCCAGTACTTCCCGGATGACCTTGCGGAAATCATCGTTATCGTCTATGACCAGAATCCGCGCCATGACCTACTTCTCCTTATTTTATATGCTTTGCTTTCTAAATATATATAATTAATATACATAATATTCCTCTTAACGACAAATCCGATCAAAAATTAGAGATTCTGAAAAAGGAAGAGGTTTGAAAACATACTCTTATTTTCTAAAATATTCCGGCTTTTTCAAAAGCGCGAGGGAGGCATTCCAGGATATCTGTCGCGACCATGCTGAACGGTCCCTTTTCCCTTCCCGCTATATCCCCTGCCAGGCCGTGAAGATACACGGCTGACACGGTCGAACTGAAATCATCAACACCCTGTCCGATAAAAGATGCGATCATCCCGGTAAGGACATCACCTGTCCCGCCCGATGCCATGCCTGAATTGCCCGTATCGTTAACGTAGGTCTGACCCTCCGGACTTGCCACAACTGTTCTATGTCCTTTCAAACAGACGACTGTTCCGGTGTCCTTCGCGACCTTTTTGGCGATCTCGGTCCTCTGCATCTGCAAAAATGACACTTCCTTTTTTATCAAACGCGCCATTTCCCCAGGATGAGGAGTAATGACCGTCCTGAACTTTCTTTTCTTAAGCAGGATGGTCCTGCCCTCAAGAGCGTTGAGACCGTCGGCATCAAGCACGATCGGGCATTCTATCTTTTTGACCAGTTCCCGGATAAGCGCGCGGGTCTCCTCCGCGGCGCCGATCCCCGGGCCAATAACGACCGCGTCACACTTTCTGGAAAAATCGATTATCTCCTTCCTGGCGTTCTTGGCTAAAGAACGCTTTTTGCTCTCGGCCAGAGGTAACGTCATCGCCTCCGTAAGCTTTACCTCCATTACATGGTTAAGGGATTCCGGAATGCCGTTTACGACCAGTCCGCTCCCGGCCCTTAACGCGCCCTGGCACGAAAGATAAGCGGCGCCCGTCATGCCCACGGAACCTGCTATAACAAATACCCTGCCATAATCCCCTTTATGCGAGTCTTTACGCCGCACCGGGATCTTGTCTATGTGTTTACGCACCATCTTTTATCACCACCGCGTTGGAGGCAGCAATACCGCGCGTGTGCGATATGCTTACAAGGACCTTTGTCAATTTAAACTCTTCCGCCAGCTTTCCCGCCTGCCCGTGCAGGCGGACATAAGGTTTTCCTTCCTCGGTATTCAATATCTCGATCTCCGGCCAGTTCAATCCTATCTCGGCCCCGTTCGGAAGCGCTTTTTTAACAGCCTCTTTGGCCGCGAACTTCCCCGCCATATGGATGAAACGGGCCTTTTTGGATTCAGCGTATTTCATCTCGCCGGAAGTAAAAATTTTTTCAAGGAACCTCTCTCCCCTTTGTTCCGCGATCTTTCGGAACCTTTCTATTTCAACCGTATCTATGCCTATGCCAATAACACTCATTCCATAAGGCCCTTCATCTCTTTTACCGCTTCTTTTATCCCCACGAATATCGCCCTGGAAATGATCGAATGGCCTATATTGAGCTCGTACATCCCTTCTATACGCGCCACTGGTCTCACGTTCCGGTAATTAAGCCCGTGCCCCGCGGACACGATCAGTCTCTTTCCCCGCGCGAACGCTGAGGCATCACTGAGTATCTTCAGTTTTTTTGCTGGATCCTGGCCGGAGTTGAACGCTCCCGCGTATTCTCCGGTGTGGAGTTCTACCATCCCAGCGCCGGTTTTGACCGAAGCCTCGATCTGTCCCTGGTCCGGATCGATGAACAGGCTTACTTCAATAGCCGCGGAAGAAAGTCTTTCCACGACACTTCTGACCTTTTCAAAATTGCCTGCCACGTCAAGCCCGCCCTCAGTGGTTATCTCCTGACGATTTTCCGGGACCAGAGTGGCCTGATCGGGCTTTACATTGCACGCGATGTCAACGATCTCTGGATCGACCGACATCTCCATATTCAGCCGTGTCGATACTTTTTCTTTAAGCAGCCGGAGATCTTCGTCCTGGATGTGCCTCCGGTCCTTCCTGAGATGACAGACTATTCCGTCGCAACCGGTTTCTTCGCATTGAAGCGCGGCTGTTACCGGATCGGGTTCAAAGGTCTTGCGCGCTTCCCTGACAGTGGCTACATGATCTATGTTTACTCCCAGTTTTACCATTGTCACTTTATCCCTCGCCTCCTCCGACCTTCACAACGGGCAGGTCCACTTTTACGATTTTTTTCTCGATCCTTAACGATCTCATGTCAGAATGAACGCCGAGTTGCAGGGTCGTGGAACGGGTATATTCCCCAAGGTCTATTCTATCGGTCTTGAGCTCATCCACGTTTTCTAGGATACGTTCCGGTCCGAATATCGATATGTGGGAAGGTTTTACTTTTACGTCTTCAAAGACCACCCGGTATCCCTCCGGCGATCTGCCCGTAAAAATAGGCTTTACCGGGACTTCTTTGACTGTAAATTTGTATTTCTCGAAAAAGTCTTCACCGGTCTCCTTTTTTTGCGTAAATGACTCGGTGTTGATCACATCAAAGACATAAAACCACGTGGCTATCGCGAGTATCAGCGAGATGAGTTTCGTCCAGAAATTGTGGAAAACGATATCTAACAACCTCATTGTTTATCCTTGCCCTTTGCGATCATTTTTTTCAGGCTTTCTAAAAAAGGATTCTTCCTGGACTCTGGTATGAATATCTCTTCCAGGAGCTTAGTAAGATTAGCAGAGTCAAGGTCCCTGGTCACACTGCCTCCGATAGCGACCGATATCCTGCCGGTTTCCTCGCTTATTATGACAACGACCGCGTCTGTTTCCTCGCTTAGCCCTATGGCGGCCCTGTGCCTTGTCCCCATCGTCTTGGGAATATTCGGATTCTGCGTCAGCGGGAACAGGCATGCCGCGGCTTCAACTCGCTGCTCAGCTATGATTATGCCACCGTCATGCAACGGTGAAGTAGGTGAGAATATAGTGTTTATCAGTTCGCTGGTCACCCTTGAATCTATCTCGACCCCGCTTTCCACGTAACGCCTTAAGCCCGTCATCCTTTCTACTGCTATCAATGCCCCGTTCTTTTTCCTGGACAGCACCACAGCGGCTTTGGCGATCTCTCCAATAACTACTTTCTTCCCTAAAAAAATACCGAAGCGGCCCAGACTTGCCAGTCCCCTTCTGAGCTCGGGCTGGAAGATTATGAGAAACGCTATGACGGAAATAGCCAGAAGCCTGGTCAGAAGCCAGTTTATGATGACCAGGTTCAGGCCCCTGGTGATCATGATGATAACGGTGATAACAATGAGACCTTTCAGCACCTGTTCGGCCACTGTCTTCTGCAGGAGAAGAAATATCGTGTAATATACGCCCCAGAGGATCAGGACCTCAAGAACAGTATCCCAGTATCCCAGTAAAAAATTCATAAACCCACTCATCCGTTATGTTTTTTTATGGCGTCGACCACACTGGCTACATCTTTCATGGCACCCACATCATGGACCCTTATGATATCCGCGCCTCTTAATACAGCCGCGGCCACACCGGCAGCTGTCCCGAATACCCTCTTGTCGGCCTCTTTATCTGTCAGCGCGCCTATGAACGATTTCCGCGAGACCCCGACAAGAACGGGCTTGTTCAGCTGTCCCAGATCATTCAAATTTTTCAAGATGGTCAGATTATGGTCCACCCCTTTACCGAATCCAATGCCAGGGTCCACGACGATCTTATCCGGACTTATACCCGCGTGTTCCGCTATGCTTATAGACTCGCCAAGGTATAAGACTATCTCCCGCATGATATCATCGTAGTAAGGGGCGTCCTGCATGGTCCCGGGCTCTCCTTTCATATGCATAAGTATGACCCCGGCGTCAAAATTGCTGATCACCTGCGCCATGTTCTCATCACCGTGCAGGGCCGTGATATCATTAATAACTGAGACCCCCTCGGAAAGGACCATGGACGCTACTTCGCTTTTATACGTATCGACCGAGATCGGAACATTGATGCCCTTTTTTAACGCTCTTATGACCGGCATGATGCGGCTGCATTCTTCTTCCGCTGAGATCCTTACTGAACCCGGTCGTGACGATTCTCCTCCCACATCGATCATGTCAGCGCCTTCTTCGACCATCTTCTTCGCCTGTTCCACTGCGCGGTCCGGATCCAGATATTTTCCACCGTCGCTGAAGGAGTCAGGGGTGACATTAAGAATGCCCATGATACTGGTTCTCATCATCCCTCGTCCTTCTTCTCTCCGAAACCCAACAATTCACGGACCTCCGCTTCATCCATGGTCTCTTTTTCCATCAATTCCCCGGCCAAAAGATCCAGCTTGTCCTTGTTCTCCATGAGTTTCTTTTCGCCCAGCTCGTAACAGGAATCAACTATCTTTTTAATTTCTTCATCTATGACCTTGGCAGTGTCTTCGCTGTAATTCCTTTCTTCGGAAATATCCCTTCCGAGAAATATCTGGCTGTGCCGCCTTCCGACCGTTAGATGTCCAAGGCGTTCGCTCATACCGTACTGGGTGACCATGTCCCTTGCCAGTTCCGTGGCCCTCTTTATGTCATCCTGGGCGCCGGTAGATATCTCATTGAACACGATCTTTTCGCTGACCCGACCTCCGAGCATACCCGCGATCTTGCCGATGAACTGGCTCTTTCTATATATGTATTGGTCCCTGCGTGGCAAGTGCATAGTGTACCCCAGGGCCATGCCTCTTGAAATTATCGTGACCTTGTGAAGCGGATCAGCGCCTTTTATGAGAAAGGACATGAGCGCGTGACCTGCCTCGTGATAAGCGATTATCTTTTTTTCTTCATCGCTGATCTTCCGTGACCTTCTTTCCGGGCCGGCCATGACCCTTTCCATGGACTCCTGCAGTTCTTCCATGCCGACCTCTTTTTTATTCCTGCGCGCTCCCAAAAGAGCCGCTTCATTTATAAGGTTCGCCAGGTCCGCACCGGAAAACCCGGTTGTCTGCTGGGCGATCTTCTTGAGGTCCGCGCCTTTCTGCAGCTTGATATGCTTGGCATGCACCTCCAGTATTGCCTGCCTGCCTGTCACGTCCGGGCGGTCCACCACGATCTGCCTGTCAAAACGTCCCGGCCTTAGAAGCGCCGGGTCCAGAACATCAGGGCGGTTAGTAGCGGCGATCAATATAACACCTCTCGCGGTATCAAACCCGTCCATTTCGGACAAAAGGGCGTTAAGGGTCTGCTCCCTCTCGTCATGGCCGCCCCCAATACCAGAGAACCTCTGTCGGCCGACCGCGTCTATCTCATCCATGAAGATTATGCATCCCTTCTGGCTCATCTTTGAGGTCTTTTTCGCCTGCGCGAAAAGATCCCTTACGCGTGACGCGCCCACGCCCACGAACATCTCCACGAAATCAGAACCTGAAATGTTGAAAAAAGGTACGCCGGCTTCGCCGGATACTGCCTTCGCGAGCAGGGTCTTGCCCGTTCCAGGAGGGCCCATCAAGAGGACCCCTTTGGGCATCTTTCCCCCCAGTTTCTGGAACTTGCGCGGATCTTTGAGGAACTCTATGACTTCCTGCAGCTCTTCCTTTGCCTCGTCAATGCCGGCGACGTCGTTGAAAGTAACCTTCAATCCGTCCTTGGCGGCCAGCTTTGCTCTGGACTTCCCGAAAGAAAGCATCTTTCCGCCGCCCATGGAAGCTCCCCTGTAAATAAAAAACCACAGGAACAGTATGAAGAGCAGCATCGGACCAAGTGAATAAAAAAGATTGGACAGGAAAGTCTGCGACGGCTGAATATCGAAATCCGCTATCTGTACGCGCATGAGCTTCAGGAGATCTTCGTCCTTTTCCGGTATGTTGACGATGAAAGGCTTGCCGTCATCTAATTTTCCGGTGACGCGGTTGCTCGTCAGCCTGGCAGAAACGATACGCCCGGTCCGGTCGTTCGTCTCCAAAGTCTGATAGAATTCCTTGTAGGTTATCTGGCTGGAAGTCTGCTCGTATGAAGAGAATATCCACTGGTAGATATAGAAGAGTCCTATTATGACCAGTATCCAGACGATGATGTTCCTCCCTCCCCTCGGAGGGTTGGACGGATCCTCGGGCCGGTCCCCTTTTCGCATCTTATTTTTTCTCATTCCTTTATTGTCCATTGTTTTTGTCTCTTTTTAGAGTTTTATAGAAATATAAATGTATATTTTGGTGCTATTGTATCATATACGTCTAAGTTGGTCAAATTTATCGTAGCATTGCGAGGAGCCGGGAACGTAGAAGGGGTCAGACCCATTTTACGTATACCGTCTGGGATGCTCGATGCTCGACATCCCAAACACAACGAGTATCGAGTATCTATTATCGTCTCTTCTTGAACACTATCTCATCTTTCACTTTCGTCACCCTGACGCCGCCGGGAAAGTCCAATGATTTTCCTTTCTCGCCTGCGCGCAAAAAATAATCCATGTCCCTCCAGTGGCGATATGTAAGCTTCTTCACATTACCGCCGGCCATGCTGAAAAGATGTTTGAAAACTTCTTTTCTCAAAGCCCCGGGCTGAAGGATAAGATCCCCTGTCCTTATCTTAACTGGACCTTTCCCTGTCCCTGGATGACCGTTTATAACCTTCTTTTTCTCCGCTTCCAGAAAAGCTACGTCCTCGCGTATGGTGTCGGAAAGATTAACCAGCGCGCGTTTTATCTTTGGGTTGTAATTCCGCAGGAACGGCAACACTTCGTGTCTTATCCTGTTGCGCAAATACTTCCTTTCTTTATTCGTGCGGTCCACGCAATATTCCCAGCGTATAGCTTCCAGATAATCCAGGACCTCTTTCTTCTCGACCCCTATCAGCGGCCTGACGATCTTCAGGTCTCCCTCGTACCTGACCACGGGTATACCCGCCATGCCTTTGAGAGACGCGCCGGTTATAAGCCTTATCAGGACGGTTTCCGCCTGGTCATCCATGGTATGACCTGTAGCTATAATATCGCACCCATGTTTTCCGGCCGCTTCCTTCAGGAACTTATAACGTTTCTCGCGAGCGCATTCTTCAAGCGACTTCTTCCGGTCCCTGCGCGTCTTGACCCTCATTTTTCTGTGGGCGCAGTCAAGGCCCAGGTCCCTGGCAAGCTTTCTGACAAAATCAGAATCTTCCCCGGATTCCTTGCCCCTTATCCCGTGATCCAGATTCCCCACTACTATCTCCACATCCAGATCCCTTCTCATTTCCATAAGCGACTTTAAAAGGCACACTGAATCAGGTCCGCCTGATACAGCGGCCAGCACCTTCCCGCCGGGCCGGATCATATCATACTGCTTTACCGCGTCCCTGACCTTTTTGATGAACGCTGGCGGTGATAACTTACGCTTTGCCATGACTATACTCGCATCCACAGTAATTTTGCCTGTACAATCCCCATCTTTTGGAAAGTTCCATTGCCCTTTTGAAGCCGTCTTTTTTCTTGAAGTCGGCGTGTAAAAATTCGCGGCCGCATACATCGGCACCGATCCCGTTGACCAACTTCGCGTTCTTCAATGGACTTACAGTAAGCGTTGTCGTCAAACGATCGAACTCTTTCCCCAGAAAATACTCGTGCGTCTTTTCAAACCGCATTCTGAAACACTCTGCACACCTGGCGCCGCCCTCGGCGGCATCCTCACAACCGCTTACCGCCAGGCTCCACCGGTCATGATCGTATTCACCTTCAATAAGTTCAAAACCCGTCCTCTTCGCTGCTTCCCGTGCCGCTTCAAGGCGCCTTTCATGTTCGTCTTCGGGATAGATGTTGGGGTTGTAAAAAAATCCCGTCACCGAATGTTTCTCGCTCATAAGTCTTTCAGCAACGCCGGCAGCACATACACCGCAACAGATATGTAGTAAGATCCGCATTAGAATACCTTCTTAATGAATATCAGAATATCAGATTATCAGTATGTGGGGATCAGAATATCAGGCATACAATCTGATACCCTGGTATCCTGATATCCGCTCCCTGATGTCCTGATACCCTGATATTCTAAGTTCGCATCCCCATCTAGCCGCTAGTTTTACTATGCGATTTCTTCTCCATCCAATGCCGGGCCGTCCGGCGCAGCCCATCTTCCGTGGAGATCTTCGGATTGTATCCCAAAAGGTCCCTCGCCGGCGTTATGTCGTAGACCCTGTCCTTGTATATCCTGTTAAAGCGGTTCCGCAGCGGCGGCAGCAGGAGCCCAAGCCTGACAATCCAGCCCGGGACAATAAAAGGACGTTCCGCATTCAATTCATCCGAAACGATCTCGAGAAATTTTCTGATGGTTATGACCTCTTTATCCGCGATAAAAAAAGTTCCTTCAAGGGCTCCTTCCTTTTCCATGGCCAGCTCCATGGCATAGACCACGTTATCAACATAACCAATGTGCAGCTTATCACTAATGCGCTTCAACCCCGGAACAGGTATAAGCCGCCTGCTCACAAGGTTGAACATCTTGTCCAACGCATGGGGCTCATCCTCTCCATAGACCATGCATGGCCTGAGTATCGCCACATGCAACCCCTTGCGCCTGTAATCCAGCACTATCTTTTCAGCTTCTATCTTGGATCGCCCGTAAACTGACGTGGCTTTATACGGCAGGTCATCTACCAGGGGTATTTCCGGATTACCAGTCACAACAGCGACAGAGCTGAGATAGATTAGACGGTTCACGCCGTACCTGTAGCATGCTTCAGAGATGTTCTGCGTCCCACTGACGTTGATCCTGTAGATGTTCTCTTCCTTCGTCTCCCTTACCCTGGCCGCGCAATGGAAAACAAACCCGGGGTGTTCGTTGTGAAATATCTCATTTACCTGTTCCGGGTCAGTGATCTCCCCGACAGCCAGTGTTACCCCCATTTCTTCAAGTCCTTCGACCCTGCTTTCCTTCCGCACCAGGCAGACGATATCACAGCCTTTTCCCCTGAGCCGCCTGACCAGCCTCTTGCCGATAAAGCCTGTCGCACCAGTCACCAGTATCTTCATCTTTTATCAATATAATCGTATTTGATCTTTATCGCGATGACTATCAGGCAAAAAGCAAGGGTGACGCCGTTGGCCAGGATGATCGGGATCCTTTTCAGTAAAATGCCGTAAACAAGCCAGAGAAAGACGCCTGTGGTGAATACAGCATACATGAGAAACGAAATATCTCTTGCGTGTTTGCTCTTTAATATCTGCATGATCTGCGGCAGAAAAGCAATCGTAGTGCACATGCCCGCGACGATCCCTATCAGATCTATGTGTATGTTCAGCATTTTCTTTCGTATCTTTCGGCTATTAACTATCCTAAAGTATATCCGCTTCTCTTAAGGGCCTTGTTCATTCTTGTCAGCGCCATGCCTCTGGTAGCGCCCTCCGTAAGGTTGTTCACGCAGACAGCCGCATATCCCTTACGGTTCTTTATTTTGAATATGGATGCTCTTGATCTGGGAACTTTCTTCAAGACCTTCTGTTTTTTCGCCATATCACCCTCCTGATTTTCCGGGTTTGATAAATCAAACCGCTACGCGACATCTACCTCTTTTGACAGAAACACGTCCTGGACCGCGTTAAGCAGCTTCACTCCATCTTCCATCGGTTTCTGGAACGCCTTCCTGCCGGATATAAGCCCGGTGCCGCCGGCTCTCTTGTTGATAACAGCGGTCCTGACAGCCTGCCGGAGATCGTTCTCCCCGGAAGCGCCGCCCGAATTGATGAGCCCTATCCTTCCCATATAACAATTGGCAACCTGATACCTTGTCAGGTCTATGGGATGGTCCGAGGTCAGCTTTTCATACACGAGCGGATGCGTTTTTCCGAAATTAACGGCGGTATATCCGCCGTTATTGGTTGGCTGCTTCTGCTTGATCATATCCGCCTCTATCGTCACCCCCAGATGGTTCGCCTGCCCTGTCAGGTCCGCGGAAGTGTGATAATCCACGTCGTCTTTCACGAATGCGGCATTTCTTAGATAGCACCAGAGAACCGTGAACATCCCCAGCTCATGCGCGCGCTGGAAAGCCCTTGATATTTCCTCTATCTGTTTCCTTGATCCCGCGGAACCGAAATATATTGTCGCGCCTACTCCCGCCGCGCCCATGTTAAAGGCCTGCTCCGGAGAAGCGAATAACCTCTGATCGTAAGAATTGGGGTATGATAAAAGCTCGTTATGATTGATCTTCACGATAAAAGGTATCTTTTTGGCGTATTTTTTGGATACTATGCCCAGAACTCCCAGGGTCGAGGCCACCGCATTACATCCTCCCTCGATCGCGAGTTTCACGATATTCTCAGGATCAAAATAAACGGGGTTGGGCGCGAAAGAGGAACCGGCCGAATGCTCTATGCCCTGGTCAACGGGCAGGATCGAAAGATAGCCAGTGCCTCTCAGCCTGCCGTGATCGAATATCCGCTTCAAATTTCCCGCGACCTTTTCCGAGCGGTCTGATATCCCGAATATCCTGTCGATAAAATCCGGCCCCGGGAGGTGGATGTGCCCTTTCGGGATCGTCCGGCATTCATGCTGCAGCAGATATTCGCTATCCTCCCCCAGCAATTCCACAATATTAACTCCCATATCCCCCTCCCTTATTTTTCATTTGATTTTTCGTTTTTCGCTTTTAATTTTAAGTTTTTGACGGTACCGCTTATAGCATTTTGCCATGACGGCATCGGGAGACTTCCCTGCCTCTTTTATGAGCTCAAGGCACAGGATCACGAGATCCCCCGTCTCCACTACGAAATGCGGATCCCTGTTTTCAAATAACTTTTTTATCTCGATCATATGCTTTCCCATCAATGCCAGTAAAGCCTTTGAGTGGTCCTTTTTATTTGAACTGTTGTATTTCTTAGAAAGACTGTGGATAACCCTTATTTCCTCTTCCGCAAATTCAGTTAATGACCGTTTTTCACTTTTCATTTTATTTGAAAAACACCATATGTATGCCTATCATGACCATGGACCCGCCAAAGATCCTCCGGAGAACATCGTTCGGAATATTAACCGCTATCTTCGCGCCGAGCAATCCTCCGATGAAGAAACCGATGCATATAAAAGCGGCCGTGGAGAGATCCACGGCGCCCCGTTTATAATATGTCCAGGCAGCCAAGAGACCGATCGGGGGGACCATCAGGGCCAGGGTCGTTCCCTGGGCAATATGCTGAGCAAAGCCGAACATATACACAAGTACCGGTATTATGATGATACCGCCTCCAATGCCTATGAGTCCGCTGAGTATACCCGCCACCAGACCAAGCGCTAAACATGGAACATATCCGCTCATTTCCTCCTCCTTCTATGTAGCCACCTACGAGGTGGAAATGGGTTCCCATTTCCACCTCGTAGGTGGCAAATAATTCTACTCGTTGACCTTTAAATCACTTTCCTGATAGGATAATGCTTTAGATAATTCTTCGCCTGTAAGAAACCCATGTTCTGTGAGTACCTCGCCGAGAAGAGCTCCGCTTTTCCAGTGTATCTTTAACGCCGTGTCCAGCTGATCATAAGATATTGTGTTGTTTTCGACCAGTATCTGCCCCAGCGGTTTATAATAGTTCAAAAGGGATTCATCATTGCTGAACACCTGCAGGGTCAGGGATTCATCCTTTTTCTGCATCCTTCTATCAGCCATGTATTTACTGCCGGGGATCTTTTTTAGATATTTTTTTACTTCGGCGATCCTCTCATTCAGTTCAATTATGTTATTGAACTCGGCAGGGTTGTTCTTGATGACAAACGCTACGGTCACGCTCATCAACGGTAATCTTCTCAACCTGTTAGTCCTGTCCCTGGACATCAGAAATCCCCTTTGCCTCACATCCGGGGCATAGTGAAAAGGGATGATGGTATCAAACATGCAGATAAAGTTCTGGCAGATCTCTTTATATTTGTCCGGAGTGGTAACGATCACAAAATCATCACCGCCGATATGCCCCACAAAGTCATCCCGGTTCCCCCAGTTCCTCGCCGCTATCGAGAGCATATAAGCGGTCTGCATGATGGCCCTGTCTCCTTTAAGATACCCGTACATATCGTTGAAGGATTTGAAATTATCAATATCAACATGCCCTATCACGAAAGATCCGTCTCCACGGATCTTTTCCCTCACGACTTCCTCTATGATCAACCCGCCCGGAAGTCCTGTAAGCGGATTCGCGTAAAAACTGTGCTGCGCCCTTTTTAAGGCCATCTCGATGCGGACTCTCAGGTCAAGGGGATCCGGCGGTTTTATCAGATAGTCGTCGACCCACTGCCTGAGATTCAAAAGCTGCCTCCGCAACTGGCGCTTGTCTATAAGCGCGATTATCGGAACATAGGCGGTGATGATATCGTTTCTGATAGTATCACAGATCTCGAGCTCGGGACTGGATGCAGCGTGAACGTCTACCACGACCACATCGGGTGATATCTTTGTTATCCTGGCTATATCGGGCGACGAAGAGCCTTCTGAAAAAACTTCATACCCCCATCCATTGAAACAGAACTCCAGAACCGTTCTGAGGCTTTCATCATCGCTTACGATCAAAATTTTAATCGCCCTGTCCATAGGCAAATCCACCATATGGTATTATAAATATGCTATAAAATATACCTTACACAGTATAGCCTACCACATTACTAGCTATTTGCAAGAACCTCGCTTTTACTTTACGGCAAATCCAAACGACTAAATTATGAGAAATAAAAACGCTGATATTCTTTCCCCTTAAGGATTAATTTGACCTTTTGGGATAAGAATGTTTGAAGCAATAAATGAACGAATGGGCGTAAAACAATATTATGTTTGTTCTTTATAATATTCCTGGATGGATTTGACCGTAATGTCTCTATGAATCATGGATTCTATACCGTTCACCGATGCCTGGGCTCCGGCAAGAGTGGTGATGCATGGTATGCCTCTCATTATCGCCGCGCTTCGTATTGCAGCGCCGTCAGTATAATAAGGCTGCTTCGCTGTAGTTGTGTTTATAATCAGATCTACTTCTCCGTTTTTCACCATATCCATCACGTTCGGAGCGCCCTGGTGCATCTTCTGGATAACTTCTACTTTCATATTATTGTTCTTCAGTATCTTCGCGGTCCCTTCAGTGGCCGCAAGTTTGAAGTCAAAATCATAAAGTTTTTTCGCCAGAAATACTATGTTCCTTTTATCGCTGTCCTGAACAGAGATAAACACCTTTCCGCTGGTCGGTAATTTCTGGTTCGCGGCGTCCTGGGCCTTGTAAAAAGCGGTCCCGTAGTTCTCGGAAATACCCATGACTTCCCCGGTGGACATCATCTCCGGACCGAGAAGTATATCCACCCCTGAAAATCTTGAAAACGGCAGGACTGATTCTTTTACACTGGTATAGTGCAATCTCTCCATCGGGTCTTTTATCCCCAGATTCTTGAGCGTGCTGCCCGCCATTATCTTTGCCGCTACCTTTGCCAGCGGCAGGCCGGTAGCCTTTGACACAAAAGGCACTGTCCGGGAAGCGCGCGGATTCACTTCCAGGATATAGACATCACTTCCCTTGACCGCATACTGGATATTCATGAGCCCTTTTATTTTCAGGGCCTCTGCCAGAAGCCCGGTCTCTCTTATGATCTCCTGGATGACCTTCTCGGTCATGGTATGAGGGGGCAGCGCGCACGCTGAATCACCGGAGTGGATACCCGCTTCTTCAATATGCTCCATTATCCCACCTATTATAACGTCCTTTCCGTCGCCCAGGGCGTCCACATCCACTTCGATCGCGTTCTGAAGGAACTTGTCAATAAGAACAGGATGGCCCGGGGACACCTCCATCGCCTTTTTCATGAACTCTTCCAGGGCGCTGTGATCATAGACGATCCTCATGGCGCGGCCTCCAAGGACAAAAGAGGGTCTTACGACAACGGGGTAACCTATTTCATCTGCTTTCCGCAAAGCTTCCTCTGTAGAGTTAGCAGTATCGTTTGAAGGCTGCCTGAAGCCGAGTGAATGGATAAGCTCCTTGAACTTCTTCCGATCTTCGGACAGGGCGATGGACTCCACATCTGTCCCGATTATGGGCACGCCCGCCTTTTTAAGCTTATCCGAAAGATTAAGCGGTGTCTGCCCGCCGAACTGCACTATGACGCCTCCCGGTTTTTCCTTGTCAACTATGTTCATGACGTCTTCAAACGTGAGAGGCTCGAAATACAATTTGTCCGAAGTATCATAGTCAGTACTTACCGTCTCGGGATTGGAGTTGACTATGATCGTCTCAAATCCCATCTCTTTGAGAGCGAACGAGGCATGACAGCAGCAGTAGTCGAACTCGATCCCCTGGCCGATCCTGTTCGGTCCTCCTCCCAGGATCACTATTTTTCTCTTATCTGACGGGACGATCTCACATTCATCTTCATATGTCGAATAATAGTAAGGCGTATACGCCTCGAATTCCGCGGCGCAGGTATCAACCAGTTTGAAAACCGCATTTATCCCGAGGTCTTTCCGCAGCGAGCGTATCTCTTCCTCGTCCAGTCCCATCATGCGTCCCAGCTGCTGATCGCTGAACCCCATCCGCTTGGCCCTTTTGATAAGAGAATGGATCCCTTTGTCTTTCCTGCATTCCTCAACGGATCTGCCCTTTAACTTTTTTTTCAGTTCCTTCTCAAAATCCACGATCTCTTTCACGTTGTGCAGGAACCAGGGGTCAATATTCGTCAGTTCATAGATACGGCCCAGGTCATATCCCCTCTTCAGCGCCTCTTTTATATAAAATATCCTGTCAGCGTTCGGGCGTTTCAGAAACTCGTCAAGTTCTTTATCCTTGAGGGCAGCGGCCTTTTTCGGGTGATCCAGCCCTGCCCTGCCTGTCTCCAGACCTCTCAGGCCTTTCTGCAGAGCTTCCTTGAACGTCCTTCCGATAGCCATTGTCTCCCCGACCGATTTCATGGATATACCAAGTGTTGGATCCGCGTGAGGAAATTTTTCAAAAGTGAACCTGGGGATCTTGACAACGCAGTAATCAATAGTCGGTTCAAAACATGCCGGTGTCTTCTTGGTTATGTCGTTAGGAAGCTCATCCAGCGTGTATCCGACTGCCAGTTTAGCGGCTAATTTCGCGATCGGGAATCCCGTGGCCTTACTGGCGAGGGCCGAACTTCTCGAGACCCTGGGGTTCATCTCTATGACCACCATGCGGCCGTCCCGGGGATCTACCGCGAACTGTATGTTCGATCCGCCGGTCTCAACACCTATCTCCCTTATGATCGCGATGGCGGCATCACGCATCCTCTGATACTCCATATCTGTCAGCGTCTGCTGGGGCGCCACTGTTATGCTGTCCCCGGTGTGTATGCCCATGGGATCAAAGTTCTCTATGGAACACACGATGACCACATTGTCCTTTTTATCCCTCATCACTTCCAGCTCATACTCTTTCCAGCCAATGATGGACTCTTCTATGAGTATTTCGCTGATCATACTGTTCTTAAGCCCCATGTAAGCTATATCTTTGAGCTCTTTCATGTCGCGCGCCACGCCGCCGCCGGTCCCTCCCAGGGTAAAACTGGGCCTGACAATAACCGGAAAACCGATCCTTTCAGCCTCTTCTATCGCTTCTTCCATGTTATAGGCCAGACCGCTTTCGGGGATATCAAGGCCTATCTTCTCCATGGCCTTTTTGAAATATTTCCTGTCTTCGGCTTTTTTGATGACCTCGTAATCAGCGGCGAGCATCTTCACGTTATATTTGTCGAGAACGCCCATCTCGTGGAGTTTCATCGCGGTATTAAGGCCGGTCTGGCCTCCGAGTGTGGGAAGCAACGCGTCGGGTCTTTCCTTTTTAATTATCTTTTCGACCGTTTCCGGCGTGACAGGTTCAATATACGTCCTGTCGGCCATGTCAGGATCCGTCATGATAGTAGCGGGATTCGAGTTTACAAGGATCACCTCATACCCTTCCTGTTTAAGCGCCTTGCAGGCCTGGGTGCCTGAATAATCAAACTCGCAGGCCTGGCTTATAACGATGGGCCCTGCTCCAATCATCAGGATCTTTTTTATATCTTCTCTTTTCGGCATAAACCGTCTCTCGCGCCCTTCTATTTTTTTTCCCTGATATTATCGATAAACCTGTCAAACAGATAAGCCGCTTCGTTCGGCCCGGGCCCTGCTTCGGGATGGAACTGCACGCTGAAAAAGTTCAGCTTGTCGCTTTCCATGCCTTCCACGGTATTATCGTTAAGGTTCATATGTGTTATCTCCACGCCCTTTGACCTTACTGAATCAATATCCACGCAGAACCCGTGGTTCTGGGCGGTTATGCTGACCTTCTCCGTCCTCATGTCTTTAACAGGATGGTTCCCTCCGTGATGCCCGAACTTCAATTTATAAGTCTTGCCGCCGAGCGCCAGGCCTATCATCTGATGGCCCAGGCATATGCCGAAAACCGGCGCCTTTCCCAAAAGTTCCCGGACAGTCTCAAACACATAGGGAGCTCCTTCCGGGTCTCCCGGCCCATTCGAAAGCAGTATCCCGTCCGGCTTTATCTTTAAAATGGCCTCAGCACCTGTTTTGGCCGGAAAAACAGTAACCGCGCAATCTCTGGACTCCAGATGTCTCAATATATTGTGTTTAACGCCGCAATCAAGGACCGCGACTTTGATGCTCCCTTTCTCATTCCGGTCATATGGTTCGGAACAGGTCACTTCCTTGACAATATCCCTGCCGACCAGCCCGGGCGAAGCCGCGGCTTTACGGACCAGGCTGTCATTATCCATATCCTCGGTAGAAATGACCGCCTTCATCGCGCCCTGCATCCTTATATGCCTGGTAAGAGCGCGGGTATCAACATCTTCTATCCCAATTATCCCGTTATCCTTAAGGTAATCATCCAGCATTTTCTCTGAACGCCAGTTAGACGCGATCCGGCTGCATTCTTTGACTATAAATCCTTCAACCGTAATACTTTTTGATTCCACATCTTCGAAATTTACTCCATAATTGCCGATAAGCGGGTAGGTCATTGTGACGATCTGGCCTTTGTAGGAGGGATCTGTGAGTATCTCCTGATATCCCTGTATGCTGGTGTTAAAAACAACTTCTCCGTATTTTTCTCCGGCTGCGCCAAAGGAAAAACCTTCGAATATCTTTCCATCCTCTAAAGCTATCTTAACCCTGGCTTTATACGTTTCCATTTTCTAAGAAAAAAGCCCCTGAACATCTTCAGTTCAGGGGCTTCTTTGCCTCCCAAAACACCTCGATCGGGTAATGTTATATCACTAAACACCATATTTATCAAGGAAAATACCCGTATTGCGTTCTCAGGGGGGTCCCCGAGTGGGACGTCCCCTATCTACCGGACTCTCTGTAACGGTTCGTGACCGGGAGCCTTCTGTCTTTCCCGAAAGCCTTGGGAGTGATCTTGATACCGGACGGGCCCTGCCGGCGTTTATATTCGTTCCTGTCAACCATGTTTATGAGCTTTTTCAAGAGTCCGGGTTTTACCCCTTTTTCCCTGATCTTATAAAAACCCTTATCTTCTTCTATATAAGCTTTCAGAACCGGGTCCAAGAAATCATAAGGAGGGAGTAAATCAGTGTCTTTCTGTCCGCGCTTCAGCTCAGCTGAAGGCGGCCTGGTGAAAACACTTTGCGGGATCAATCCCCTCTTGCTTCTTTCATTCACGAAGCCGGCAAGTTCATACACAAGGGTCTTAGGAACGTCTTTTATAACAGCGAACCCTCCCACCATGTCGCCATAAAGGGTGCAATAGCCTACAGCGGTCTCGCTCTTGTTGCCCGTGGCAAGAACAAGCCATCCGTATTTGTTCGAAAAAGCCATGAGCAGGTTTCCCCTTATCCTGGCCTGAAGGTTCTCTTCCGTAACATCGGGCCTTTTTCCGGCGAATTTTTTCTTTAAGATCTTCATATAAGCGCCAAAGATGCGCTTTATCGGTATTTGTATCATCTTGATGCCGAGATTATCCGCTATCTTTTTTGCGTCGCTCACGGTTCCTCTGGAAGAATATTGTGACGGCATGGACAGTCCGATAACATTCTCTTTTCCCAGCGCATCATATGCGATCACCGCGGTCAGGGCCGAATCCATGCCCCCGCTCAACCCCAGCACGACCTTCCGGAACCCGTTCTTCTTTACATAATCTCTTGTCCCAAGGACCAGGGCGCTGTATATCTCCTCTACCCGATTCAACTTTTTGTGACGAGAAGCCGGTATTGGCGGCCTTCCCTGATCCTTCTTCCTGCTTCGCCCGGAGGGGACCGGTATATCCAGATCGGCAAAAATAAGGTCTTCCTCAAATTCCCTGCCCGAAGCGATAGTCCTTCCCGCGGGGCCGAGCACAAGACTTCTTCCGTCAAAAATGAGTTCATCCTGGCCGCCCACAAGATTCGTGTAACAAACAAAAGATCTTACCTCCCGGGCCCTCCGCGACAGCAACCTGCGTCTCTCTTCACCTTTGCCTGCGTGATACGGCGAAGCTGAAATATTAAGGAAAAGCTTAGCGCCCGCTTTAGCCTGTTCCCTATACGGGCCTTTATCCGTCCATATGTCCTCGCAAATATTAACCCCGAAAACAACCTCCCCCATCCTGAAAACACCGCTCTTATTGCCGGGAGTAAAATAACGCCTTTCGTCAAAAACGCCGTAATTCGGCAGCTCATTCTTCCGGTAAACACCCTTCAATTTCCCGTTACGAAGAACTGCCGCGGCATTGTACACTTTTCTCCTTCCGTCAATATCGGCAAAGCCTATTACCGCGGTTATACCACGAGTACATCTTTTAAGGGAATTCAGCATCCTTACATTGTCCCTTATGAAATGCGGCTTTAACAGGAGGTCTTCCGGCGGGTATCCGCATATGGCCAGTTCCGGGAACACAACCATATCGGCCATGTTCTTTTTTGCTTTTCCGATATAGTCCTTTATCTTATCACGGTTAGCTTCCAAGGCTCCTACGGTGGGATTTATCTGGGCTAAAGCTATTCTTGTTTTTTGTGTCTTTTTCATTAAAGATGCTTCCCTTGCGCATCCCTGGCTATGCGCTCCGCCTCCTGAGCAGCGCTCCTGCATGTCCCCTGAACCGGACATTCACCGTTCCAGCAATACAGACAGAGCTTCTCTCTTGGCAGTCCTATCGCTTTTACCATATCATCTATCGTCTGATACCTCAGAGTAGTAACGTTCAGATCTTTACGTATCCATTCCACCATGTTCTTATATTTTTCCGTTCCGTGCTTCACGTATTCCGATACATCTTCGATATCATGGCCCTCAAGACTGCGGATCGCTTTACGGGCAGCCAGTTCATGTATGCTGCGGGTTGAAAGACAGAACCTGCAGGGGAACATGAGCGGCGGGCAGGCGGGCCTGATATGCACCGCTTTAGCTCCTCCCTCCCATAATTTGTTCACGGTAAAGTTCTTAAGCTGGGTACCCCTGACTATGGAATCCTCACACATGACTATTCTCTTGTCTTTGATTATGTCTTTAATAGGTATCAACTTCATGGCCGCGATAGTATCCCTGGTTTCCTGTGACGGCGGAGTATAACTCCGGCCGTAGCCGGGGGTATATTTGACGAGAGGCCTCCTGTAAGGCTTCCCCGATTCCATGGCATATCCAATGGCATGCGCGCTGCCTGAATCCGGGATTCCCGCGACAAGATCCACTTCTACATCCTTATCCCCCTGTGCCAGAAACCTTCCGCATTTCTCCCTTACGATCTCCGTGTTGATCTCTTCATAATCCGACGCTGGGAACCCTGCGTATATCCAGAGAAAGGCGCAGATCTGTTTTGTCCTGTTACCAGGGCTCTTCTGGACCAGGCCGTCTTCGCCGAGCAGGACTATTTCACCGGGCTCAAGAAATTCCACTGTTTCAAACCTGTTGTTCGGGAACGAACTTGTCTCCGCGGTAACCGCCCAAGCATCATCCCTCTTACCGACTACAAGCGGCGTATATCCCAACCTGTCCCTGGCCGCATAGATCCCGTCCCTGTTAAGCAATAAAAGAGAACAGGAACCGTCTATGATGTCAAACATTTTTTCGATCCCGTCGATTATGTCATTGCCCCGGTTGATCAACTTCGCTATGAGTTCGGTTACGTTTACCGCGCCCTTGCTGACCTCGCTGAACGATATCCCTTTCTCCAGAAGATCATTCGCCAGTTCCTCGCTGTTCTTGATCAGCCCGCTGGTAACGATACAAAATGGTCCGAACCTGGAGTTCAGGTATATCGGCTGTTCATTGCTGTCAGAGATCACCCCGATACCCTTCTTGCCGGTCATTAACTTGAAATCCTCGAAAAATTTAGATTTGAACTGACTCTGGGCTATGCTGTGGATCTGTCGCTGGAAATCTTCTCCCAGAACCGCCATGCCACCATATTCGGTGCCCAGATGTGAATGATAATCCGTTCCATAAAACAGAACTTCCGAACAATCGCCTTTGGAAATAGCTCCAAAAATCCCGCTCACTTCATGCCTCCTTAATTATGTTAAAATACGGATCATCTGGAATATTCTCCGCCTTCTTTTCTGAGGACCAGGATGATAAACCATGTCATATATATTATCGCAAAAAGAGAAGCAGCCAGACTCCCCCAGAAATACGTCATCGGATGAGACACTAAGGCATGCAGGAATAACCCTAAAATAAACCATATGAATATCAAGGCGGTTATGCCTATGCCGATAGAGCCGTATCTGATCGTCCAGTGATAATGTTCAACACACCTGTCCAGATCATCATAAAGTTCAGCTATGCTCAGGTTGGTCGCGGCCAATTCTTTGGCTTTAGCCAGCATCTTTTCCAAAGGAATATAGTCATCGTCAGGATAAAGCATGCGTTTCAAATACTCTCTTTCCCCCCTCAGCCGGTCCCTTTGTATCTGCAGCTTGTATACGATAAAAATACCGAACAGGGCTATCAGACCTCCGGTAGCCTGGGTCATGGCCCCATAAATAACATAAAATTGCTCTGTGGTTATCTCTGTCATTCTACTCCTCTTCCCATTTTATTGATATTACATTGAGACAGAACCAATAACCTTCAGTATAATCACAGCCAGGATCATCAGGATAAGCGCGATATCTGAAAAATGAAGCCAGTAACCGGCTCTCTTATATCCGTACAGGCAATCCCTGAATACCCTTTTCTGTTCCAGGGATATGTCATTACTCATAGCTGCTTTCATCCTGGATAAGGATCTATCAAAGGTCCAGACATCCCCTTGTTTTTTACCGAAATAAAGTTCCGCGCAGGACACCAGGTCCTTTTTCGCCTCCCGCAGATCTGTCCTGTGCTGGAGGTGTATTGCCACGAAAATGATGACCAGAATCGCAATGATAACAACTGTTGCGAGCATGATGCCTCCCTTCCTGCCGAGACATTATACCCTTTTTCACAAATAGACGCAACCGGCACATTTATGAAATTAAAAATAGAAAAATAGGGACAGCGACCATTTTTTTAAATGGTCGCTGTCCCTATTTTTAAGCTAAGCTGAGGGGGACATATATTAAGCGAATATCTGCACTTTATACAGGTGTTTCAGGCTTTCATAATCCATGGGTTCGGCATCGGGTTCAAAGATGATGCGTCTTTTGGACTTGAGTTGAAATCCCAAACGGGGATGAAGGTCCTTAACAGCTTTTTCGTCTATAGTCCGGGTCCGGTATAATTTCAGCGTTAAGGCGAGCATTTCCATCAGCCGCATATAACTGTCAGTTGTCAGTCTTCTGTTGTTTACGCCTGCCAGCAAGACGTTTTCATCATGTTCCAGGCCCGATTCTTTTAAATAACTATAGATGAACTCTATGATATCCTCCCCTGCCAGGACAATACCCCTGGCCTCCGGTGAATCTTTTTTTATAACGCACACCCTGGCCGCCACTGTCCTGTCATCTCCATCAATAAATTCTATGCCCATCTCCTCGCAAAACTGTCTTATAGAGATTATCAGCCGGTTCAGGTCGTCATACTGGAGATACCTGCCCTTCTTATACCCCTTGATCCAGCTCGTACCAAGGGCGATAAAAGAAATCTTCTTATCCTCTTTCGCCTGGATAAGTTTAAAATTGTCTGAGAAACGCTGGACATGGATCTCTTCACTTTCTTTATCAGGCTTAACAGACTCGGGCTTGACCAGCTCAGGGCTTGTAACCAGACAATAATCCTTTTTATATACCACATAATATCCCTTTTTTTCAAAGTCTTTACCTTTATCTTTATCGAATTTCGTATCCTCCATCACAGCGCTATTGAAATTAGCATGCCTTGTGATAATCCCTACTTTATGCCCAAGCTCATCAAATTGGATAAAATGTCCTGTTAATTCAACACCTCTTAAATCCGCAAACCTTAGATTTGCGCCAGTTAGATAAGCCCCTCCCAAGTCGGCATCCCTTAAGTTAGCACCTGTTAAATCAGCTCCGATTAATTGCGTTGAAATCATCTGAGCGTTCTCCAGATCAGCATCCCTAAAGTTAGCCCAGTCTAAAAAAGAATCCCTTAAAACAGCCTCTTTCATGTTAATTCCCTCAAAATCATACCCTTCCAATCCGCACCTTTTTAAGACAGCTTTTACTAAATCTTCCCTTTTCCCTTCAATATAATCCTTTAGATCCTTCGGCTGTCTTGCTTCTCGAATATATTTTGAATCTATTATCTTAACGTCTATTAGATTTCCGGTATCATTGAATTTCACTAAAATATTTCTGGCATGTAAGTGCGTGTGAACAAACCATTTTTTGCCCTGTCTTAAACTCTTTGATACAGCCTCTCTGATACTTTCTCTCATCTCTTCAGTAAAATTCTTTGCAAAATTATTTGTGATATCGGTTAAGGTCGCATACCCTAACGGTGCCAGGTTTAGTTCAAAAGTATATCTGTCATTTCCTTGCTCGAAAAATGTTGGACAAAACCGTGGTTTTTCCGTTTCAAAAAATTCTTTTAAAGTATCGAAATTATGCCGGGGGCTTCTTCTAATGACCTGTAACCCCTGTTCGCCCTCTGCGTATTGATACAGCCCCGAAAACCTGTCCCCGAATTTTATTCTAGGCGAAATTTCTTTATATGGTGTTTCATCAAAATTTTTGATGCCGTTCTTGCGTATTTCCTCTACCATCTCCTTAAACTCGTCCGCAATGCCGATAACTTCTCTATCTTCTCCGAGATCTATGCCCTTTAGCCCTGCATCCGGGCTTGTAACCTCGCACCACTGGTCCTTGTAAACAACGTGAAATCCCTGTGCTTTAAAAACATGTCCTTGATCCCTATTGAATTTAGTGTTCCGCAACACTGCATCTTTAAACTCAGGCAGATCAAAATCAGCACCCCGCAGATCAGAATTTATTAAAATAGTGCCCTTTAGATCAGTGTTTAATAAGTCAGCGCCCCTCAGGTCGGCATCGCTTAAATCCGCGTCTCTTAGATCAGCGTTCCATAAAGTCGTCCCCCTCAGATCCGCACCGTTCAGAACAGCCTTGACTAAATCGGCCTTGGATAGATCAGAATCCCTTAGATCCGTGTATCTTAAGTCAGCGCCGAATAAAAAGGCTCCTTCCAGGATGGCCCCTGTTAAGACCGCTTTTCTGAGATTGACCCACGCCATATTGGAATATGAAAAATCCGCTTCCAATGAATATATCCCCTCAAAATCATATCCCTCCAGATGTTTCTGTATCAAACTTGCCCTGTATAAATTATCCTTTTTGCCTGAAAAAAGTTCTCTAACTTCTTCGGGTATTTCTGTTCTCTCTAAGTATTTCCAGTCCACCATCTTGATATCCATTAATTTCCCGTTATCGTCAAATTTAAGCATAATGTTCCCGTCATGCAGATGTCCGTGAGTGAATACGTCATCTCCCTGTCTCAGGCTTTCTGAAACCGCCTTTCTGATACTGACCCTCATTTCCTCGGTGATATCCGTAATGTGCTTTTCTGTGGCTTGTTTAAGAGAGATGTACCCCAGCGGCTCAAGGTTAAGCTCGTAATTGAAAATTATATCTTCCTTGGCAAAAAACGTCAGGCAGCACCATGGGCCTTTGTTCCTCAAAAACGCTTTTACATCGTCAATATTGTTGATCGTCTTCTTTATAAGCTGCAGATCTGTCTCTTCTTTTTCAGGCTCATAAACACCAGCATAATCCTTGGCCTTTTTAATAACATCCGACACTTTACTTTCATCCACTGGCCTGAAATACCTTCTTTCGCTTTTTGCCAAACTATTTTCCATTTCAGCCAATTCTTCAGCTATGTCCGGGTCTTCCCACAGGTCTATGCCTTCTATTGGCCGGGTTTCTTTTAAAACAGATCCCTTCAATCCCTTTACGGCCGGTTCTGCCTTAACATAAACATTCGTCCCTTCGCCTAATGGAATTACCGCAGCGGATGCCTCAGCTTCAGCCAGGGAATACACAAGTTTATAGGCCGGTTTGTTATCTCGCATGATTGGCAGAGAAAAAGCTGTGATCTGGTCGCCATCGCGTATTTCTTCTATACCCTCAACATCATATCCCTCGAGGATTATCTCACCCGTCCCGTCTTTGTTCTCTATATGCTCCTTTACGAGAGAGATCAAGGTGTGTTTTGATATCTGGAGTTTAAGCGCCTGGGCCATTAAAAACCCTATATCCACGAATGCCCATCTGTTACGAAAAGATTCCCCAGGGGTTTCCCCCGCCTTTACGCTTCTAACAGTTTCCCCGTCCCATACACTTGTCTCTTCTTTATCTTCAATAACGATACGATCGTCCTCATCTATTTCGATCTCGCATGGTAAACACTTTCTCGGCAGCCTTATCTCTATCCGTGTCCCGTTCTTCAACTGGTGCCATTTTAGCGTCCCTTCGCGACTCCAAACATAAGCTTTGATGAAAGGAACACCCCGGCCGTGTCCTCCGAACTGTTTACCAATGTCCCGCTCTCTTATCTTTGGCTTTCCTTCGGACTCAAACTCAATGGTCTTTCCGTTATCCGTTATTTTAATAACAATTTCCTCGTCATCCAGATAGAATTCCGAGATTATTTCACCCTTATAACCTTTAAATCCGAACTCTTCCATTTTATCTATTATCGCGTCAAACGCGTTGTACATACTAACCTGATATGCAAGGCCGGTCCGGAACAGGTCCTTTAAAATGCTGTGGATCTTATCGGCTTTTAAGGCATCCTCAAATACCTCTTTGCGTTCCCGATGTAACTCGCCTGGTTTCATCTCAAATACTGTCCTGATACCGTTGACTATTCTACAGGGAGGATGAACCGCTAATGGCGGGGCTAAAGTATGGTTGGCAGTTATGTTCATATCAGCGTAGGCGGGGGTGGACAAAAAAAGCGCCCCTGTGAGAATCATTGATATAATCCTCTTTATAACTAAATGACTTTGTCTAAATAAGTTAGCTGCCATAATATAATTAATATTATAGCAAGAGAGGTGTGTTAATTCAACAAAAGCCCAGCTTCCTTTTTGACTTTTAACGTTTATTTGGGGACAGGTGTGGGATTGACTTGAATTTCATTATCTGTGATAGTATCGCCTCGCGTGGTGTTCCTATATGGATAGCGGTTTATCGGGCCGAATCTTTACTTCTCTTTAACCTTCTTCCTTGCACCCGACATAATACCTGCCGTGAAAAAACCTGTCGGGATCCAGCCCTTCATGTACAAGCTTTGTCCGTTTTATGCGCCGCTTTCGGACATCTCCCAGTATTCATCTTACCGAGCTGCCTGATTTGCCGCTTGTCGTTGTGGCCGTACCTGTCTTGGCTTTACCTTCGCCTCTAAATATGTTCGCCATGCTGTTAAAAAAACCTTCTTTACTTTTTATCTTCCCGGCTTGGGCAAACGCAGGCACGCTTGCCGCAACAAAGACCAACACCAATATAATCACTATTGCCTTCCGCATCACATTACCCCCCTTTTATCAGTAGCGTTCCCAAAATCAGCCTAATCTATCTTCCAAATTCTATTTCTCGATGGGCCCGTTTCGGGTTTATTCTTAAAAACGTCCCTGTTCCTTATTTGCCCCAGCCTTCGATCCAGTCCGCCGTGCTCTGGAAGAAGCCGTCGCTGCCGGTGGTTGTCTTTGTTTCGTCCTGGGCAAATGCAGACACAGTTGCCATAACAATGACCAATACTAATCCGATCGGTATTATTCGCCTCATCACATACCCCCTTATCAGGTTTGAGAGGGACACATCCGCCCTTTATTCCCGGAAACGTCCCTGTTTCCTACTTGCCCCAGCTTCCGATGCAGTCCGCCATGTTCTGAAAAAAACCGCCGCTGCCGGTAGTTGTCTTTTCGCTTTCTTCGGCCGCAAACGCGGACACGCTTGCCAAAGCAAAGACCACCAC